>JAJYVD010000020.1 GCA_021792185.1 Nitrospirota bacterium | reverse complement strand
ATAGGCTGGAGGTGTAAGCACAGTAATGTGTTCAGCTTACCAGTACTAATTGACCGTGCGCCTTGACCTCTACTCCTTACTTACTCCCTCCCTCCTCCCATATCCTGTCAAACTTTTTGCTTGCAATACATAAATTGCGTTATATAATTAAAGAAAGGGAGTCCTTTCTTTAATTTTTTTTGTTTGTAAAGGGGTAATGTCCACCGATGAAAGAGCGAGATATATTTGAAGAGATCGTAAACCTCGGAAAGAGGCGCGGAGTCCTCACATATGACGAAATCAATGAGGCCCTTCCGTCCGAATTTTTTTCACCGAATGAAATAGAAGACCTCATGGATGTGCTCAGCGATATGGGCGTCAAAGTAGTTGATTATGAAGAGGGCGTCCCTGCGGAAGAAGAGGCGGAAGAAGAGGTAGAAGAGACAGAGCGCGCAGAGGACCTGGTTCAAGCATACTTCAATTCCATGGGCGATATTTCTATCCTTACTAAATATGAAGAGACAGAACTTGCAAAAAAGCTCGAAGAAGGAAAGGGGATCATAAAGGAAACGATATCGAGATTGCCGCTCTATACAAAGATATTAGAAACGAGCGATACCGAGGAGGAAGAGGAAGAACTCTTAACCGAGGAAGAAAAGGCGGATGAAGCGCTTATAAAGACCCTTTTAAGGCTTGAAGAGCTGATGGAAATAGTTGAGAATGCCGACGGAAAGATTAAAAAATACGGCGCTTTGAAAGAGTTGAGGTCGGCTATAAATGAGAAAAAGAAAAAGGAACAAAGCACTAAAAAATTAGAAATACTTTTGAAAGAAATTCAGGCGGATTACAAGCGGGTAGAGGCCGAAGTAGGCATAAAAGTCGATGCCATAAAGGACATATGGAGCAGGATATCAAAGGCACGATATCTCGTTACAGAGGCTAAAAACGAGCTCATAACAAGAAATCTCAGGCTGGTAGTCAATATCGCCAAAAACTATGTGGGCAGAGGTCTGCCTCTGTTGGATCTCATACAAGAAGGAAATATAGGCCTTATGAAGGCTGTCGATAAATTCAAATACGAGAAGGGCTTTAAATTCAGCACATATGCGACATGGTGGATAAGGCAGGCCATTACAAGGGCGCTTATCGACCAGACAAAGACTATCCGAGTTCCTGTTCATATGATGGAGTTTTACAACCGCGTCACCAAGGCGTCGCGGGAGCTTACCCAGCAGTTGGGACGCGAACCGACCAACGAAGAAATAGCCAAGAAACTCGTGGTGCCGGGGAGAAAAGTAGAAGAGGTATTCAGAGCAATTCAAGACCCAATCGCCCTTCAGACGCCTATCGGCGACGAGGATACAGAGCTTGAGGATTTCATAGGCGATAAGGCAAGCCCTTCGCCGTATTCGGATGCAGAGAGGATAGAGACCTCAGAGCAGATACAGAGGGTATTGAGGACGCTCACTCCAAAGGAGGAGACCGTTATAAGGATGCGTTTCGGCATCGGCGTTGACAGGGATCATACCCTTGAAGAGGTCGGCAGGTATCTTTCCATTACAAGGGAGCGTGTAAGGCAGATTGAGGCAAAGGCATTAAGGAAACTGAAACATCCGAGCAGGTTAAGGGCATTAAAGATACTCACCAGCTAAAAACATTTCAACTAAAAAGGGGCTGCCGATCGGCAGCCCCTTTTTAGTTAGTTTCGGAACGAATCTCCTGTTTTTATTTCGCCCACAGCTTTTTTCAATAAGGCTACGGAGGTTTTATCTTTTATACTTATTATTTGGGCTGTTCCTACGGTGGTATGCGGTTTTTCGCCGGAGATTATAGTGAAAACATCGCCGACCTCAATACCGTCTTTCGATCCCTTGTCAAGGTGAATAATATCTCCACCGCCGCTTATATTGTAATCATTCCACAATTTTATAATCATACCGTTAATACCCGGCCTTCTTTCTTTTTCAGGCTTTAAGGGTGGCTCGACAGGATAAAAAGGTGCGATTTTGTCTTCAGGCGTTATTTCTTCGTATGATTCTACGATCAATGCCTTTTTATTCCCGTTATCTTCTCCCTGAATCTCCATGACACCCTTAATCCTTACAAGATAACCGGCCAATTTTTCAGTTGCCGGATGCATGATTTCTTTACCGGAGGTTAATATGTAAAATTTGTCTCCGGTATTCGTGGGCTTATCTGTTTCTATATATACATAATCGCCGCGTCCCATAAGATGTTGCTTTTGGGGCGAGCCAGATATTTTCCCCGGAAAAGTCACGGCATCCGCAATGAACCCGCTCTGTAAAAATACTTCCTTTGAAACAAGATATTCTCCTTGGCGTACAGGTATTTTCTTGGGAGTTATTTTTACAGGCTGTATTGCCTCCGACTTTTTGGAGGCGACTGCCTTGTCCTCTTTTATTTCCTCTTTTCCTGTCAGTTCGTCGGGGATATTCAGTTTCTGGTCAGGGAATATGAGATGGGGATTTTTTATGTGAGGGTTTGCCTTCCATATCTTTTTCCACTGGAACGGGTCTTTCGTCTTTTCCTCGGAAATATCCCATAAAGTATCGCCTTTTTTAATCGTATATTCGTCGGCGAGAAGCAGGGTAGGCAATAATAGAAAAATTAAAATAGAAACGAATCTAAAAATATTCATTGGTTTTCTCCTAACATTAACTATTTACCGCAATTATAGCCTTTTTTATCACATCCATCAAGCGATTGAGGTTCTCAATGTTTATGCTTAATGGCGGCATGATGACGATTACATTACCGAGAGGCCTTATCAAAACCCCTTCTTCTCTTGCTTTATAAGCAACCTTCCAGCCTATTTTTTCTTCCCATGGATAAGGTTCTTTCGTTGCTTTATCTTTCACAAGTTCAATACCGGCTATAAGTCCTTTGCTTCTCACATTTCCGACATTTGGAAGATCTGCTATTTCTTTTAATTTGTCTTCGAGCAGTGCGATTTTGGGCTGCATGTTTTCCAAGGTTTTTTCTTTCTCAAACAAATCAATGCTCGCAATCGCAGCAGCACATGCCAGAGGATTTCCTGTATATGAATGGCCGTGAAAAAAAGTCTTCATTTCTTTAAATTCGCCCAAGAATGCATTATAAATCTCATCTGTCGCCAATGTAACAGCCAGCGGCATATATCCGTTTGTTATCCCTTTTGAAAGGCACATGATATCCGGGACAATATTTTCATGCTCACAGGCGAACATCTTTCCTGTCCTGCCGAATCCCGTTGCTACCTCATCCGCGATCAAAAGCACATTATATTTGTCGCAGAGTTCACTCACGCCTTTTAAATATCCTTCAGGCCATACGATCATTCCGCCAGCAGCCTGAACAATAGGCTCGATTATGACAGCGGCGATTTCGTGGGAATTTTTCTCTAAAACATTTTCCATCTCTTTAAGGCAAGAGAGAGAGCATTCATGACATGTTTTCCCGCGTTCGCATCTGTAGCAATAAGGCGAAGGAACTTTATATGCCTTAAAAAGAAGCGGGCCGAAGACTTCGTGGAATATATCGATGCCTCCGACGCTTACCGCGCCGATTGTATCTCCATGATAGGCATTCTTAAGAGATAAAAATGTTTGTTTGCCCTTTACTCCTCTGTGAATCCAGTATTGAAATGCCATTTTTAAAGCCGCTTCAACGGCTGTAGAGCCATTATCGGAATAAAAGACCTTTGATAATCTCGGCGTCGATCCGGCAAAGGATTTATCCGTAAGATTTATTATTCTTTCAGCAAGCCTTATTGAAGGAATATTCCCGAGTCCGAGGAGTGTCGAATGAGCAATCTTATCAAGCTGCTCTTTTATTGCATCGTCGATCTCTTTTTTTCGATGTCCATGTATGTTTACCCATATGGACGAAACGCCGTCGAGATACCATTTGCCGCAAGCGTCTTTTACAAAACAATCTCTTCCCTCAGTAATAATGATCGGGTTTTCTCCAATCCAATCCTTCATCTGAGTGAAAGGATGCCAGACATATTGTTTGTCCAGATTTTCGAGGGTTTTTATTTCATCGAGATAGCTCATTGCTTTATCCCTTAAACTCCTTCATCGCTTCCAGATATAACTCATCCGCACAATGCCTGTATTTTGGCGAAAAATGCATGATTTCGAGGCTTCCCACATTCGCCTCCCGCGCGATCCTTCCCGCAATGGCCGCCGTAAGGTGATGTCTTTCGTATGCCCTGTCTTTGTCTTTTTCCAAAAAATACGCTTCGCAGAATAATATGTCCGAGTCCCTTACAAAAGGAATTATTTTTTCGATATTTTCATCCGCAGGAGAAATATCCATTACATAAGATATTTTTTGCCCATTTGTGATAGTGGTGATCTCTTTTAGCTCGGAGAGATTGAGGCGCTTATCCGCAATCTCAAATGTTGTCTCATCCGGCATTTTCTCTCTTATTGCCGTTTTCAGGCTTGACAGCCACGGGCCTACAGGCAGTTCTTTAGCTTCAAGCATCGCCTTGTTAATGTTAATATGAAAATCTTCTTCTATAGAGTAAGCCATTACAGGAATCTGATGGGATAAGACAAGCCCCTTTGCCTTAAACAAAGGCTCTTCTATAAGAGTTCCGTTGAAGTTCTTTTCATTGTGCATGATCTTCTCAAACGCATTTTCCGCATAAAAGCCCGCCTGCGATATTGAGCCGCCCTTTATTTCAAAGACCTCTATTTTTAAAGGGTAATCCTTTATTAAATTCCATGTATATCCCTTGAGTTTCCCTTCAACACAATCGATTAAATTTTCAGGACCGAATATCCTGATAGGGATGTCTCTCCGGAGGATGTTTCTTAAAAGGGTATCGAATCCGGCAAAATGATCCATATGCATGTGAGTTACAAAGACGTCCGTGATCTTTAAAAGATTTCCTGGTTCGAGCCTGTCTATGTATCCGAGATCGAAAATGAGCGATTTTCTTTCTCTCAAGACTCTTATATAAATACACGGATCCTCAAAGGGGCCGTTTACAGGCATTGCATGAAAAGTTGGCTTCATAGTGGTATAATTATAACTCAAAGAGTCAATGAGTTGTGGAATTAGGGGACTGTCCCAGATTTACGGACGGAGCAAAGCGGAGTCGTAGAATCGGGACTGTCCCCTCTATAATGGAGGATTTATGCCTGAATTGAGGAAAGACCCCATATCCGGAAGGTGGGTCATCATATCCGTTGAAAGAGGCAAAAGGCCTGCGGATTTCGTATCGCCGTCACAGAAAAGAAAGGCAGGGGGGTTTTGTCCTTTTTGCCCGGGAAATGAACATACAACAACACCTGAAATAATAGCTTTCAGGCCGGCGAGCACGCCTCCAAATTCTTCAGGATGGACGCTCAGGGTGGTCCCGAACAAATTTCCTGCACTTCAGATACATGGAGAACTTAACAAGCGCGGCGAAGGAGTATTCGACATAATGAACGGCATCGGCGCGCATGAGGTTATAATAGAAACGCCGGACCATCAGTTGTCACTCGCCACAATGCCGCAGAGGGCTGTCGAAGATGTCCTGTGGGCGTATTATTTCAGGCTGGCCGACCTAAAAAAAGATATACGGTTTAAGTATGTTCTGGTCTTTAAGAATGAGGGCGAAGTGGCAGGTTCATCGCTGGAGCACAGCCACAGCCAGCTTATAGCGCTCCCCATAGTGCCCAAGACTGTTCGGGAAGAGATGGAGTCTTCAAAAAAATATTATGACAGCAAGGAGCGGTGTATATTTTGCGACATTATCAATCAGGAACTTGATTCGAGCAAAAGGATTATTTATGAAAACGATAAGTATGTTGCCCTTTCTCCTTTTGCCCCGAGGGATCCCTTTGAGACATGGATACTTCCAAAACGGCATGAATCCAGTTTCGCTCCTCCGGAGAAGAGCTTTTCGAGCTTTGCAGAAATATTGCAAAGGACGCTGAAGCAGATAGACAAGGTTCTCGATTCGCCTCCCTATAATTTTATTCTCCATACGTCTCCCTTTAAAGAGGAGATAAATGAATACTATCACTGGCATTTGGAGATTCTGCCGAGGCTCACAAAAAGGGCCGGTTTCGAGTGGGGTTCCGGCTTTTTTATCAATCCTACGCCTCCCGAAGAAGCAACTAAATTCCTCCGGGAAGCCAAAATATAAAGTCCGAAGTGTAAGATGAAGGTTGCTATAGTGACATCGGAGGCCGTTCCTTTTTCAAAGACAGGAGGGCTTGCCGATGTTGCGGGAACGCTCTTTAAAGAATATACGAACATGGGGATCGACGCCCTCCTGTTCGTTCCTCTATACAAAAAGACAAAAGAGCAATTCGCGGATGATATTCAATACACAGGCATTGAAATCGATATCCATATCGGGAAAGCATTCAGAAAATGCAGGGTTTTTACACTGGACAGTGTATCGGTGTATCGGCGTATCGGCGTATCGGAGAGAAAAAGTCACACCGACACCCCCACGCGCCGACACCCCGGCACTATTTTTTTTATCGGCAATGATGAGTTTTTCGACAGGGATGATCTTTACGGAACGCCTTACGGAGATTATCCTGATAACGACCAGCGGTTCATCTTTTTTTGCAGAGGCGTCCTTGAAGTATGCAAGAGGCTCGATATTCGTCCCGACATTATGCACTGTAACGATTGGCAGACAGGGCTTATTCCTATTTATTTGAAGACGGTTTACCGGCATTCCCCTGTATTCGCCGGAACAAAATCCGTTATCACAATCCATAATCTCGGGTATCAGGGCATATTCCCGGCGCAAACAATGGAAATAACAGGTCTCGGCTGGGAGTTGTTTAATATGGAGGGTGTAGAATTTTACGGAGATATTAATTTTCTCAAGGCGGGGATAGTTGGGGCGGATTTTATAACTACAGTCAGCAAGACATACGCAAAGGAAATACTTACGCCTGAATCCGGTTTCGGTCTTGACGGCATTCTCAGGAAAAGAACCGCTAACCTTGTCGGGATCCTCAACGGGATAGATTATAAGGAGTGGAATCCGGCTGACGATAAATTCCTGCCATATGTTTACAATAAACTTAAACTGTCCGGCAAACTGCAATGCAAAGCCGAACTGATGAAAAAATGCTCGTTCAGGGGGGATATCGATACGCCCCTTTTATCTTTCATCGGAAGAATAGCAAGCCAGAAGGGTATTGATATCTTAACGGACGCCATTCCTCAAATGATTGCAAGCGAGGTGAATATTGTTATAATTGGAAGAGGAGAGGCGCATTACCTGACACTGCTCGCTTCCATGAAAAACCGCTTCCCCGATGCTTTTTTTCTCCACTCGGAATTTGACGAGGCGGTTGCGCATCTCGCATATGCCGGAGCCGATATTTTTCTGATGCCTTCGCTATACGAGCCGTGCGGTTTGGGACAGATGATAGCGATGCGCTACGGGACTATACCTGTGGCAAGGAAAACCGGTGGACTTTCCGATACAATAGAGGACAGATTGTCAGGTTTTCTCTTCGATGAATATTCTGCAGGAGCCTTTATGGAAGGCATACACAGGGCGTTGAGTAGATATGCGGATAAGAAATTGTGGCAGAGGATGGTCAAGAATACTATGAACAAGGATTTTTCATGGAGGAAATCCGCTGCAATGTATTTAGACCTTTACTCGGGTAAGAAGATATGACGGAAAAGGCTTACATATCACGCGAGATGAACGACGAATCTCAAAGCCTCTCCATGGAAGATCTTCTCGGCAATGACAGGGAGATGCTTAAAAAGCTCCAGGAGACCGTTGACAGGAACGTAGAACTTTACAATATAACGAAAGAGCAGCTCAACAGGATTACAGTCATATACGAACTCACCAAGGCTATCATATCCATAACCGACTTCGACGAACTGCTCAAGAAGATATCCGAAGAAGCCGCTAAACTTTTCAATGCGGCAGGCTGTATGATCCGCCTTATGGAGGGCGGAAAACTTAAGGTGAGAGCCTCCTTCGGATTTCCGGAGGCTATCAGGGAAGATATAACGGTTTCTATCGGAGAAGGCATTGCCGGGAAGGTAGCGGCGGAAGGGAAGACGATAATCGCCAGGAGTCCCGAGGAATTCGGCACCATAGCTCCCAATATAAGCATTCAGACGGCCATATGCACCCCTTTAAAGATAGGGGATCAGATAATAGGGACATTCGGCATTTACGATAAAAAATCGCCTGACGGCTCTATAGTGCTTTTTACAGATGACGACATGACAGCACTCGAAGGTTTCGCATCCATAGCGGCCATCGCGATAGACAAGTCGATTCTGTATGAAAGCGCAGTGAGACAGGAAAAAGAGGCCGTTGAGGCGAAAGAACGGATAGAAGAACTGAAAGATTACCTGCAGGGTCTTATAGAAAATACCGCCGATGCTATAGTGACAACAGACTTGGAGGGGGTCGTCACCTCGTGGAATATCGGTGCGGAAAAGATTTACGGTTATACCAAAGACGAGGCAATCGGACAATTCATGCCATTTATACCGGATTTTCTGATCGAGATGGAAAAAAATTACAGCGAGCGCGTGAAAAACGGAGAAACTATAAAAGACATAGAGACCGTCAGGAGGACGAAGGACGGGCTGCTTATCGACGTAAGCCTTACCCTCTCTCCTATAAAAAGCTCAACAGGGGCTATAATCGGCATAAGCGGCATAGCCAGAGACATAACCGAAAAAAAAAGGATAGAGAAAGAGCTTCTGAGGAAAAACAATGAGCTTTCGAGGCTTTTTTTTATAAGCTCCGCGATGAGGGGTACGCTTGAGTTGGACAAGCTGCTCAGGATGGTGCTCACGGCGGTAACAATGGGCGACGGCCTCGGTTTTAACCGTGCCATGCTTTTCCTGCTGGATGAAGATAAAGGGATTTTGAAAGGAGCCATGGGAGTAGGCCCTGCAAGCCATGAAGAGGCGTGGCAAATATGGTCGCAGCTTTCCATGGAGCACAAAAATCTTCAGTCCCTCCTCGATGAGATAGAAAGCAGCCCTCTGAGGAAGGATTCTTTTATGGACAGGCTCTGCTGCGGGATAGAGGTCTCTCTCGATCTGGATACGATATTGACAAAGACGGTCAAAGAGAAAAGGGCATTTAATGTAACCGATGTGTATGCGGAAAGGCTTTCAGACCTGATCCTCATTCAGCAGCTCGGCACGGCTGCTTATGCCGTAGTGCCCTTGATATCCATGGACAGGGTGATAGGCGTTTTATGGGTCGACAACTTATATTCGCGCCGGCCGATTACGGATCACGACATGGATTTTCTCAAGGGCTTTACCGACCAGATAGCATCCGCCATAGAAAACGCCCGGCTGTTCGAGCATGTTACAAGGGCGGAACAGGAACTCGAAAACATTTTCGAATCCATATCGGATATCTTGTATGTCACCGACAGGGATTTTATAATTAAGCGGGTCAACAAGGCCGTCCTCGACATGACAGGAAAGAAACCGGAAGAGATCATAGGTAAAAAGAGCTTTGAAGCGCTTCATGAATTCGATAAATGCGAGGTGCGTTACCGCCAAGAAGACATGTCGATTAAAAGACCCTTTCTCGAAGAACTGGAAGACACGCAGCACGGAAAGGCATTCCTTATTTCATGTTCGCCTATTCTTGATATGTCCGGAGAGCTGATGGGAACTGTTCATATCGTCAGGGATATTACGGAACTTAAAAAGCTGAAGGAAAAGGTCATTACCGCCGAGAGGATGGCTGCCCTCGGAGAAATGGCGGCAAAGGTGGCGCATGAAATAAGAAACCCGCTCCTTTCCATCGGCGGGTTCGCGCGGAGGCTCGAAAAGAGGCTGGACGGCGATTTAAGGGAGTATTCGAGGATAATCGTGGACGAAACAAAACGTCTCGAGGGGATTCTGAACGATACCTTGAGTTTTGTGAAGAGCGCGCGGCTTGACAGGAAAGCGGTGGATGTAAGCGAGCTTTTCGATAACATTATGAACTTGCTTGAACCTGCGATGTACGAGAGGGGCAATGTCCTGATAAAGGAGATGGAACATCCTTTCAGGATATTCATAGATCATGACAGGTTTAAAGAAGCGATTTTAAACATAGTAAATAATGCAAATCAGGCTACCGAAAACGGTCAAATACGCATGAGGGCATATATTAAAAGCGAATATTCGGATGCAGACCTTTTCGGACACAGGTCTGAAAGAAAGGAAACAGTCATAGAGATAGAGGATAACGGCTACGGCATCAGAGAGGAGGACATAAACCGGATATTCGATCCGTTCTTTACCACCCGGCCCGCCGGCACCGGCTTGGGACTTTCTATAACAAAGAGGATTATCGAGGAGCATGATGGTAAAATAGAAGTTGAAAGCGTATTGGGCAGGGGTACGAAGTTTAAGATAATTCTACCTTTTGAGGAGGGCTGAAATGAAGGTACTTGTTGTTGACGATGAGAAAAACATACTGAAGCTTTACAAGGCTGAACTCGAAGATGAAGGGTATGCCGTTGTTACGGCGAACTCAGGGCAGGAGGCGCTGGATATCTTTGAAAGCGAAAATCCGGACATTGTAACCCTCGATATTCTGATGCCGGACATTGACGGCATTCAGGTTTTGCGCCAGATGAAGGAAAAAAAGCCCGAGATACCCATAATAATGCTCACGGCATACGACTACCGCGACGACTTCTCGGTATGGGTTTCCGATGCCTATGTGGTCAAGTCGTCGGATCTTGCCGGCTTGAAGACTACAATAAGACAGGTTGTTGAGAGCAGGAAGTAAGGGACTTGGCGGTCGTTACCCTTAAGGCCGAATCCCCTGCTTACGGCGGATTATCCATAGGGAGATGGAAAGGAAAGATAGTATTCATAAAAGGAGTAGTACCCGGCGAAACAATAGAAGCTGAAATAGAAGAGGAAAAAAAGGATTATTATAAGGCCTCAGCCGTAAAGATAGCAGAATACTCTCCGGACAGAATAAAGCCGCTCTGCAGGTATTTCGGGGCATGCGGCGGATGCCAGCTTCAATATATTTCATACCAGAGACAGATAAGATTAAAAGAAGAAATCCTCAAAGACTGCCTGAAGAGATTAGCAAAAATCGAGATAAACCTTTCGGAATCATTAGCCGGCAATCCCTATAATTATAGACACAGGGGGCAATTCAAGGTTTCTCGTGGAGGAATCGGATTTTACAGAGAAAAGACGCGCGAAGTCATAGATATAGAAAGTTGTCCCCTTATGATAAATGAGATAAACGAGCTTCTCGCTAAAACCAAAAAATTTTTAAAAGGTGAAAGGCTTTTTAGTGAAATCAAAGAAATACATATTTCATACGGAGATGAGGCAACCGCGCTGATTAAGGCTAAGGACAGGCGGTTATCGGCGTGGAATGATTTCGCGGCTGCAATGATTGGATCCGGATTTTCAGGCGTCTTCATGGACTTCGGCGACAACAAACCCTTAAAACAGGGAAAGGAATTTATAACGCTCAACCTCGACTCGCAAAAATACACCTTATCTCCCATGAGCTTTTTACAGAGCAATTGGAGACTGAACCTTGATGTCGTAAGACTTTTAAAAGATTGTTTGCAGCCTTTGCGCGGGAAAAGAGTTTTGGATATGTATGCGGGAGCGGGGAATTTTTCTCTTCCCGTTTCTCTGGATGCCGGCGAGGTAATCGCCGTTGAGGAGAACCCTTATGCTGTTGAAGACGGAAAGAGAAATGTCCGTATAAACGCCATAAAAAATTGCAGATTTATCCGCTCATCTATAGAGGCAGTTAATGTTAAAGGCCGTGTTGATATTCTAATTACAGACCCGCCGAGGGCAGGGCTGACGAACAGGGCTGTCGAAAAGATTATCTCAATGACGCCGGAAAGAATAGCTTATGTATCCTGCAATCCCACGACCCTTGCGAGAGACCTGAAAAAACTCCTTGTGAAATATGACATCGAATCTTTGAGGGTGATAGATTTTTTCCCGCAGACGTATCATATAGAGGCATTGGCTTTTTTGGGGTTAAAATGAGTTCAATATGCTAAAATTAACCGATGTCCGTTTTATGCCCCATAGATAATCCGAAGGATAACAACAAGCTTATAATTTGCGACAGCGCGCTGGCGAAACGGGCGCATCAGGAGTTGTTCCGTTACAGCGATGATGTTTATGTAACAGATGACGCAGGAGCTATTTTCGTAGCGGTATCGGGTGTTGTGGAGTCCTGCAATTCAGGGTTAACGAGAACGGCAAAAATTCATTTAGTGCTCAATTGGCAGAACCTCTTGCAGGTTTCATTATGGCAGCCTAAAAAACCGGCAACAGGCGACGTGCTAACGCTTCTCAAAAACGCGGGTATAAGCTCCAAAGAGATCCAGCCATTCAAGACCTCGGATATAAATGACATGTTCCCCTGGCTCTATTACGGAAAGCGATTCGATGTCTTAAGAAAGCTGTGCCACAAGACCAAAAAACAGATGGAAGACCGCCTTAAAAACCATTCTATACGCGTGGACTGTCATCTGATTGCCGAGGACACGAAAAAAATAGTTGCGAGCAGTCTTTGAAGGAGCTGTTAGCCTCCGTGTGAGGCCGGGGTTCCGAAATTGAAATCATCCATCCGCCGCGCCAGTTCTGTCCAGTCGCACGATTGAAGCACGCGGACCTGTGTGTGTATGAAGCCGCTCTTGACGGCATGGGCTTTTGCCGCCTCGCCTGTAATTCCGTAAAATGGAAGCATGACAGCGATAGCCTGATGCGTGTATTTTTCAAGAGGGGTCAGGACATCTTTTCTCCGGGTATGGTAGGGGTCTTCGCCTTCAGAGCATGGCGAGTTAAAGACATTGAACTGTCTGCACGCGATAGGACGGAAGGAATGAATTGAGCAGGCTCCGTCCAGAAGAAAAGGGCATGTCCCTCCTTTTTTGTGCGAGAGAAGCTGTTTTTTTATCATGCCGCGCAAGGGCTGCTCAAGCTTTTCTATAGCGTGCCAGTAGATGGCCACCATTTCGAGAGGATAGAGGGGAATGTCCTTATGGGTACGGCAGCATGAGCCACAGCCTTTAGAGCAGGCCAGCCTTGTTTTGAACTTCTTTTCATGCTCGTGGATTGCAACCGAGATGCCCTTGTCTATAATGGCAAAGGCGTCCAGGATGAGGGGGAGCCATGGGAGTGTCTTTTCGTCATCCGGAAAACTGATGCGTGTAGATAAATTTTTCTGCTTGTTTTTCATGATATTTTTAAAATATCCTCCGCAGTATAAAAAGATATCTTGCCTTTACGTTCCTTAGTCTCGAATTTCTTTATTTCATCCAAATCCAGAATATTCTCATACAATTCATACAACGATTTTTTCACGAGGGCGGATTTGTCCTCGTGAAAATGCTCGGACAATTTCTTTAAAATCTTTTCCTCGTCCTTATTCAATCTTATGGATATCACTCCCATTTATCGTATACCTCCTCTCTCTTGGCAATTGATATGACAAAATAGTTGTTGTCTTCGATATAAAATATTGCTCGATATTTCCCTTTCCTTACTCGATAGTAAGTCCTTTCCTCGGATGACTTTAATTTTTTGATATCAAAAAGGCTCAAGTCGTGAGTTGTATCCAGCGCGATGAAAACATTGTTAAATCTTTTGAAAACATCCTTGGGCAACAAACCTTTAATAACCGCCTTCTTAACACTCTCCTCATAAACGACCATTATATATGTTTACAATGTATGACATAATTTGTCAAGCAAACGAAAAACTCAGAGCTTGCAGGAAGACGGCTTCCGATGGCAAAATTATTGAGCCGTGGTTTTAAAAATGTCCAAATCCTCACATCATGTCTTGTGTGGTATCAACTATTTTAGTTACAAATGGCCAAGTTTTTGAAAACTTGACCTCTCCTTTCACAAACGGAACAATAACCTGAAAGTAGCCAAAGATTATTGCTATAAGCAATCCGACAATTGTCAATATAAGTGTTAAAGGATCCATAGTGGCCCTTTTATTTTTAAGTTCTAATATTGCTGCAATGGCTTAAGGCAACCATGTAGAACTTTAGATGCGATATGTTAGATCAGAAATTTTGAGCAACTCCATAATATCTGATGTCGCCTAACTTGTTCATATGCGCAATTATTTCGTATATACCCCTTATTGGGGGTTATATCCGAACCTGTTTCGTTTATCCCCATTCTGGCTGATACACTAGAACTACCTCATAAATGTTCGCCAGAAAGACAAAAAATTTCAAATAGTTATGTGCATCTGAATTTTTTTCATCGATCTTAAATTGCATTTTTTATGCTGTAACCGGTATTAATCTCTCTCTGGATAACTCTGCGGCATAGGCTATTGCCGCCTTAATATCTTCGCGGGTCAGCGATGGATAGCTTTTCAATATTTCTTCTTCGCCGGCTCCTTCCGCCAAATTGTCCAAAATAACCGACACCATAATGCGCGAGCCTTTAATGCACGCCTTTCCATGACACACGAGCGGATCGGTGGTTATTCTTTCTCTCCAGTTCATACCGAATTATACCACAGCATGTTGTCTGCTGTTATATACTTTCCCTCAAAAACCCCTCTACCTCTTTTGTCCACACCTCATACCCTTTACCGCTTAGAATGCTATCCGCTTACTGCCCTTCATTCAAATGGAAAAGCTCGCGCTTTTCTTTGAGAGAAGCGCCTATGAACGCCTTGAACAGAGGATGCGGCTCTATGGGCTTTGATTTGAATTCGGGATGGAACTGGCAGCCAAGGAACCACGGGTGGTCCTTCAATTCCACTATCTCGACCAGTTCTCCGTCAGGGGATGTGCCGCTTATAATAAGCCCGTTACAGGTAATAATATCTCTATATTTGTTGTTGAACTCGTACCTGTGCCTGTGCCTTTCCGATATTTCCTTTGCTCCGTATGCGGTGAACGCATGGGTTCCCTCTTTCAGGACACACGGATACGCGCCGAGCCTCATGGTGCCGCCCATCTGCGATTCCTTTGTCCTTTCTTCAATCCTGCCCGTCCTGTGGTTATACCATTTTTCCATGAGATAGATTACCGGCGCGTCTATTTCAGGGTCGAATTCTGTGCTGTTGGCTTTAAGGCCGCATACGTTCCTGCTGAATTCGATAACAGCGGTCTGCATGCCGAGGCATATACCGAAATAAGGTATCTTCTTTTCCCGCGCATATCTGATGGCATCTATCTTCCCCTCTATTCCCCTGGTTCCGAAGCCTCCGGGAACGAGTATCCCGTCCACTTCCGATAAAAAATTTTCCGCTCCCTTTTTCTCTATTTCCTCTGAATCTACCCACTGAAGATGTACGCGCGCGTTGTTTGCGACCCCTCCATGAAGCAATGCCTCCGAAAGGCTTTTATAGGCATCCTTGAGGCCGACATATTTGCCGACAATGGCTATAGTAGTGTCGAATTTCGGCTGTTTTATCCTATGCGCAACCTCAGCCCAAATCGACAATTCTGGCTCCGGACGATTAAGGGAAAGTTTTCTCTCCAAAAGCTTGTCCATGCCTTCCGCCTTGAAGCAGACCGGAACTTCATAAACGGTCTCTACATCCATGGCAGCTATGACAGCGTCCGGATCCACATTACAGTGGAGCGCTATCTTTCTCTTTACATCCGCGGAAAGCGGCATTTCAGACCTGCAGATAAGGATGTCCGGCTGGATACCTATTGCCCTCAGTTCTTTAACGCTATGCTGCGTAGGCTTGCTCTTCAGTTCCCCTGCCGCCCTGATATAGGGGACAAGGGTCAGGTGCATATAAAGCACGTTTTCCCTGCCCACGTCGTATCTGAACTGTCTTATCGCCTCGAGGAACGGCAGGCTCTCGATATCGCCTACGGTGCCTCCTATCTCGACTATCGCTATATCGTATTCGTCCGTTGCCGCCGCCTTTATAGCGCTCTTTATCTCGTCGGTTATATGCGGAACGACCTGAACAGTGTCTCCAAGATAATCTCCCCTTCTCTCTTTTGTTATCACATTGTTATAGATCTTGCCTGTTGTAAAGTTATTGAAAACACCTGACCTTACATGGGTAAATCTCTCGTAATGCCCAAGATCGAGATCCGTCTCGCATCCGTCGTCGGTCACGAAGACCTCTCCGTGTTCGAATGGGCTTAATGTTCCGGGATCTACATTGATGTATGGGTCGAGCTTCTGCATCGTGACCCTTAATCCCTTTGCCTCAAGGAGCGCCCCTGTTGCCGCAGCAGCGATCCCTTTTCCCAATGCCGATACGACTCCGCCGGTTACAAAGATATATTTAGGCATTTCTCTACCCTCTCCAGATCCGTTGGTGTGTCTACTCCGATAGTTTCAAACCCCGTTTCTTTAACCTTTATTTTAAAGCCGTTTTCAAGAGCCCTCAACTGCTCCAGTTTTTCTATTTCTTCGAGCCTTGTGGAAGGCAGGTTAGACAGCCTTAATAAAACATTTTTTCTGTAAGCGTAAATGCCGATGTGCTTAAACATCAACAGTTCGGAAGTCTGGAAGTCCGGAAGTCCAAAACTAAAGATTTTTTTTTCTGCGCTTCCGCACTTCTGCGCTTCTGCGCTAAATAAGTCTCTATGATACGGTATGGGAGAACGCGAGAAATAAAGGGCAAAGCCCTTTTCGTTGAATACCACCTTTACGATATTAGGATCCGTTATTTCCTCCGCTTTCTCTATTTTCTTTGCAAGAGTGCCGATGGAAGCCCTTTCATCCTCCATCACTTCTATGACATCGTCTATCATCTCAGGTTGAATCATCGGCTCATCGCCCTGCACGTTAACGATTATGTCCGTGTCCTGTATCCCGTATCCCGTGTTCTCAAGTATTTTTACCGCCTCCGCGATTCTGTCGGTGCCGGACTGATGCCCCTCAGAGGTCATTATCGCCTTTCCGCCGAAGCCTTCCACCGCGTCGTAAATAAGCTTATTGTCTGTGGCCACAAAGACTTCCAGAGCCGACTTTGCCAGTTTCGACCGTTCGTAAACATGGAGAATCAAGGGCTTTCCTGAGAGGGGGCAGAGGGGTTTTCCCGGGAAACGGGTGGATGCATAACGCGCCGGAATAATAATAATAGCGGGCATAACTTTTTTTATGATAACATAAACGGCGACAATAGCAAATACGTTTTAAACATTATGAACAAACTTAAGACAAAATTCAACCGCTTTTACGGGCCCGCGATTCTGTCGGGGCTGCTCCTGTTTTTATCTTTCCCAAAAATAGAGCTTTATCCCATTGCGTGGGTCGCCCTTGTTCCTTTACTCGTCTATGTTTACGGCAAAGATAAAAAGAGCGCTTTTAAAGCCGGGCTTTTCTTCGGCATCGTATATTTTTTCGGCACTACTTACTGGATCTACCACTCTATAAACAAATACGGCTCCATACCTTTTGTCCCGAGCATCCTCCTGGTTTTATTGTTATGCCTTTATTTGAGCATGTATCCGGCGTTATTTTCATTTTTATACGCGGCGCATATAAAAAAATCCGACCTCCCTATTATGTTTGTAGCGCCTGTATTTTGGACCGTTCTTGAATTTGTTCGTTCCTACGCAATGACCGGTTTCCCGTGGTCGAGCCTCGGATACAGCCAATATAAATTTTTGCCCGCAATACAGATAGCCGACATAACAGGCATTTACGGAATATCCTTCCTTCTAATTGCCGTGAACGGCGCCTTTGCGGACATCCTGCTCCTCAAGCAGCGGAAGACCGAGCGTCCTCTTTATTCGCTCATTCCCACGCTCGGCGGCTTTATTCTTCTTTCCGTTGTTCTTGTAGCAACATTTTCCTACGGTTTCTACAGACTGTACCAGCAACGGCCGGGGGCCAACATAAAGGCCGCCGTTATTCAGGGCAACATCGAACAGGACAAGAAATGGGAGCCGTCTTACCAGAACGCGGTTATCGGCGCTTATAAAGAATTGTCCGCTGCCGCCGCAGAGGAAAAGCCCGATATTATTATATGGCCGGAGACATCCGTGCCGTTCATTTTCGGAAAAGACGGCGCCCTTACCGAAGACCTTCTTTCTTTTCAGAGACAGCTCGATTCTTACCTGCTTTTCGGGAGCGTTCTGACTAAAGACCGTTCCGGATCAAAAACTATCGCCCAAAAATTCACAAATAGCGCCGTGCTCCTAAACAGGGATGGAAACGTCTCGTATATCTATGATAAAATACATCTTGTTCCCTTCGGAGAGTATGTTCCCTTGCGAAAATTCTTATTCTTCATCGACAAGCTTGTCGTCGGCGTAGGGGATTATGCCCCCGGGGATAGTTATATAAGGGCAGTAACTCCATTCGGAAGTTTCGGCACGCTGATCTGTTACGAAATAATCTTCCCCGGCCTTGCAAGGAAGTTTTATACAAAAGGGGGAGATTTTATAGTAACCATAACCAATGATGCGTGGTTTGGAAAAACGCACGGCCCGTATCAGCACTTCAGTATGGCTGTATTCAGGGCTATTGAAAACAGAAAGCCTGTTATAAGGGCTGCAAATTCAGGCATTTCAGGATTTATAGACAGCAGCGGAAGAATTCTTTCTCAAACCGAACTTTTTAAAAGGACGTTCTCGATAAGGGATTTAAAAACAGATAAAACACTGACGGCGTATACGAAATACGGGGATATATTTTCGTATCTCTGCATTGTTTGTTCGCTGTTGTTATTGCTCAAAAAAAAGCCGTAGGAGGGAAAAGGCATGTTGTTGCAGGCTGAACTTAAAGAATATATGGCGGAATTAAAAGAAAAGGCACTCTCATTAAGAGGTTATCTTTGATGTAGACAGGCTCAAGTCCGAACTGGCATCTATAGAAAAAGATTTATCTTCCGAAGACGTATGGGCATTCCCCGACAGGCTTAAACAGTTGCAGAAGCAAAAGGCGAAAATAGAAGAGACCCTGCAGCCTATAGAGACCGTTCTCAGTCATGTGCTTTACCTCGAAGATTCGATAAGCATATTAAACGAAGAAGAAGGGGAGATATTTTTTGAAGAGATAAAAAAAGAAGCCGATGAATTAAAAAAATCTCTGGAAGTCATAGAATTAAAACTCCTTCTTTCCGGGGATGTGGATAAGAATAGCGCAATCGTTACCATACATCCGGGCGCCGGGGGAATCGAGAGCCAGGATTGGGCGCAGATGCTGATGAGGATGTACCTGCGATGGACTGAAAATAAAGGCTATAAGACAGCGATAGTAGATATGCAGATGGGAGAAGAGGGTGGAATAAAAGGCGCAACTTTTACAGTAGAAGGCCCGTATGCTTACGGTTATTTAAAGGCTGAGGCAGGCATTCACAGGCTTGTAAGGATATCTCCTTTCGATGCGAATAAAAGAAGACACACCTCTTTTTCAGCGGTCCTCGTGTATCCTGAAATAGAAGATAATATAAAAATAGACATAAGGGATGAAGACTTAAAGATGGATACCTTCAGGGCATCGGGTGCAGGAGGCCAGCATGTCAATAAGGTTTCTTCGGCGGTCAGGTTAACCCATATTCCTACCGGTATAATAGTCGCATGCCAGAGCGAGAGATCCCAGCATAGAAACAGGGAAGTGGCCATGAGATTATTGAAATCAAGACTTTATGACCTGTCATTAAAGGCGCGGGAACAGAAGCTTGAAGATATTATAGGCGATAAAAAAGAGATATCATGGGGCAATCAGATACGCTCTTATGTGCTTCAGCCTTATAGGCTTGTTAAAGACCATAGGACAAATATAGAAGTTGGCAATGTTGATGCAGTGCTTAACGGAGATATAGATGTTTTTATTCATGGATATCTTAAGACTTTAAAACAGGAAAATAAATAACTACTATTATTTATTTTATAAATATAAAATAGTAGCAGATAGTAGGGGCTGTTTAGTTGTTAATAACCGGAATAATAGGTTGTTTTACAGAACAATAGCATAATAATATTTTTGCAGGAGTTTTATGTTCGCAAGCGGAGGCTTGTTAAGAAAATTAACTACAGTTTTTAATTAACGGATTATTGCCCTTGATTTAACAGATAGGCTATAATGAGCAGGTAAAAATAGTTGAAATTACTAACAATTGTTAGTAAAGTGTTGATAAGCATAGAAATATCCAGTTATTTGGAGAAGAAAATTAAAGATGGCAGCGGGTTTGAGCGTAGAAGACATATGGCAAAAAAGTCTCTCTAAAATCGCCGAGAAGGTTGGAGAAAGCACCTTTGACCTCTGGTTTAAGCCCATAAAATTGATCCAGCTTAAGGACAAGGCGGCGATTTTAGAAATCCCGAACAGATTTTTCAGGGATTGGATAGAGGACTATTATCCCACGATTATTTCCGACGTAATGGATGGGTTGCTCGGCTATACTGTGAATGTAAAGTATAAGATCGCCGAAAAGGAGGATGCCGCACTCAAAAAGCTGGATTCTAAACTCGAAACGAGGAGAACACGGCTTGCGAGCAGGGGGATTTACCTTAACCCGAGATATACCTTTAACACATTCGTTGTCGGCCCTTCCAACCAATTTGTCCACGCGGCAGCTATCAGGGTAGGAGAAAACCCCGGGTTTGCCTACAATCCGCTTTTCATCTATGGAGGAGTCGGTCTCGGCAAGACGCACATCATAAACGCCATAGGCAATGCCATTGTCGATCAGCATCCAGGCAGGATAGTCCATTATGTGTCGGCAGAACAGTTTACAAATGAAGTTATCGCAGCAATAAGGCATGAGAAGATGGGAGAGTTTAAGGAAAAATACAGGAACGTGGATGCCCTGCTCGTAGATGACATACAGTTTATAGCAGGCAAGACGACCACGCAGGAAGAGTTTTTTCACACATTCAACTCGCTTTATGAGAAACAGCGGCAGATAGTGATTTCGAGCGACAGGTCGCCTATGGAGATAGCCGATATTACCGACAGGTTGAGGTCGAGGTTCAGCATGGGGCTTATTGCCGACATTCAGCCGCCCGAAGTGGAGACAAAGGTTGCCATTATACACAAAAAAGCCGATATGGAAAAGATGGCGATAAGCGATGACGTCGCTTATTTCATAGCCACAAAGGTGAAATCTAACGTAAGAGAACTCGAAGGCTGCCTGATAAAACTCGGGGCGCACGCATCCCTCACCGGAATGCCTATAGACATAAACATGGCGAGGAATGTGCTGAAGGATTTGATATCGGATGAGGAAAAGCCGGTCACGGTAGATATAATTCAGAAGGCGGTCGGCGAATATTTCGGGATGAAGGCGCAGGAACTTAAGACAAAAAAACGGACAAAAGAGGTGGCGAACGCCCGTCAGATAGCCATGTATATTACTAAACAGCTTACGCAGCTTTCATTGAGCGAGATCGGCAGGAGTTTCGGGGGGAAGGATCACGCAACCGTAATCTACGCATGCAAGCAGATAGAGGAAAAGAGGGGCAGGGACGAAACGTTAAAAAAAACCGTTGAATATATCTCAAAAAAGATAAAGAGTTAGATTTAACGCATCAACTCTAATCAGGAGGGAACAATGAAGGTAAAAGTAGAAAAGGACGAACTGCAAAGGAAGCTTTCGGATATCCAGAATATTGTGGAAAAGAAAAACACGATGCCTATTCTTAACAATTTCCTTCTCGCAGCGGAAAAAGGCGGAGCTTATATCACCGCCACCGATCTCGAGACTGCCTTTAAAGAGCCTATAAGCCTTTCCGTAGCGGAAGAAGGCAGGATGTGCATTCCGGCGAGGAAGCTGTTTGAGATAGTCAAAGAGATGGAAGGCGAGGTTTCCATCGAATCGGCCGATTCCCAGTGGGTAAAGGTCAAGTCCGGAAAGAGCAACTTTCGGCTCGCAAGCCTTTCCGCCGACGAGTTCCCGGTGTGGCCCGGCCTCGCCAGAGAATCTAATGAAGCCATAGAAGAGATGGAGGTAGCTTCTTCCCTCCTCCTTGAGATGATAGATAAATCCATATACGCGGCCGGAGAGTCCGACACCCGGTATGTATTGAACGGGCTTTTATTCCACATGAAAGCGGACGGAAAACTTATTGTAGTAGGAACCGACGGGCACAGGCTCGCCCTTTCGGAGAAAACCGTAGGCGCAAAATTCAAGGAAGAAAAGAAGATGATAGTATCGAGGAAGTCCGTGGCGGAATTGAGGCGTTTTTTGAGCGATGACGACAAGGCCGTAAAAATAACGATGAGTAAAAACCATATCCTCTTTACGATTGACGATATCCAGTTCTTGACGCGTTTGATAGACGGCACCTATCCGAATTACGAGCAGGTTATACCGGCCGCCAATGAAAAAATAGTATCCGTCGATAAAGGCCTCCTGACAAAGTCCCTGAGAAGGGTTTCGATCATGAGCAGGGAGAGGAGCAGCGCCGTAAAGGTCGATATAGATTCCGGCAACATGGTCATCTCCGCGTCAAATCCTGATCTCGGAGAGGCAAGCGACGAGATACCGGTAGAGTATTCGGGGAGCGCAATGACGCTGGCGTTAAACGCGCGGTATATCCTTGACGCATTGAATGTTATGGCCTCGGAAAAGGTAGTCTTCAAGCTTAATGAACCCCTGAGCCCTGTCATGCTTATGCAGGACAGAGGAGAAGACTATAAATGCGTAGTAATGCCGATGAGATTATAAAGCAGGTTAAGGTTGAGCATAAGGCTAAGAAAAGAGAAAGATTTTTAACCTCGACCTAAGCCTTAACCTTTTTAAGTAAGAGGAGAGTGAATGGACAAAACAAACATAGAAGAAACAAACGAACAAACACCTGTTCCCGAGACAGAGGAATACGGGGCTGAATCCATAAAGATTTTGAAAGGCCTTTTAGCCGTCAGGGTGAGGCCAGCCATGTATATCGGCTCCACCGGCATAGACGGCCTGCACCATCTCGTGTACGAAGTCGTGGACAACAGCGTGGATGAAGCCCTCGCAGGGCACTGCACGAACATAGACGTAACCCTGCACCACGACGGAAGCTGCACGGTCATAGACAACGGCAGGGGAATTCCCACTGCCCCGCATCCCGGAGACCCCGAAGGCAGGACCGCCGCTGAAATAGCGCTTACCGAGCTTCATGCCGGAGGAAAGTTCGAATCAAAGGCGTATAAGATTTCCGGAGGTCTTCACGGAGTCGGCGTCTCTGTTGTAAACGCGCTTTCGGAATGGCTCGAGGTCGAGATAAAGCAGAACGGACAGGTCTACCAGCAGAGGTTCGAACGCGGAAAGACCGTGACACCGCTTACGGTTGCAGGCAAAACAAAGGGCAAAGGGACAAAGATCACCTTCAAGCCCGATTCAGAGATATTCGAGACGCTGGAGTTCCATTACGACGTCCTCGCGCAAAGGCTCAGGGAACTTGCGTTCTTAAATAAAGGCCTCCAGATAACTATAACCGACGAAAAGACAAACAAGAGCCAGAACTTTATCTATAAGGGCGGAATAGTATCCTTTGTCGAGCATTTAAATAAAAACAAAACCATAATTCATCCCAAGCCCATATACGTATTCGGAGAAAAAGAGGGGATAAGCGTAGAAATAGCCCTTCAGTACAATGACGGCTACGCTGAGAACATATATACCTTCGCGAACAACATAAACACGAGAGAGGGGGGAACGCATCTGGTCGGCTTTAAATCCGCCCTCACAAGGACTTCCAACAGTTACGGCACATCCTCGGGAATTCTGAAGGAAGGCAAAGAGAGCATCTCAGGCGAAGACATAAGAGAAGGGCTCACGGCGGTCATAAGCGTAAAGATCTCCAATCCGCAGTTTGAAGGCCAGACAAAGATGAAACTCGGAAACAGCGAAGTCAAGGGATTGGTCGAATCCATAACAAATGAAGCCCTGTCGAGATATTTCGAGGAAAACCCTTCCGTAGCAAGAAAGGTTATAGAAAAGGCGATTCAAGCGGCGAGGGCGCGCGAGGCCGCAAGAAAGGCAAGGGAACTCACGCGGAGAAAAGGCATCCTCGAAGACACCGGCCTTCCGGGCAAGCTTGCGGACTGCTCGGAGAAAGACCCGGCAATGTCAGAGATATTCATAGTAGAAGGAGATTCAGCGGGAGGCTCCGCAAAGCAGGGAAGGAACAGGCGTTTTCAGGCGATACTTCCGTTAAGGGGAAAGATTCTCAATGTGGAAAAGGCTCGCTTCGACAAAATGCTTACGTCCGACGAAATAAAGACGTTGATAACAGCCCTCGGCACAAGCATAGGCCGCGATGACTTCGACGCCTTGAAATCGAGGTATCACAAGATAATACTCATGACAGACGCCGATGTTGACGGCGCGCACATAAGGACGCTCCTCCTTACATTCTTTTACAGGCAGATGACCGAATTGATAGAAAGAGGTTATCTGTATATCGCCCAGCCGCCGCTTTTCAAGATAAAGAGAGGAAAGGCGGAAAGATACGCCCAGAACGAGACGGAATTGATGGCCATGCTCTTTGACTTCGCAGCCGAGGATATTCAGGTATCCACTCCGTCAGGCGAGATAGGAGGCAAGAAGCTCATTCCTCATCTCAAAAGGGTTTCAGTGTATGAAAAGCTTATGGACTGGTTTGAAAGAAAAAGGAAAGACCCCAGGGTTATAAGCCTTCTCTTAGAACAGGGCATAGATAAAGCAAGCTTCAAAAGCAAAGAAGCGCTCGCGGCATTGCTGGAAGATTTACAAAAGAAAATCAAAAACATAAAGCCCGGCGAAATAACCTTCGATGAAGAGCAGGAGGCATACGCAGTAGAAATCAAGCGGCAGAACTATAAGATGAACCTTTCTGTGCAATTCTTTCAGTCCCCTGAATTCAAAGAAATAGCGCAGGTCTATAAGGAGGTAACAGCCGTATTCGGCAAGCCGCCGTATAAGACCAGCATAAAGGAAATCAAAAAAGAGGCCGCTTCTTTAAAAGAACTTCTTGCCACCGCAACAGAGGCGTCCAAAAAAGGCCTGAGCATCCAGCGTTACAAAGGTCTCGGCGAAATGAACCCCCAGCAGTTATGGGAGACCACAATGGATCCGGGAAAAAGGGCGCTCATGCAGGTCACGATAGAGGATTCGGTAAAGGCGGACGAGATATTCACCATACTCATGGGAGATCAAGTAGAGCCCCGCAAAGAGTTCATTACCAAGCACGCGCTGGAGGCCAAGAATATCGATATTTAGTCCCGGCAAAAAAGCAGCAGCGGGCTCGCCAATCTCATCGTAAATCCGCTCGTTACAAGGGCATACATGCGGGAAAACGAATATGAAGCGGACGAAAAAGCCGTTTCAGCGCTGATCTCCATAGGCATGAACCCGCAGGCCGCAGTAACCGCCCTTGAGAAACTGAGAGCTTTAGCAAAGGCAAACGACATATCCGAAGAAGAAGACAGAACCGGCCTTCTTGATACCCACCCTAATTTGACGGCAAGGATAGAAGCGGTCAAAAAACAGATAGAAAAAGAATTTTCGGATAAGAGAACGCTTGAGCGCTGATGCGGCTGTGCAGTCTGCTATTGACAGGATGACGGTATTTAATACATATTAATGCATATTAATGCATATGATAGATACATATTAAAAAGAGGTGACTTCATGAGAACTACATTGAACATCGAGGACGAATTACTTGATAAAGCGGCTAAACTGACGGGCGTTAAAGAAAAAACTGCACTTGTCAGGGCCGGACTTGAATCTTTGATTGCGAGGGAGAGCGCCAGAAGGCTCGCTATTCTCGGCGGCACCGAAAGGAAGTTGAAAGCAATCCCGCGCAGAAGATCCGCAAGCGCATAATATGGTCCTTGTCGACACATCAGTATGGATTGCGCATCTGCGCGAGGGTAGTATCGGCCTTGATGTTTTGTTAAACGACGGCATTGCGGTCTGCCACCCGTTTATTATCGGCGAGCTTGCCTGCGGAAATCTCAAAAACAGGGATGAAATAATTTCTCTTTTACAAACCCTTCCAATGGCTGTTCAGGCGGAACACGAAGAAGTTATGACTTTTATCGAAAAGTACCGTCTTATGGGGAAGGGATTGGGCTATGTCGATATGCACCTGTTGGCTTCATCTGTCTTAAGTAATATTCCACTTTGGACGCTCGATAAGAAACTGAACGATATTTCATTGTTGTTGAAAAAGGCGTATTAACGAGGAAATAGTTTAAAGCGGTTTTTGTTTTAAAGGGGGAAGAAGGGATGAGGGTGCAATGAATAAGGGATTTGTTTTGTTGTTTTTGCTTTCATTATACGCGTATGCATATTCTGGGTCTTTTATGTAAAGGATATTCTAATAATGAAAGCAAAACTCAATGCGAAAGTAGGAGCTGTTAAAAAGATGTATCAAAAAGCAGTCGGGGCGGTCTCGCGCACTTTCGCTCTGGGGTGGCATCAGTTCTATTGGGCTCGTTATCGCTTCTCGATATTGAAAGCCAAGCATAGTGCTATTGCTATATGGATATTGATTACTCTACTGGTACTCATAAGTGCCTATTTTTCTCCCGTCCTCCAGAACCTGTTGGAGCCACATCTCTCCGAACAAAATAAGCTCAATGACCTTCAGTCGCTATTTCTTAATATTGGAAGTGCGCTGATAGGTGCAGCAGCCATTGCCTTTTCTCTCGTTATGTTTGCAATGCAGGTGAATGTCGAACGTATGCCACATGGGCTATTCCGTAGACTCAGCACGGACATACGCATTATAGTGTCTTTTGCAGGCATATTTCTTCTGGCAATTTCCATAGCCTGCGCCTCTCTCATCTCGGACACATCATGGGCCGCAGTAGCTATTTTGGGATCTGCGTGGGGAATATCTCTGATCCTCATGCTTTTTTTATATGCCTATCGCCGTGCCCTTGCGCTCATAAATCCTTTGAAGCAACTGAATCTCGTCATTAAAGATTCTAACCGTGAAATGCGAGTATGGGTTAGGCGGGCAAAACGAGCTGCACCATTGTTTCAGTCTACAGATACTGCTCCTGGTACCGATGCTGATCCCTCTGGTACTTCTTTTGACACATCTCGTGCAGCATATTTTCTGGCCAATCCACATTGGACTGCTGGAGCACAGAAGGCAATTCAGTACGCGATTTCGCTCGCTAGACGGTATGCTGAACAGGGAGATCATGAAGTTTCTGATGCAGCATTGAGGGCAGTTGTCGTTATCAACAGAAATTATGTCGAGGCGAAGGGACAGACCTTTTTCCACAATCCCCTGGTAATAGATAACCCGTTGTCCACTGACAGGTTTATCAATGATACACTAGAACTTCTCCGTCAAAATACAAGGCTCGGTGTCAGTCGCGGAGATGAGCAACAGATCGAACAATCATTGCAGACTTTGGCGGAACTAATAGGAGTCTATATCGCAATAGATTACTCCAACAGATATGCATCGAAAACCCATGCGATTATTGCCGCTGGATATCTTTCGGAGGCTGTGAAGTCTGTAATACCCCATCAGATGGCTGACGTGCTGATGGAGGGGGTTCGATTAATGGGGCAATCAGCGCATTTCTTCCTTGAGCGCAATGAACCAAATAGCATCACCACACTAACAGAGGAGATTGGACTAATAGCCTGCACGGGGGTTGCAAATGAGAAGTATCGCCCAGTTACGTTAACTGCTATAGAGCAACTTGCAAAGCTGACATTTGCGCTTATTCGATCTAATGCGCACGATATTCACTTCTTAGTAGATCATCTTAAAGAAAATGTCACGATGGTTACGAAGCTCTTTCTAAAAGTGCCCGATACCCCCTTGGTGAGCGCTCACAGCACATATCTGGCTCCATACTATTCGAGTACGACCACGCAATCACTTCTATCGTGGTTAACGGAGTTGGCTAATGCAATTGTCGAAGCTAATCCAGAGAATGAGGGTGCAAGAACGGCAGTTCAGCATATAGAGGATTGGGCAGATGGGTTGTATCAAGCCCAAAAAGAGTTGCTTCTGCTGGCTATCGAGAAGCGGTCCCATTTTACCTTTGACATGATTCACTGGATCTCACGTATGACACAAATACTTCTCGCGCTCTCGAACTCGCCAGTCTGCAACGATCATATCAGAGATGAGCTTCGTAAACACGCACTCTGGCTTATCTCTACTGTTTCATGGATTCCTGATGACAAAGAGACAGTGGCTTTTGTCGAGAGCTTTCAGCTAACAGAGACCCTGTTTGAAATAGCAATAGATGCCTATCAACGAGAGTGTTTTGAGGTCTTTGAGAAGTTGCAGGGGTTACTTATGGGGTGGGCGTTCAAGGGAGGCAGACAACAAACCGGTTGGGGAATATTGGAACGATCATTCTACGGGCTTGCAACTCTTGCACTCATCGCAAATTCTCAGGCAGTTGAGAATCTCAAACGCCAGATAGCTGATCGTCTCTCTCGCGCAGATGCGCCGGATCAGGAAATCAGAGGTCGTACAGCCTACAATATTAGGCGTAAAGCCGAGGAGCGTTACCGTCAAGATTATCGGTATTCTAAGATTGAGTACGAAATGAGTCAAATAGAACAGACGAAGATGGAATCACTGTTAGAGGAACTGGCTAACCTGTTATCGCCCAACAAGTCGGATGAACCGATAGGGAGTACGGATAAAAAGGCTGAAGGCGATATTGATAACTGAGAACCAAGGTTTATCTTCATGCAGTTACCTGAGGCCAATCAGTCTCTTTTGTGATTCAGAGTATTGACAGTCGCACAGTAGTGATGGAATTATCAAGAGGATATTATGGAAATTCAGTTAGCCGTGAAAATTTTGCTTTTCTTCTCAATGTTTGGCGCTCTTTACAGTGCGCTTCTTTTGCCGACCGGCTTATGGAAAGATACAAAAATCGGCAAAAAAATTTACCAGAAAAAGAAGCGATCACCCTTAAAAGAAAAGCTATTACGCAATCCTGGTGAAACACTACGCAAGCAGGAACGAGAGATAGCCATAGATAGAATGCTTGCTATGACGAGTTTATACTTTGTTACGGTGATATTTATCATAGCGGTTTTATTAACGCCTGAAAGATACAAGACAGCTTCTTTATTGGTGGAGTTACTTTTTACAGGTCTTTATACTGTATTTTATTTTGCCTTCTTCAGGAAAATAAAAAATCATTCTGCAAGCCTTCGTCATATAAGCCTTGGTCTTGACGGCGAACTCGCCACAGCGCAGGCACTTAATCAGCTTATGAGGCACGGGTATTATGTTTATCACGACTTTCCTGCGGACAAATTTAATATTGATCATATTGTTATAGGCAAGACAGGTATTTATGCCGTTGAGACAAAAACCAAAAGCAAGCAAAATATAAAAGGAACAGAGGCGGCGAATGTAAGTTACGACGGAAACGTGCTCAACTTTCCCGATGGCGGAAATACAGAATTTATCAGGCAGGCGAAAGAGCAGGCGAAATGGCTTTCTAAATTTTTAAGGGAGAGCATTGGGAAGCAGGTCTTTGTTACACCTGTGCTCGCATTGCCGGGTTGGATGGTAAATTACCGAACCACGGATGATTCGCTGATAGTAATAAATCCTAAGATGTGCGAAGGCGTGATTACGGCAAGGAGAAACATGGTGGATGAGACCACCATAACCCAGGTTAAGTATCAAATAGAAAAAGAATGCAGAACTGTCGAGCCGTACGAAATTCTGTAACAACATTTACTCTTTCCCTGTCTCCCTCAATTCCTTATGTTATAATTTACTCATGAAACAGGGTAACCCGAAAGCTAATACCTCTCTTCAGCTTCCCCGAAAGGCTATCGCTGATTTTTGTAAAAGAAACGGCATCCGCAAATTGGCGCTTTTTGGCTCCGCATTAGAGGGGCGGTTAAAACCTGAGAGCGATATTGACTTGCTCATTGAATTTTATCCTGCCAAGACTCCGGGCTTCATTGGTCTGGCCGGCATGGAAATAGAACTGACAAAGCTTCTTGGCCGCAAGGTTGATTTAAGAACAGCGCAGGATTTAAGCCGCTATTTCAGGAAAGAGGTAGTGAAGTCGGCACGGGTACAGTATGCAGAAAGATGATTTTGTTCGACTGCGGCATATGTTTGATGCCGCTGTTGATGCGATGTCGTTTGCGGAAAACAAAACCAGAAAATCACTCAACACAGACAGGCAGCTTGTTCTTGCCATTGTTAAATCCATAGAAATTATCGGAGAAGCTGCAACAAAGATAACCGATGAAACCAGGAATGCATACCCGCAAATTCCGTGGGCGAGTATTGTCGGTATGAGAAATCGGCTGATACACGCATATTTCGACATAAATTTGAATATCCTCTGGAAAACTGTAAAAAAGGACATTCCGGCATTAATTGCAGAGCTTGAAAAAATAGTGGATCGATAAAAAATGGAATATGTTTATTTTATTCTGCTTATTGCCGTTGTCGTTTTTGCCGCATTCCTTCATACATGGTATAAAGAGAGGAATGTTTTAAGCAAACTCTCAAAGGTTCTGGACATTAAGTTGTCCGGAGCAAAGGGGTCGGCTGCGTGGCATGGGATAGATTTCGAATACGATTATTATTCGGGAGATGAAAACACGCCGAGCCATTTTTCAATCTCAAGACCTTGCGCAGCAAGCGGAAATTTCTTGATTACCGCTAAGGCAGATACCGGAGCAAGAAATCTCATAAACATGAAAGGGATTAGGCATCTGGCAAATAAATTATTAAAATCAATGGGTTTCTCCAATGAGATTAAGACCCACGACCCTGATTTCGATAAGGATTTTTATGTAACAGCCGAAACTCCCAGATTCGCTGGCGGTTTTTTAGAGTCTCGGGACAAAAGGCAGGCGATAAAAGAGATTTTTCTTTCAGGCAGTCAGTCGATAAGATGCGACGGCAGTTTGATCTCTGTATTTTGGGAGCCGTTTCCATATAAAGGAAAAGCCGAATATTCGTCTATTCCCGCGGCAATTCACAATCTTGCGCGATTGACAGGCGAGATTTAAAAAGGAGCAAAGCAAAACATGACAATACGCGAACAGACTGAAGATATAGAGAAGCAGATACTTCATCCCAATGCCTGCTTGAGCTCAAAAAGCAAAGGCAGGGCAAGGCCTGAGAAGGAAGATAATCTCAGGACATGCTTTCAGCGGGACAGGGACAGGATAATCCATTCAAAGGCATTCAGGAGATTAAAGCATAAGACTCAGGTCTTTCTTGCTCCTAAGGGGGATCATTACCGGACACGTTTAACGCATGTGCTTGAGGTGTCGCAGATCGCTCGGACAATCGCGAGGGCATTGAGGCTGAACGAAGATTTGACCGAGGCGATCGCTCTCGGCCATGATCTCGGGCACACGCCATTCGGCCACGCAGGAGAGGCGATATTAAGAGAGCTTCATCCCGGAGGGTTCGATCATTACAAGCAAAGCCTGAGAGTCGTTGATTTTATTGAGAAAAACGGGCTGGGGCTTAATCTGACCAAGGAAGTCAGGGACGGGATAGTGAAGCACTCAAAGGGCAAGGGCCTGATTCTTTCCGACAATCCAAAGGACAAACCCGCAACCCTTGAAGGCATGGTTGTCCGCGTCTCCGACATCATAGCCTATGTGAATCACGACCTCGATGACGCATTAAGGGCAGAGGTGATTAAGAAATCGGATCTGCCGAGAGAGATAATAAAGGTGATAGGCGAGGTCTATTCAAACCGGATAGATGTGATGGTGCGGGATGTTATTAAGGCAAGCCTTGAGGCAGGGATAAAGGACATAGGAATGGGCGAAGAAATGTCTATGGCGGTTTATAAGCTGAGGGATTTTCTTTTTGAGAGGGTTTATGAGAGCGAGAGGATAAGGAACGAGTTCAACAAGGCAAAGGGCATATTAAAGGCGCTCTATGAATATTATCTGGAGCATATAGATGAGTTGGTTAAAGACGTCCCTTCTGAAAAGAGGCTGGATCGTCACCGCATGGTCTGCGATTTTATTGCGGGAATGACGGATAGTTTTGCGTTCATAACCTACGAGAGGCTTTTCCTTCCCGAGCAATGGAAGGTTCTATGAGTGTTCCACGTGGAACAAGGAGCGGATGATGGCGAATGAGGATATTTCAAAACTTAAGATAGAGAAAGCAACAACCGGCATCGGATATAAAAAGAAAAAACCGGTTTTCAAAATAACGGCAGCCGCAATTGCCGTTGTCCTAATAATCCTTGGCATAAAAGGCGTATTCACCCCTGCGGTTCAGGTAGAAGTGGCCACTGTTTCCCCAGCGTATCCCTCGCAGGCATTAACACTGCTTAACGCGAGCGGCTACGTTGTTGCCCAGCGCAAGGCCGCAGTAGCCTCAAAGACCACAGGCAGGCTCGTCTGGCTCGGGGTAGAAGAGGGAAGCCTTGTTAAAAAAGGGCAGGTCATAGCCCGTCTCGAAAGCGAGGACGTCGAGGCGTCAAAAGAGCAGGCCACTGCCAATCTGAATGTAGCCCGCCACAATCTCGAACAGGCAAAGGCAGAGCTTCAGGATGCAGGACTTTCCTTTAAACGTAATAAGGAGATGCTTCCGCACGGATACGTATCGCAGGCCGAATATGACGCCTCGGAGGCACGTTTAAACAAGGCTCAGGCCGCTGTTGCAGCCGCTGAATCGGCTGTTAAGGCAAGCGCCGCGACGCTTAAAGGCGCTAAGGTCTCTATTGAATATACCTTGATCCGCGCGCCTTTTGACGCCGTAGTCCTCACCAAAAACGCGGATATCGGGGATATTATTACGCCTCTCGGCGCTGCTGCCAATGCGAAAGCTGCGGTTGTAACCATAGCGGACATGGCTTCGCTGCAGATAGAGGTTGATGTCTCCGAATCTAATATCCGGAACGTGAGCCTGGGCCAGCCCTCCGAGATACAGCTCGATGCCCTGCCCGATTCCCGCTTTCGCGGCGCGGTTCATATGATCGTGCCTACTGCCGACCGCACAAAGGCGACTGTTATGGTAAAGGTGCGCTTTATAGACAAGGCCAGCCGGATATTGCCTGAGATGAGCGCAAAGGTCGCGTTCCTTTTGAGGGCCGTAACTACGGAGGAGCAAAAGCCGAAGACAGCTATAAATCCGGCCGCATTGGTTACCCGTAATGGCAAGCAGGCAGCGTTTGTAGTGAAGGGAGACAGGGTGGCGGAAACTCCGGTAACCGCAGGCGCAAAGCTCGGGGATATGGTGGAGGTTTTGAGCGGGGTAAAGAGCGGGGACAGGGTGGTGCTTAATCCGCCAAAGAAGCTAAAAGACGGCTCAAAGATAAAACTTGCCGAAAAATAGAGAGGATAAATCTTTGTTATCAGGGAAGCCAAAGCATTTCCGCTTCATTTATAAGAGAGGAGGAAGGCATGGGGTTGGAGCGACTTCGGCAGCCCAAAGCGTAACACGGATGTTGAAGCTGGCTGGCGCAGCTTCGGAGAAAGGCGGGATGCCTTTCGAGAATGAAGCGTAAATCCCTGCCTTCCCCCTCAGATGATTTAAAAAGTTATTTATGGAAAACAAAAAACCGCTGATTGTAGAAATTAAAAATCTCTCGAAATCATATCGCCGGGGAAGCCAGATTATCCCTGTGCTTGAGGACATAAACCTCGACATCCCTGAAGGGGAATTCTTAGCCTTAATGGGACCGTCAGGCTCGGGCAAAAGCACTCTTTTAAACCTTATCGCAGGCATAGACAAGGCTGACAGCGGGATTGTGAGGGTTGGGGGCGTGGATATAGCCGCACTTTCAGAGACAGAGCTTGCCGGGTGGAGGGCAGGGAATGTAGGCTTTATCTTTCAATTTTATAACCTTATCCCTGTGCTTACGGCCTTTGAAATGTCGAGTTGCCGCTTCTTCTAACAGGACTCTCAAAAAAAGAGAGGCATGAGCACGTGGAGATGGCATTGCGGGTAGTTAATCTCTCGGACAGAATGGATCATTACCCGGCGCAGCTTTCAGGCGGGCAGCAGCAGCGCGTGGCCATAGCGCGGGCGATCATAACAGACCCGGCAATTCTTGTTGCGGACGAGCCTACAGGAGACCTCGACAGGGTTTCGGCAAAGGAGATATTGGAGCTTATGGATAGGCTTGTCAGGGAACTCGGAAAGACTATCATAATGGTTACGCATGACGCCCGTGCGGCTGAAAAGGCACACATAATCGTTCATCTCGAAAAAGGCGTTTTGAGTTTTGAATGATAAGCAGAATCCGAAAAGAATTTAGAAATTACGATAGCAAAGGCGGAAGACAAAGTATTGGAGCGACTTCGGCAGCCCGAGCGTAACACGGATGTTTAAGCGGGCTGGCGTAGCTTCGGAGAATGGCCGGAAGCCAGTCGAGAATGAAGCGGAAATGCTTTGGCTTACGCATGCTATTGACAACAGCAAGTTATGTTTATAATTAAGCTTATATTAAGAAACGCCTTCCGGCATAAACTCCGCACCTCCCTTACCATCTTGGGCATGACCATAGCAATACTTGCCTTTGGCCTGCTGCGGACAGTGGTTGACGCATGGTACGCCGGCGTTGCTGCTTCATCCGCAAGCCGCCTCGTAACAAGAAACGCCATATCCCTCGTATTTTCGCTTCCCATTTCCTACAAAGAAAAGATACAGCAGGTCGAGGGCGTGAAGGTCGTGTCTGCCGGAAGCTGGTTCGGAGGAATTTATATAGACGAGAAAAACTTCTTCGCGAACTTCGCGGTAGAGCCTAAGCCTTATCTCGAACTCTATCCTGAAATAGTGCTTTCGCCCGAGTATTATCAGGCGTTTGTGCGGGATAGAAAAAGCGCTATCGCGGGCCGAAAGCTCATTGACAAATACGGCTGGAAAATCGGGGATATAATTACCCTGAAAGGCACGATCTTCCCCGGTAATTGGGACTTTGTGCTGAGGGGAGTCTATAAGGGCAGGGATAAAGGCACTGACGAGACAATGTTTATATTTCACTGGGACTATCTCAATGAAACACTGAAAAAGAGCGTGCCCAGAAGGGGTGACCAGACAGGTTTTTTCATGATAGGCATAAGGCATCCTGAACTTTCATCCGAGGTTTCGGTGGCTATCGATAAGCTCTTTAAGAATTCCCTCGCCGAGACATTAACCGAAACCGAAAAGGCGTTTCAGCTCGGCTTCATCTCCATGACCGAGGCGATTGTTGTCGCAATCCAGCTTGTCTCGTTCGTCATCATCATTATCATAATGGCTGTGGTGGCAAACACCATGGCGATGACAACCCGCGAGCGCATAGGAGAATACGCTGTGCTTAAGTCTATGGGGTTTGGCGGCAGGCACATAGCAGGATTGATATTCGGGGAATCCCTTATAATTACATCCATTGGCTGCGCCTTGGGAATTATTGCCACTTTTCCGGTTGCGGATATTTTCAGCACGGCGTTAAGCACTTATTTCCCGATCTTCAACATAGCTCCCGCGACAATCTATATGGATATTGCCGCATCGATAGTCGTAGGGACGGTTGCCGCGCTTTTTCCGACTTACCGGTCCGTGAGGATACGCATAGCCGACGGCCTCAGGAGGATCGGTTAATGGCTATCCCGCTTTATTACAGCTTCCGAAATCTCTGGACCCGCAGGCTCACCACGACACTTACGATAGCCGGAATGGCGCTTGTTGTCTTTGTATTCGCAGCGATTTTGATGCTTGCCGAAGGGCTTCAAAAGACCCATGTTGAGACAGGCTCTTACGACAATGCTGTGATAATAAGAAAGGCATCTAAATCCGAGGTTCAGAGCGGCGTAGAGCGCGGGCAGGCATCTATAGTTGAGGTGCAGCCGGAGATAGCTATGGGCCCTGACAGCCGCAGGCTTGTCGCAAAAGAGATAGTGGTGCTCATAAACCTTCCAAAAAGAGGCACGGATAAGCCGTCCCACGTCGTTATCAGGGGTATTTCCGAAACCTCTCTGAAAATGCGGCCGCAGGTAAAAATTGTCGAAGGCAGGATGCCTAAATCCGGCTCATCGGAGATAATGGCGGGGCAGAGCATCGCAAAACGGTTCAAGGGCGGCGGCATAGGCGAGATCCTTAGATTCGGGATGAGGGACTGGACAGTGGTCGGGATATTCGATGCCGGGAATACTGGTTTCAGTTCGGAGATATGGGGAGACGCTGACCAGCTTATGCAGGCATTCAGGCGGCCTGTTTATTCCTCCGTTATACTCAAACTGCGGGATTCCTCTGAATTCGAGAAGCTGAAGCGCAGATTGGAGAGCGACCCCCGGCTTACGGTTGATGTTTTACGGGAAACCAAATACTATGAGGAGCAGTCTGAGATGATGGCGAAGTTCCTGCGAATCTTAGGATTGTCTTTGACGATTATATTTTCGGTCGGAGCCGTAATAGGCGCAATGATCACGATGTACGCGGCAGTCTCCAATCGCGTAAGCGAAATAGGAACCCTCCGATCGCTCGGGTTTCAAAGGCGGAGCATTCTAATGGCGTTTTTGGCTGAATCTCTGCTGCTCGGCCTTATCGGAGGATGCGTCGGGCTTTTTTTTGCATCGTTTTTGCAGCTTTTCACTGTCTCGACAATGAATTTCCAGACTTTTTCGGAGCTTGCGTTTTCTTTCAGCCTCACGCTTGAGATAATCCTTCAGTCGATGGCGTTTTCGCTGATAATGGGGCTTGTGGGAGGAGTGCTTCCTGCGTTTCGCGCAGCAAGAATGAATATTGTGGAGGCGCTGCGGGCAAGCTGAAGGAAAATGTTTGAGATTCAGAGAGACAAAGCATTTCCGCTTCATTCTCGAAAGGCATCCCGCCATTCTCTCTACGAGCCATTGGCCGAAGCTACGCCAGCCGCTTAAACATCCATGTTACGCTTGGGCTGTCGAAGTCGCTCCAATGCTTTGGCTTCCCGCATATATAGAATCAGAAAAGCGAGTTACTCTGGAGACTGGGAAGATGGATAGCAGGTATGCCTGCAAAGCCTTTAATAATGCGATAAGAAACCGCATAGCCTGTTTTTCTGCTGAATGTAACAGGTAATGCTGAATTTGCCCTTAAACGGCTGGAGGGTTCGGCGCTATGGTCTCGCTATTAAAGTCTTTTCAGCACACCTGCTATCCTGCCTTAGAAAATTCCTTTACGGCTTATGCCTGAGATGTTTTGACTATGGTAAAATAATTTTCATGGAGAGCAAGCCGATATATTTTAATTACGTTTTTAAATTTGGCGACGAATCCGAAAAGAGGTTCGATGTCAGGCTCGACAGCGAGACATTGAACTTAATTCGCCAGCCGAAAGAGAGCTATCCGGAATGGGCGGATTTGAATTTCTTTAAATGCCCTAATTGCACGCTAGTGTATTGTCCGTTAATTAACTTTACATAAAGGATTTGCCTATGTTATCATTAGCTCATGAAAATAGAGGGGGACAGGGCTTATTTAGCACAAGAGAAGGAAAAGCTGCTGCGACTGGCTCG
>JAJYVD010000074.1 GCA_021792185.1 Nitrospirota bacterium | reverse complement strand
CAAATCTCATCTTCCGCACCTCCTGCAGTATTTCTGTCCTTTTCATGGATAGCCCTCCTTGCTCTATCCAATCTTAACCGGACAGTTTATGTGCTACTGATGCGGACAGTTTATGTGTTCTCTACAATGTCTATAAAATCAATTGACAAAACCATAGGTATGATGTAAAGTAATACCAGGGGTGAATATGAGTAAAACAAAAATTGCAATAACATTGGATGAAAACTACATTAGTCAGTTAGACCGGTTTGTTAGTGAACATGTTTTTCAGAATCGCAGCCAGGCCATTCAGGAAGCTGTAGAAGAGAAGCTTTCACGAATGAAGCGCACCCGTCTGGCCAAAGAATGCGCCAAGCTTGATAAGAATTTCGAAAAGACAATGGCGGATGAAGGGTTGAATGAGGATTTGAGTCAGTGGCCCGAATATTAAGAGGCGATATTAGATGGGCCGACTTAAACCCGGTGCGAGGACGTGAGCAAGCGGGTTTGCGACCTGTCTTAATTATAAGTCAGGATGTTTTCAATGAACGATCAGGAACAGTCATTGCCGTAGCTCTTACCAGTCAACCTCAACGCGCCGGCTTTCCTTTGACCTTGGAATTGAAAATCTCTGATTTGCCCAAACAATCTTGGGTAAAGATAAGTCAGATTCGGACGCTTTCAGTTGAGAGAATCGGAAAATTAATAGGCAAAGCTTCCCCTGAAGAAATAGAAATGATTATTGACGGACTGAATGAAATAATCGGGGCATAACATTTCAATGCACTTTAGCGAATTGCAGGATGCGGCCCCGCTCCCGCCGAACTGTCAATATTCAAATTGTTTTTGCTATACTTTTTAGACATGATCGATCTGATTAAAAACCTCTATAACAAAATTAACCGACCCGTTAATCTTATGGAAGTCTGCGGGACTCATACTGTGGCCATATTCAAGCACGGCATAAGAAGCCTTTTGCCTGAAGGCTTGCGTCTTTTGAGCGGCCCTGGATGCCCTGTATGCGTTACATCCATTAAAGACATCGACAAAGCCATTGCCCTCTCGATGCTCGATAACGCGATACTCTGCACGTTCGGCGACATGATGCGCGTTCCGGGCGCTAAGAAGTCTCTATCAGAGGCAAGGGCCGAGGGCGCGGACATACGCGTGGTCTATTCTCCGCTCGACTGCCTGAAGATCGCGGAGGAGAATGAAAATAAAAAGGTGATTTTCTTTTCAGCGGGGTTTGAGACGACTACGCCGTCAGTGGCAGGCACTATCTTTGAAGCAGAGCGGCGGCAGATAAATAATTTCTTCATATATTCTGTGAACAAGCTCGTGCCTCCGGCGCTCGATGTTTTGCTCCAATCAGATGACGTCAGGATAGACGGTTTTATAATGCCTGGGCATGTCAGCACCATAATCGGCAGCAAGCCGTATGATTTCATCGCTTCAAAACATTCCACGCCGTGCGTTATAACCGGTTTCGGCGCGGATGATATACTATCAGGCATAACAATGCTGCTTAAGCAGATCGCAGAGGGAAGGGCGGCGGTCGAAATCCAATATAAAAGCGTTGTTACGGAGAACGGCAACCAAAAGGCTGTCGAGTTTATCAATAAGTATTTCGAGCCGTGCGACAGTTATTGGAGGGGCATAGGGTCGCTGCCGCAGAGCGGCCTGAAACTGAGGGATGAATATAAGCAGCGGGATGCAGAGGTTGTTTTTAAAATAGATGTTCCAGATTCTTCTGAGCCGAAGGGCTGTCAGTGCGGTTTGGTGTTGAGGGGCGTTAAAATCCCTTCGGAATGCCCTCTTTTCGGCAAGGCATGCACCCCTGAAAAACCTATAGGCGCGTGTATGGTGAGCATGGAAGGAAGCTGCGCAGCGTATTATAAATACAACAGGTAACTCCCCCCGCCCCCTCTTAAAATAAGAGGGGGAGTCGGAGGGGGCGTTATTTCCATTCAAAGAAAGGATTTGAATTACTATGAGCAATGAGCCGAACAAGGTTATTTACTCCATGATAGGGGTAAGCAAGTATTACGACAAGAAGCCGGTGTTGAAAGATATTTATCTTTCGTATTTCTACGGTGCGAAAATCGGAGTGATCGGCCTTAACGGGTCCGGTAAAAGTTCCCTTCTCCGCATCCTTGCCGGAACGGATAAGGAATTCAACGGCGAGACGGTTCTCTCTCCCGGCCACACCATAGGTTTTCTCGAACAGGAACCTGCGCTTGATGACAGTAAGACCGTGCGGGAGATTGTGCAGGAAGGGGTGCAGGAGACAGTAGACGCCCTGAATGAATACAATGCTATCAACGAGAAATTCGCGGAGCCCATGTCCGACGACGAGATGAACAAACTCATCGAGCGTCAGGGTAAGGTGCAGGAGAAGCTGGAAGCCCTGGACGCGTGGGATCTGGATTCTCGTTTGGAGATGGCAATGGACGCCCTGCGCTGCCCTCCCGGAGATACGCCGGTAAAGGTGCTTTCAGGGGGCGAGAAGCGCCGCGTGGCGCTTTGCAGGCTGCTCCTGCAAAAGCCTGACATCCTCCTTCTTGACGAGCCTACAAACCATCTTGACGCCGAGACCGTAGCATGGCTGGAGCACCATCTTCAAAGCTATGCGGGCACGATCATCGCGGTAACTCATGACCGTTATTTCCTCGATAATGTCGCCGGATGGATTCTGGAACTGGACAGAGGACAGGGGATTCCGTGGAAGGGGAATTACTCTTCATGGCTGGAACAGAAGAAGAACCGCCTTCAGCATGAGGAGAAGTCCGAGAGCGAAAGACAGAAGACTTTGCAGCGCGAGCTTGAGTGGATAAGGATGTCGCCTAAGGGACGCCACGCGAAATCAAAGGCGCGCATCAATTCGTATGAGGCTCTTATAAGTCAGGATGTCGAAAAGAGGGCAAAGGAACTTGAAATATATATTCCGCCCGGCCCGCGGCTTGGAGACGTTGTTATTGAGGCAAGCAATGTTAGCAAGGCTTACGGCGACAATATTCTTATGGAGGATATGACCTTTTCCCTTCCGCCGGGAGGTATTGTAGGAATAATAGGGCCTAACGGGGCGGGAAAGACAACTCTTTTCAGGATGATAACAGGACAGGAAAAACCCGATGCCGGCACTTTTAAAATCGGAGAGACAGTTAAACCGGCATACGTTGACCAGAGCCGCGGCGTCCTCGATCCCAACAAGACCATATGGGAGATTATCTCAGGGGGCGAGGATGTCATTCAACTCGGCAAGAGAGAGGTCAATTCACGCGCATATGTGGCACGCTTTAATTTTTCGGGAAGCGACCAGCAGAAAAAGGTTTCCATGCTTTCAGGGGGTGAGCGTAACCGCGTGCATCTCGCCCGCATGCTGAAGGAAACGGCGAATGTCCTTCTGCTTGACGAGCCGACTAACGACCTCGACGTAAATACCATGCGCGCTTTGGAAGAGGCATTAGAGAATTTCGCGGGCTGCGCCGTGATTATCAGCCATGATCGCTGGTTCCTCGACCGTATCGCCACGCATATTCTCGCCTTTGAGGGCGACAGCAGCGCAGTATGGTTTGAAGGCAACTATTCGGAATATGAGGCTGACAGAAAGGCGCGTCTCGGATCTGCCGCTGACCAGCCGCACAGGATTAAATACAGGCATTTAACCAGAGGGTAAGTGAACGTTACGGCCGGCTCCTGGGAGGTCTTTTTCTATCGGGGCGGCGAAGCCCGGCATGAGGTCTTTTTTCTTTCGGGCGTATTTTTCGAGGCTCTTGCGAACGCATAACTTTCTTTACGGCACGCCCCCTGCGGTATCCGGTGACGATCATCTCTTCCGTAATCGGCATGACCGGTATCTTCAACCTGATGTAGGCCTCTATTTCAGGAAGGGAATGGACGTATTCCTCGCAGACGAGATTTATCGCTCTGCCCTCGGCTCCGGCCCGCGCTGTCCTGCCTATCCGGTGCACATAGTCTTCGGGATTTTGCGGCAGGTCGTAGTTGATGACATGCGTTACTCCGTCGATATGAAGTCCCCGGCTTGCCACATCCGTGGCTATAAGGATCGGTAACGTGCCGTCCTTGAAACTGGAGAGCACCTTCATCCGTTTTTTCTGATCTATGTCCCCTGTGATAGCTGCGGCTGCGAGACCGTTGGCGCTCAGAAGCGCGTCAAGCCGTTCGACCGCGTGCTTGGTATTACAGAAAATGAGATAGCGGCCGCCGGGCTCGCGCTTGAGTATTCCGAGGAGCAGTCCGTTCTTCTCCGACATGCCCACATGATATACCTCTTGCTCTATCTGCTCTACCGTTACCTTTTCCGGCGTCACCGAGAACTGCAGGGGAAGGTTCATGTGTTCATAGCACAGCTCAAGCACGCGGTGGGAAAGCGTAGCTGAAAAGAGCATGGACTGGCGTTTATCGTAAGGGGACATCCTCTTGAGCAGGAAGCGGAGGTCGTTGATGAAGCCCATGTCGAAAAGCCGGTCGGCCTCGTCTATTACGAGGAACTGGGTCTTCTTCAGGCTGTAGACCTTCTGCTTGAGATAATCTATGAGCCTGCCGGGCGTGCCTATAAGTATGTCAACTCCCTTTGCTATATCTTCGCGCTGCTTCAGGTATTCGATGCCGCCGAACACCGGCAGCGTCTTGAAACCTGCCGGACCGCCGAGCAGTTTAGCCTCGGCGTCTATCTGTACGACAAGCTCGCGGGTCGGCGCAATTATGAGCACACGCGGGGAAGAGCCCCGTCCCGGCGAAGGTGTAGAGAGCATGCGCGAAAATACAGTTATCAGAAATGCCGCTGTCTTGCCGGTGCCTGTCTGTGCCTGAGCCGCAATGTCCTTGCCCCGCAGGGCTTCGGGCAGCGTCTGCGCCTGCACCGGCGTGCATTCGGTAAATCCCGCGGCCTTTATTCCCTCAAGCACCTTCTCGGGAATATTAAGTTCTTCGAATCTCACTCCTTTTACTATACTTTAAATGGAGCAAAACTATAAAGTGGAGGAAACGGCGTCTTTGTTCTTTTTGCTGCCAGCGTACAATTCATATTCAAGAAGCCTGCATTCTATGCCGCCGTTAAAGAATTGAACCCTGCGCTTTGACCTCAACCCCACCTTTTTCGCAAGTTCAAAATTTCCGGTAAATATATATCCGGTATATCCGCCGCATTTCTGCTTGAAGAAATCTCCGATGCCTTTGTACACGGATTCAAGCTCATGTATCTTCCCCATTCTCTCACCGTATTCCGGGTTTAGTATTACTATCCCTCCTCCATCCGGAATCGGGGTTTCGGAATAATCGCATACAGAGAATTCGATAAGATGCTCCACCCCGGCGGCAGCGGCATTTTTCCTCGCGGCCTCAACAGCCTCTTTCCTGATATCGGTAGCGATAATCCTTAGCTTCACGGCCTTTCCCGCCTCTTTTTTCGCCTGCGCGCGCAATTCCTTCCACAGGGATTCGTTAAATCCCTTCAGATGCATGAACCCGAAATTGTCCCTTAAAAGTCCCGGAGCCCTGTTCAGTCCCATGAATGCGGCTTCTATGGCAAGAGTGCCGCTGCCGCACATCGGGTTTATGAAGTGGCCGCTGCCGTTCCATTTTGATGCCATAATAACCGCAGCCGCGAGTGTCTCCTGCATAGATAGGCGCCTTCATGGGGATCTTTCTGTATCCGCGCTTTGATAGGGACTCGCCCGAGGTGTCGAAATACAGGGCGCATTTATCTCCCCTCCAATAAAGGTTTATCACGGTTCTGTCCTGAGCCGGACCCGAATCGGGACGCTGCCCGCGCTTTTCTTTGATCCGGTCCACAATGGCGTCCTTGCAGCGCATATTCGCGTAGCGGGAATCCCTGATTGTCGGATTGTCCACGCTGGATGTTACACAGACATAGCTGTCCTCGGATATGTAATCCTCCCAGGCTATCTCCGATACCGATCGATAGAGGTCATCGGCGTCAGACGCGGAGAATTTTTTGAGGAGAAAGAGGACGCGATGTCCTGTGCGGAGCATGAGGTTAAGCCTTAGGGTATCGTCCATAGTCCCCTCTGTCTCTATACCCGCGATGGTCTCGGACAGCACCGGGAATCCGAGCGCAAGGAGTTCTTCACTCAAAAATGGCGGTATCCCTTTTGCGCAGGTGATTAGAATTCTGCTTTTTCCCCCCGGCGCTATTTTCATTTTTTGCCTGATGGGTCTTTCCGCTCAGAGACGGTGATAATGAAATTTTCAGGTTTCAGAGCCGGGTTTTTCTCAAGCTCCTCGACAAATACGGTGAGGGCCTTTTTCATGAAGCCTGCGAACTTCACCCACTTCGGCAAAGCAAGGATTCTCTGACGAAGCTCTTCTTCAATCGGCGCGGTATATTTTGCCATATGTTCTCCTTTTGTCCTGACTGTCTATTATAATTTCTTTCTGGCGTTCCTTTTTCTTCATATCCTTTTCCACAAAAAGCCTCTCTCCGGTGAAAGGGTCTTTTCCTGTATAGTACATCAGCGTGGAATAGGTGGATGGTGCAGGAGTGAAGACCTGCACCTGTTCGGGATTAATCTTTAATTCCCGCACAGTGAATTCCTTGAGCTTTTTCATTGCCTGTTCATCGCATCCGGGGTGCGCTGCTATGAGATAGTAAGTCAGGAACTGTTTCTTGCCGAGCTTTTTATTCATTGAGTCGAATGCCTCTTTGAATGCCTGCAAATACTTTTTCCCCGGCTTTCCCATTCTTTTCAGAACCGTATCTTCAGTATGCTCAGGCGCTATCTTTAACTGCCCTGACACATGATGCTCGACAACGTCCCGAAGATATGCCGTTCCGCATACTGCATCGTCCATTATCATATCGTATCTGAGGCCTGAGGCGATAAATGCCTTTTTTATTTCCGGAATATCCCTTATTTGCCGCAGAAGCTCCCTCTGCCGCGAATGGTCAACCTTCAGTTGCTTGCACCTTGCGGGATAGAGGCAGCGTTTATCTTTGCAGCTCCCCTTGCTCAGTTTCTTTTCGCATTCAATGCCGTACATATTTGCGGTAGGGCCGCCCACATCTGCTATGTAACCTTTAAAGCATGGCATCATCGAAAGAGCTTTAACTTCCCGCAGGATAGAGGCGGCGCTGCGAGAGCTTATAGTCCTGCCCTGATGCACTGCTATGGCGCAGAAATTGCACTCTCCGTAACAGCCCCGATGAGTAGTTACAGAGAATTTTATCGTATCCAGCGCGCGCACGATTCCCTGTTTCTTATAATATGGATGCACGTCGCGCTCAAACTGCATATCATGTATCTCATCCAACTCCTTCTCGGAAGGATAGGGGGAAGGCGGGTTTTGTATAAGATAGCGCGTATCCTGCTTTTGGCAAAGTCCCTGCGCTGTAATGGGATCATTGTTTTCGTAAAATAGGCGAAACATCTCGATGAATTTTTCTTTGTCTTTTTTTGCATCTTCGTAAGACGGCAGCAGGAGATACCTCTCTCTCGACTCTTTCGAGATATAGCATATTCCCTTTATATCCCGAACATCTTCGTTGTGCGACATCTTTTCGGCAATTTCAACAACAGCCTTTTCCCCCATGCCGTAAATGAGGATATCTGCCTTTGCGTCAAAGAGCAAAGACCTCCTCACGCTGTCGTCCCAATAATCGTAATGGGCGATCCTGCGGAGGCTCGCCTCTATGCCTCCAAGCACAAGCGGCTTTGTATTTTTAAAATGCCTCCGTATCAGGTTTGCATAGGCGATTGTCGCGCGGTCAGGCCTGCGGGTATTCTTTCCTCCGGGAGTGAAGTCGTCGCTGCGCCTTTTTTTCTTGAGAGCAGTATAATTTGCTACCATTGAATCAACGGAGCCGGCGGTAATTCCCCAGAACAGTTCAGGCTCTCCAAGCCTTGTAATATCATCGCCGCTGTTCACATCAGGCTGGGCTATAATGCCTACCTTGTATCCCGCCTTTGCGAGGACATTGCCGATGACGGCAGCTCCGATATTCGGGCTGTCTATATAGGTATCCCCTGTTATCAGAATAATATCGAGGCTTTCCCATCCTCTCTTTTTTATTCCTTCCCGCGTTGTCGGTAAAAACATTCTTTTATTGTGATGCGCGGAAGGGGAATATTGAGTCAATCCGGCGAATTGCCTCATCGAAAATCTACTTGAAAGTGAATCGTTGCCTCAAATAAGAATCTATTCGAAAAATTTCATACTGTCTCTTAAAAAAGGAGACAGCAATGGGATTAACGGCAAAAGAAAGGCGT
>JAJYVD010000002.1 GCA_021792185.1 Nitrospirota bacterium | reverse complement strand
TCTTTTTGCGTTACAATGTCCTTGTGTCATGGTGTTCCTCCTCTGGTTTTTTGTTTTCAGCGAAACTACATTACCAGATTCGAGGCCACCATGACTCAATTGTGCGAAAAATATTTTACGTTATCTCGTATGTCAGCCTCATCTTTCTTCCTTTTCTGTCGCTCCACGTTCTAAAAGTCTTTCTTTTGCATGAGGATGAAGTTTTACCATTGCTCGCTTCTCTTGCCCTCATCATTATTTCGCCATCTATCTGGCTTCATTGCAATAGCCTCGATCTATATCGTTCCCTCTGCAATCTCGATCTCCCACCTTCTGTCCGACGGCTAATATGCGTGTCCTTTTTTCAGATATTCAATATCTTTAAGAAACCTAAAAGCGATATTCCAGCTAAAAGTGCTATTTGGTTAACTCTATATGCCCAAGATGCATATTTTATGTACCCCAACTGCTTTTCCTTAAAATCTGTAATCTCCTTATTCAAATCATCCATCTTTTGCTTTTCTATTTTAGCGATGTCAATCTTGGCTTTAGCCGATTGCATCGTTTCTATTACTGCATCACCCTTAGTTAGGGTAACAGAGAGTTCAATGCGTATAATCCCAGCAATTACAGAAATCAGTAAAAATATCCATGCTATTGGCACTAAAAAGAGATAACTGGAATACCTATTTAAATCTAATGACTGAATTGAATAAACAAATACTGCAATTGATAACCCTGTCATGAAGTAATCAAATTTTTGGCTTGACTGCCAATAAAGCTCGTATAGTTTATCTGACTTAATCATAACTTGCTATCCTTTCTTACACATTTAATCTCCTGCCCTTGACATCCTTCTCTGCAATTGCTAATCTAAAGATGAGCGGTAAGCCCGTTGCAGGCTGTTCGGGGTGCTCCCTTCTATATGTTGGCATGAGCCCCGACGCAAGAAGCCTGTAAGGCATGCTCAAATTTATTTTATAGGTATTGATCTTCAAATGCCACCTTATCCTTGAAAATATCAAACCATTCCGAATCCCTTTTCTCGTATTTTCTGAATATTCCCCAGCTAAAAAGGTCAACTGCCTGCAATCCATGATATTGACGGGAGTTTTCATGTTTGATATCAAGCGGAACTTTCGGGTCTAAGCGCCCTTTAACTCCTCAGCAGCGACTTTTCGCCTATTAAGTTTTCGCCTTAAAGTTTTCTTGACCGCCTTTATTAAAAGCCTGTTATTTTCCGGCCCTTTTATGGCAAGGATGGTTACAGTGAAAAACTTGGACGGTTTCTTGTTCACAAAATCAAACCCGAGGTCGCCGCTTTCATCGAGATATAAAAACCACACGATCTATTTCGTCCTCCATAAAATTATGGTCGGCAAGCGTTTTAGTATAAATGGCAGGATATGATTCTGCCTCCGCTTTCCTTCAATTCCGGCGCTTCCTTGTCGCATATATCCAGCCTCTCGGGACATCTCGGATGGAAAGGGCAGCCTGCCGGAATGGTTATAGGGCTCGGCGCATCATTAGAGTTTAGAGTTACGAGTTTAGAGTTATGAGTTTTTTGACTCTTGACTCTTAACTCTTGACTCTTAGCCCTTATCTTAGGCGCGGACGCCAATAATAATTTCGTGTACGGATGTTTCGGTGATTTAAACAACTCCTCTGTTTCCCCTGTCTCGACGATCTTGCCTAAATACATTACGGCGACCTCATCGCTCAGATAATGAACCACCCTCAAATCATGGCTTATAAAGACAAGCGATATTGCAGTCTCTTTCTTAATGTCCTGCAATAAGTTGAGTATCTGCGCCTGAATGGATACGTCGAGGGCAGAGAGCGGCTCGTCGGCGACGACAAGTTCGGGCGAAACGGTCAACGCCCTCGCAATGCATATCCTCTGTCTCTGGCCCCCGCTGAATTCGTGCGGGTATTTGTTCAAGGCATCGGCGCCGAGGCCGACCTTTTCCAAAAGCCCGACAACTCTGTCCTTGATCTGATGTTTAGCGGCTATCCTGTGTATCTTGAAGGGTTCGGAGAGCGTATCTACGACCCTCATCCTCGGATTTAACGAAGCAAAGGGGTCCTGAAACACTATCTGCACCGAGCGCCTGAATTTCTTGAGTTCCTCTCCTTTGATGTTTAGGATATCTTCGCCTTTGAAAAATATCCTGCCGTCCGTTAGAGAGAGGAGCTTCAATATCAGACGCGCCACAGTAGATTTGCCGCAGCCGCTTTCTCCCACAATGGCAAAGACACTGTCTTTCTTCACCTTAAAGCTGACCCCGTCAACGGCCTTCACCCAGTTCTGCGGCTTGCCGAAGCCGGACTTCACTGGAAAATACTTTTTAATCGAATCGACGGTTAGTAAGCTCATACCTTTACACATCTCACAAAATGATTTTTCGATATTTCTCTCAATTCAGGTTCGCCTCTCATGCAAATATCGGATGCCAGATTGCATCTGTCCGAAAATTTGCATCCATCAGGAAATTGATCGGGCGTCGGGACAAAACCGGTTATAGGCTTTAGGGCCGCGCCTTTTGCGACAGGCAGGGATTCGAGAAGGCCCCTGGTATAGGGATGGAGCGGATTCATGAAAAGTTCATCGACATTCGCAAGCTCCATGGTCCTTCCGGCATACATAATGGCGACCCTGTCCGCCTGTTCGGAAATAATGCTCAGGTCATGGGTTATGAGCATGACCGACATATCCCTGTCTTTGCGAAGCCCCTGAAGCAGTTCCAGTATCTGTGCCTGAATCGTTACATCGAGTGCTGTTGTCGGCTCGTCCGCGATCAGGAGTTGCGGATTACAGGCTATAGCCATCGCTATCATTATTCTCTGTCTCATGCCTCCGGACAACTGGTGCGGATAATCCTTTATTCTCAATTCAGGGGAAGGTATTTTCACGTCCCGCAGCAATTCCACCGCCCTGCCCATAGCCTCTTTTTTTGAAATATCGAAATGCGCGGTCAGCGCCTCCGCTATTTGATAGCCTACGGTCAGGACGGGATTCAGGGACATCATAGGCTCCTGAAAAATCATCGAAATGTCCTTGCCCCTTATCCCGCGCATCTCGTCTTCGCCGACGGTCAGAAGGTTTTTATCATTGAAAAATATTTCACCCTCTGCAAATGCATTGCCGGGAAGGATACGCAGAATGGAAAGCGCGGTAAGGCTTTTGCCGCAGCCGCTTTCTCCCACAAGGCCGAAGACCTCCGACTTTTTTATGCCGAAAGAAAGATCGGATACCACTTTTAGAGGTTCTTTGTCCGTCTTAAAAGATACCGAGAGATTCTTTATATCGAGAAGCACAGAAGACATACAGAGGATGATAAGGGTTTGCCCGATTGGTTGTCAATGCCTTACAGCAAGCTGAGAATTGTAAGAATTACGAACGCGAGCAGAATTACACTTCCCGCTGCAACCGCCTTTATCCTTCCTTTTTCCCCTTTATCGATATAAGGGATCATTAGTAGCAAAAGCACGAAAGCGGCAGGGATCATCACCGTGCCTATAAACGCGCTCTTGCCGGGGAAATATCTCACAAGCTGGTACAGCCAGAGGAAATACCATTCGGGCCTCGGCTGAAAAGGTTTTGTGAAGTCTATCTGCCTTCCGATGGACGGATAATAGATAAGCGCCAGAATTATCAGGATTTCGACGGCAATTAAAATGCTGACTATTATTTCCGAAAAATAGTCGGGATAAAATTTCTTTTCTCTTTTATCTTTTCCCATCACTTCGATACTCCGTTACTCCATTATCAGAGACTTTTTGCAATCCCCTGCCTTTTAACCATGTGAAAATGCGCCCATAAAATTATCGCCATAGAAGCCGGAAGAAAAAGCACATGCATGCTGTAAAACCTTATAAGAGTCGCGCCGTCTATATCGAGACCTCCCCTCACGAAGCGCATTAAATAGTCTCCTATGAACGGTACTGTTCCGAACATCGAAGTGCCTACCTCCGTAGCCCAGTATGCCTTCTGATCCCACGGCAGCAGATAGCCCGTAAATCCCGAAGCCATAGCAATGACAAGCCCCAACACGCCCGCCATCCAGTTCAATTCCCTCGGAGGTCTGTATGCCTGCGATACAAAGACCCTTATGGTGTGAAGCATTATAAATATGATAAACAGATTTGCCGACCACTTATGAAGACCTCTGATGAGCCATCCTAATGTTACATCGTTGGTAATTGCGGCAACGCTTTTAAACGCCTCTTTTTCAGAAGGCACATAATACATGGACAACAACAATCCCGTGCATACGAGCATTAAAAAATATATGAATGACATGCCGCCGAGACAGTAAGAGTAATTCACCTTTTCGGGCATTCCGAACGCCGGCCTCTGAAGGAACTTCTTGTGCGGCTCCTTCACCCCGAAACGCCTGTCTATCCAATCGAAAATTTTACCCATAAAATAGTTTATTCCACATATAGGCGATAAAGATATGATGATAAAACTTTTGTCTACGATACCTTAAACAAGAACCCTCCCGCCATTTAAAGACAATTTCAGTATAACCTATCCGTTAAAATAGAGTGCAATCGACTATGATCAATCTTATCGTTTTACAAAAGTTTTTGAGGCATATCTTTATTGCCGTATTAAATCTTTATCCCTACGTACACTTTCCCATCTTCAATTTTAAGCGGCAGCCTCGTCAAAGGCTTCGGAGGCGGCCCCGCGATCACATTGCCGTTCATGTCATATTTGCCCGCATGACACGGACAAATAAACTCCTTTTTATTATTGTCCCAGTTCACCAGACAGCCGAGATGAGTGCATACGGATGAGAATGCCGTTAGATCCCCGCCGGCAGCAGCAAGGAAAACGCGGTTTGCGACCTCTTTATCGTCAGCCTTATATTGGAACTCCACCTTCCTTATGCCCTTTCTCGGCAGATCGTCTTCGTCCATAATGTAAACGAATTGAAGCCTTCTCTCTTTGATTTTAGACGGGTAAATATAAATGAAGACGGACAGAACAGCAGCGGCTATTATCGAGAAAAAAACCTTTATTGCCTTTTTTAAGAAATCCCTGCGTTTCATGCGTTTCATGCGTTATAGCGTTGAGCGTTATGGCCTTTTACGCTATAACTCTACAACGCTTTACGCTATGACGATTTATTAAGCGCATTATGAAACGGCTTGCCGACCTTGAAATGCAATACCCTCTTTGAAGGCACCTGAACCTTTTCGCCTGTCCTCGGATTTCTCGCTGTCTTCGCGTTCCTCTGCTTAAGCCTGAAATTCCCGAAACCGCGGATCTCTATCTTCTGCCCCTGCGAAAGGGCGTCTTTCATTCCTTCAAAAATAGCACTAACAATCGTCTCTACCTGTTTCTTTGTAAGCCCTTCCACCCTTTCCGTTACCATCTCTATCAAATCCGACCTTGTCATAAAAAACCTCCGTCTATCGTTTATTGCGTTATAGTGTTATAGCGTTATTGCGTTTATTTTTATTCCTTTATGCTATAACGCTTTACGCTATGACGCATTTATGGCGCATACATGTATTTCAGTTCTATTTTCGGCATAACCTTGGAAATCCCGTCAGGGACATTACCGCTCAGCAGGTCTAAAAGCGGGGAACGCGGTTTTTTGGTCACGACTTCGGGTTCGCCCTTGATCCCGGCCATTTTCGCGGCCAGTTTTACCGCATGTTCGAGATCTCCAAGCTCATCCACAAGTCCTATTTTTATCCCCTGACTGCCTGAGAATATTCTCCCGTCCGCTATCTTCCTGACATCCTCCACGGGTATTTTCCTGCCTTCGGAAACCGCTTTGATGAACTGTCCATGCACTTCATCCATTACACCCTGCAGTATCTCTCTCTCTTCGCTGCCTATGCCCCTGAATACCGAGGCCAGATCCTTATGCCTGCCGCTCTTTACAACCTCGGTCTTCACTCCTATCTTATCCATAAGACCTTTGATATTGGGCACTTCCATTATAACCCCTATGGAGCCTGTTATTGTGCCGGGGTTCGCGACGATCCTGCTTGCGGCAGCGGCTATGTAGTAACCGCCGGAAGCGGCTACGGAACCCATCGAGACCACGATCTTTTTATGCGCCGCGGCCTTCCTTACCTCCTCATATATCTCCTGCGAAGGCACCACGCCGCCGCCCGGACTGTCGATCCTCAAAACTATGGCCTTTATGCCCCTGTTCTTTATGTAGCCTTTAATCTCGTCTATCGTATCCTTAGACTGGAATATAGGCCCCTCGATATTCACCACAGCCACTTTTTCCTTGATGGAAATCTCATTATGAAAAAGGGTAAATACGGCGCTGAGCGCGATCATCGCCAGAAAAAAGATAGTTATAGCTATGCAGGTCTTTTTAACTTTCATGGCTCTTTATGTTCTTCATGCTGAGACCGATCTTCCTCTCCTCGGTGTTAACCTTTATGATCCGCACCATGATCTCGTCTCCCTCTTTAACATCCTTGGAAGCGTCCACTTCGGATGAATACACCAATCCCTCGATGCCGCCCTCCATCTCCACAAAAATTCCGAAATCGGTAATCCTGAGCGCCTTTCCTTTAAACTCTTCTCCGAGTTTGAATTTGGCCGGTATTTCGTTCTGCCACGGATCCGGCGTCAGTTGCTTTATGCCGAGGGCCATCCTCTCCTTGTCGGGATCGAGGCTGAGGATAACGGCTTCAACCTTTTGTCCTTTTCTCAATATCTCAGAAGGGTGCTTCATATGTTTTATCCACGAGATATCGGAAATATGTACAAGCCCGTCAATGCCTTCGGGCAGCCTCACAAACGCGCCGAAATCGGTAAGCGTCTTCACCCTTCCGGTTATCGTCTGTCCGACCCTGTATACTTCTCCAACAACGTCCCATGGCTTGGACTTCAACTGTTTAAGGCTGAGAGACAATTTCCTTTCGTTCATATTTACGTTTATGACAACGGCCTCTATTTCGTCTCCGACAGACACGTATTTGGAAGGATGTTTAGGCCGGGGAGCCCAATCCAGTTCCGATATGTGTATAAGCCCTTCAAGCCCTTCCTCTATTTCTACGAATACGCCGTAATCGGTTACGGTCATTACCTTCCCCTTGAGTCTCATTCCCTGTTCATATCTTTCGTCCACGGACAGCCACGGATCGGGTCTTTTCTGTTTGTATCCGAGGGTAACCTTTTCTGTCCCCGCGTCATACTTGAGCACGATGAATTCATTCTCGTCTCCTGCAGAAAAGAATTCGGAAGGATGATTGACCCTTCTCCACGATATATCGGATATATGAAGCAGCCCGTCGATGCCTCCGAGATCGATAAAAACACCGTAATCGGTGATATTCTTGACAATGCCCTTAAGCAGTGATCCATCCTTCAATATTTTAAGGGTCTCATGCTTTTTTATGTTCCTTTCATCTTCAATAACCGCCCTTCTCGATACAACAACGGATGCGCCCATAACCTGGCCTGAAGCATGATTTGTCCCGCCGGCATGCCCCCTTGGAGCGGACATCTTAACTATTTTCATCTGCACGGTCCGGCCTATATATGAATCAAGGTCTTTGACCATCTTAATGTCTATCTGCGAAGACGGGAGAAATGCCTTTATCCCGTTGATATCTACAAACAACCCTCCTTTTGTCTTCCCTACAATTTTTCCTTCGACCTTGGATTTGTTGTTGTATGCCTCCGCCATGGATTCCCATGCGCGCATTTTAGATGCCCTCTCCCTTGAAAGGGTAACGATGCCTTCCCTGTCATTGATCTTCTCGACATATACTTCTAAAAAGTCCCCCTCTTTTAATAATGAAAACTCCTCTTCGGTAAATTCCGAGGCCGGGATCACCCCCTCCGATTTATAGCCCACATCCACTACAACGCCGTCGTTTTTCACGGCAATGATTTTGCCTTCGGTTATTCCTCCTCTTTCTACCCTATGCAATGTGTCGGCATAAAACTTTTCGATGTCCCTTATCTCTTCCTTAGCCTGCATTTCCATTGCTATCCCTTTCCTCCTATATCCCTAATTCTTTCTTCGACTTCTTTTATTATCCAGTCGGGAGTCGATGCCCCCGCGGTTATACCGACCTTATTCGTATGCGCGAACCATTCATCTTTTATTTCAGAAGCGGTCTCTATATGATATGTCGGAATAGACATAGACATGCACAACTGGGCAAGCTGCGTGGTGTTGGCGCTGTTCTTTCCTCCCACAACCACCATGGCATCCACGTTTTTAGACATGCTTTTTGTCTCCTTAAGCCTCAATGTCGTAGAACTGCATATCGTATTGAATACCTTCAATTCCTTCACATGCTCTGCCGCCTCCGAAATGAACTTTTTAAGGACGCTCGGCGGTTGCGTTGTTTGCACTACCACGCCTATCTTGCTTTTGAGTTTGGGCAGTTCCTCATCCTTATTAACTACTACAACGTCGTCGCCGGCATAGCTCATCAATCCCCTGACTTCCGGATGTTCCTTATCTCCTATAATGACCACCTGATATCCCTCTTTTTTAAGGAGTTTTACGTATTCCTGAGCCTTCTTTACAAACGGGCATGTGGCATCGACGACCCGGCACCCTTTTGCGCTCAATTTGCTCGATATTTCTTCCGGTACGCCGTGAGTCCTTATTATAATGGTCTTTATTTTAACATTGTCTATATCTTCCGTAGGCGCTACGCCTTTCGATTTCAATTTTTCGACTACCTGCGGGTTGTGGATTATGGGGCCGAGGGTGTAAACATCGCCGCCGTTTTTTACGGCAGCGTCAAATGCCATATCAACAGCCCTTTTAACCCCAAAACAGAAACCCGCCGTTTTGGCGGTGATTATCTTCCGGCCTTCTTTCATATGGTAAATTATAGGATACAGGATTAAACAGGCAATAGGCAATAGGGTTGCCGCCTATGTTTGTATTGCCTATCGCCTATCGCCTATCGCCTTTAGAATTTTCTCTATGACCTCAGCAAGGCTTAAATCCGTAGTATCTATGCAAACCGCGTCATCGACCTTCTTCAACGGCGCGATATCCCTCTTGCTGTCCCTTTCGTCCCTCTCCCTCACGTCCCTCAACGCCTCATCCATCGTTATATCCATGCCTTTTTCTTTTAACTGGAGATAACGCCTTTTTGCCCTCCCCTGCTCCGAGGCGTCAAGGAAGAACTTCTTCCATGCGTTGGGGAAAACGACCGTTGTCATATCCCTGCCCTCCGCAACAATATCATTATTGATTGCCGCGTCTCTCTGGGTCTGCAAAAGGAAATCCCTCACAGCCTTTCTGGCCGAAAAGACAGACGCGTAATGCCCTGCCTCCGTAGTCCTTATCGCATCGGACACATCTTCATCGTTCAGAAAAACCCTGCCGTCTTTAAAATTTATGACGACTCCGTCGAGCGCCCTTGAAATATCCGAGTCAGGACTTTCATCCGGCATGTTCATCCTTCTCAGATAAAGGGCTGCAGCGCGGTAAAGCGCGCCCGTGTCGAGGAACTCGAATCCGAGCCGCTCCGCGATAAGCTTCGACACACTGCTCTTGCCCGCACCCGAAGGGCCGTCTATTGCGATTACCTTACCCATAAATAACTAATTGATATTTTAACCTAAGTTGAGCGATTTATGTAAGCGGATTTCCGCAGATCGTGACCCTTCCCGGTTTTCCCTTTTCTCCCTCCACAAACCACTCGAACGGATGGAACAGTCCTATGACCCAAAGATTAGTCATAAGATGATCGGTTATGCGGCTGGCAGTAAAGATAGACTCTCCTTCGCACATCAAAAGATACAAAACTATCTGATCCGGCAGATACGGATCCAGAGCCGCATCGCTCCCGTAATATTCGATAAATTCCGCTGCGGCTTCCTCCCCGACCCTCTCGGCCTTTTTTCCCCTTTCTCCAAGAGATGTAAAGCCCGCGATCGAATGCTCAGATTCGGCCTTTATAAATATGAATGTTCCGGTCCCGAATGTCTTTGACTCAGCAGCCTCTATCCCGACCGAACAACTAAGATCAGGCAGTCCCGATGATATCTTTTTCAGCGCGGCGTTTTTCTGCCTTTCTGCGATCGAGAGAGGCAGATTTACCGCGCACGAATATCCATTTATCCTTAATATTCTGCCGCGTTGAGGAATGCTTAACGGTCTGAGTTCGCTTGCAGGCATTATATCCGCCCTTACTATTCCGCCGCCCTTTGGATAAAATCCGTACGACTCCATAGACATTTTTACATTTACGCCTATCCTCGCAATAGTCGGCGCAAAGACCTCCGAGACATAATGAAACGAAGGGCTGAACGGCACATGGGTCCCGCCGCGCAGGATAAGGCTGGATTGCCTGCCTGTCCGCATCAGTGCAGGGATAGCGGTCTGGAGAACAAGCATTGTAGAGCCTGCAGTGCCAATGTCAAAAGAAAAGTCTCCTCCCCTTATTTTTCGCGGCGAAAAAGTCAGCTCGGTAGAACCTTTGTGATCTCCGCTTACAATAGCATCCGAAAGTAGCTGGAGGGCTTTTACTGCAGTCAGGTGCTGGGGCATAAGCCCCGGATTCTTCCTGCCCTTTCTGATATTTATGATCCTGAATGGTTTGTTAAGAAGGCATGAAAGGCTCAGAGCAGTCCTTAATATCTGCCCTCCGCCTTCTCCAAAACTTCCGTCTATTTCTATCATTTATATCAATTCTATCACACACGCTTGCCTAAATCTTTTTTAACGCTTTTGGCAATCATATCCGCGCATCTCTGCGGCAATGGAATCCTGTAGTTTCCGGTGCAATGAACGATTATATCCACCGATGTCTTGAGGTCTATCTTATGGCCGGCAGAAACAAATACCGGCCTTACATTATCCCTTGTCCTTAAAACAGCGCCTATAGTTTTTCCATTGCACATTAGACGTGACCACTGTCCTTTTCTTTGTCCGGGCTCTTTAAAAGTCCCTGTCAGCCTTGACTTTGCGCAGCCTATGGTCGGCATATCAAGGAGGACTCCGATATGAGACGCGATCCCAAGTCCTTTTGGATGAGCTATACCCTGTCCGTCAAATATTATTACATCCGGTATTGTCTTCAGTTTTTTGATCGCCTCCACGATTGCAGGCCCCTCCCTGAATGTCAGATAACCGGGGATGTAAGGAAAAGTTATCTTCCTTACGACAATCTCATGTTCGAGATATTCAATGCCCTGATACTTATAAACGCAGACAGCAGCTATGATCTTATCGTCAATAAAAGCCGCGTCTGCTGCCGCAATGTATCTTGGTTGTTTACTTAGAGGAAATATCTTTACCTTATGCCTGAGTCCTTCCTGAACAGCCTTTGCGTCTTTTATGTTTAAAGGCCAGACCACTCTAACCTTCCATCCTCAAAAGTTCTGACACCTTTTCTAATATTATCTCCGGCAGAAAATCCCTATTGTCAGGGGTTACCTCATGAATCTCCATATCTTCCCGCTCTTTTATTTTCAGGATAAAATCATCGCCTCCGAGAGTTATCGTGCCGATGACGATATTCGGTGAATCGAGGGCTCTTATCGCAGCCCCTTTGAAAATCTCCGAGAAACATTCCATCTTCCCTATTTCATCAAGTATGATGATATTTCTGCTTATCGGAGTTATTGAAGGAACTGCTATGGCTTCTATATTTTCGATACTGACTCCGTATCGCCTTATATGAAAAATCGATTTTATGTCCTGATGCGCGAGATAGCCCTTTTTACCGTCGAGAGTATTCATTACAAAACCGACTCTCCTGCCCTCAATCCTTTCCTCTTCAGTATAAAAACCGTTTGCGGGATGATCTAGTCCTTTAATGATCTTTTTGATAACAGTGGTCTTCCCTGATGACGGCGCGCCTGTAAGGAAAAAATTCTTCTTATGTAGGTTCATATTAATAAAAGTTTCAAATGCGTATCAGCATGTGAGATGAAGGGCGGCTATAACCTTTTTATCTTTTTGAATACTGTTATAAAGCTCGACAGCCTTTTCCGTCCTTTCTATACGAACCTCAATGCCTTTCGATCTAATGAACTCTAATGTCTCTTTCGGCACGGCCATCACACCGGAATAACCAGTGCCTATAATAAGAATATTCGGTTTAGCATTAACAATGTCGGTCAGATCCGCAGCCTGAAGATAATGCCCTTCCTTCCTCCACCACGAGGAATCCACATGGTCAGGGTAAATGATAACATCGGAGGTGTATGTCCTGCCTTCAATAGTTATCCTGCCGAATGAATAATGATCAATCTTCATATTCAATTTTATCATCCCTTGTACAAATGCTTACTTTCGGGACCGCCTTCCATAACGCCTTTTAGACTCGCTGACCGTCAGCGGCTTTTCTCCTTCCGCCGCAAGCATGTATTCCCCGACATGGCCTTTAGATTCAAGTTTTATTATCAGCTTTGCATCAAGGGCATCCGCTATTTTTTTAAGAGTGGCAAGCTTTGGAAGGCCGTGCGTAAGCCCTTCAATCCTTGAAATCGTCGACTGGGGCATTCCGGCCTTTTTTGCCACCTGCTCCTGAGTCAGCTTTTTCCTTTGCCGCTGTTCGATTAAACTTTTTGCCAACTCGTATTCGGGCAAAAGCTTCTCGTACTCCTTCCTTACATTCCGGTTTTTAAGAAGTTCCTTTACATGTTCCTCATATATGCCTCCCGTAAAAGGTAATCCTTCATCCTTTCTTCGGCTATTTCAATCTCCACAATAAATTCCCTGACAGGGCATCTGCCATCAGTTTTAACATAGTATTCGATGGTCCAATGCATGTTTAATTATATAGCATGTGTGCTATAAAGTAAAGACGGCCTGAAAGGGTAAATAATTTTTTGAAATTTTCAGACTGTTGCTTGGAGGCTTATGAACTTGCCCCCTTCTGGACTATTGCGCTCACCTGTGCTTTAAGGGGTATCTGGCAAGCCTCATGCATGATAAGTGTGCCTGTCCGGTTTTAATTCTAAGAGATCTGCCTCATCTTCCTGATTATCTCCCGCATGAAAGCGGGAAGGTCTGAGGGTTGGCGGGATGTGATCAAATTTCCGTCAACCATTACCTCCCTATCTTCGTATAGGGCTCCTGCTTTCTTCATCTCAGGCGCGACCGAGCTATAACAGATCGCGTGCCTGCCTTTCATAAGCCCTGCCGAGATCAATGTCTGCGGACCGTGGCAAATCGCTGCCACCAGCTTGTTTTTAGAGATAATTAGAGATAATTAGGAGAGAGATAATTAGGGACACACAACGTGTCCATAAAAGACGGCGTTTTTGCTGCTGAAACGGTCTTGAATCTTATACGCTGCCGTCCATCAGGGTATTTTTCTATGATGTCGCTGTCCTTCTCTTTATATTTTCCTGCATCCCATATTTCTCCGCGTATAAGTTTATGCAGCCTGAGAATACTATCCTCCGATACAGACAGTTTAGCGCTCTGTTCGTGAATAAGTTTAAGGGCATTGCGATAGCCTCTTACCTCTTCTTCATCGCGGTCCCGAAGGTGAGATTTTCCAAGCACGATGGTACGGATACGGGACTGCTCAACAGTCACGCCTTCAATTCGGTTTGATGACACTGCGCTTTCAATAAGCGCATGTTCTTTAAGAACCTTAAGCCTTTGAGGCGCTTGCTTGGTAAACAGATCCTGTCTGCCGCGGGCTTCGCCGAGGTCAGCCAGATACCATGATGTGATGGCCGGTATTGTTTTCGGTTTGGAGGATAGTTGTCGAAGTGTTATCATAATTTTTTCAAACCTTCAGCGCGTTAATTTCTTTAATTCTTCGAAAAATTCGGGGAATGATATGTCAACGCAGGATGAATTGTTGATGGTTGTTGTGCCTTGTGCCGCGAGAGCGGCTATCGCAAGGGACATGGCTATTCTATGGTCGTGATAGCTTTCTACTATATCGCCTTTCATAGATGCTTTGCCTTTAATCGAAATGCCGTCTGGATATTCCTCAAGCTCTACTCCTATTTTTTTCAGTTCGGATGCCATTGCCTTAATCCTGTCCGACTCCTTGACCCTTAGTTCTTCAGCGCCCCGTATCTCTGTTACACCCTCAGCCTGTGTTGCGAGAACGCATAGTATCGGAAATTCGTCTATCAAGGAAGGCATTATGTCTCCGCTTATTTTTACGGCCTTTAAATTGCCTGCGGTCTTGCAATGAATATCGGCCACAGGCTCTCCGGATACATCTCTTATATTTTCGATTTCTATATCCGCGCCCATTTTTTTAAGCACATCGAGCAGTCCTGTCCTTGTAGGATTGATACCGACATTTTTAATCGATATTTCCGAATTGGGGATGATTAAAGCCGCTGCAATGAAAAACGCGGCGGAAGAAAAATCCGAAGGCACTGTTACATCGATAGGGTTTAATTCCTTTTTGCCTGAACAGCCCTTTACCTTTATTACAAGGCTGTCAATTTCAATATCAGCTCCCATGGATTTGAGCATTCTCTCTGTATGGTCGCGGGATTTTTGGAGTTCCGTGATTGTAGTAGTTCCGTCCGCGTAAAGCCCGGCGAGTATCAGGCATGACTTCACCTGCGCCGACGCTACAGGCATTTTGTAATCTATCGCCTTTAAGCGCCTGCCTTTTATTGCCATAGGCAGATACTTGTCTCCGTTCCTCGCGGAGATACCGGCCCCCATTTCTTTCAAGGGGTTGATAACCCTTGCCATCGGCCTTTGCTTTAATGAGTCGTCTCCTGTGAGAACCGAGAAAAAAGGATTACCCGAAAGTATGCCTGATATAAGCCTTACAGTCGTTCCTGAATTGCCGCAGTTTATCACTTCGAAGGGCTCTTTAAGACCGTGGAGCCCTTTACCGTTAATTATAAGTTCATTGCCTGCCTTCTTTTCTATCTCGATTCCCATCGAACGAAAGGCGTTCATGGTGCTCATGGGATCTTCGGCCCTGAGAAAATTTCTGACTATGCTTTTGCCTTCGGCTATGGAGGCAAGCATTACTGCCCTGTGCGAGATTGATTTATCCGGCGGCGGGGTTATCTCGCCTTTTAATGATCCGGCTTTTGTTAATTCAGCGCGTTCCATTAACTACTTGAGGCTTTCCCTTAATTTCTGCGCCTTTAAGAATTCTTCCTCTATTCCTGATCCGTTATCTTCCATTATGTATTTTTTTATCTTGTCGAGATTGATCTTAAAGGCATCCATCAGCTTGATAAGATTCTCCTTGTTGAACATGGCTATGTCCCGCCACATCTCAGGGGAACTCAAGGCTATCCTTGTGGTGTCCCTAAAACCTTTGCCTGCGTATTCTATATATTTGGAGTCTATATCAGCGACCGTATTAACAAGGGCATACGCCGCGACATGAGGGAAGTGGCTCACTACCGCGTATATCTCGTCGTGCTTAAACGGGTCGGTCGTCTCGACCCTCGTTCCGAAAGACTCCCATACCGAGACAACCTTGTTTTTCGCATTTTCATCCGAATTGACGGTAGGGGTAATTATGCAGCGCGCGTTTCTGAACAGATCAGGCCGCGCATCGTCAATGCCCGATTTATCGCTTCCCGCTATAGGGTGCGAGCCGATGTAATAAACACCTCCGGGCATTGCCGCTTCAAGGTCATAGACAAGCCTGCCTTTTACGCTGCCGGAGTCGGTTACAACAGCTCCTTTTTTTAATACGCCCTTTATTTCTTCGGCAATATCTTTAAACGAGCCCACAGGCGTGGAGAGGAGGATAAGATCGGAATCCTCGCATGCCTTTTTTACATCGAGGCTGTAATCATCTATTATGCCCCGGTCTTTCGCCCTCTTTAAATTCTCTTCTTTTCTGCCGCTGCCGGATATGGTCTTGCATAAGCCTTTTTCACGCAAGGCAAGGGCAAATGAAGCGCCGATAAGTCCGACGCCGATGATTGTCACTTTATTGAAAAACAAATTTTCCACTGTAGTCATTTGTTCAGCCTTTTACTCCAGAACTCCATTACTCAAGTTCTTATATCTCCCTTCCTACCGCCTGCGCTATCGGCTTTAACTCTTTCATCAATTGCGCGAACATATCGGGCTTCAAAGACTGTTCGCCGTCGGAAAGGGCCTCTTCCGGATTCGTATGAACCTCTATGATGAGCGCATCCGCGCCGGCGGCCACCGCGGCCTTTGTCATAGGCGGTACCAGATCCCATTTCCCGACCCCATGACTCGGATCGACAACAATGGGGAGATGCGTCAATTTCTTAAGCACCGGCACTGCGCTTAAATCGAGGGTATTCCTCGTCGCGGTCTCGAATGTCCTTATTCCCCTTTCGCAAAGCATAACATTCTGATTGCCTCTGGACATAATATACTCGGCGGACATAAGCCATTCTTTTATGGTCGCGGAAAGCCCGCGCTTAAGCAGGACGGGCTTGTCCCCGGAACCCACTTCGAGCAGGAGCCTGAAGTTCTGCATGTTACGCGCGCCTATCTGGATGATATCCGTATATTCCATGATCACATCCATATCGCGGGGATCCATTATCTCGGTAATAATCGGGAGTCCGGTCCTTTCCCTCGCCTCTGCAAGGTATCTTAACCCTTCCTCTCCGAGCCCCTGAAACGAATACGGAGACGTCCTCGGCTTGTAAGCGCCGCCCCTCAAAAAAGACGCGCCTCCTTCTTTCACCTTTTCCGCTATGGTAGTGAGTATGGTTTTGTTTTCCACGGCGCACGGCCCCGCCATCACCTGGATCTTTTTGCCGCCGATGATAACGCCCCTTACATTTATCTCCGAGTTTTCCTTCTTGAAATCGCGGCTCGCAAGCTTGTAAGGCTTCAATATCCTCACCACGTTCTCTACGCCTGCCATCGCCCGTATGGCGTCTTCCTCCTCTTCGGTAACCTTTGCCGTATCTCCGATTACGCCTATGATCGTCCTCTCCGTACCCTGCGATACGGTCGCTTTAAGCCCTTTGCTTTCGAGCTTTTTCAGGACGTGTTTTATATTCTCTTCAGGTGCGTCGGGGCTCAATACTATGATATCCATGATACTACCTCCTTAAGTCTATAATTCTTTAATTTTCTTCAATGCTTCGATAAAGCGTCTATTCTCCTCGGGCAACCCTACGGTGACCCTTATCGCATTAGGCCCTACCGGCCTTATGATCACTCCGGTCTTTAAAAGCGCGTTATAAATATCTCTCGATTCTGCCTTTAAAGGCATATATATAAAATTGGCCTCGGTGGGCACATAGCTTATTCCCATTGCGCCGAGTTCTTTATAAAGAAATTCCTTGCCCTGCTCATTGATCTCTACCGTCTTTTTCAAATGAGCCTCATCGCTTAACGCCTGCAGCGCCGCAGCCTGAGCCGCTGAGTTCGTGTTAAACGGCCCCCTGATCTTGTCCATTTCGGTTATAATTGCCTTCGGAGCTATTCCATATCCTATCCTAAGACCGGCGAGCCCGTATACCTTTGAAAATGTCCTCAGGATAAGAATATCCCTCCCCTCAAACAGATACTTCAGGGTATCAGGATATTCGCTGTCATGGACGTATTCATAATATGCCTCGTCCATTACAACGAGGATTCCTTCGGGGATTTTTTCCATAAACCTCTCGAATTCACCCCTCTTATTAATAGTGCCGGTCGGATTGTTGGGATTCGCGATAAATACAATCTTTGTCTTTTCGGTAACAGCATCGGCCATTGCCGTTAAATCGTGCCTGTAGTCAACGAGCGGAACTTCGATCGAAACTCCCCCGACAGAGCCTACGGCTATGGGATAAAAAACGAACGACGGGGTTCCCATTATTGCCTCGTCTCCCGGTCCCATGAATGTCCTGACAGCCACGTCTATCAGGGAATTGGAACCGTTGCCGAGGATGATCTCATCAGGGCTTATTTTAGCCCGGCTGCCGTTTCCACCGCGTGAAAGTCTTTCGGTAAGAGCATTTTTCAGGTAATAGCCGGTGTCATCGGGATAGCGATTAAGGCCGCCGTCCGCGCTCAAAAGTTCCTTCAACGCCTCCAGCGCTTTCGGAGAGGGGCCGAGCGGATTCTCGTTCGACGCGAGTTTTATGCTGTCCCTGATGCCTAATTCCCGCTCAAGCTCCTTAACGGGCTTACCCGGCACATAAGGCTTTATCTTCGATACGTATTTTAGAGGTTTTATCATCGCGCTATTCCTTTTCACTCTTTTCATCCATAGGGTATGAACCGAGATGCTTCATATAAAGACATTTTTCCTTTATGTCTTCTACAGCCTTTCTTACCTTTTTGTCCTCGATATGGCCTTCCATGTCCACGAAAAAGATATACTCCCATGCCCTCCTCTTTGAAGGCCTCGATTCTATCTTTGTGAGATTTATCTTCGATTTTCTGAACGGCAGGAGCACATCATAAAGCGCGCCGGGCTTATCCTTTACCGAAAGCATTATGGACGTCTTGTCCCTGCCCGTCTTCGACGGATAATCCTTGGCTATTACGAGAAATCTGGTGTAATTGTTTTTATTGTCCTCTATATGCCTTTCCACGAATTGCAGGTCGTAAATCCGCGCTGCAAGCTCGCTGGCAATGGCGGCGGCTTCTTCGTCTCTCGAAGCGATCTCGGCTGCCCGCGCGGTGCTTGTCGATTCGAGGATAGGTATGTCCGGCATATTCGCTTCGAGCCATTCCCTGCATTGGGCGGTAGCCTGCGGATGAGAATATATTTTTTTCACGCCCGCCTTATCTCCGCTCTTTGATATAAGATTGTGGGATACCTCTAAAAGCGCCTCTGCGGCTATTTTGAGGTCGTAATCCATAAACATGTCGAGGGTATAACTGACAACGCCTTCGTTGGAGTTCTCTATCGGAACTACGCCGTAGTTGACCCTTCCGCCTTCTGCCGCATCGAATACGGCCTTTATGCTGTCCACCGGGATATAGCTCGCGGAAAAGCCGAAATGCCTCATGGCCGCAAGATTGGTGAATGTCCCTTCAGGCCCCAGATATGCCACCTTAAGAGGCTCTTCGAGGGAAAGCGATGCCGACATTATCTCCCTGAATATGACCTTTAACGCGTCGTTGGGGAAAGACCCTTTGTTTAAAGCGGTAATGCGATCGAGGATCGCTCTTTCGCGCTCGGGGGAGTGGAATTTAAGATTGGCCTTTCTCTTTATGTTCGCTATCTCTATCGCTATGTCGGCCCGTTTATTTAAAAGGCCGAGCATCTGCTCATCGATGCCGTCTATCTCCGACCTTAATTTTTCGAGGGCCGAGTTTATCTCTTTGTTTTCAGACATAGTTTTTAATGATACAGGAATATCGCTTTATTTTTCAATATTTACGGCTTAAAAAGGAGCGGGCGAGGTATTGGAGCGACTTCGACAGTCCAAGCGTAACAAGGATGTTTAAGCGGGCTGTCGTAGCTTCGGAGGAAGGCCGGATGCCTTTCGAGAATGAAGCGGAAATGCCTTGTCCGCTCCTTAATTAATCCTACTTAAAGCCTGTGAAGCCTTATGATATTAGGCTTGCCCATGAATGGAGAGCTTGCGACGAAAACTATGGTATCGCCCCTCTTGATCGAGCGCTCGTTGACAAGAGACCTTTCTATCGCCTTCATAAACGCCGCTTCGAGGATCTCGGCATCGCTGCGCTTTATCAATTTCGCTGAGGTCCCCCAATAAATGGACATCCTTCTCAACGCATCTTCATCCGGAGTAAAGGCTATGATAGGCACGTCGGGCCTGAGCTTTGAGAGGAGCTTCGCGGTAAAGCCCGAATGGGTAAAAACCACTATCGCCTTTGCTCCCGTGTCATGAGCTGCCTTGCACGCGCCGTCCGCAATCGCTTCAGAAAACGTATTGCCTATCCGGTATGTGGATAATGCCCTGTGGACAACGCTTGCTTCCGTGTATTTTATTATCATGTCCATCATCTTCGCCGATTCGACCGGATACTTGCCTGTTGTGGTCTCAGCCGAGAGCATCAAGGCGTCGGTTCCATCGAGCACCGCGTTGGCGACATCGGTGGTCTCAGCCCTGGTAGGCCTTGTGTGCTGGGTCATGGATTCGAGCATCTGCGTGGCTGTTATTACAAGCTTGCCTTTTTTATTCGCGAGGTCAATAAGCATCTTTTGGATCATAGGAACCTTTTCTGTCGGCATTTCAACTCCGAGGTCTCCCCTTGCAACCATTATTCCGTCTACGATATCCATAATCTCATCGATATTATCCAGCGCCTCGGGCTTCTCTATTTTCGCTATTAACGGCGGCAGCTTTACCTTATTTTTCTTTGCCCATTCCGATACACGTCTAATATCGGCCGCAGTCCTCACAAAAGAGACGGCAACATAATCTACGCCGAGATCCAGCCCGAACTCCAAATCTCTTCTGTCCTTTTCGGTAAACGCCGGGAGTGTTGTTTTTGTAAATGGGAGGTTAACGCCCTTCCTCGATTTCAAAAGTCCGCCCTCGACGACCTTTGCACGAAGCGCATTTTTGATCTTGCCCGTAACTTCAATTTTTATAAGCCCGTCGTCGATAAATATCCTGTCGCCGGTTCTCACGTCCTTCAATAAAGCGGGATATGATATGAACAGATTACTCTTATCGCTCGTCTCTTTTCCGGGATGAAGGGAAACAACCTCTCCGGTCTTCAATACAGCGCTTCCGCCTTCGATATCGCTGAGCCTTATCTTTATGCCTTGCAGGTCTTGAAGGATGGCGACATTTTTTTTCTGTTTCGCGGATTCCTCGCGCACAATTTCCGCGACTTTTTGGTGGGTTTCGTGATCTCCGTGAGAAAAATTAAGACGGGCGACATCCATGCCGCTTTTTATCAACTCACGGATAATCTTCTTGCTTGCCGACGCAGGCCCTATCGTGCAGACTATCTTGGCTTTACGCATGGCATCCAACTTATTTAAATGGATTTGAAATCGATAAGTTGCCGTTTATAAGCTGCCCGTGCTGCAAATCTTCGGTATATAAAATACTGCAGTTAGATTCGATGGCTGAAGCTATTATGAATGTATTGTTGATATCACCTGCCATAAATTTCTTCTCTGTTAAATCTCCATTCTCTGGTATCTATCTTTATGGTATCTATCATAAGTTTTTCCTCTATTCCCTCGATTTTTACCACCACTTCAACCACTTTATTTTTGAACTCGTCGGGAAGCTTCATGTGCAGCATCCCGTCTTGTGCCTTAATTTTATCTTTTGCTATTATCACCTTGAGCCTCCTTTCTGAGATTGATATACATAAGTATATCACAAAAAAGGCATGTGCTTTTAAAGAATGCCGACGCTATCAAACCTTTCTACTTTAACAGCGAAAATAATAAGGTGCCAAGATTCCTTTCAATTAGGGTTTTCCGCCAAAAACGTTATCGTAAATTTCAGCCCGTTATGATATTATTTATGATGAGGAAGGAGGAGATATCAAGATGGATGAAATTGATTGGAGAAAATTTATACATTCAGACCCCGAAATTTTGCTTGGCAAGCCAGTGGTTAAAGGAACACGACTGTCTGTTGAATTTATTTTAGGGCTTTTTTCTGAGGGATGGTCGGAGCAACAGATACTCGAAAACTATCCTACATTGACAAAAGAAAGCCTCCGTGCTGTCTTTGCCTTTGCCACAGAATGTATGCGCGAAGAATCATTGTACGCAATCCCGGCTGAGACTGCTTGATGAATTTTTTGGCAAACGAAAATTTTCCTGTCTTCAGTATTCGGCTTTTGCGGAATGCTGGTCATAAGGTTGCGAGCATAATCGAAGAAACTCCCGGAGACAAAGACCGTAACGTTTTAAAACGTGCCCATGAAGAAAACTGTATTGTTCTTACTTTTGACCGCGATTATGGAGAATTGATATATCGGCACAAATTATCTGTTCCTGCCGGTGTTGTATACTTCCGTTTTAATCCATCTACACCAAAAGAACCTGCTGAGATTTTATTGAACATTCTTACAGAAGGCAGGGTAGTTCTATCAGAAAAATTTACAGTTATAGAAAGAGGCAGAATACGACAAAGAACATTACATGGAAAGAGGTAACGGGTTGAAACTTCCGATAACAAAGTCTTTGAGGTGAATACCCAAAGGCTATACCCTTCTCAAGCGCTCGAAACGTTAAGCGACATTTTTTTCTGTTTCGCAAATTTCTATCGCACAACTTCCGTAACTTTTATACCTCCCATTTCCCTCTTTCTACTGCTCGCTCTAATGTATGAGCATCTATCTGAATTTCCATTAAATACAGTATATCACAAAAAAGACAGTAGTTCAGTTAGTTGTATTTATTCGCTTAATAAATTTATTTCCGATTCTTCCAAAATAATTTCCCTAAACGGAAAAATAACCAAGAAGCAAAAGCAGATAATGGAAGAATCCAAATGCCTATCTCAGTAAATGGTGGATGACCTGAACATGAAATTAAAAAAATTAACAAACTATATATGCTTAGAAAAAATGAAATTATAGAAGCTATTATATGTGTAACTGTTTTCATTAATTTTAAAAGTAATTATAACAAGTCAGATTGTTAAATTATTCTAAATCCATTTTTTTCTTCACACTTATATGCCTCTGCCAGTCCTCTCCCCTCTCTTTAAAATCCGAGCGGTAGTGCGCACCGACACTCCCCTTTCGCGCAAGAGCCGATTCCGTAATCATAAACGCGACCGTGAGCATATTCTTCAGCTCGAGCCCGCGTCTTGTGTTGAAATCCATATCGAGAATATTGCTCCATCTGGAAAGACTTTCCATTGCGGTATTAAGGGACTCGCCGCATCGTATAATCCCCACGCGCTCCCACATAATCCTGCGGAGAGAAGTCCTTACTTCTTCAAGTTCGGAAGACCGGAAGTTTGAAGGGTTGCTGCCCATCGGGGACAGTCCCGATTCTACGGCTTCGCTTCCCTTCGCCCGTAAATCTGGGACAGTCCCCTTCTGAACTCCCGACTCTTCTGTTGCTGCCGCAACCCCTGCCCTATAGCCGTAAACAAGCCCTTCGAGCAGGCTGTTGCTCGCCAGCCTGTTTGCTCCATGAACTCCTGTGCACGCGACCTCGCCTGCCGCGTACAATCCTCTTATGCTTGTGGCTCCGTTGAGACCTGTTTTCACGCCCCCCATCATGTAATGCGCTGCCGGAGAGACGGGTATTAAATCTTTTGTTATATTCAAGTCATATCGAAGGCATGTGGAATAAATCCTCGGAAATCTTTTTTTAATGAATTCAGAGTCGCGATGCGTAAGATCGAGATAAACATGGCTGTTGTTTGTCCTTACCATCTCGGATATTATCGCCCTCGAAACAACATCCCTCGGCGCGAGTTCCGCGTCGGGATGGTAATTCTTCATGAATGTCTCTTTAAAAATATTTCTGATAATAGCTCCTTCCCCTCTCATGGCCTCGCTCAATAAAAACTGCGGCGCTGCCGGAGCAAAAAGGACCGTGGGGTGGAATTGCACAAATTCCATGTCCTCAAGAACTGCTCCAGCCCTATAAGCGATAGCCATTCCGTCGCCTGTTACAACGGCAGGGTTCGTTGTCCTCGAAAAAACCTGTCCTGCGCCGCCTGTAGCAAGCAGCGTCGATTTCGCGCATATGGTAATAATCTCGCCGTCCTTTAAAACATACGCGCCGCTGCATCTCCCGTCCTCAATTATCAGATCAACGGCTGTGGAGAACTGCATCCTCCGGATTGTCTTGAAGGATTTGATCTTGTTTATCAGCACCCGTTCCAGTTCTTTGCCGGTGGAGTCTCCGTGCGCGTGCAATATCCTGCGTCTCGAATGGGCGGCCTCGATGGTAAACGCCAGTTTCGTTCCTTCCTTGTCGAATTCAGCGCCCCATTCTATAAGCTCAAGTATTCTTTCCGGCCCTTCTTCGACAAGTGCCTTCACCGCCTCCTCCCTGCAGAGGCCGTCGCCGGCCTTTATCGTGTCCTCAAAATGGATGCCGACTTCGTCCTCGTCGCTTAAAGCTACCGCGACCCCGCCCTGCGCGTATTCGGTGCTGCTTTCGGTGGGGATGTCTTTTGTAACTACGATAACCTTGCCGCGCCGCGCGAGTTCGACAGCAGCCCTGAGCCCTGAGACCCCGCTGCCAATGACGAGGAAATCGGTGGTTATGTTCCGCATGATGCCTAAATTTTACCATAGATTCTTGACTCTGTATCGCACTATTCAATAAAATCCTTAATAAACCGGAATAATGAGGAGGATTGTGCAGATGTCTGAAGAATCAAAGGATAATCTTGAAGAATCATTAAAGGGTTATAAAGAAAAAGTTTCCCCTATAGACAAAGCCACCCTCGCATGGGATAGAGAACTGATATTTGTCGGTAGAACAAATAGGGGATATGAAATAGAATTCGACGCACACCTTCAGTGGGGATGCAAACCGACAGATACATTGCTGCTGAGCATTGCCGGCTGTCTGGCAATCGATGTGCTGACCTTCCTGCAGAAGATGCGGGCGGAAATTGCAAGCTTTAAAATGGATATAATCGGAGAAAGAAATCCGACGCCGCCTCAGTATTATAAGGCAGTTGAGATAATCCTATATATTGCAGGAAAAAATTTAGACTCTAAGAAAGTCGACCGGGCAGTGTCTCTGTCACACGAGAAGTACTGCTCTGTTTACCACTCTTTAAGGAAAGACATGGAAATGAAGGTACGATACATCCTCGAAAAAAAAGAACCTTCTAAAGAGATAACTGATTAAAAGACATGTTATTTATGGCAAGATATAGCATTTCCGCTCATTCTCGAAAGGCTTCCACGCCTTTCTCCGAGGCTGCGCCAGCCCGCTTAACCGTCCATAGTACGCTATGGGCTGCCGAAGCCGCTTCAATACTATATCCTGCCAATCTTCAATTGCAAATTCATAAACTACGCGGTTCAGTATGATAGGGATTATATTCTCGACATCGATGGAAGCCGATATAATTATCGGTCGGCTTGAAAGAAGAGAGAATATCTCCATTCAGGGCAAGGCATTCCACTCAGGTGCATTGAACAATACGGCGGTAACAGTCTGCGTATGCGGTGTGGGCAAGGCCAATGCCGCGCATGGGGCAGCGCTTCTTATCGAAAACTTCAAGCCGGATTCTGTCTATAACATCGGAGTGGGAGGGGCGTATCCCTCATCCGGATTAAGCATCGGAGATATCGTCATCGCGGAAAAAGAGATTTACGGAGATGAAGGGCTGTTGTCAAAAAACGGCTTTCATGCGATGAATGAAATATTGAGCAATGATATCCTGAATGAATTTATTATGCGCGTTCCAGAAAAATTGAAGGAATTTAAAAACAAAGGCAATTTCGTTACGGTCTCGACATGCACCGGCACATTGGAAAGAGGCAGGGAAATAGAAAAAAGGTTCAATGCCGTATGCGAAAACATGGAGGGAGCGGCAATCGCTCAAATCTGCGCCTTATCAGGGATTCCGGTTACTGAGATACGCGGCATAAGCAATATTATCGAAGACAGAAAAGCGGAGCCGCTCAATAAATCGCATATTGTTAAAGCAGCAGAAAATGCACAAAGATTTTTTTTAGAAAACAAAAAATAAGAATAAGGCGGCGCATTGTATTGGAGCGGCTTTAGCAGCTCAAGGTTTCGCCGTGACGGCGAAACCGAGCTGGTACCTCGGAGCCGGATATGGATGTCCGGCGAGAATGAGCGGAAATATTATGCGCCGCCTTTAATAAAGATTATTTTGATTTATATAACTTCATCACATCATCTCGCGTTACTACGGATTCGATAAGCTTGTAATCCACATTAATGTCTTCCATCACTTCGGCTATATTCTCGTATCCGCCTTCCTGCCTGTCAACAAGGGCTATCACCTTCACAATATTAAGCCCTGCCTCACGCGCCCTCGTTATAGCCTCGATTGTGGATTTGCCTGTTGTTATCACATCGTCCACAATAACCACCCGGTCCCCTGCCTTTACATCCCCTTCTATCCACTGCATAGTGCCGTGAGATTTGGCGCTCTTTCTTACCACAAACGCCTCGATGGGATTCTCCTTCAGGTAAGATGTGTAAGCAACGGCATCCGCTATCGGGTCAGCGCCGAGGGTAAGGCCGCCGATGCCCTTCACCCCTAAATCTTTTATCATATCGAATATGATATTGCCTACAAGATACATACCTTCGGGATTGAGAGTAACCATCTTGCAGTTGAAATAATAATTGCTCATGCGGCCGGAAACCAGCTTAAAGCTCGGCTCCTCGCTGTATTTAAAAGCCCTGTCGTAAATCAATCTTATCAGCCTGTCTTTCATACAATCTCCTCGTCAAAAATTTATCCATTGTATCACTGCGAGGCCGTATCTTTCAATTTCTGTTATATTATCTTAAAATTATGAAACTCATACCGATGCCTTTTTAGAGGCAATAAAAGGAGTCTGACATGGCAAAAATAATGGAAGGCAAAGGGCTTGCTGAAGAAATCAAAAATAACGTAAAGCAGAAGGTCAGGATGCTGAACGGCATGGGCATCGAAGTCGGTCTCGCGTTAATGCTCGTCGGCGACAATCCTTCGTCAAAACAATATCTGTCAGCCACCTTAAGGGCATGCAAAAGCACCGGCATAAAGCCTTACGAATACAGATTCCCCGAATCGGCCAGCATCAACGAACTGCTGAACGCGGTGCATTCCATAAACAGCGATGAACGCATTCACGGTCTGCTCGTATTCTTCCCGCTTCCGAGGAGGATAAACAGCAGAAAGATCGTGAACTCCATACTGCCCGAAAAGGACGTTGACGGCCTCGGCTCTATCCCGATAGGGAAATTCGCCGCAGAGGAATCGACGCTCCAGCTTTACTCCGAACAATATGATCCCGCGATAACGCACCACCTCGGATTTCTTCCGTGCACTCCGTTCGGCGTAATACGGCTGCTCGAATATCATGAAGTGGAGATAAAGGGCAAACATGCCGTTGTTATAGGAAAAAGCCTTGCAGTCGGAAAACCCTTATCCCTTATGCTTTTGACAAAAGAGGCGACTGTAACAATATGCCATAAAGAGACAAAAAACCTTGCGGAGATGACTCGTCAGGCCGATATTTTATGCGTAGCCGCAGGAAAGCCGAATCTTATTACCGGGGATATGGTAAAAGACGGCGCAGTCGTTGTCGATATAGGAATAAACATGCTTGAAAACGGAAAGGTAACAGGGGATATAGACTTTGATTCCGTGTCTCAAAAGGCATCTTTAGTTACTCCCGTGCCCGGAGGCGTAGGCCCGGTAACAATAGCAATGCTTCTTGAAAATACGGTTAAATCCGCAAAGACGAAGGTTTAAGCTCCTGAATATTCTCGATCGCCTCTTGAGCTATCTCTCTGACGTCTCTATCCGCATCGTTTTCGACATCCGCAAGAAAAGGCAGCGCGTCTTTATGCCCTATGATGCCTAAAATATTTGCTCCGTCTCCTCTGACATTGGAATTTTCGTCTTTTAAAAGGGCGGCTATAGCAGGGATAAGATTTACAAAAGATTCAGGCTTTAGTTTTACCATCTCCTCCACAAGCGCTGTAGCTCCGAGTCTTACCCTCATCCTCTCGTCCTTCAGCATATCAATTATCAGCGGGAAAAGGCTCTCGTCGTGCTTGAACATGTCGATGATATTCTCAAGAAATCCCTTCTCCATATGATCGAGAATCATTGATTTCAACTCTTCGTCTATCATCTATCTCTTATAATCCAGTGTGTGATTTAATAGCAGTCTTAACACCGACAATCTTTAGCCTTTATATCAAACCAACCTCTCAATCCAATATCGCGGCTCTCTATGCAGATGAGCAATTGCAACAACAATGATCGTTTCAGAATCAATACCGTAGATTATCCCGTATGGAAATTTTGTCAGAAGACAACGCCGGAGACTCTCTTCTATTTCTGTATTCGCAAAGGGGAAAGCTGCAATTCTTCTAACTGCACGATCAAGGTCATCCAAAAATCGCGTTCCCAGACCCCGCGCTTGAGAATCATACCATGAAAAGGCATCGTCAACCTCGGATTGTGCGGTCTTTAAAAAACGGATATTCATCTGGCGCGATATTTATCCATAACCTGACCATAAGACACCGTCTCTGCTTTCCCCGCCTTATATGCCATCCAGCGTTTACGCGCCTCATCCGCCCAAATGCGGTCTATTTCAGGATCGGGCTTATCAAGCTGCATCAATATGGAATCCACTAGCTCAATCTTTTCGGTGTCCGGCAAGGACTTGATCTTCTCTGCAAGTTCACCTGTTATTGTTCCCATAACGCACCTCCTTTACTATATTGTAGCAGATTGCCGTTCCCCGCTGTCCCGCCCAATGCGGGCTTTGATGTCGTAGTCAATCACTGTTCTCAATTCTTGGCATATTTCTAAATACCTTCCCTGCTCACAGCCATATTATTTTTTTATCCATGCCAGTCGTACCTTCTCCTCTTTCTGTGGAAAATATACTTCTCCGCCGAAAGCGCGGCCACGCACCCGTGAGCCGCGGCAACCACAACCTGCCTTACTTCCGTGCATATCACATCCCCCGCGCTGAATACGCCCGGGATATTCGTCTCCATCATCCTGTTTGTCGATACGCATTCCTCTTCTGAAACCTCAACCGTGCCCTGAAGGAAATCGATTATAGGCTTGCTTCCGTGAAGATAGACGAATACGCCTGAAAGCTCGATTGCGCTTTCAGTTCCGATTGCATCTTTGAGCATTATCTTTTCAACAAGCTCATTCCCTTCTATTGATGTAACAGTATGGCCTAAAACAATCTTCACATTCGGAATCTTTAAGGCCGGATAATCGTCATCCACCTTAAGTTTCTTTGACGGCGATATGAGATAAACAGTCTCCGCGAATTTAGACAAATAAGCCGCCTCTTTCGCGGCCTCTTCCGAATCGCCAAGAACGCATACGGTCTTGCCCTTGAAAAACGCGGCATCGCAGACAGCGCAGTAGCTTACTCCCCTGCCTAAGAAATCAGACTCGCCTTTGATGGTCGCCTTCCTTCCCATAGAGCCTGTGGCGATAATAACTGACTTGCCTTCGTATGTCTTATCCATTGTGAAAACCTGTTTTGTCTCGCCCTCAAGCGAAACGCCTATGACCTGCGCCTCAACATACTCGGCGCCGAAGTCGATAGCCTGCCTGCGGAATATATCAAGCAATTCCTTGCCGGTCATCGGCTTGCATATCCCCGGATAATTTTCTATGAGGCTCGCAAAGCCAAGCGCACCCGCGGATGAGGATTTATCCACAACGACAGTTTTAAGTTTCGCCCTCGATGCATACTGGGCCGCGCTTAGCCCTGCTGGACCGCCTCCGATTATGACCACATCGTATAAATTATCAGACATAAAAACCTCCTCCATAACTTCTGTTATATTAGGAAGGACAAAGCATTTCCGCTTCATTCTCGAAAGGCATCCGAGCCTTTCTCCGAAGCTACGCCAGCCCGCTTAAACATCCATGTTACGCCTGGGCTGCCGAAGTCGCTCCAATACTTTGTCCTTCCTATGACCTATGCTTTTTATAGCTAAAACTCTTTGAGTATATTGTAATATGTATCCCTCTGCGCCGCCTTGAACCCCGCGCTCTTTATTGCCTCTATTATATCCTCTTTCGACACCAGATAACTCACCCCCGCCGCGCGCACAACATTTTCCTCTATCATGGTCGAGCCGAAATCGTCCGCCCCGAATCTCAACGCAACCTGCGCGAGTTTTAATCCCTGAGTAACCCACGATGCCTGAATGCTTTTGACATTGTCGAGATAAATCCTCGACAGCGCAAGAACCCTGAGATAATCAACAGCGGTAGCTCCCCCTATCTGTGATAGCTCCGTATTCCCCGGCTGAAAAGACCACGGGATAAATGCGGTAAAACCGCCTGTCCTGTCCTGCAAATTTCTTATTGCTTCGAGATGTTCGATTATATCCTCGGGCTCTTCCACGCTTCCGAACATCATGGTCGCTGTTGTCCTCATGCCGATCTTATGCGCCTCTTCCATTACCCTGAGCCATTGCGAGGATTTTATCTTTTTCGGGCTTAATATTTCCCGCACCCTGTCTGATAATATTTCCGCGCCCCCTCCTGGAATCGAGTCGAGCCCTGCATGTCTCAACATTACAAGCGTTTCCTTTATTGTCAGGTGATGCCTGTCCGCGAGATAATAAATTTCCGGAGGAGAGAAACCGTGCACGTTTATCGAATAGCGGTTTTTGATGGATTTAAGCAAGCCGGTATAGTAATCGATCCCGAGATCGGGATGGATGCCGCCCTGAAGGAGAATCTGCGTGCCTCCGAGGGCGATGGTCTCGTCTATCTTTTTAAATATCTCATCCTTATCCAAAAGATACGCGTCAGGACTATCCTCGTCGCGGTAAAAAGCGCAGAACTTGCATTTATTGACGCAGACATTCGTGTAATTGATATTGCGATCCACTATGAAAGTAACAATGCCATCCGAATGAAGTTTTTTCCTAATGTTATCGGCATGCTCCCCGAGATCGAGGAGATCGGAATCTTTAAAAAATTTTAATGCTGTATCTCTATCTATTCTTTCCATATCGTATTATAAAACGCATCTCTTTGCACAGGCGTTTTCCCCGCTCTTTTAATAAGGTGTATCAAATCTTCCCTCGTCATTCCCTCTTCAGTCATTGCTCCTGCTGAATGGGTTATCTTCTCCTCTATGATTGTGCCGTCAATATCATCTGCACCAAATAAAAGCGCAACCTGAGAGACCTTTTCGCCAAGCATTATCCAGTAAGCCTTGATGTGATTAAAGTTGTCAAGCACCAGTCTGCTGATTGCAATGGTCTTTAAATCATCTATTGCAGAGGAATAAAAACCGCCGATCTCTGTATTTTTGGGATGATACGAAAGGGGAATAAACGCCTGAAATCCGCCTGTCCTGTCCTGCAAATCCCTGAGTCTGAAAAGATGGTCAACCCTGTCCTCTATGCTCTCCAAATGTCCGTAGAGCATTGTAGCGTTTGTCTTTATGCTTGCGTTATGAGCAGCCTCCATCACCTCAAGCCACCTGTCCCCGGAAATTTTTTCAGGACAGAGCTTGTTTCTGATCCCTTCCGCGAATATCTCCGCGCCTCCGCCGGGCATGAGGTCGAGACCGCTCTTTTTAAGTTCCGACAATGTATCCCCAATGCCGAGACCGCTTATCCTTGACATATAATCTATCTCGACAGCGGTAAATGCCTTAATAACAATAAACGGGAATTCCTTTTTTATTGATCTGAGCATATCGAGATAATATTGGAAAGGCCAATCTGGATGAAGCCCGCCGACAATATGAACTTCTGAAAAACCGTGACCGTCCTTTAATTTTTCAATAATTTCCTCTATAGTCAATTCATACGCTCCTGCCTCTCCCTTTGAGCGGCTGAAGGCGCAGAATTTACAGCGGTTTATGCAGATGTTGGTCGGATTGATATGCCTGTTGACTATGAAATAGGCATTTTTGCCGTTCTTCTTTTCGGATATATTATTCGCAAGCCTGCCGACAGCGAATAAGTCCCCGCTCTCAAACAATGCGACGGCATCTTCTTTTGTAAGCCTCTCTCCGGATATAACTTTGTCGCTTATAGAGTTGAGCATTTATCATTATAAAATAAAGATGCCGAAATGTTAAAATATTTAGATGTCGAAATATGAATTGATAATCGAAGGCGCGAGACAGAATAACCTCAAGGGCGTTAATCTCAATATCCCGCACAATAAAATTATAGCGGTCACAGGGGTCTCGGGTTCCGGAAAATCATCTTTAGCCTTCGATACAATCTTTGCGGAAGGACAGTGGAGGTTCATAGAATCGCTGTCAACATATGCGAGGCTGTTCATCGAAAAACTCGACAGGCCGGATGTCGACGCAATTCATAATATACGTCCCGCGATTGCGCTTGAACAGAAGAACCCCGTTAAGGGTTCACGCTCGACCGTAGGCACGCTCACGGAAATTTACGATTTACTGAGGGTCTTATATTCGCGTATTGCCGTGCCTCACTGCCCTCAATGCGGCAAAGAGATAAGAAAATGGGATACTTCACAGATAGTCTCGGAGCTTTTAGAGAAACATAAAGGCGAAAGGGCAGTCATAATGTTCGAAACGGACGAACCTCTCGAAAGCCTTAAACAAAGGGGGTTTCACAGGATATGGCTCGATGGGGAGGTCAAAGAAATCGATGATCTCAAATTTCAAATTTCAAATCTCAAATCAGTGGAGGTCGTCCTCGACCGCCTTGTTATACGCGATGAGCCCCGGCTGTCGGACTCCATAGAAACGGCATGGAGAGAAGGGAAGGAAAGACTCAAGGCAATCATTTTCAGACAGGCAAGAGGCGATAGGCAAGAGGCTATAAAGGACATTTCGAGTTCCTATAGCCTATCGCCTCTCGTTTTTTCATCCATGAACTCCTGTGACGATTGCGGCATAGAACTTCCTGAGCCAAGCCCCATACTTTTCTCATTTAACCATCCCGTATGCGCCTGTCCCGAGTGCAAGGGCTTCGGGAATATACTTATTTACGACGAGGACATCATTATTCCGGACAAACGCCTCTCGCTGTCGGAAGGCGCGATAGAACTATGGGAAAAACCCGGATACTCGTGGTGGAAGGAACAGATGATAAAAGGAGCCAAAAAAAGCGGGATCGATATAAACAAGGCATACGATAAATTTACGAAGGAAGAAAAAGATGCGCTCTTTAAAGGCACTCAGCACTTTTACGGCATAAACGGCTTTTTTGAAGAGATGGAAGGCAAAAGATACAAACTCCATGTAAGGGTATTGCTTAGCAGATACAGAAGCCCCGTAACCTGCCCGATGTGCAGCGGCAAAAGGCTCTGCGAGACCGGCCTTTCATATAAGATAAACGGCATAGACATAGCGGAGTTGTCGAATATGCCGGTATCGAAGATTCTGCATTTGCTAAAAACCCTTCATCTCTCCCCCATGCAGAGGGATATCGCGAAAGAAGCGCTAAGGCAGATTGCCCTGAAGCTCGAATTCTTCGAGCGAGTAGGGCTGGATTATCTCACATTGAGCAGGCAGGCGAAGACGCTGTCCGGAGGGGAATACCAGAGGGTAAACTTATCAAACCAGCTTGCGTCCGCGCTTACCGGAACTCTCTACGTCCTTGACGAGCCCACTATAGGGCTGCATCCCAGAGATACGCGGCGGATCGCGGAAATAATGAGAGAGCTTTCGTCCCTCGGAAATACCATAATCGTTGTGGAACACGACAAGGACATAATATCGTCAAGCGACTGGGTTATAGAAATGGGACCCGGAGGAGGTCATCTGGGCGGTGAGGTCGTATTTTCCGGACCGATGGACGAATTTTTAAAAGCAGACACCTTGACGGCAAGATATATTAGAGCGGAAGATCAGAAGATCGGAAGAGCGGAAGGAAAAACTTCCGAACTTCCGGACTTCCGAACTTTCGGACTCATACTGCGCGGCGCGTCCGGAAATAACCTCAAAAGCATAAATATTAAAATCCCCCTCGAAACGCTCACGGCAGTAACAGGCGTATCCGGCTCCGGGAAAAGCAGCCTCGTTGTCGAGACTTTATACCTGGCGCTCGCAAGGCATTTCAGGGTAGAACCCGAGCACCCTCTCCCTTATAAGAAAATTGACGGCATCGAAAAAATAAAAGGGGTCAGGCTCATAGATCAGACCCCTATCGGAAAAACGCCGAGATCGAACCCTTTAACCTATCTCAAGATATTCGATCCCATTCGAAAACTCTTTTCCCGCCAGCCTGAGGCAAAGGCGCACGGCTATACTCCCGGATTCTTTTCCTTCAACGTGCCGGGAGGCAGATGCGAGACATGCAAAGGAGAGGGCTATCAAAGGATGGAGATGTATTTCTTCGAGGACATATTTGTGAGGTGCGAAGACTGCAAGGGCAGAAGGTATAAGGAAGACGCGTTGAGGGTAGTATATAAAGGCAAAAACATAGGCGATATCCTCGATATGACCGTGGATGAGGCGTTCGAATTTTTTACTGGAATGCAGGAGATAAACCATAAACTCATGCTGATGATGAATATCGGGCTCGGCTATTTGAGACTCGGACAGCCGGCCACAACCCTTTCCGGAGGAGAGGCGCAGAGGCTGAAAATATGCGCGGAATTGAGCGAAAGGAAGACAAAAGGAATTCTCTATATCCTCGATGAGCCGACGGTAGGACTACATCATAACGACGTATTGAAGTTCCTTAAGATCATAAAAAGGCTCGTCGAAGCAGGCAATACCGTATTGATTATCGAGCATAACCTCGATGTTATAAGCAGCGCGGACTGGGTTATAGACCTCGGCCCCGAAGGAGGAGAAAAAGGGGGCAATGTCATATTTGAGGGAACGCCGGAAGAATTACGAAACGCCGGCCACTCTTATACAGGGAAGTATCTCAAGGAATATTTTTAAAAACCTCATCAAAAAAGGCCGCATCGGCAGCAAAATCTATCTTAAGGCATAGAATATTATCGCCCTGAAATTTGAAATTTGAAATTTGAAATTCCTTAATCTTCACCATATCCTTCTCTGTCGTGATCAGAAAGTCGCACTTGAGAGCCTTGCTTTGTTCCGCAAGATAAAGAATATCCCCTTGAGAATATCGATGATGGTCCCTGTAAATTTTAGAACCGGCCGTGTCTTCGCAAACGGAGCGAACCGTCTGAATGAAGGATTCGGGCTTTGCAATGCCGCAGAATGCAAAAACCTTTTTATCTTTCAACATCCCAACCGGAAATTCCTCGCCTGCGGCATTCCTGACTTTAACGGTTCTGTATTCCGAAAAATATACGGAAGCGGAAGGACTGATTTTTTTCAGTTCTCCGGCTAATAGCTCATTCTTAGTCTTTGTTATAACGAAAACATCAGCCCTTTTTAATTCTTTCAAGGGTTCTCTGAGCCGGCCTATCGGAAGCAGCTTCCTGTTTCCGAATGGATTAAGGCCGTCGATAAGTACAACGTCCATATCTCTATAAAGCTTCCAGTGTTGGAAACCGTCGTCGAGGATAAAGACAACCGGTGATTTGAGATTTGAAATTTGAGATTTGAGATTCTTTATTGCAAAGAGACCTCCTTCATATCTGTCGGCGCACTTTACAATCGGAACATCAGGCAACCGTTCTGCCATCAATACAGGCTCATCACCTGCCTCAAGTGCGGAAGAGCAGAAGTGCGGAAGATCAGAAGTATGGAAGTCTCTTACTTCCGAGCTTCCGAACTTCCGAGCTAAGACAAAACACGGTCCTTTAGCCTTTCCTTTATATCCTCGCGTCAGAATTATCGGATTAAAGCCTCTCTTTTTAGCATCTTCCGCAATGGCTATGGTTGCCGGAGTTTTTCCCGTACCTCCGACAGTTATATTTCCGATGCTGATGACAGGATGAGGGAGACGCTTCTGCCCTTTCAGCTTACGCCGCTTGTCAAAGGAATAGCCGAGGTAGTAAAAAAACTCAGGAAGTGTCATGATTTTCTTGCTATGCCACTGATGATGGCTGATACGGCCTCAGTCAGGTATTTATGATTGTTGCAAAGGGATTTCATATCAATTTCTTCACTAATGATTTTTGCCATCTCTCCGATTGCTTCTTTTTCAATTGACATTGCCAAAGCACAATCACTTTCCATCCTGCTTCTTTTAATTTTCTGATATTCTTTTTATCCCGCTCAACATTCTCATTTATTTTCTTTCCCCAAAATTCCGACCTTGTTTCCGGCAGTTGTGCCTTTTTACAATTCCTATGCCTATGCCAAAAACAACCATGAATAAAAATGACCGTATTATATTTAGGTAAAACTATATCCGGAGTTCCCGGCATTTTTTTAACATTCTTTCTGAAACGAAATCCCTCCGAGAAGAGGAATTTCCTAACGGCCACCTCAGGAGCAGTCTCCCTTCCTCGAATCTTAGACATTATTTCGCTTCTTTTCTTCTTAGAAAAAATATCAGCCAAGATATTTATCCAGGTGTTTCTTTATATTTTGCGACTGAATATAGCTGAACCTCGGCGGAAGCGCATTGCCTATCAGTAAAGCCAAAGCGGCTTTGGGAATATTTACGGGAAATCTGTAACTCCGACGAAATGACTGCAGTAAAGCGGCTTCTCGTGCCGTAATAACCCTATCTTCCTCCGGATGTAAAAATCTGCCTTTAGAAGGATTCAGACAACCTCCGGTTATGGTAGAGGAATAATCGTTCCAACGCAAACGGCCGTATATATCTTTAAAGCCGACATTCTCTTTCTTGTGACACTTCAATACATAATTTTCCGGTAAGTCCTTCCAACTTCCGCCATCTTTAGGAGTCAGACGTATTCTCTCCATCACTTTCGGAGTATGTTGAGCTGTAATCCTGTGAAGAGGGTCTTTAGTTTCCCATATCGGTTCCAATTTGCCGATGGCATCTTTTACAGTAACTTTTTTTACCGTTCGTTCAGCAATGTCTATTTCTCCCAACAAAGAACCGACCATTATCAAACGTTTTCTGCTCTGAGGAACACCGTAATCTTTTACATTTACTATTTCAGTTTTTGGACGATAGCCGAGATTTTCAAGTTCTTTTATAACATCCTTAAAAAGATAATAATTTATTAATCCAGGAACATTTTCCATCATTATGGTGAGAGGTTTTAATTTTTTAATGAGACGAAGGTATTCGAGAATCAAACCATTCCTATCATCACGGATAGCTTTTTGTCTATTTAATCTCCGAATAGAGGAGAATCCTTGACATGGTGGACAACCCGCAAGCAAATGAAGCGGCCTGTCAGCAAGGAGTTTTTCAATATTCGATATTCTTACTTTCCTTATATCATCTATTATTAAATCTGTTTTAGAATGATTTTTTTTGTAACATCTTGCAGCTATTTCATCTTTTTCGATTGCTGCAACAACATGAAACCCCGCTCTTCGCATCCCTTCGGAGAGGCCGCCGCAACCAGCATATACATCGATCGCATAGTAATTATTGCTATCCGTATTCGATTTCATATTTATCACCTGTTAAAACTAAAAGCTAACACATAGTTGCCTTCAGGGAATCTCACCTGAGGCCACCAGATTTCAACATCACCTCTTTCATTTCGGTTTAATCTATAAATAAAAAGAGTTAGCGCATCTTTTGGTACTAACGCCTCCTCACCTCCGGTTAAAAAGCCTTGGGTTTCACGGCGAGGTTGGTTTAAATTTCTCCCTCTTCTTACTCTGATGTATGCCTTATTTCCAAACAATGTTTTAAGTTTTTCAAAGGCAGAAGTTATCGTTTTTTTATCCCATAGGTCAGCTCCATGCTGTGGATCATGATGACATTTATGAATCAACTCGATTATAAAATCTACAGTGGTTTCCTTATATTCATTTTGCTCACTAAATTGAGCCAATTGCGAGTCCAACCATTCTGTATTTTTTTGCATATCGGATGTACGTAAGGGATACGCAGGATTACAATAACCACCAGCAACATATAATCCGATTGAATTTGGATCCAGCACATTTCTTCTTGTAGCTTGCAGTGGAGATGAGATATATAATCCCTCAAAATTCCCAATTGGATATTTCTGCACAAGTTCTCGTAAGGCACTCTCCATTTGGTGAATCAATCTAAAATGTTCCGATAGCCTTTTGGGTAAAAATAGCCGTGTTACACCTATATCTTTTTCACGATAACCATACATTCGTGCATGCTGAAGAACAGTATCCGCATTGGGTCTTTTAGGATTTCGACCATAATAACTGACAAGCAAGTTTTTTATTGTTACCCCTCTGCCAAGTTTATTCCCACCTACAAAAATATTATATGCTGCATCCAGCTTAATCTCTTCGTTCGATAAGGCATTTACCAATCGAATATTAGTGCCCCTTATATAGAACTTGATTTTTTCAACTATCTGTTTAAACTCCTGCAAGTCCCTGTCCGTATTGGAAAGGTTATCATATGCCTCTTTGAGATCTTTAATAATTTTTGCATATTGTAGCGACGTCTGATTGTGCAATGCGTTTAATGTATTCTCTTTAAAGCGGTCAATCAGCGCAACAATATGTCCATGGTCTCGGGTATTTACGCTAACATGGCATAGGAATGCAAAGCTGTTATCATAACCCTTGATAATTCTGGATGTTGCCGCAATCAAAAAAGTAAAAAGTGCTTTTCCCAAGCCGGATGGTACACTACTACCGCTAGGTGCTGGCTGGTGAGTTGCACGCAAAAGTTCAACTTCCTCCAGATCCACTTCTTCTATCAATGTGCTATCAGCATCAAAGAAAGCTTCACCGCCTATATAGCCAGGCCCGGGTTCGCTTAAAACGGTAAAGGACGGCCTATATTGGTGATCAGGTCTTTGTAAAAACAAGGCCTGTGGAGTTGCAGTAACCTGAAGATATGTATTAACTGGAAAATAGTTCCTGAAATCCGTTATGACCTCATTAATCCTGCTTATTTGTTCTCCGCCCTTGCTTGTATATGTATTCAGGCTGGCCTGATCGGCCTCATCATCAATAATCAAAATAGAAAGTCCCTTCGCCCTCGCTGTTTTAAAAGCATTAAGCAAGCTATTTAATACCTTCCCATTCTTTGAACACACAACTACAAACGGCGTCGTTCGCAATTGGCGTTCGAATCTTGTGGCATCTTTCCAGTCTTTTTTCCCGAGGACACTGAGCCCTCTTAGCGCTTTACGAACGCGCTCCAGCGTTTGTTCATAAAGCAAATCAATATCAGATGTTAAAATGACGACGCACTGGAATCCGTTATCAACGGCAATAGCAGATGCGACTGTTATAATACTTGTCTTACCGCTTTGAATTAGCCCGTATAATAGACCATCACTCGGATGATCTGGCGGACCCGCAATGGGATCAACCGAACGCTCCACCACTTTTATAGCTTTATCTAAAATAGAATTTAATGACTCCTGACTTGATATTTCTGCTTTTAAAATATTCAAGACTTCCAGCGTATGAGAGCCGTCACTAATAATTTTTCTTCGTTCATGCAATTCAGGCATAGTTCCCTCCTCTTTCAACTTCAATCGAATCAAATATAATTGATGGCCACCTTTTGAAAGAAATTTTTCTTTCAAGCGCCCCCTTCGGCCCTGTAACGCCATACTGTTCATTAAAATCCCTTTTAATCGCTATCCATCCGGGGTTGTCGCCCATTATGCTATATAACTCTTCCGCATAAACAGCACAAATTCCATCGCCACCACAGATCAGAGCAATCACGATTTTATTTTCCCCTTTGCAGAGTGTTTCTATGGTTATCATTTCATCTAAGGTAAAAGTAAAACGCCAAGGGGTCCTGCTCCGTGTAGAATATTTGAACAAAACTATTACTTCATTGTTGACGATATATCCTGTGAAATGTTTTTTAACCGCTATACATCTATTATCGTCAAGCAACCGGATTAAAGCTGCACCATGATAAAATTCTTGTCTATCTATCATAATTATTTTTTATTTTCTCAACTGCCTTTCAGCAATCGTTTTCACACCTCCTTTAATAGGCAGAAAACCCTTGTCTCCGAGCAATTTGATTATTCCTCTCCCGCCTTGCCTATCAATCCCTTCGCATCTTTTTCTTCCAGTTTCAGTTTAAATAGCAGGCAAAACGTGACAGATGATAGTCATTAACCGTTTTGCACTGCACTCTTGCCACCCTCAACCATCTTGCCAGCGCTGGCAAAATGGTTGTTAGCTTCAATGAGCTTAAGTATCTCCTGTTTTTTAAACCCGTCGAATTCGACGGGTTTAAAATCAGGATTGTTAAGATGTTCCCAAATTCCAAGAAACTCGATAGTATTCCGGTTTCTAAGCCAGTTTCTGATTAAATCATCTGTTCTATCCGGGTTCTTATATCTCGCGATGTCGGTAATGCAGATATAATCTTCATCGTTCCGCGTATATATAGTGATATCTTTATTTAACACTTTGATTTTACCCATTATTTACCCTCAACATTCATATCAATAATACGGCTCATATTATTTCTCAAACAAAATCCTACCATAATTCTTTGTTTTTTAAAATATGTTTTATAAATATCTCTCAATCTCCTGCATGGCCTTTTCTACTGCGCCGGAGTTTTTATCATAAAGCCCCTTTGCGGTTCTCCCCATCGCCGACATCTTCCCCTGCTCGGAGAGGAGTTCTTTCAGCGATTGATACAGATTATCCACATCCGTTTTTACCGCGCCTCCGCTTTTGTAGAACTCTTCGATAAAAGGAAAATTCTCCATGTGCGGGCCGCAGACTATAGCCTTTCCCCAATAAGCGGGTTCGAGGGGATTTTGCCCGCCGTGTTCGATAAAAGTACCGCCCATTACTGCGATATCGCACGCACCGTAAACCGATGCAAGCTCTCCGACGGCATCGAGGAGAACGGCAATACCGGAATCAGCGTGGTGTTGGAGTGCTGGAGTGTCGGAGTTTGAGATTTCCGATCGCTTTAGGTATTCAATATTATTTCTTTTGAGCAGGTCTTCCACTTCTTTAAACCTTTCCGGATGCCTCGGCGCAACAATAAGATTAAGCGTCGGGAAGTCGGGTTTGATCTTTATATATGCATCGATAATTAAATCCTCTTCTGTCCTGTGCGTGCTCCCGGCAATTATCACAGGCCCATTCAATACCTTTGTCCATCCGGGGATGTGAGATGAAGGCTTTGTGTCGAACTTAAAATTCCCGGTCACTTTAACCTTCCCTGATTCCGCTCCCATTGCCCTAATCCTATCCGCATACACTTCGTTCTGCATGCACGATAAGTCCATGCGTCTCAAGACATCCTCCATGAAAAATCGCAGCTTTATGTAGCCCTTGAAAGATTTTTGGGATATTCTCCCGTTCATCAATAACACAGGCACGCCAAGCCCGTTTAATATCCTGATGGTGTTAGGCCATAGTTCCGTTTCCATAATGATAAAAACGGACGGCTTTATGCGCCGCAGCGCATTTTTTATTGCAAAGGGCAGGTCGAACGGAACATAAACAATCCGCGCGGCATCCCCTAATCTATCCTTTGCGACCTTCTGCCCTGTGTCTGTAACCGTTGAAACCACAATCTCTCTGGAAGGATACCCATCCTTTATTTTTTTGATCAAAGGAACTGCGGCTATCACCTCGCCTACGGAAACCGCATGTATCCAGATAACAGATTCAGAAGTCTTTACTTCTGCGCTTCTGCGCTTCCGCGCTTCCGCGCTATACTTGCCGAATCTCTCCTTAAGCCACTTCCTGCGCAATTCCTTCGGATGTTTCAGATACTCAAACGGAAATAAAAAAAGAAGGGCTATTAGATATATTATGCTATATGCCTGATACATAGCGTGCCGCGGCTGTCGGTGCATTACGCTTCGGCATTATTGCTTTCCGCCGAAGCGATCTGAAGGTCGTACAGTTTTTTATAAATCCCGCCATGCGCCAGAAGCTCCTCATGGGTTCCCATCTCGGCTATCCTGCCCTTTTCGAGCACTATCACCCTGTCCGCCTTCTGTACGGTAGAAAGCCTGTGGGCGATAACAAAGGTAGTCCTGTGTTCCATGAGCGTATCGAGAGCCCTCTGAACCATCATCTCGGACTCCGTATCCAGCGCCGAGGTCGCCTCATCCAATATGAGTATCGGCGGGTTCTTCAAAATAGCGCGGGCTATGGATATTCTCTGCCTCTGCCCGCCTGAAATCATGACCCCGCGCTCTCCTATAACGGTATCGTATCCGTTGGGCAGTTCGAGGATAAACTCATGGGCATAAGCGGCGTTTGCAGCTTTTATCATATCTTCCTGAGAGGATTCAGGATTGCCGAAGGTTATATTCGCCCTCACCGTATCATTGAAAAGTATCACATCCTGGCTCACAAGCCCTATCTGTTTCCGTAAAGATTTCAGGCTTACATCGGCTATATTCAAGCCGTCGATATAGATCGCCCCCTCGACAGGGTCATAGAATCTCGGTATCAGGTCCACGAGGCTCGTCTTTCCGGCGCCGCTTCTCCCCACAATAGCGATAATCTCTCCCTTCCTGACGGAAAGGTTTATATCATGAAGTATATGATGCTTTGAAGCAGGATATTTGAAGGACACCCGTTTGAATTCTATGCTTTCACTTACCGATCCTAATATGCCTTTCCCTTCGGATTCCTTTTCCTTTACGAAGAGTTCATCGAGCCTTTCAAGAACCGCCCTCGACTGCTGAATGCCGTTGTTTGCCGACGCAAGCCTCCTTGCGGGCGTATAAATCATAAAGATCGCAGTCAAGAAGGAAAAAAATTCTCCTGGCGTAATAGTATTCCTTATAACGAGTCTTCCGCCGTACCATAAGACAAACGCGATCCCCAGACCCCCGACCACCTCCATCATAAGAGATGTGGCCTCCACAACCCTTGTGGAACGCATCAACTCCCGGTAGTAGTCCTGGTTCCTGCCTCTGAATATATTTATTAATGATTCTTCCCTGCCGAAGATCTTTATCATCTTTATCCCGGAAAAAGTCTCTGAAAGGAATTCGGTTATTATCGAAATCTTTTTCTGTGCCTCTTTGCTGATCTTTTTAAGCCTTTTCCCGAGTCCTTGAGCGCCGTAAAAAGCCGCCGGAAGGACGGTGATTGATACCAGCGCAAGGTCCCATCTCCTGTAAAATGCGACAAAAAGCAGGACTATTATTGTAGCGCTTTCCACAAAAATATCTTTAACGGTAAATGCGAGAAGCCCCTGCATCTGCCCGGTGTCGTTTATTGTCTTTGACAGCAGCAAACCGGACGACTCCTTTTTAAAATCATCGACCGGCAGATATAATAAGTGCCCGTACAGGTTGCCCCTTATGTCCCTTACAACTTTTGCTCCTACGGATCTCATCAGATAAGACTGGAAAAATGAAAATATCCCTCTCAACAGATACAACGCAAGGATTGCAAACGGCAGAAGGGCCAATAGGGTCGCGTTTTTTTCGAGGAATATTCCGTCGAGCGCAGGCTTGACAAGCCATGCAAGCCCGCCGTTCATTCCGGATATAAGAAGGCTCATGACCGCGGCAACCGCTATCCTGCCCCAATAAGGCTTAACAAGCAAAAGTATCCTTTTAAACATCGGTCAAGCTCCCAGTCTTTCTACCATTTCAGCCACCCTCAGAGACGCCTGTTTATTCAGAAACATATCCCTGACCTTATTTAATTGCGCCGCAATTTCCTCTCTGTACCGGATATTTTTCATGATCTCTGTCAATTCTTCTATAATATTATCTTTATCGGCATTATCCTGCAAGAGTTCCTTAATTCTGAGGCCTGAGTCGTCCCTTACGGACTTATCGAGAAGGACGTTGGCAAGAGATATATGCCTGACCTTGACAATGAGCCTTCCGATGAAATAAGTCAGGGGCGAAAGCTTATATACCACTACCATAGGAACGCCTATAAACGCCGCCTGAAGCGCGGAAGTGCCTGAAGCGATAACTGCGATATCGGATGAAAGAAGGGTTTTAATTGAATTGCGGGTGATTATCAAAGATCGATCTGAGACTGTTTTCAATTCTTCGTTTATTATGGACAAAGCCTTGCTGCTTAGATTCGGCGCGACAGGTACGGCAAACTGATAATCCGGATAACGTTCTTTCAAGGTCATAATGACGTCGGCCATCACAGGGATCAGCTTCTTTATTTCATGCATCCTGCTTCCGGGCATCAGCGTGATGACAGGCTTATCCGGCGTTAATCCAAGTTCTTCTTTAACTTTAGCTTTGATATCAGCGCTTCTTAAATCCGCTCCATACTCATTTATCACTTCCCTTATTTCATCCATGATAGGGTGTCCTACGAATTCGCATGGAATCCCGGCATTTTTGTATATCTCATCTTCAAAGGGCAGTATAACAGCCATCTTATCTACCATAGTTCCGATAGTCTTTACCCTGCCCTCTCTCCATGCCCATACCTGAGGGCTGACGTAATAAAGCACCTTTATGCCGAGCCTCTTTGCTTCTCTCGCAACCCTCATATTAAAATCGGGATAATCGATAAGAACAAGCACCTGCGGATTGAATGATTTAAGGGCTGAAGCAACTTTTTTAAATGTTCTTTTGATTTCGCCGTATGTCTTTAAGGCTTCGATAATGCCGAAAGAACCGGCTATTCTGGAGATAAGAGATACGCCGGAAGCCTCCATCCTCTCGCCCCCTACCCCTATAATGTCTATGCCGGGGTTTCCGGCTTTCAGCGCCTTTGCGAGCAGGGCTCCGTAAAGTTCGCCCGAGCTCTCGCCCGAAACTATCATTACCCTTTCAAGCATTTAAGTATTATCTCTGACGTAAAACGGATATCCGTCTCTTCGAGTTCCGGATATATCGGAAGGGATAAAACCTCTCTCGAAACCTTCTCGGTAACAGGGAAATCGCCTTCTTTATATCCCAAAAACTTTACGGCATCCTGAATGTGGAGGGGCATAGGGTAATAAACCACTGAAGATACGCCGTTGTCCTTAAGACACTGCTGTATAATATCTCTCTTGCCGCTCCTGACAGTGTATTGGTGGTATACGTGGTAAGCGCCGCTTTTCTCTACCGGCGTAATAACCGCATCCGAAAGAATACTATTATACAGAGAAGCCTTCTCGCGCCTCTTTTTGTTGTATTCGTCGATCCTCCTGAATTTCACAAGAAGCACCCCGGCCTGTATTTCGTCGAGCCTGCTGTTGTAGCCGAGGCATTCATGCCTGTATCCTCCTTTAGAGCCGTGATTCCTTAATTTCCTTATCTCGTCGGCTGCGCCGGGATCGTTCAGGACAATCATCCCTCCGTCGCCGTAAGCCCCCAGATTTTTACTCGGATAAAAACTGAAACATCCGGCGTCCCCGAAACTTCCGGTCTTTTTTCCGTTGAGCGAAGCGCCGAACGATTGGGCGCAGTCCTCTATCACCTTGAGATTGTGCTTCGAGGCTATATCCATTATGGCCTTCATATCCGCTGGATGTCCGAATATGTGAACAGGCGCTATCGCCTTTGTTTTTTTTGTTATTTTCTCCTCTATCAAGGACGTATCGATATTGTAAGTATCGGGCTCTATATCCACGAATACCGGCTTCGCTCCCGTATACAAAATCGCCTCTGCCGTAGCAAAAAAGGTGAACGGCGTTGTTATGACCTCGTCTCCTTCGCCTATGCCGAGGGCTTTTAGGGAGAGGTGAAGGGCATCTGTGCCCGATGCAACGCCTATGGCCTCTTTAACTTCATGGTACTTCCTGATATCATCTTCCAATTCCAGAACCTTTTTGCCGAGCACATATTGCGAACTTTCCAGTATCTCGTTCAATACGGAAAAAACTTCGTCTTTTATTTCCAGATACTGCTTTTTCAGATCGATCATCGGTTTCATTTTTTTATCTTCTCTCCTATCTGTAGTGCAATCTTTAATGCATCCCTGCCTTCGACCGCAGAGACCAGCGGACAGCTTTCGGATGTCACGCATTCAATAAAGCTTTTCAATTCCTCTTTCAGCGGTTCCTTTTTCTCAACATTTATGGTCTCTTGAATAATTTCGTTTTCGTCCTTCGCCCCTTTTTTATAAAACCTTTTTACCTCCATATTCTGGTAATCCACAAGCAGGTATGAGTCTTTCTGGAATATTTTAAGCTTCCTTGATTTTTCGAATGATATCCTGCTCGATTTCATCAATGCCTGAGCTCCGCTGTCAAACTCAAGCCACGCCATTGCAATATCGATATTATCCGTAAGCACACTTGCTCCCGTTGCCTTAATATCTTTTATTAAGGCTGACGGCTGACGACTGACGACTGACGGCTGATTTAATACAGCAAAGACTATATCTATGTCATGTATCATCAAATCGAGGGTTATATCAACGTCGATACCCCTTCCTAAAAACGGCGACATCCTCTCTGTCTCGATAAATATAGGATTATCAATAAGGCGGTTTACCTCTGAAAATACAGGATTAAACCTTTCGAGGTGTCCTACCTGTATTGTTAAACCGGCCTTTACTGCCGCATCGATAAGACTGTCGGCTTCTTCAACGGTTGTAGTTACCGGTTTTTCTATAAGAATATTCTTCCCGGCCTTTATGCATTCCATCGCTATCTCATAATGCATTGTTGTCGGCGTTACAATACTCACGGCATCCACCTTGTCGAGGATGTCCCGGTAGTCGCTGTATGCCGTGCATCCGTAATTATGCGCTATCCTCTCCGCCCGGACGGCATCCGTATCAACGACAGCGGCAAGCCTGATATTTCCGGACTCCCTGCCGAGATCATGATAGATGCGGGCATGATGCTGCCCCAGATAGCCTACGCCTATAACGCCGACATTAATCATATCTTTTCAGCCTTCAATCTGTTTAAAACTTTGTCTTTTGCTTTTTGGAAGCCCTTTTCTCTTAAAATATTTAACAACTCCGTTGAGGCTAATCCCTTTAAAAATCTCTCCCTTGCCTTTTTATCATCAATTTCTTTCATTATCATCTTCCTCAGTTGCTTCAGAAAATTCAGATAGCGCCCGAAATCTTTATTATAAATAAGCTCCAGTTCCTTCCTTATTCTTTTAGCCATGGCCGGACTCGCGCCAGATGTGGATACGGCAATGGTCATCGGCCCTCTTTTCACAACAGACGGGACGATAAAATTGGCGGTTTCAGGCATATCGACCACATTTATCAGGCATTGTGCATCTTTAGAAATTCTTGTATTTACCCTTTCGTTGTCCGTAGCCGCAATAACCAAAAACGCGCCGTTCAGGTCTCCGCGTTTATAATCCCTTTCTATGTGTTGAATCCTTCCTTTGTTTTTCTGCTTTTCAAGGGCATCCGTCAGAACAGGGCTTATAACTTTAATCTCAGCCCCTGAATGAAGAAGGGGAAATACCTTCCTTTCCGCAACCTTGCCGCCTCCGACAACAACACACCGCTTTCCGAACAGGTTTATAAAGGCGGGGTAGTAACTCCTGGTTCTGAGTTTAGAGTTTAGAGTTTTGAGTTCCATTTTTTATTTTTAATCCTTAAACTCTTAACTCTTAACTCTTAACTCCCAACTCTCTTAACTCTTTCTTTGCCGCCGGAGCCAGTTTGCTTGCAGGATATTTTTCGAGCAGTTTATTAAACGCCTCTTTGGCCTTATCGTTCATTTTTATTGCCTTGTAGGATCTGCCGAGGAGGAGGAGCGCATTGTCCGCCTTTTTATAATCAGGAAAGCGCTTAAGCAGTTCCTCCAGCCTTTCGATGGCGGCATTGTAAGATTCCTTCTTATAATAGAATTCTCCTACCATGAATTCGCCGTCCGCGATCACATCCTTAGCCTTTTCCATCCTGAGAGCCATCACTTCCCGGTAAGGGTTTCTCGGATAGAGTTCCTTTAACCTTATAAACTCATGCAGCGCCTTCTGTGCCGCGCCCGAGCCCCTGTCCGGAGATTCTATCTGCGAATAATAAGCCATAGCGATCTGATACTGGGCGTACGATGCATACTGGTTGTCGGGATAGAGGTCGAGGAACCTTCTATACTCCTCTATGCCTATCTCTATATCCCCCTCCCTTACATATGAATCCGCGAGCTTAAGCTGGGCGTGCGGCGCGTGTTTCTTTGCGGTGTCCCTGTTTTTAACCTCAAGAAGCAGTTTTCTCGCCTCCTCGTATTCTTTTTCTCCGATAAGTTTATCCGCTTTTGAAAGGTGCTTCTCGGGATCGAACGCCTCTTCTTTTTTTACCTCTTTTTTGCCTCCGCAGGAGTTAAAAATAAACAGAACGGAGAACAAAAGGCAGAGAACAACCTTGAAAGAGATCCGCCTTCCGGCTTCCGTGTTCCTAATTTTCATAGCTGTTATTAAACCCTTTAACATCCTTTTTAGTCAAGGTTTTGACTTATCCTTAACCTATATTTTAAACTGTCTGATTGGAGGATAACCATGAAAATTAGCATTTTGACGCTGATATTGTCTTTATGCATCATAGCTTTTATAGCGCCTCCTGCCGTCTCACAGGAAAAGGAACTAAAGCCGGGCCACGAGGCTTCCCTCAACGCCCTGAAGGATGAGATATTGTCTTATTTCGAGCCGGTGTCCGGGAAAATTATTTCAGTCGAAGGGAATTCGGTCAAAATAGATATAGGCGAGCAGAAGTTCGCAAGGTCCGGCATGAGGCTCCATGCGTTTAAAGAAGGGGTAAGCTTCAGGCATCCGGTCACAAAAGAATTCCTCGGCAAAGTCGAGATGCCGGTAGGAACTATCGAAATAGCGGCAACCTATGCTCATGAATCCTTAGCTGTAATTACGAAAGGAAAACCGGAGGAATTCTCCGCCTCAAAAATTAAAATCCCCGCCACAAAGATCAAGATATTGTTCGTTCAGGGCAATGCAGACTGGTTTTTGGGAGATTCGTACTATCAGATGCTTAAGGAAAGCGGACGTTTCGAATTAATAGATACCGGAATCGAAACCGATGACATATCGAAAATAATCTCGGAGGCAAGGGCAAAAGGCGCGGAGGTTGCGCTGGTGCTTCGATCCGAAGACTCAAAGGATTACGTCAATCTTACTCAGAAACTTTTTTGGACCGGCGATTCAAAACAGTTTTCCGTTAAAAACGTACCTGTAGACGTCGCCTACGTAAAAGAACTGCGTTTTAAGCTGGCGCTTTTCGGACCGAGGGAAGGAGAGGCCCTGCTTGCGTTCAGGCTGCCTTTCGGCACAAGACGCCTCGCCGTAGGCGACTTTGACGGTGACGGCAATCCGGACATTATCCTTACGTCGGGAAACTCCTTGATGATTTACAGCATCGCCGGCAGCGATTTAAAATTATTATGGAACTTTAAGGTGCCCTCAACCGGCGACATCCTGTGGCTCGATACCATAGACATCAACAAAGACCGAAAGGACGAAATACTTCTGACCTCGATACATAACGGGGAGGTTGCATCGCACATATACGAATTGAAGGGATCGGAATTTATCCGGACGTGGCACTCGAAAGATGTCTTCATTAGAAAGCTCGGCAACGAAATAGCGGCTCAGGAATATAGAAAAGGCGAAGGGTATGAGGGCAATGTGTTTTCGCTGTCGCATTCCGGCGGCGCGTATAAAAAAGGCGCCGATCTCAAATTGCCGTCCTCGGTAAATATTTACGATTTCCAGATCGTCAAGACCTTTGACGGAAAACAGGCGATCCTCGCATGGGATGACAGGGGATATCTGAATCTATACAACGAAAAAGGCGTAAGGATATGGATAAGCCCTGAAGATTTCGGGGGATTTTTAGAAAAATTCAAAAAAGACTCCCCTACGGTGATGGTGGAACGGGGTGAATGGTCGGTAAAGGACAGATTAATAGCCAACAGCAGCGAAGTGCTCGCGCCGAAACGGAAACCTTTATTAGGAATTGCACGGGGACTCGGGTATAAATCTTCGGAGATAAAAAGACTCCTTTGGACCGGCATCGGCATGGAGGAGATGAACTTATTGGAAGAGATCGGCGGAGAAATCCTCGATTATTCTCTCGTAGGAGACAATATTGCAGTTCTCTCCAAACCGATGTTGTGGCTGAGGCCGAAAAATATACTCAAAGGAGAAAGCCCTTTCGGCACAATGCTCTACATATTTTCGCTGAAAGGAAGATAAACGGGGGAATTTCATTTGGAAAAGAGGATCATCCCGCGTCATATCGGCATTATAATGGACGGCAACGGCCGGTGGGCTGAGTTGCGCGGGCTGCCGCGCTCGGAGGGTCATAAACGTGGCGTCGAACGGGTAAAAGAGATCACCGAAGCGGCAAACGGCATTGGAGTGGATATCCTGTCGCTTTACGCCTTTTCCATAGAAAACTGGATGCGCCCGGAAAACGAAATCGAGGTCATTATGGGTCTCCTCGAATCGGCCCTGAAGGGAGAGTTCCTTAATTTCATGAAAGAAGGGATACGCTTCAGGGTAATCGGAAACAGGGACAGGCTCTCCGAAAACATCAGATCCATCATAGAGGGTGTGGAGCAGGCGACCGAAAAAAACAGCGGGCTGGTTATGCAATGCGCCCTGAGTTACGGAGGAAGGGACGAGATCATAAGGGCGGTAAAAAAAGCCGTTGCCATGAACACTAAGCCTGAAGATATAACAGAGGAGATGATACACGGGCTCCTCGATACCGCCGGAACGCCCGATCCGGATCTTATAATACGGACAAGCGGAGAGCAAAGACTGAGCAATTTCCTGCTCTGGCAATCCGCATATGCTGAGTTCTATTTCACGAACACCCTCTGGCCGGACTTCACCAAAGAAGAACTTCTCGATGCCATTCACGAATATCAGATGAGGGACAGGCGTTTCGGAAAAGTCGCCGCCGGAAACTCATCGGCGCTGAGATGAGGGATTAAGAGTGGCGCGTTCTGAAAATGCAAAGCGGCTGATAGTCGCCGTATTGGTATTGCCGGTCTTTTACCTCGCGGTGACAAAATTTCCTCCTGCTCTTTTTCTTATACTTTTAGCTGCGGTATCGGTTCTTGCGCAGATTGAATTCTACGCCATGTATGAAACGAAAAAACCGCTCGCGCTCATCGGAGCGCTCTGCGGCGTTTCGGTCTTTATTACAGCATTCTATCATCAGCCCGCAATCTATTACCTGCCGCCTATAGCCTTTATGCTTATCTCATCCGCGCGTCTTTTCCTTATACGGGAACCATCATCTTCGTTAAAGGATATCTCTCCGGTCATCATAGGATTTTTATATATTCCACACCTCCTCCTCGCGCAGTGGTATCTGAGGCTTCAGGGTTATGAATGGATACTTTTTCTATACGGATGCGTATGGGCGTCCGACAGCACCGCATACTACATCGGCAAAAAGATGGGAAAGAAGAAGCTCTATAAAGAGGTAAGTCCGAATAAGACCGTGGAAGGCGCCTTCGGCTCTATTGCCGGAGGCATACTCTCCGCTTTGTTATTAGGCAAACTGATGCTTAACGCTCCGGTTCATGTTTTGATGTTGGCAGGCGCCGCTGTAGGCGCAATTACAATCGCAGGCGACCTTGTAGAATCCATGTTCAAAAGGGATGCGGGCGTCAAGGACTCAGGCTCATTTATTCCGGGACACGGCGGCATCCTCGACAAGATAGACGGAGTCCTCTTTGCGGGTCCGGTGCTTTACTGGATAACATTGGCGTTATGAAAAATATTGTAATACTCGGCTCTACAGGCTCCATAGGCAGGAGCGCCCTAAAGGTCATCGACAAGTTTTCCGACAGGTTCAGGGTGCTCGGATTAGTTGCGGGAAGGAATCTTCCTCTCCTCATGGAACAGATACAGCGCTACCGGCCGCGGCTCGTAGCCGTTCCCGACGATGATATATACAAAGAGCTTAAATCCGGGATTGGCGACACGAAACCGGAAATTCTCTGCGGTATCGACGGGATATGCTCGATCGCGGAAAACGGAGACGCCGATACCGTCATTTCGGCAATTGTCGGCTCAGCCGGGCTTCTGCCTACCATGTCGGCAATCAGGGCAAAAAAGACCGTAGCCCTTGCCAACAAAGAAACACTCGTAATGGCAGGCGACATTGTAATGTCAGAGGTCAAAAAACACGACGTTGCATTGCTTCCGGTTGACAGCGAGCACAGCGCGGTATTTCAATGCATGAGGGGATACGAACGCGATTCCGTAAGAAAGATAATACTCACGGCATCAGGCGGCCCGTTCGTGGGCAGATCCGCGGAGGAACTCGAAAACGTCTCTCCTGAAAGCGCGCTGAAACATCCTAACTGGAACATGGGCAGAAAGATAAGCATAGACTCGGCGACCCTCATGAACAAAGGCCTTGAGGTTATAGAGGCGCATCATCTGTTTGCCCTTCCTCCGGAAAAAATAGATGTGCTGATCCATCCTCAGAGCGTAGTGCATTCCATGGTGGAATTCAACGACGGCAGTTGTATCGCACAGCTTTCAAAGCCGGATATGAAAGGACCGATTGCGTATGCCCTCTCATATCCCGAAAGACTATGCGATGTAATAGAAACTATTGACTGGGAAAAGCTTTCGGCCCTGACCTTCAAAAAGCCAGACAACAATACATTCCCCTGTCTTTCAATCGCCTATGATGCATTAAAAACAGAAGGGACAATGCCTGCTGTTCTCAATGCATCCAATGAGATTGCCGTTGCCGCGTTCCTCGACGGCATTATCGGATTCAACAGGATACCTGCTATAATAAAAAAAGTTATGGATTTCCATAAACTACAACCCGCCGACAGCATAGATGTCGTTCTCGAAGCGGACAGGTGGGCAAGGGAAAAAACAAAAAGCGTTATAGGGTTATAGCGTAAAAGAAAATAAAGAGTTTGCTATAACGCTCAACGCATAACGCAATAACGGAGGTTAAATGAGCATTTTATCTGCCATACTTTTGTTCGGTTTTTTGATATTCATCCATGAATTGGGCCATTTCATATTCGCGAAGATCAGCGGAGTAACGGTGCTGAAATTTTCCCTCGGCTTCGGGCCGAAGGTCATCGGCAAAAAAATAGGAGAGACCGAATACCTCATATCGGCTGTTCCGCTCGGAGGTTACGTAAAGATGCTCGGGGAAGAACCGGAAGACGAGGTTGAGAGCTACGAAAAAGAGCGTTCATACAAGAACCAGCCCGTTATCAAAAGGGCGGCCATAGTGTTTGCAGGGCCGATATTCAATCTTCTCACTGCCGTGGTCATATTCTTTTTTATTTTCATGATAGGAGTGCCTACGCTTCTTCCGGTAGTGGGGGAGGTTATGCCGGAAGCGCCTGCGGCAAAGGCAATGCTGTTAAAGGGAGACAGGATTTTAGAGATAGACGGCAAACCGACCGAACACTGGGCAAGGATGACCGAAATAATCTACCGGAGTGCAAACAAGCCGCTCACCCTGAAGGTGCAGCGCAATTCCGGGATGGTTACCATACACATTACCCCTGAAAGCAAAAGGGTCAAAGACATATTCGGCGAGGAGAAAGAGATAGGGCTTATCGGAGTAAAGCCGTCGGGAGAGACTACAAAAATAAAAGAAAATCTGCCCAACTCCATAAAAAACGCATTTTTAAGGACATGGGAGATATCCGAGCTGACGATAATCGGGATGATAAAGCTTATTCAAAGGATAATCCCGGCAGATACCATCGGAGGACCTATCCTCATATTCCAGTTAGCGGAAAAACAGGCAGCGACAGGCCCTCTTAATTTTTTCACTTTTGCGGCAGTGATAAGCATTAATCTCGGAGTGCTTAACCTGCTTCCCATCCCGATACTGGACGGCGGACATCTCCTGTTCCTCGGCATCGAGTCTATAAGGAAAAAACCCATGAACGAGAGGACGATCATGATAGCCCAGCGCATAGGGCTTGCATTGATAATCACCCTCATGGCATTTGCGATGTACAACGACATATTCAGGCTCATAAGCGGAAAACCGATACCGTGAAACCGGCGTCCATAAAACACCTTCACTCTGCCGGCGGCGTGATTTTCAAAAAAGAAACGAATACACTCGAAGTAGCCTTGATCGCCATGAAAAACAAAACCGTATGGACGCTGCCCAAAGGCATAATAGATAAGGGAGAGAGGCCGGAGGAGTCCGCCGTGCGTGAAATAAAGGAGGAGACGGGACTCACAGGCAAAATTATCGACACCATCGGCGACAAATCATATTGGTTTTACCTTAAAAACGAAAACGCAAAATGCAGGAAAACGGTATCGTACTTCCTTCTGCAATACATCGACGGCAATATCGGAGACTATTGCTGGGAGGTTGATGAGGCTAAATGGTTCGCTTTAGATGATGCGATAAGGCAAGTGTCATACAAAAGCGACAGGGAGATATTGGAGAAGGCGAAGGAGAAACTCACGAAGAGAATGGAGTAATGGAGCGTTGGGGTAATGGGACAGATATTAGACTGGAAAAGCTTAAAAACAGAGATTGACAGGCTCAGGGCCGAAGGCAAAAAGATCGTATTCACCAACGGCTGTTTCGATATCATACACATAGGCCATGTCAGGTATCTTAAAAATGCGAAAAATTTAGGTAATGTCCTGATCGTCGGCCTCAATTCGGACTCATCTGTTGCTGAAATAAAGCCCGGGAGACCCGTAAACACGGAATCCCGCAGGGCGGAAGTTCTGGCCTCCCTCGATATGGTGGATTATGTGACAATATTCGATGAAGACACACCCTATGAATTAATCAAACACATCAAACCGGATGTCCTTGTAAAAGGAGGCGACTGGAAAAGGGAGGATATTGTCGGCTCGGATATTGTTCAGGACGTTTATAGCTTACCGTATATCGAAGGGGTATCCACAACAGAACTTATTGAGAAGATAAGAAATTTATACCCTTTATAATCAGCCGCAATTTAATGTATAATTGCTCTAACTACCGTCAGGAGGTGTGATATGAACGAACTCATTCCGGTATCAGGCGCCGCAAATGTAACGAAATCATCCGGAGGCGATGTCATTCTACAACTTGTAACCTTTACCCTCGGCAGCGAAGAATACGCCGTGGACATCCTGAAGGTGCAGGAGATAAACAGAATGAAAGAAATCACGAGGGTGCCAAATTCTCCCGCGTATGTAGAGGGCGTCATCAATCTCAGGGGCAAAGTCATACCGGTGGTAAACATCAGAAAAAAATTCGGTCTGCCCGAAAAGGAAAACGACGAGCAGTCGAGGATAATGATAATCGACATTCAAGGCATTACCATGGGGCTTGTGGTGGATTCGGTATCGGAGGTATTACGGGTTCCCTCGGATATAGTAGAGCCGACCCCTCCAATGGCATCCACTATAAGCACGGAATTCATAAGAGGCATAGCAAAATTAGAGGACAGGCTTATCATCCTCCTCGACATGGACAGGCTGTTGGGCAAGGCCGAAGAGACGGCTTTGATCGAAGCGGCCTCGGGCTCGGCCTTTTAACAAAGAATTCTTCGCGTCTATTACGTGTATGATGAGTATCATCTCAGAAGCTTGCAGGTTATGTTAAACTTTCAGACAGCGCTAAATTAAGGAGGGGTCCTTTCATGAAGATCAGTTCGACGCTCAAGATCATTGTAGTAGTTCTATTAGGTTTTTCTCTTATCAGCACGGTATCCGTCTTCTTGCAATTGCACAGGATGGCAAAAGACGGAGATGTAGTTAATTATGCCGGCAGGCAGAGGGCAATATCACAACGCCTTACAAAAATAGTATTTGCAAAACAACGGGGGGTTGACGGCGGAGAAAAAATTCAAGAGCTGACATCCTCGATGGACAAAATAGTTAATGGCCTGATAAACGGAGACCCTGCTTTGAATCTTCCAAAGGCCACGGATGAGAAGTTCATGGCAAAGATGAAAGAGATTGACGGCGCATGGAAGGAATTCAAGGATACTATTGACAGGGCGAATAAAGATGCCGGTATTTTAAAAGAATTATTCGAGGACAGCGAAAAAGTCCTGAAACTGGCAGACGAGGCAACAACCATTGCAGCAACAGCATCCGAAGGCAAGGTAAAGGCATTAAAAACAATACAGATAATTCTTTTCATATTTAACCTCGCTGTATTGGCTTTCGTATGGATAATAAACCATAAGAAGATAGCAAGGCCCCTTGCGGAACTGACCGAAAAATCCAAGCGGTTGGCTGATGGCGATTTAAAGGTATCCATCGAGTGTATAGGCACGGATGAAATAGGCATATTGTCCTGCAGCATGAACACAATGATCCATAACTTCAATAATATGATAAACAGCATACTCTCATCATCCAGCAATGTGGTGTCCACTGTGGATGTATTGAGGGTAAGGGCACAAAAGACAACAGAAGGTGCGCAAAACCAGTCAGGCCAGGCATCCCAGATAGCTACAGCAGCCGAAGAAATGAGCCAGACAATTACGGATATAGCAAGAAACTCATCAGTGGCGTCCGAGTCATCATCTGAAGCAATGGAGATAGCAGACAGCGGTAAGAAGGTAACGGACATAGCGGTTGAAACAATAAACAATGTCTATAAATCCACCGTTGAGCTTGCAACCATGGTAGAAAAGCTCAGCAAGCGTTCAGCAGAGATAGGAGACATAGTAACAGTGATCAAGGACATAGCGGATCAGACAAATTTACTTGCACTAAACGCAGCCATTGAGGCAGCAAGGGCAGGCGAGCAGGGAAGAGGATTTGCAGTTGTCGCAGACGAGGTGAGAAAGCTTGCAGAGAGGACAATAAAGGCAACAGCAGAGATAACAGGGAAGATAGGAGCGGTACAGGCAGAATCAGCCCAGACAACAAAATCTATGGGAGAGGCATCAAAGGAAGTAACAAAGGCGACAGGGCATATAAAGAATTTAAGCAATGTCTTGGAAGCCATTGTGGAATCGGTCCAGAAAGTCCGCGACCAGATAACACAGATAGCCACAGCAGTTGATGAACAGTCGGCTGCATCCGAAGAAGTGGCAAGGAACATAGAGAAGACATCCGCCATATCAAAGGAGATGGAGAGGATGTCCGACGATGTAATGCATCAGGTAAATGCATTGACAAAGATATCTGAGGAGTTGAGGAACTCTACAGCAGGATTTAAAACAAAAGGCAGCGCATTAATGATACTCGATGTTGCAAAGAGCGACCATAGAGTTTTTGTAGGCAAAATCGCATCGTGCTTAAAAGGCGATACCTCCCTTGACCCCTCGCAACTGCCCGACCATCATAACTGCAGGTTCGGCAAGTGGTACTTCGGGGACGGCATGCAGATGTGCGGTAATTTATCCTCTTTTAAGGCCGTGGACGAGCCTCATGCCAAAATCCATGCCCTCGCCAAAGAAGCTGTGTCGGCATGCAATTCAGGTGATAAATCCAAGGCCGAGATGATTTATAAAGAGATGGAAGATTTATCCGATCAGATAGGCAGCCTGCTCGACGGGATAAAGAGAGAGTGTAATAAATAGAACAAACAAAGAAAAGGCGCGGTCGCAGTAACGACCGCGCCTTTTCTTCTTGCTTTTTAGATATCGTAATACAGGAAGAATTCGTACGGATGAGGCCTTAACCTCAGCGCATCCACTTCCCTTGTCCTCTTATAGCTTATCCATGTGTCTATGGCATCCTGTGTAAAGACATTGCCCTTCAGCAGGAACTCGTGATCTTCCTCAAGATGATTGAGCGCCTCTTCCAGAGTTCCCGGCATTGTCGGAACCGACGCAAGCTCCTCGGGACCGAGTTCATAGATATCCTTGTCGAGCGGCTCGCCCGGATGTATCTTATTCTCTATGCCGTCCAATCCTGCCATAAGCATGGCTACAAAGGCGAGGTATCCATTGCACGAAGGGTCAGGGAATCTTACTTCGGCTCTTTTCGCCTTTGGACTCGGAGAATAGGTTGGAATACGGATTGAAGCAGAACGGTTCCTTGCAGAGTATGCAAGATTGACAGGGGCCTCAAATCCAGGTGTAAGTCTCTTGTATGAATTTGTAGTCGGGTTTGTCAGGGCTGCAAGCGCCTTTGCGTGCTTCAATATTCCGCCGACATAGTAAAGTGCAAGCTCGCTTAAGCCTGCATAGCCATTGCCAGCAAAGAGGGGTTTGCCGTTCTTCCAGATGCTCTGATGGCAGTGCATTCCAGAGCCGTTATCGCCGAATAAAGGCTTGGGCATGAATGTCACGGTTTTGCAATGCCTTTTTGCAACATTTTTGATTATGTATTTAAAGAGCATTAGCTTGTCTGCCATTCTCACAAGAGAGTCAAACCTCATATCAATTTCGGCCTGTCCTGCGGTAGCGACCTCATGGTGTTCCCTCTCTACATAAATACCGCACTTCTGCATCTCCATAACCATCTCTGTCCTGATATTGACCTGGCTGTCTGTAGGAGGAACCGGGAAATAGCCTTCCTTATGTCTCGGCTTATAGCCCAGGTTCGGATTCTCTTCGCGGCCTGAGTTCCATACACCCTCAACAGAGTCGATGAAATAGTATCCGCTCTGGGCATTCTGGTCAAACCTGATACTGTCAAAAATAAAGAACTCCGCTTCAGGGCCGAAATATGCGGTATCGCCTATGCCGGTAGACTTAAGGTAAGCCTCCGCCTTCTGTGCAATATACCTCGGATCTCTTGTGTAGAATTCCTTTGTTATGGGGTCTACGATATTGCATATTAAGCTTATTGTGGGATGCTCCATAAACGGATCCATAAATGCCGTTGTTGGATCAGGGATTATTAACATATCCGATGTATGGATTGCCTGCCATCCCCTTATGGAAGATCCATCAAAGCCGAGACCCTCCTCGAATATCTCCTCTTTCAGTTCGGCTACCGGCACGGCAAAATGCTGCCAAATCCCGGGAAAATCAAGGAACTTGAAGTTTGCCATAACCGCCTTGTTTTCCTGAGCCATCTTGATTACGTCCTTTGGTGTCATTACTCTCCTCCTTTATTTTGCGTTGTGCGTTTATTGCGTTCTGCGTTATAGCGTCCAAAGCAGATTTACGCTGCACGCTATAACCCTATAACGCTATAACGTGTCTTTTATACCGCGGATTCTCCGCGTTCTCCGGTTCTTATGCGCACTACATCCTCTACCTGATAGACGAAAATTTTGCCGTCGCCTATCTTTCCTGTCTTAGCGGACTTCTCTATCACGTTCACAACCTTGGGGGCGAGGTCGTCGGATGTAACGATCTCTATTTTTATCTTCGGGATAAAATCGACCACATACTCGGCGCCCCTGTATAATTCCGTGTGTCCCTTCTGCCTTCCGAACCCCTTAACCTCTGTAACCGTCATCCCCTGAATGCCTATTTCGTTCAAGGCATCTTTGACTTCGTCGAGCTTAAAGGGTTTGATTATCGCCTCGATCTTTCTCATATCTCACCTCCTACTAAAAAATTCTTCATAGAAATTCCACGCCCTGCCGTGATAGACTTCATAGATTTTTTCGGTCTCTGTCTTGAGCTTCTGATGGTCTATATCCTCAACCTTTAACCAATCATATACCATTTCTTTGGTCACTTCAATGTGGAATTGAAAGGCGTATGCCCTGCTGCCGTAATTGAATGCCTGATTCGGATAGAGCTCGGAGCCTGCAAGCCTTACTGCGCCTTCGGGAATATCAAAGGTCTCGCCGTGCCAGTGAAAGACCTTAAATCTCTTCCACAGGTCACCCACGCCGGGATGCGTTGCAAGCCTTCTCATAAGAGAATCTTTTATGCCGTCCGGTGTAAGCTCTATATCGTGCCACCCTATCTCCTGCTCCTTGCCTTTATAGACCCTCGAACCCAATGCCTTTGCCATTATCTGCGCTCCGAGACATACGCCGAAAACGCTTTTACCGTCTGCAATGAACTCTCTGACCAGTTTTTCCTCTTTCTTTATGTAAGGGTAAATATCGTCCTCGTTAACGCTCATGGGACCGCCCATCATAACGAGAAAATTGAAATCCGCATCAGGAATATCTTCACCTTTAGATAATTCGACGATCTTGTAGGAAATCCCCTTGGATTCAAGGAAATCTCCTATAGTGCCGGGGCCTTCTGTTTCTATGTTCTTGCAGATCAAAACGGACATACACTGATAATTGCAAGTGTTATACCAGAAAAAGAATCATTAAAAAATAATAAGTTAAAAAAAAGAAAAAGGAATAATTGCACAATAAATAGGCTTACATTGCCTAAATGTTAGGCAGGTATAGAATACTGCGAGTAAATGGCATAGTCTTTCCGCTTCATTCTCGAAAGGCATCCTGCCATTCTCCGAAGCTACGCCAGCCCGCTTAAACATCCGTGTTACGCTTGGGCTGCCGAAGTCGCTCCAAGACCATGCCATTTACTCGTAATCAACATTGACTTCAGCTTACATCGTATATCCGCTTTCTCCATGCTGCGATATATCGAGACCCACCACTTCCGACTCATCGTCAACCCTCAGACCTACGGTCATGTCTATGAGCTTTAAAATGATAACAGTAACAACGAACGAATAGACAGCCGTAACCGCGATGGCAACAGCCTGAGTCATAAACAACTTGGGATTTCCGAAGAACAGGCCGTCAGCACCCGCAGGGTTGATCAGCTTCTGCGCGAAAAGCCCTGCCGCGAGGGTTCCGAGAATGCCGCCTACGCCGTGAACTCCGAAGGCATCAAGCGAATCGTCGTATCCAAAACGGTTTTTCATGTTCAAGGCTATGTAACACACAGCGCCCGCAGCCAGACCGATGAGCAAAGCAGGCATCGGGCCCACAAATCCTGATGCCGGGGTTATTGTCGCAAGCCCGGCTATGGAACCTGTGGCAGCCCCGAACATTGTGGGCTTACCCCTGTGAATCCATTCGATAATAACCCATATCAAAGTTGCGGCAACCGCGGATATATGTGTTGCAACAAACGCAGTCGCGCTCAAGGCTCCGGAAGAAAGGGCGCTTCCGGCATTGAATCCGAACCACCCGAACCATAAAAGCCCGGCGCCAAGAACGGTCATGGGCAGGCTGTGCGGATAAATGGCCTCATGCATGTAGCCCTTTCTCTTGCCGATTATAAGCGCGGCAGCCAAGGCCGATATGCCGGATGTGATATGCACGACGATTCCGCCTGCGAAATCGAGCACTCCCATATTCTTAAGCCATCCTCCCGTGCCCCATATCCAGTGCGCAGCGGGATCGTAAACTATTGTTGACCATATCACGGTAAAAACAAGGAACGCGGAAAACTTCATTCTCTCGGCGAATGCCCCGCTGATCAAGGCGGGTGTTATAACCGCGAACATAGCCTGATATATCATAAACGCAATATGAGGAACAGTGGCCGCGTAATCGGGATTGGGTTCGGCGCCGACGCCGTTCAGTCCTATCCAGTCGAGGCTGCCGATTATTCCGCCCATGTCGGGGCCGAAGGACAGGCTGTAGCCGAAAAGGATCCACTGAATGCTGACTACAGCAATGGCGACAAAGCTCTGCATTATAGTGCCGAGAATATTCTTCCTCCGCACCATACCGCCGTAAAAAAGCGCAAGCCCCGGGGTCATAAGCATTACAAGCGCAGCCGATAAAAGGACAAAAGCCGTATCGCCCGCATCAACCTTAGATGCCGTTTCAGCGTACGCACTTAACGGCATAAAAATGGCAAGAATCAAACCGGTAACCAAAAACAAAACTCTTTTCATTTTCGACTCCTCATTTTATTTATGCAATTGAACATTAGAATTATGGAGGCATGGGCTGATAAAAGGCTTTACCTCGCCACCTTATTGAAGACGACTGTTACAACTTATCCAATAAAAATATCCACACTGGATATACTGGATTGTTTCAAAAAATTGCGAATTGTAAAGACTTTTATCAGCCCATGCCTCCATATAAACGCATTATTCGACAACAGTTCTTGGCAAAATGTAGCGTCAGGCAATGGTATAATCTCTCCGCTTCATTCTCGAAAGGCATCCAGCCTTTCAACGACAGGTTAAGGCTAAGGTTGAGGCTGAGTTTTTCTTTCTTAACCTTAACCTCAACCTTAACCTGCGTTACGCTTGGGCTGCCGAAGTCGCTCCGAGACCATACCACTGCCTGACAGCCGTAACTGTCCAGCTTTCAATATAAGCCAGAAATATGCCAGAGAGGGATTTTATTGATTTTAAATGGATTTTAAAAACGACACCGGAGGGAAGCCCTACATTTTTGTAGGACTTCCCTCCGGCAAAATTCGATTAGTCTTTTAAAAACAAGCAGCTATAGTATTTCCTACATTTTTGTCTGAGCTACAAATTTGTAGGATTTTATATTGCCGACTCTCCGGCCTCTCCCGTCCTTATCCTCACAACTTCTTCAAGGGACGATACGAATATCTTGCCATCGCCGATCTTGCCGGTCTTTGCCTTTTCCTTTATGGCCGACACAACCTTTTCCATCATGCCGTCGGACACCACTATTTCGAGCTTCACCTTCGGGATAAAGGCTATGTCGTATTCCGCTCCCCTGTAGAGCTCGACATGCCCCTTCTGCCTTCCGAACCCTTTTACCTCTGTTACAGTCATGCCCTGAACGCCTATTTCATTAAGGGCGTCCTTCACCTCATCCAGTTTAAACGGCTTAATTATCGCCTCTATCTTTTTCATAATTCCTCCTTTTTCAGGCTATAGGCTATGGGCAAAGACACAGAGACAGAAATGTTCGGTTTGTTACCCATTACCTATCGCCTATTGCCTATTGCCATTTTTATAAATTATACGCTTTTTCGCCGTGCTGGCTCTCGTCAAGCCCTTCGATCTCATCTTCAACGTCAACCCTCAGCCCGACAACAGCTTTTATGATCATGAAGATTACCGATGTAACGACCGCAACATACACTACGGTTACGCATACGGCTACAATCTGCGTCCAGAGCTGGCCGGGGTTGCCGTAAAGAAGCCCTTTGCCGGCCTCGTTTATCGACGGGTCCGCAAACACTCCGGTCAAAATTGCGCCGAGCGTTCCGGCCACGCCGTGAATGCCGAAAGCGTCGAGGGTGTCGTCATATCCGAGTTTAGCCTTAATAACCGCAACTGAAAAGAATGACACTATACCCGCCGCAAGACCTATGATTATCGCGCCGGTGATGTTTACAAAACCCGCTGCCGGTGTTATGGCAACAAGTCCGGCTACAGCGCCCGATGCAAGACCGAGAACTGTAGGCTTCTTTGAGTGAGCCCATTCCGTGAACATCCACGCGACAGCCGCTACCGCGGTAGCTGTATTGGTATTAATAAACGCCGCTCCTGCAAGGCCGTTTGCCGCAAGCGCTGAGCCTGCGTTAAATCCGAACCACCCGAACCAGAGTAGTCCAGCTCCTGTTACCACCATTGTAAGGTTGTTCGGTATAAGGGTCATTTCACGTCTCTTGCCGAGTATCAACGCGCCCACAAGGGCTGCTATACCTGCGTTGATATGAACAACCGTGCCGCCCGCAAAATCAAGCGCTCCGAGCTTTGCCAGGAAGCCTCCGCCCCATACCCAGTGCGCCACTGGAAGATACGAAAGGCTCATCCATAGTATCGAAAAAAGTATCCACGCGGAGAATTTCATCCTCTCGATATAAGCGCCGCTCGCAAGGGCGACGGTTATGGCCGCAAAGGTAAGCTGATACACTATGAATATGTATTCAGGTATTGTCTTTGCGGCGTCGGATATACTGTTGGCTCCGACCCCCGATAGAAAGAGCTTTTCCGGATTTCCTATAATGCCCGAAATGTCGCTCCCGAATGTAAATGTATAACCGTAAATCACCCACAGGACGCTCACTATGCAGAATGTCACAAAAGACATAGCTATAGTATTGAGCGTGTCCTTGCGTTTTGAAAGACCGCCGTAGAATAAGGCAAGCCCCGGGATCGTCATTAACATAACAAGGGCTGTCGCTACTATCATCCATGCGGTGTCGCCCGTGTCTATTTTCAAAGGCGCCGGAACTACTGATGATACGGCAGGAGCCGCAGCAACAGGGGGTGCGGGCTGAGCAGCGGGGGACTGCTCAGCCGCGGGGGGAGTGGGAAGTGGGGTCTGTGCCTGCTCCGCAAACACAAGACCCGCAAAACCCAACAAAACCGTTACTAATAATATGCTTATAAATCTTTTCATATTTTCCTCCTATTAAATTAAAAGCTCAGAGTAAGATTAATACCCGTAACAAGGGTATCGTCGAGCTTCCCATTAGGATTATACGAGTTTCCGGCCACGCTTTTTTTAGCCTTATTCGAAAGCGGGAACCAATACTGAACCATCGGCTGTAGCGATACATTTTTCGCTATAGGTATCGTGAAGCCTGCCTTTACCATACCGTCGTGAAACCCGCTGTATTTCTTGCCCGTATACGCGCCTGTCGCAGATTCGTAAGTCTTCCAGTAGTTATCGCTGCCCGCAAAATAACCTGCCGACGCGCCGAGATCAAGAGTTATTTCTTTATACACAGGCACCGAGTGAGCTATCGAAAGATTGAAATAAGTGCCTCCGTACTCGTTTATGTCTCGATACACCGATAAAGTAGGCTTCAACAGGGTATCATACGCTATAGTTACGAAAATCTCGTCTGTCTCAGGAGTATAATCGGTACCGTAATAAATATAACCGCCTGTCAGGCTTAATTTGTCTATAACATAGGTATAGCTCAATGTCAAATCCGTTTCGTTAATGTCTTTCTTTCCCTGGTTATTTGCAAGATAATTGGCGTTGGTAAGGCTCTGGGTGCCGTTTACATTGCTGTCGATATTGCTCCAGAGGGACGCTGAAAAGCCTTTGTATGAAATGCTTATCGACGGCTGCACCACAAAGCTGTGCGAGCTTAACTCATATCCCCTGAATATATACTTGTTTAAAACAGCGACCGATGCGCTGCCTGAAACAGGAGAAGCTTCAGGCTGCGCTGTGTGAGCAAGAGTCGCTCCCTTTTCCGTAGGCACTTCATGGACTGCCTTGCCATCCACCTTCTTTTCCTCTGCATAGAGGCTGCCGGCTGAAAACATTATAACCGCCAGTAAAATCAAGACTTTCAAACTTCTCATCACATACCTCCAATCTTTTTTATTCAGCGGGATACCCCGCTGCATTTTTGTTACGTCTTATCTCGCTGACTCTATCTCTCTCCCCGTAAAACCCGTGCCTCTCTCCCCCTCCTTTCTTATCCCGTATTTTTTGATCTTATAGCCGATCATCCTTTCGGTTATGCCGAGCTTTCTCGCTGCCCTCGCCATAACCCAATCACATTCCTTGAGGGCATTGATTATCTCCTCCCTCTCAATCTCCTTTACCCTATCCTTCAGTGAACTGTTCATTTTTTCACCTCTAAAAAGCCAGAATCGTGCCAATGCTTATGTCATTGATTTATAAAGAAATCTCATTTAAGAACCCTTACATTTTTGTATGTTTCTACAATTTTGTAGGTTCAAAATTGTAGGAATTAAAAGATATACCCGCTCTCTCCATGCTGTGACTGGTCAAGTCCGACAAACTCTTGCTCCTCATCAATCCTGAGACCTATTGTTCTGTCAACGATTTTAAGAATAATCAGAGTAGCCGCAAAGACAAATACATAGGTTGCCGCTACAGCAATTGCCTGAATGCCGAGAAGAGGTGGGTTTCCGAAGAATAAACCATCCTTGCCTGCCGGGTTTATTGCTGTCGATGCAAAAAGCCCGGTGGCCAGCGCACCCCATGTGCCTCCAACTCCGTGAATACCGAGGACATCGAGGGAATCATCATAGCCGAGCCTCTGCTTCAGATTTACCGCCATATAACAGAATGTTCCCGCGCCTATTCCGATGAGTATTGATGATAAAGGACTGACAAACCCTGCTGCCGGCGTTATGGCAACAAGCCCTGCCACTGCTCCACTGACTGCGCCGAGGGCGGTTGGTCTGCCCCTCTGAATCCATTCAACAGCGAGCCAGCTCATTGCAGCAGCGCCTGTAGCGGTATTTGTGGTGACAAACGCAACAGAGGCAAGCCCTCCTGATGCAAGGGCGCTGCCTGCATTAAATCCGAACCACCCGAACCACAGGAGTGCTGCTCCGAGGATGGTCATTGGTAGGTTATGCGGCGGCATCGCCTCAACACCGTAAAAATGACGCTTGCCTATAACAACAACTGCTGTAATGGCGGCAATTGCTGAATTGATGTGAACAACCGTGCCTCCTGCAAAATCAAGGGCGCCCAGTGTGCCTCCTATCCATCCGCCTCCCCATACCCAGTGTGCCAGCGGTGAATAGACAAATGTCAGCCACAGGACAGAGAATAGGATTAATGCAGAAAACTTCATTCTCTCGGCAAATGCCCCGGTAATAAGAGCAGGTGTGATGATGGCAAACATCCCCTGAAACATCATGAAGATGAGATGCGGGATTGTGGGCGCAAGAGGCGCCGACTCCTGACCAACACCCTTAAGACCAAGCCAGTCAAGACCGCCGATAATGCCCCATTTGTCAGAACCAAAGGCGAGGGTATATCCCCAGAGAATCCATATAACACTTACAATGCAAAGGATGGCAAAGCTCTGCATGATTGTGCCGAGGACATTTTTCCTCCTGACCATACCGCCATAAAAGAAGGCAAGCCCCGGGGTCATAAGCATGACAAGGGCTGTTGAGATAAGCATCCATGCAGTATCACCTGTATCTATCTTTTGCGGAGCCGGCGCTGTTTGGACCTCGGCAAAAGAGACTCCATTCAAGGCTAAAAGACATAATAAAATCATTATTCCTAATCGTTTCATTTTGTTACCTCCGGCAATCCTTTATGACATCTATTTTTGTGTTAATAGCGCAGCCTTTCTCTTTACAGCAGGCTTAAATCCTGTCTTTCCGTCCTTTGTCTTATACCTCTCTGCAACAATTGCATCAATCTTTGCCATATCTAATTCTGGCGGCGCAGCACCTGCCTTCAGTATTGCCTCCCTTGCCAACATCTCAGCCTGACGCCCCTGGTCAAGGGCATCTCCCAGCACTCGCAGCGCCTCCGGAGGGTTGTGAAAGCCCATGCTGTTTTCAGCCCCTATCCATGTATTGCGGTAATACGCCTCTTCATATATCTCCTTAGCCTTTTTAATCACTGCCTTATCCGAACGGGGATTTTTCTCTGCTGCCTCAATCATCAATGCTGCACGGGCAACCGAATATCCTGCCTTTGTGAACATATGATTCACCCTGTCCTGAATATTCAATACCTGTTCTTTCAACCACTCAGGGCTCTGGTTGTGGCACTGCATGCATGCCTTCATATTCTTTTTGAGAGGACTTTCCCACCTGTGGGAAGAGATCTTTTCTTTGCCAACCCTTTCGTAAGGCATATGGCAGTCGGCACAGGCAACGCCTGCTGCCCAGTGCACGCTGCCAGGGGATGAGAAAAGTTCAAACTCAGGATGTCTGATATGTCCCATCTTCTGGTCCGTGACCTTGTGCTTCCATTCCCTCAGATTTTCGTCCTTAATCTGCTTTATCACTGCCTCAATGGTGATATTCCCCCATTTACCATTCCTCCACGGAAATAAAAGGCCCGCAGACTTGTTATCTCTGTCCTTTGGTATGGAGTAAGTTACATGGCACTGTGCGCAGACGAGGCTTCGCAGTTCCTGTCTTGTTAATTTATCAGGGTCTTTGCCTATGGCCTTCAATGCCTCTATCAGTGTCCAGCGATTTATGCGTAAATCCATAGTCTTCGGGTCATGGCAGTCAGCGCAGACAACACCCATTTCCCTGTGTTTTTCAGGAATCTCCTTCCAGACCTCGTCATAGGGCTTGCTGAAATAATTAACCTTTAATTTTTCCTTCAGTTCAGGCGCATAGGGAGTCTTGCATGTCAGGCATACACCACCAGCCTTTCTGCGAGTTGCATCAATCTTCAACTGGTCTTTAAGCATATCTGTATGGCCATTCGGCTCATTGTATTCTATGCCCATTCCCCATCCATCAAAAAGCACAAACTGGAATGGCCAGGGGCTCAATCTATCCTCGTCATCGTTTCTGTATTTGCTGTATCCCTTCCTCCTTTCTTTGTTCTTTAAATAGCTGTCATAATGGGCTGGATATGCCCTGCCCCATACAGCAGGGTCCTTTTCCCCCTCTGGTATGGTTATTGGTACTGCAACGGTCTTTGCCTTTTGTTCACAACCAAATGCAAAAATACTTAGAAGCAGTAAACTAAAGGCCATTAGATAACTTTTCTTCTTCATTGTAATCCTCCTTTTTATTCTTGAACCTTTAGCTGATAGCTGTCAGCTTTTTTTTAATACCCATGTGCAATCCCTCTGTGGCATTCCCAGCATTTCCTTTCACTGTTGTGAAGGATGCTTGCCACAATCTGTTCGTGACATCTCACACAATTGCTCATAACAGTATCCCCACCGTGCTTTGATATTCTGATAAGAACAGGATCTTTGTTGAGCAAATATGCATAGCCGTGATAAATGCCATCTCTCGTTTTGCCTGCTAATTTTGTAACAACACTCTCCTGCGGCGCATGACAGTCGGTACAGCCTGCCCAGTTTCTGTGCGATGAGTGTGTCCAGTTTCTGTACTCCCCTTTCATCGCATGGCAGGATATGCAGAACTCAGGTTTATTTGTGTAAGTCCATGCACCTTTTACTGCAAGGGGAATAAGCGGGATGAGTATGACACCTGCAATAACGAGAGCCAGCAAGACTCTATAAGACATTCTCAAAGGTTTTTTTCTTATTACCTTCACAATCTTACCTCCTTAAACAGAAACTGGATGAACTTTATCTTTTATTGCTTTCCGATAAAAGGTTTAGCCAGAACTGTGCCAGCATGTATCTCCTTGATTTATAGGGAACCCATTAGGGAGGGATAACTACATTCTTGTAATCAATTACAATTTTGTATGATTTAAACGCCTCAAATCATATTCACCATATCAGTAAGGGAAGATAAAGTATTGGAGCGGTTTTAGCAGTTCTAAGTTTCGCTAAGACGTAAGACACAGCATTTCCGCTTCATTCTCGAAAGGCATCCGGCCTTTCTCCGAAGCTGCGCCAGCCCGCTTAAACGTCCATGTAACGCCTGGGCTGCCGAAGTCGCTCCAATACTTTGTCTTACGTCTTGATCCTGGTATTTGTGAACATTGTGATTTAGCTGTTTATGCCCGCCTGCCCGCATACCGCGCAATTATCGTCCCTTCTTATGTTCAGTTTTTTAAAATCCATGCCGTCGGTATTAAAGACGAGCATCTTTGAAAACAACGGCTTCCCGTAGCCTGTGAGCAGCTTGATTGCCTCGATGGCCATGAGGCAGCCGAGCATGCCCGATACGGCGCCGAGCACCGGGAAGCCGAGTTCCTCCCATTCGGGATTGTCGTCGGGATACAGGCAGTTCAGGCACGGCGTAACTTCGGGGATGATATTGAATATATATCCCTCCATCCCGTTCATCGCGGCCTCGACCATCGGTATATTCATCCGAATGCATGCGTTGTTTAAAACGCGCCTTTCATTAAAATTAGGCCGGGCCGACAGTGCTATCTGCGCTCCTTCAAGCAACTTATCGACGTTAGAGTGGGATGTCCGCTCATCATATATATCAACCTCAACATCCGGATTTATTTCCTCTATGGTTTTCTTCGCCTGCTCTACTCTGCTCTTGCCTATCCAGTCATTTTTCATCAATATCTGCCTGTTCATATTCGAAAGGGTCAGATTGCCGGAGTGGGCTATTATCATTTTCCCGATACCTGCCACAGCAAGATAAGCAGCGGCTGTTCCGCCGAGGCCGCCGATGCCTGCGATAAACGCGGTGGAATCCTTCAGCTTTCTCTGGTGATATTCCGCGAACCCTTCGAGCATAAGCTGCCTCCGGTAGCGCTCACGTTCTCCGTCAGTTAACCATCTCACAGTACTCCTCTCCGATCCGAGCATTCAAAACCTCAAGCTCCATGTCCTTGTCCTCTCCGAGGATACCGCACGCATCCGCCCTGCACTGCCTGCAGTGCGTCATCTGCGGAATGTAATGAACACACCTGTCCCTCATCCTGTTTAGCGTTTCGCGCGACGGCCTGCTCAGATGTTCGAATTCGGCCTGCGGGATGAGAGGTATTATGTTCATGATATCCGCGCCCTTCCCGCCCGCAAGCCATGCGATTAACGGGATTTCCGCGTCGTTGACTCCGGGGATCAGAACGCTGTTCACTTTCACGATAAGCCCCGCGTCTATAGCGTTCCTCAAACCTCTCCACTGGTTGCATAAAAGGCATTCAGCCGCATCCCTGCCGGTGTAACGCTTGCCTCTATAGTTCACCCACGAATATATTTTCTCGGCCGTCTCCGGCATAACGGAGTTGATGGTTATGGTAAGGCTCCTGACGCCGCATTTCACGAGGTCTTCAAGCCTGTCCGAAAGATAAAGGCCGTTCGTGGAAACGCAGAGTATCAATTCCGGGAATTCCCTGTTGATCGCCCTCATTGTCTCGAAAGTCGCGTCGTTTGCCAGCGGGTCGCCCGGTCCTGCTATCCCGACCACGCTGAGGTTCCCGCTCCTTCCTACAAGCGCCCTTACCCTCTCCAGCGCCCCGGCAGGCGATAAGACCCTGCTTGTGATTCCAGGCCTCGACTCGTTGGCGCAGTCGTATTTCCTTATGCAGTATCTGCACTGGATATTGCACGCGGGAGCGACCGGAAGATGCAGCCTCCCGAATTTATGATGAGCCTCTTCCGAAAAACAGGGATGGCTTTTCATTATGTCCTTCTCCCTGAGAATCCCTAACCGTCTCATATAGCCACCTCGCCTTAAAGAATAGTCTTGCATTAACAAATGCAATAGCGATGCCAGATGTGTAAGCTCATGAAATCATAGGGAAAGCCGGATTTTACGGATTTCAGCTTTCATGCATTTATGTAGCTATTGAGACATTTTTGTTGTTTGATAATAGCCGCTGTTCTGGTATAATTGATGCAAACCATTTTACCGGAGGGGTAAAGACATGCTTGACCGCCCGAATCCGATTTTCAACAAACCTGCGGATCAGTCCGTAGATACGGTACAAAACAAAAAACCGAACAAGGATATTACAGGCAGCGGAACATTCGAGAAAATGCTGTTCTCATCTCTTACCCCTATTAAACAGGAAGATACTACCGTTAACGGCATTGTCGATCGGATAATCAATCAAAACATTCAGGCAGAGGCATCGAAACCGGCGGACCCTTTTAATGAAATCCTAAAAGTCGTTTTTAAGCATGAAGGACATAGATTGGTGAAAAACGACGGGGGAAGAGGGGCTTCGCGCTTCGGCATTCTCGAAAGCACTGCGCGCCAATACGGCTATAAGGGCGATATTAAAAATATCTCTCAGGCGGAGGTCGAAGGCATCTACAGAAAGATGTGGGAAAAATCAGGGGCGGCCTCTTTGCCTTACCCAATGAGCCTCGTGCACTTCGACACTTACGTAAACAGCCCGGGAGCGGCAAAGAAGCTCCTCGAAAAATCCGGCGGCGATATAGATACCTATCTGCAGCTAAGGGAAAAACGCTACAGACGCCTTGCGGAATTAAGGCCCGAAAGATACGGCAAGTATCTTAAAGGTTGGACGAACAGGATCAACAGCCTCAGGGCATCGGTTAACGAACACCGTATGATAGCGAGCGTTTTAAACACTCCTCCAAACCCGGCCTTCAAGATCGAATCCAAAAACACGTAAGCAATAAAATTCCGCGCACTTCTATAGCGCTATATGCACATGGCATTTCTTTGTGCAGGCGCGGGAGCATGCCTCGCATCCGATACACTCTTCCGGATTGGCTATCGACATTACCTTATTACCCATGTCGTCTCCGTACTCATCCTCCCCTTCAAAGGGCTTTTCTATAAGCTCAAGCACCTCTCGGCTGCAGACCTTATAGCAACGTCCGCAGCCGATGCACTTCTCCACGTCAATAGACTCGATGAATTTAGGCGTCCATTCCTTACCGCCTCTCGTATATCCTATAATTGCCATTACGCTCTCCTTTCTTGTTTTTCAGTTCAAACCCTATGAGATTACAGGTATGACATTGTATTGAAGCGGTTTCAGCGGCTCGAAGTTTCGCCATGACGGCGAAACCGAGCCGGTGCCTCGGAGACAGGCTCGGATGCCTGTCGAGAATGAGCGGAAATACTATGTCATGCCTGTGACTTACGCTATAGCCTCTCCGTCATGCTCTCCTGTCCTCACCCTTACGGCTCCCTCTATCGGCGAGACGAATATCTTTCCGTCCCCGTGCTGGCCTGTCTGATTCACCTTAATTATGGACTTCACAATCTTGCTCACAACGTCATCAGGCACCACGATAGTAAGCATCCTCTTCGGCACATACAGCGCTATCTTAGGAAGAGTATGCTCAAGGGCATATGTTGAAGGCGTAGGAGTCAGCTTCACCGCAGTGCAATAACTGTCAGGCATTTCTGAATCCATCTCAGCGCACATAGCGCCTTTCTGTTTTCCTCTGCCGTCAACGCTCTGGATAGTGAGTGACGGGTAGCCCAGTTCGTCAAGCACCGTCTTTGTTTCAGGGAGCTTATCCCTTCTTATGATCGCAGTTATTTCTTTCATAGCCCGGCCTCGCCTGTTCTCACGGTATATGCGGTCTCCACAGGGCTGACGAATATCTTTCCGTCGCCTATGAAACCTGTCTTCGCCTTATCCTGAATTATCTTGATCACCTTGTCCGCGTCCTCATTATCGACAACCGTCATTAGGAGGGTCTTCGGAAGCTCGTCGTAATGCACGGGACCTACCTGAAGCCCTTTCTGTTTTCCCCTTCCGAACACAGGCATCTTTGTAAGGGACGGGAATCCCGCGCCCTCCAATGCCAGCACAACCTCCTGCTCTTTTTCCGGTCTGATAAACGCCCTGATCATCTTCATTTCTCTTCCTCCTATTCATTGAGTTTTTTATAATAGACAGGACATAGTATTGGAGCGGCTTCGGCAGCCCATAGCGTGCCATGGACGGCTAAGCGGGCTGGCGTAGCCTCGGAGGAAGGCTTGGATGCCTTCCGAGAATGAAGCGTAAATACTATGTCCTGTCTGATTAGCCACTGTTAATCATTCATCGCCTTTCTAAGCCATATCGGCGGCGATGTCTTCACTGTCTCCATTATTTTCTTCATCGACTCCTCGATCGAAACGATCTCTTTCACCTTTACGGGCATAATCCCTTTTCTTGCAAGCCGGGCCGCGGAAGGCCCGCCTATTTCGGTCAGATATATGATCTTGCAGTCCGCCAGTTTATCCACTTTGCCCTGCACCTTTTCGTCGTGAGCGTGTCCCATTCCCTTGGTATCTTCTACTGCCGAATCCCTTCCCTCGGCAAACTTTCTCATCTCAAGGAATTTATAGCCGTCATTGGTCAATTCATACACCGCGAACATTCCTGCCCTGCCGAAATGCTCGTCCACCATCACGCCGTCAGTTGTAGCAAATGCGATTTTCATTTGTGCACCTCCTTACAAACGTTTAATGCTTCTCTGAGGAAGGACATAATATTTCCGCTTCATTCTCGGAAGGCATCCAAGCCTTCCTCCGAAGCTACGCCAGCCCGCTCCTCTGTCCTTGATACGCTTGGGCTGCCGAAGTCGCTCCAATACCATGCCCTTCCTCCATTATTCTCAAATAACTGCCTCACAACTAATTTACTCCTGCCAGTGAATTTGCTATATCATTAATCATATTCAGAGTCCCTCTGTATCCGATAGTAATCCTGTGGTTATTTCCCAGAACTTTGTAGACAGGGAACCCCATCTGATACAAAGGCGCTCCGAGCCTCTTTGCTGCATCTTCCGCATGGGAATTTGAAATAAGCAGGTCAAAATTACCCTCGACAGAAAACAGGTCTCCCGAATTAACATCGACGCTTTCAATTTCAGCGCCCATCTCATCAAGCAATCTCGACGCCTGAATAGACAGATCACGCTCCAGCGCTATGCATACCTTTTTATCGCCGTAATAAAAATGCGCGTCCCTCATCCCGTCTATTAAACTCCGCCTCTGCCTTTCGTATTTTTTTGGAACAGGCCTGCCGCTCAACATCGAAAGCGTCTCCATGAACATGTCCGTATCCTTTAATCCGGCAATGCTCTCAAATACCCGGTATTCTATGCCGAACCTTTCCTTCAGCTTCCTGGCGGAAGCCTCCATGCTTGAGCCTATCGCAAGGGTAAATTCCGATTTCGACATCCCGCTGATTTCATCGATACTTGCGCCTCCGATCGCAATGGCCGACATACCCTGCCTGCTTCCGTCGAGCACGGACAGGTCAGGCAGAATTATAGGCATTAAGCCGAATGATTCTATTATCTCCCTCAGTTCCGTAAAATCGGCCGGGCTGAGATGCGAGCCTGAAATAACATTAATCTGTTTTTCCGTGACCCGTGAACTGCGCATATTCGCAGCATTCCCCGTAACAACATCAAGAATCGCCTCTACGGCTTTCGCATACCCTGTTTCCAATCCTCCTTCATAATCCGGGGTAGGGACATGCAGCACCGTTGTCCCGCCGTTTGAAACATCCAGCCCCTTCGCTGAAGCCATAATATCATCGCCCTTCACTTCCGAGAGTCCCGATGTAAAAATTCCTATCAAAGCGGGATTGTTCTTTTCGATAAATCCTTCGACCGTTTTTGTTATATTGTCCTCGCTTCCCATAACAACATTCTCCGTAAAGAGCTTTGTGGATGCGAGGGCGATCGGCTCCCTGAAATGCTTTGTCAAAAGCACCTTTCCTAAAAAAGTGCATCCCTGCGCTCCGTGAATAATAGGAAGCGCCTTATCAATCCCCTGAAATGCTATAGCGGCGCCGATAGCCTGAGAGTGCTTCAACGGGTTGATAAGAATTTCTTTTTTCTTAATTCGCGGGGACAGTCCCGATTCTACGGCTTCGCCCAAAGCCATAGATGAACCCGCCCGTAAATCCTGGACAGTCCCCTTTCCATGGCTTCGAGTATAAGTCTTATTCGACATGTATGCCCTATGCTTTGCATAAAAGCGCAGACCGCTGCTTATCTGCCCGGCTAAATTTATCAATCCGTCGTATCCCGCATATGCCGTATGCCTTTCCTGATTGACATCCACAAATGGATACCCCTCTTTTACGGCAAGATACTGGTTCCTTCCGCCCGCGATGAGGATATCCGCATTTTTATCTTTCAGAAGCCTGAGCAGGTTCTTGGGTGTTACGTCTTCAACAAGAGGCGCATCCTGCCCCAATATCTCTTTCATCTTCTCTTCGTCTTCAAGGCTGCTTTTCTTTGTGCCGACGGCGACGATCTCTATCCCCAAATCCATAAGCGCGGAAATAAAAGACCAGCTCTTCACGCCGCCTGTATAAAGCACGGCCTTTTTGCCTTTCAAATTTTCATAAGCCTTCAATTTTTCTTCGAGTCGTTTTTCTTCCTCTTCAATGATTGTTTCAACCTTCTCCGTCAATTTGAGATTTGAAATTTGAGATTTGAAATTTGAGGCGATAAGCCTCATAGCCTTCGACATCTCGGTTTTCCCGAAGAAGGAGACTTCGATATACGGGATTCCGTATTTCCTTTCCATCTCCCTCGCAATGTTTATCAACGCGCGGCTGCATACCACCACGTTCAGCTTCGCACGGTGCGCGTATGTTATCTCCTCAAATGTCGAATCGCCTGTCATCCTCGAAAGAACCCTTATTCCTGCTTTTTTAAGGACTGGCTCGACAAGCCATAAATCGCCCGCTATGTTGTATTCGCCTATAAGATTGATTAAATTGGGGACTGTCCCGGATTTACGGGCGCCAGATTTACGGGCGAAGGGAAGCGAAGTCGTAGAATCGGGACTGTCCCCTTCAGACGGCTTGCCGGTTCCTATCACATAATCGAGCAAAACCTCTCCCGCTATTCTGTTTCCGAGATTCTTAGGGCCGACAAATCCCGGCGCATTTACGGGAATCACCCGAATGCCGAGAGATGCTTCGGCCTTTTTACAGACCGCCTCGATGTCTTCTCCTATCAAGCCGCTCACGCAGGTTGCGTGAACAAATATCGCCTTCGGCCTTACCGCTTCATAAGTACGCAATATCGCTTCATAGAGCTTGTTTTCAGAGCCATAGATGATATCCATCTCGCTCATATCCGTTGTAAAACCCATCTTGTGGAGGCTGCCCTTTGATGACAGAGTTCCCCTTCCTTCCCACGAATTGCCGCAGCATGCAATCGGGCCGTGGACGATATGAGCGGCATCGGCTATGGGCTGAAGGACTATCATTGCGCCGTCAAATGCGCACGATTCCCCGCCCCGCGAACGGCAGACCTTGTCCTTCTTCTCCGCGCCGCAGCCGTGCTCGAAATATTTGTCCAGTCCCGTAGTCATTTCAGATCTCTCCTTCTATATTCCTACCTGATTACATCAAAGCTCGTGGTATTAATCGTCTTTCTGTCCATCTCATCCAAAACCGTATTCACAACCGAACTCACGAGGTTTATCACTCCCTGATAGCCGATTACCGGATACCTGTGAAGATGATGCCTGTCAAAGAGCGGGAACCCTATCCTGACAAGCGGGGTCTCCGTGTCTCTCCAGAGGAACTTCGCGTACGAATTCCCGATTAACAGATCTACCGGCTCGGTGAAAAGCAGAGACCTCAAATGCCACATGTCCTTGCCTACATAGACCTTGGCTTCCACTCCGAACGGGCTCTCGCTCAAAAGGGCGTTCATATCCTCCTCGAATTTTTTATCTCCCATGGTGCAGACGATATGTACAGGAATACCTCCCATCTCCATCAGGAAGCTCACCAGCCCCATCAGCATGTCCGGGTCTCCGACCAGCGCAAACCTCTTTCCGTGCACGTAAGGATGAGAGTCGATCATCGCGTCAACAGCCCTGCCGCGCTCGTCCTCTATTTCCTGAGGCACGGGTTTGCCCGTAATCTTGCTTATTTCCTCAAAAAACCTGTCCGTATTTTTTATGCCTATGGGAGTAAGAACGGCAGTCTTCTGATTCCATTCTTTCCCGATATATTCCATAGTCTTAAGCGTCGAGTATTTCTGAAGCGCGACAACAGCATCGGCATTGATCGAATCCATCGCGTCAGAAAGCGGAGTGCCGCCCGGATAGAGCTTGTACTCGCCGGTATTCGGAGAATCGAACACATTGCTTACATCCGCTAAGACAGTATGCTTGACTCCCATCATGTTCATCAGCCTCTTCAACTCGAAATAATCGCCTGTATAGGTGTCGAAGCCCGGAATGAAATTCAGTTTATTTTTATTTGGGCCGTTCGGCTCGCCTTTCTTGCCTGCCGTAATGCTTGAGAGTATTCCCTTCAACATGTTGTCATAGCCGGTTATATATGAGCCTACAAAACTCGGGGTGTGCGCAAACGGCACGGGCAGATCTTTCGGGATAATGCCCTTGTCCCGCGCCTGTTTTATATATGCGTTCAGGTCGTCGCCGATAACCTCCGCCATGCAGGTAGTTGAGACCGCAATCATTTTCGGCTTGTAAAGCGTATAGGCGTTTTCAAGCCCTTCGAGCATATTGTTCAGCCCTCCGAAAACAGCCGCATCCTCTGTCATTGATGTGGATATGGCCGCGAAAGGCTCCTTGAAGTGCCTGTTCAGATGGCTCCTGAAATATGCCACGCAGCCCTGCGCCCCCTGCACAAAAGGCATCGTGCCTTCAAAGCCCGAGGCGCAGAAGACCGCGCCGAGAGGCTGGCATGCCTTGGCAGGATTTATCTTTATGTTCTGTCTCTTAAAGTTCAGCTCTTTATACTCTTCAGACTTAGTCCACTCGGCCACGCGCCTGATCTCATCGTCCGAAGGACCCTTCTCGAACTCTTTCTTCCGCTCGAACTGCTCGACATACTCCTGCCCCTGAAAAAGGTCGTTATGGTCTCTTATCTTTAGCCTTATCATCTTTTCCTCCGTATCAAATCCCATGTAGGGCTGTTTACCGTCATGTCCATGTCCCTTGCGAATACCGGGAACCCGTCAAAGCCGTGATACGGCCCTGAATAATCCCACGAATGCATCTGTCTGAAAGGCACTCCCATCTTGTGATATGAATACTTCTCCTTAATGCCCGAACCGACCATATCAGGCCTGAGCCTCCTGGTGAATTCCTCCATTTCGTAAAGCGTGGCGTCATCCATGATAACCGCGCCTTCCTTCATATCGGGATATGTCCTTTTGTAATCGTCGTTATGTCCGAATTCGTATCCCGATGCGATAACCTCCATGCCGAGGTCTTCATACGCGCCTATGGTATGTCTCGGCCTCAGGCCGCCCACATAGAGCATTACCTTCTTGCCTTCGAGCCTCGGCTTGTATGCTTCGACTATCTTGTCCATAACGGGTTTATACTTCTCTATCATCTTCTCTGCGTTCTCTTTTATCCTGTCATCGAAATGCGACGCTATCTTCCTGATGCTCTGGTATATCTTTGTAGGGCCGAAGAAATTGAATTCAACCCACGGGGTGCCGTATGTCTCCTCCATGTGCCTGCAGATATAGTTCATCGACCTGTAACAGTGAACAAGGTTAAGCTTTGCCTTGTGCGCTATGCCCATCTCGTTAATGGACGCATCCCCTGTCCACTGGGCGATGACCCTCAGTCCCAGTTCTTCGAGCATCTTTCTCGAGGCCCACGCGTCGCCGCCGATGTTGTAATCTCCTATAAGGGCGACGTCATACGGTGTGGATTTATCAAGCTCTCCTTTGCCGAGAATATAATCCCTGATCGTATCGTTTGCGATATGATGGCCGAGAGACTGGCTCACGCCCCTGAAGCCCTCGCAGCGCACCGGCACTATTGGAATGCTCAATTCTTTAGACGCCTTTTTTGATACGGACTCTATGTCGTCTCCAATAAGGCCCACAGGACACTCCGACAGTATGCCCATGCTCTTTGCGAGAGGGAAAAGCTCCTTCAGTTCGTGCAGCGCGGCATGAAGATTTTTGTCTCCGCCGTAAACTATATCCCTTTCCTGAAAATCAGTTGTTATGTGCATTGTGCCGAAGGTATCGACTCCCGTCTGACCGTTGTAATAATTCCTGCGCGACCACCAACTGTATTGCCCGCAGCCTACCGGCCCGTGGCTGATCGTTACCTGATCTTTTACAGGGCCCCATACAACGCCCTTTGCACCTGCGTAAGCGCAGCCCCTGACGGTCATAACGCCCGGCCGTGATTTTACATTGGACTTTACCTGGCATGTGCTGCACTGTCCGCTCGGATCGTTTGCAGCTAAATGTTTCGCCCTATCCTTCTTGGTCTTTTCAGGATAGGCATCCAGAACCTCTTCTATCATTTTCTGGGTGTCTTTAATCGCCGTGCTCATATTGTCTCCTTACCTTTATGTATTGATTGCTCTACCGGTTTACGCTGCAGCTTCCTCGCTCTCCATTATCCCGAAGTCCATAAGCAGTTCCTCCAGTTCATCCATTGTAATGGGAGTAGGTATCACTAGATCCCTGTTGTCTGCAATCTTCTTTGCGAGCACCCTGTATTCCTCAGCCTGAGCGTGTTCCGGAGAGTATTCGATGACCGTCATCCTCCTCAGTTCGGCCCTCTGCACCTGGTTGTCCCTCGGCACAAAATGTATCAACTGTGTCCCAAGTTTTTTCGCGAGTTCTGAAATCAATTCGTATTCCTTGTCTGTTTTCCTGCTGTTGCAGATGAGACCGCCCAGCCGCACGCCGCCGCTATGCGCATATTTGAGGATGCCTCGCGAGATATTATTCGCGGCATACATTGCCATCATCTCACCGGAGGTCACTATATAAATTTCCTTTGCCTTGCCCTCTCTCATCGGCATGGCAAAGCCGCCGCAGACAACATCGCCGAGGACATCGTAAAAAACAAAATCAGTGTCCGCGTCATAAGCCCCGTTTTCCTCAAGGAAGTTTATGGCGGTTATAACGCCGCGGCCCGCGCATCCGACTCCCGGCTCCGGACCGCCCGATTCAGCGCACCTTATGCCGCTAAAGCCGGTCAGAAGCACCTCGCTAACTTCGAGGTCTTCTACTGTGCCGCGTTCCCTTGCAAGATCCATCACAGTCGTCTGTGCCTTTGCGTGGAGTATAAGCCTTGTCGCGTCTGCTTTTGGATCACAACCGACTATCATGCATTTGTAGCCCGCCTCTGAAAGGCCCGCAACGGTATTCTGGGTTGTTGTGGATTTTCCTATACCGCCTTTGCCGTAAACCGCTATCTGTCTCATTAACATCCTCCTGTCAAAAAAATTTAATTCCTAATAAAGATAAAGCAATGAGCGTGCCAGAAACAGATATTTGTTGATATTAAAAAGAAACATGGGGAAACCGGCCGTTCCGCTAATTTTCTTTTATTACATTTATGTCTCGTTTGAAACAAAATTGTGCTATAAGTCTTATTCTAAAGAATTTGATAAATCGCCGGTTAGTGGTATACTTAAAACAAAATTAAAAAAATGGAGGAAGAAAATGAAAAGACTTCTGGTGTGTTTATCTGTAGCCCTTGGACTGCTTATGGTTCAAATGCCTCAGGGTATCGCGGCTGAACGGCCTGTCCCCAAAGAGAAGGCCGGAAAACGCCTTGAGAAACGCGGGGAAATGAGGGAGCAGCACGGCGAGATGATGGAGAAAAAGGGCGAGCAGAGGGGAAAGAGAGGCGAGATGCTCGAAAAGAAGGGAGAAATGCTTCAGGAAAGGTCGGAAAAAATGAGGGAGGCCGGGCACGAGAAGGCCGCTGAAAAGATGGAAAGGACCGGCGAAAAAATGGAGCGCAGAGGAGAAATGATGCAGAAGCAGGGCGACATGATGGAGAAGAAAGGCGAGCGCATGCAGAGGCAGGGAGATCGCATGCAGAAAAAAGGCGACAGAATGCAGAAGAAATAAAACCTGATTTCAAAAAAGCCCCGATGAAAATCGGGGCTTTTTGTTTTTTAGTTCTGTTATAATCCCTAATGCGTTTTATTGCAGACCTCCACATCCATTCAAAATATTCGCGGGCAACCAGCAAGGACATGTCGCCGGAAAGCATATGGAAATGGGCGCAGATCAAAGGTATTTCAGTAATCGGCACAGGAGACTTCACGCATCCTAAATGGTTTAAAGAGCTCAATGAAAAGCTCCAGCCTTCAGGCAACGGGCTGTTCAAATTAAAGAAAGAGTTCACGACAGACGACATTCCCGAATCGTGCAGAGCCGATGTCTCTTTCCTTCTCACCGCCGAGATAAGCTGTATTTACAGCAAAAACGGAAAGACAAGAAAGATACACTCGATTTTGTTCGTGCCCGACTTTGCAGACGCCGCAAAGATAAACATAGCCCTTGCGAAGATAGGAAATCTCAATGCCGACGGAAGGCCTATACTCGGCCTCGACGCAAAAGAGCTTTTAAAGATTGTTCTGAATGAAGCGCCCGACGGCATGCTCGTGCCTGCCCACGCGTGGACGCCTCACTTTTCGATATTCGGAGCGGTGTCGGGTTTCGATTCCTTTGAAGAGTGCTTTGAAGATTTGACACCGCATATCTATGCGATAGAGACAGGATTATCATCAGACCCACTCATGAACTGGAGGCTTTCGGCACTGGATAAAATAACCCTGATCTCAAATTCGGACGCGCACTCTCCTGCCAAGATAGGCCGCGAGGCGAATATATTCGACACCGATATTTCATACCATGCGATGATGGACTCTATCAAAACTAAGAAAGGATTTGTCGGAACCGTAGAATTTTTTCCAGAAGAAGGCAAGTATCATTATGACGGCCACAGGACATGCGGCATAAGCCTAACGCCAAAAGAGACCTTAAAACATAACTATCTCTGCCCTGTTTGCGGCAAGAGGGTTACAGTCGGCGTTATGCACAGAGTTGAAAAGCTCGCTGACAGGAATGAAGGGTTTAAGCCGAAGGGCTCTCCATCTTTTCATTCTATAATCCCTTTGCCTGAAATAATCGCGGAGGTCTTAAAGGTAGGGCCAACCAGCAAGGCTGTGGACAAGGAATATCAAAATCTTCTTCAAAAACTCGGCAATGAATTCAAGATACTCATGGACGTGCCGCTTAAAGATATAGGCCACGCAAGCTCCGCGCTTATGAAAGAGGCTATATCCCGCATGCGCGAGGGCAAGGTGCATATCGCGCCCGGATATGACGGCGAATATGGAAAGATAAAGATATTCGAGGCGGTCGAGAGAAAAGAGATCAAAGGACAGTCAATGTTGTTTTGATCCAACAGCCAAAGCAATTCTATAGCTATAAATTTTCATATCCTGTCCTGCCAATAGTCCGGTTTTCTATGCAAGTTGGCTACTGCAACGATAAGAATTTCCGTATCCAGCGTCTGATAAATGATTCCGTAGGGGAACTGGCGCAATTGACATCGACGGGTAACGCTGCTGAAGGGATGCCACGCCTTTGAAAAATGCCTGATCCGTTCAATAGTGGTCAGCACGTCCAACAAAAACGAATCCCCCAGTCCGGGAGATTCAGAATTGTAATATTCGATAGTTTCGTCAAGTTCGATCTGAGCTATCTCAAGAAATCGGGTTTCCATTATTTCTTGTATTTCGATAGAACTTCTTCAAGCGAGACTGCTTTTATTTTACCGGACTGGTAGGCATTGATCCTGTCCTCAACTTCTTTGCGCCAGAGAGCGTCTATGCGTTCATCAGGCTGATCAAGGCTGGACAATAGATGATCCGCAAGACTTGCCCTTTCAATGGCCGGCAATTCCAATGCCTCTTTTAATATCTGCTTTGTGTCTGTCGGCATTTTACAACCTCCTCAATAGTCTATGATTTTATTATTGCAATTATCGGTAATTTTGTAAACCGTGTGAAATTCAGAGGCGCGGGAGCAGTTCATGCCTTTTAACGGTCGCTGTCGCTATTTTCACCAAAAATAAATTAACATCAATTGATCGAAATTTATCTTAATGAGATGTAAAAGATTGTTTGAGTTGATACCATAAAGATTCTGAACAGGCGAGTATATATTTTAATTCGCTTGCAGAAGGTGTTAATAAGGTATCTTCTAAAATAATTTTTTCATCTATTCCTTCAAAAAAAGCTCCCGCTTTTTTAGCTATAAAAGCTCCGGGAATAACATCATGTGGCTTTTGACCACATAATTCAAAAACAGCATTCATTACACCTTCTGCTACCTTAACCATCATTGGGTTGCCGCCAAGATTATAAATACGATATATTCTACTAAGAAAATTTGTTTTGGAAGTGATTGAAAGAAGATTTTTCTTTTTTTGACCATAAAAACATACATAAGCCTCTTCAATCTTTTCCACGGGGACCGACTTAATTTGTATCTCTTTTCCTTTATTAAAAGGTATTTTATATGCTCCTTCTTTAGAATATGTCGCATAATAAATTTGTCCAAAAGGATCACCTACTAAACTAGATATTATTTTCTTCTCGCTGGGATTAAAAAAAAGAATTGCCGAACACCAGTTGTGTAAATCACGACTTAATAAATCAGTTCCATCTACCATGTCTAATAAAGCAACTATTCTATTTTCTTGGGTTAAATTTATTGTTTCATCTCTTAGACTTTCTTCTCCTAATACAAAAATCTGAGTGCCATATCTTCCATATAAAATTGCCTTACACCTATTTTCTGCGGCGACATCAACTCCTCTAGTAATATTTTCTTCGCTTTTCCATTTATTTTTATATATTTCAAGCGCAGATAAGCGATCGTGGGTAAGTAAAGTTAACATATCCTTCTGGATATCTCGTATTATCTTAATACCCGTTTTAAGTAAATCTTCCTCAGTAATTTTTTTATTGGCCATAGCTTTAAACCCGCAAAAAAAAGACCCTTAACGGGTCTTCAATTTTAAGCTGCAAGGCGTCTGAATTTCCGCTTCTTTTTTCTTAAACTTTCATCAAGATCCTTAAACCATTCTCTGGCTTTTTCTTCTGACAGGCCAAATAAAAGAACCAACGTTCTTATCATTTTTTCTTCTTTTGCCGCCACATCTTCATCTTCCACAGAAGAATCGATTTCCACTGTTTTCATTATCATCTACCTCCTTTCTCCTCTAAATCTCATTTCGCGCATAGTTAAAACATAACCATGCTGTCCTTCTTGTTTGTAAATTGTTGAGGTGCGGATTGGTTTTGATAGGCGGGAATTTGTTGACTGTTTTTTTGCCGCTACCCCATTCATTGCCCCTTTATATTTCTGACTTTTACAATTTCGCAACGCCAGCGCCGCCGGCACTCATCTAATTCTTCGCAATTCCCGATATTATAAAACCGTATCATATTCTATCGTCAATGTCTATGTCAATAATTTTTTATCGGCATTTCACAACCTATCTTGAATAAGAATATCACACCATCCTTTCTTGCGCAACACTTTTCTTGCAACCCGCCTCTAATTTTTATCGGAACAAAAATCATCCTCTTATAACTTTCTCGTGATTATTTCCGCCAACTTTAGAACATATGATAGAATTAACGAATGAAATCGGCTGACATATCCCTCGACCTTAACCCCCAATTCCTCAATGCCCTTAATGTAATGGAGGAGACAGATAAAAATGCCTTCATTACCGGCAGGGCAGGCACAGGCAAGTCAACGCTCCTTCAGCATTTCAGGAATACTACGAAAAAAAACATCGCGGTGCTTGCGCCCACAGGCGTTGCAGCGGTAAATGTGAAGGGCCAGACCATCCATTCATTCTTCGGCTTCAAACCGGATATTACTCCTGATATAGTGAAGGGGATGCGCCCGAAAGAAAAGTCCATTTATAAAAAGCTCGACGCTATTGTGATTGACGAGGTCTCGATGGTGCGCGCCGACCTCATGGACTGCATAGACGGCTTCCTCCGCATTCACGGAAAGAGCAAGAGCCAGCCTTTCGGCGGCCTTCAGATAATCTTTATCGGAGACCTTTACCAGTTGCCTCCTGTTGTGACATCGCGGGATAAGGCTCTGTTCGAAACCCTTTACAAGAGTCCGTATTTCTTTGATGCTATGCTTTTCGGCAGCGGTTTTGATATGCAGTTTATAGAGCTTGAAAAAGTCTATCGCCAGAGGGATGACAAATTTCTGAACATCCTCAATGCTATCAGAAATAATACTGCCACAGACGAGGACATTTCCAAGATCAATGCGCGGTGCATGCCGGACTTCCATGACGACAAGGGTTTTTATATTTATCTCACAACAACAAACGACCTCGCCGACTCCATTAACACAAGACGGCTCGCCGATCTCAAAGGTAAAGAATACCGCTATCACGGCCTGGTCGCGGGGGACTTTAATGCAAAAGACCTGCCCACAGGCCTTGACCTAACGATTAAAAGCGGAGCGCAGGTGATGCTCCTGAATAACGACTCTATGGGGCGGTGGATAAACGGGAGCATCGGCAGGATTACGGGCATCAAAAAGAACAAGGACGAGTCTGATATTATCCGCATAAAGCTTCAGGACGGAGAAACCGTAGATGTCGAGCCTTATACATGGGGGATGTATGAATTCCATTACGACAAAAAGGCAGGCGCGGTCATATCCGATGTTGTCGGCACATTCACTCAATATCCTCTCAAACTCGCGTGGGCGGTAACCATACACAAGGGACAGGGCATGACATTTGAAAAGGTGATAATAGATATAGGCAGAGGGACATTCTCTCACGGCCAGATTTATGTAGCCCTCAGCCGCTGCACTACCCTTGAAGGAATTGTCCTAAAAAAACCGATTGCCCAAAGACATATATTTATGGACTGGCGTGTCGTGGATTTTGTTACGAAATACCAGTATAAACAGGCGCACAAGAACCTGTCGGTTGATGAAAAGCTTTCCATAATAGCCCAGGCCATAAGGGATAAAAGGCCGCTTGAAATTGTTTATCTAAAGACAAAGGACGAGAAATCACGAAGGACAATTCTGCCCTCATTCGTTGGAGAGCTTGAATACAACGGAAGAAAATTCACGGGAGTTCAGGCGTTCTGCACCTCGCGGAAGGACAATCGGGTATTTCATATAGAGAGGATACTCGAGATAAAGGCGGTTGAGTAGAGCTCTCATAATTATTCCCTCCAAATTTGAGCGTATATGATAAAATTAATAGAGGCGGCATTATGACACAGACATTAAACCCAAATAAAGACATTCATATCCCTCCCGAACTCCTATGGGACTATAAGGAGCCGCCGGATGACATTCTGTGGAGGCTCCAGCGTATTGCTGATTTTTTCCCGCAATACGGGACGGAGAGAGAGACGGTCGAACTCCTTTTTGAATACAGGGACAAGCTCAAACTGGAACAAGGGAAATATAAACTTATAGCCCTCTACAAAGAGGTATGGGATGAGAAAGCCGTTAAAGGGCATACGAAATAACTCCATACTCACGTTAGCACAGATCTCCTTGCTTGAGGGGTTCGTTAAATCCGACATGGGCAATGTCTTCAGACTCACGGGTGGCACAGCCTTGAGCGCGTTTTATCTGGAGCACAGGTTCTCTGAAGACCTCGATTTTTTCTCGCATGATAAGATCCCATTTTACCTGCCGGAGGAGTTTCTGAAGTCACTGAGTTTTGTCGATGCCATCAGTCACACAAGGCTTTTTGACAGAAACATTTTCAATCTCAAACTGAAAGACGGCACAGCCTTAAAGACCGAATTCACTTATTATCCGCTCAGGAATATTGAAGCTGCTGTCACGATTGACGGACTGCATGTTGACGGATTTCTTGATCTCACGGTGAATAAACTCTGCGCTATGGCGGACAGGTCTGACGCAAAGGACTATATTGATGTTTATTGTGCCTTAACCTCTTCCGGCCTTAATATAAATGAGATGTTCGCGCTTGCAGAACAGAAGTGCGAAGTCAAAGGGATAAGGCATATTTTGAAGAGCAGGCTATTGCAGATACCGGATGGAGTTGAAAATCTGCCGTTAAGGATTTCTGTAACGAGAGAAGATATCGAAAGATTTTTTAAAGCCCGCATCAAAGAAATCATTATAAATGAAACACCCTGACTCTTCTTTCCTTGACGGACTAAACGAATCGCAGAAGCAGGCTGTAACCGCCACAGACGGACACCTGCTTATAGTCGCTGGTCCGGGCACAGGCAAGACATTAACCATTGTCCGAAGGATCGCGCATCTCGTCAATCAGGGCGTAAGTCCCGAAAAGATACTTGCGGTTACATTCACCAACCGCGCTGCAAGGGAGATGAAGGAGAGAACAGAATCATTTTTGGGCAGGCATTCAAATAACCTCTTTATCGGCACATTTCATCTCCTCGGCCTTAAAATTTTGAAGCAATTCATGCAGGATGATTTTGTGATATGCGACAGAGACGGGCAGATGAATATCCTGAAAGAAATCCTGAAAGGGACGAAAGCAAAGGCGCATGATGCAGCCGAAAGAATATCGAGAATCAAAAATTTTCTCGAAGACAGGGATGCGGAAATTAATACAGTTTATGAGGCGTATCAATCAGCCCTCGCGGCAAAATCCGCGCTCGATTTCGACGACCTTATTCTGAAACCGATTGATATGTTTCAGGATGAAGCCGTCCTTAAACAATATCAGGATATGTTCAGTCATATCATCGTTGACGAATATCAGGACATTAACCCGGCGCAATACAGATTGTTAAAACTTTTGGCCGGGGATAAGGCTTATGTCTGCGCCGTAGGAGATTCGGATCAGGCTATATACGCGTTCAGGGGTGCGGACATTGAGAACTTCCTGAATTTTGAGAAAGACTTCAAAGGCGCTAAAACAATAGCCCTTACACAGAACTATCGCTCAACCGGAGCAATATTGAACGCATCCGGCTCCATGATAAAAAACAATCTAAAAAGAATAGAGAAAAACCTCACTCCCGCAAAAAATTCGGGAAATTCGATAAACATAGTATCCGTGCCGGATGAAAGGGCGGAAGGGGAGATCATCGTTAAGGAAATAGATGCCCGGATGGGCTGCACGAGCCATTATAATTTGTATGCGAAGGGGGCAAGTACGGTATGCGAAGGCTCTTACGGTTTTTCGGATTTTGCGGTCATCTTCAGGACAAACGCGCAGGCAAACGCCGTCGAAGAGGTTTTTATGGAATCAGGAATTCCTTATCAGGTTATAGGCAGGAAAAACCTGCGCCAGAGAAAAGAGATAGAAGACACGATTTCGTATATGAAAAGCATTATTGATCCATCCGGCGAGGCGGGAAAAGAGCAAAGCGCATCATTGGAAGAAACCCTGCTAAGCGACGACGATCTCTTCGATCCAAAGGCAAATACCGTTACACTGATGACGATGCACATGGCAAAGGGGCTTGAGTTCAGGGTCGTATTCATTGCAGGGGCAGAGGACGGTTTAATCCCTTATACGCTCAACAAAGACAGTGCCGACATAGAGGAAGAAAGAAGGCTCTTTTATGTTGGCATGACAAGGGCTAAGGACGAGCTTTTCCTCTTGCATTCGAGAAGCAGGTTCTTATACGGACAAAAACTAAATCAACCGGCATCGCCGTTCCTGAAAGAAATTCCAAAGGACTTAGTTCATAGCATGGTCGTTTCTGACAGGATGATAAAAGACAAAAAGAAACAGATAGGACTGTTTTAACGATATTATTCGCAAATCATATATTGCTTTGCCTTTTCAAGCCTTTTGCCCTTAATGCCGAGATCCTCAATGCGGGTGATTTTCTTCTCTCGCCTAAACTTCAAAATCTTAGATACAGAATCAGGCCCGATTCCCGGAACCCTGAGGAGCGCCTCTTTGTCGGCCATGTTGATCCTTACAGGATAAAATTCCGGATGGCTGTCAGCCCACACCTGCTTCGGGTCTTTGTCCAGTCTCAAATTGCCTGTCCTGTCGAGGATAATGTCATCGGCATTAAAACCGTATCTCCGGACAAGGAAATCCGCCTGATATAATCTGTGCTCTCTCATAAATGTCTGCTCCGGATTGTCGGTAATCCCGCGCTCGCCGGGGATATAGGGATTTCCGAGCCCTTTTTGATATGCCGAGAAATAGACCCGCTGGAATTTCAGTTTTTTATAAATGCCGAACATGTATTTTACTATTTCAGAATCCGTCTCGTCCGATGCTCCGACAATGAACTGCGTGGTGCATTTGACCTTTGAAAACCGCTCTTTCTTTCGTGAAAGCTCCGACATAAGCTTCAGCGGGCGAATGATGTCCCGCTCATAATTCTTTTTGCCTGAAAGCAGATCAAAACGATTTTTGCCCGGCGTCTCGATATTCAATGAAACAGCGCTCGCAAGCGAAAAGGCATCTTCGATCGCGGCATCTGATGCGCCGGGAATGGCCTTTAGATGGATGTAGCCTTTGAATTTATGCTTGTATCTCAAAATGCGGGCAACCGCGTTGATCCTGTCCATAGTATGATCCGGCGTGCCTATAACTCCCGAACTCAGAAAAAGGCCGAAGACCTTTTTCTTTCGCAAATATTCCATAAAAATATTTGCCGTCTCTTCCGGCTGGAGCGTGCAGCGCCGCACATCCGTCTCCGAGCGCAGGGGACAATATTTGCAATCATTCGCGCATGCATTTGAGAGAAGGGTTTTCAGGAGGATGGTGTATCCTCCGTTCGGAAGCGTAACAGGATAGAGCCACTTGCCGTCGAGCCCCCTCATTCTGCGATCGTCCTTGTTTGTGCCGCACGCGCATGCAAGGTCGTACTGCGAGTCATTGGAAAGTATTTTGAGTTTTTCGACGGTATCCATATTTTCTTAGGCGGGCCGGATAAATTTTTCCAATTCAGTTTCATCTATCTGAAGTTCGCGGGCAAGGAGTTTGGGAGTTGCGCCGGTCTGTTTGATTACCTCTTTCAGATAATTCTCAAAGGTGATATTTTTGTCCCAACAGGAATAAAAGTGTTCTTTAAGTATGGCTGCCAACCCTTCCGACGGGATCCTATAGCCCTTCCTTGTTGCTTCTTTCTCGCCCGTGCTTTCCGGGATACCCATTACTACAACACCGTCGTCCACCACCATATAGCGGATGTCATGCACGATGGCACAATCGCTGTATCTGATCTCAGCGCCCGCCTTTGTATAAAGATGGCCTATATTCAGTCTGTCCGGGAATTTCGGCATGAGATATTTGACGCTAACGCCATTTTTTGTCAGCCTCTCTATATTATCTCTAACGCTCTTTGTCCTTTTTTTATCATCTCCTATCGGAAGCCTACCGGTTATGGCCCCTATTACTTCAGTCTTGGCGTCCATCATTGTATCTGTGACTGTGAGAAAATATTCCTGCCTTGACAGCACCTTTGTTGCCCGCTCAACTTCAAGTAGAAGGTTTTTCCTGCCCCTGCCTTCCTTTAGGCTGAAAAGCAAAAGTATGATTGTGGCAAAAAGCAGCACTGATTCAAGTATAAGAAGTCCCGTTTCAATAGTCATAATGTTTTAATTTTAAATAAATCCGGTGATCTTTACAATAGGGAAGCGGAAAACGCCCTATTTCCATGACGACGAGCACAGCAGGCTGCTTGGAGATTATCTTAATGGAGGGAGAAAGGGGTAAGGGGGGCTGAAATCAAACAAGGCGGAGAAAGGATAGACGGGATTTACAAATATTCTGCTAAAATCAATACCTTTATTTCTTCTATTTGTTTCAGTTTTCTGTCATTTGTAAGAAATGCGTCTGCTCCTGCATCAATGGCCGCAGATAGCTGTATGGCATCGATTGATTTCAGAAAAGCATATCGCCCTCTCAACTTGCCTGCTGCCTCTGCAATCCCTTCCGATATCTCTATCATGGTGAGGTTTTTCCCGTGCTTGAGAAATTCCGCAAATTTTCTGGCGAGCTTTTCATCTCCCTGTTCAATCGGTTTTGGCAAAACCTCGGTAAGAGTTATGACAGAAGAAAAGGCATTCAATGTTCCTGACTGAAATGCTGTGACTGCTTCTTTTGCAAGGGGGCCGAACTGAGGATGTGCTTCTATGTAATAGATAACAGGCGCTGTGTCTACGAAAATAGAGCTTATCAGGGCGAGTTCTTCAGATAAAGTCACACCCTGTCCTCTCTCAAACGATTGACATATTCCTGGGCATCCTTGCCTTTCCACAATCCTTTTCCAAGACCGTAAAGCCCTTTCCAGTCGAGTTCTTTTTTCATGGCAACACCTGTTTTCTTAAGCTGACGGGCAAGTTTTTCCAGCAATTTCAACTGTTCCTTATGCGTGAGCCTTTCAACCTCTTTCTCTATTTTATCTAATGTTATTCCTTTCGGCATATCTTTGTCCTCCTCGTTAACACTACATTATTAGCATAACACAAAATATTTTATCAATTAACATTTTTTGTTTTCTGACTTTCGTACTTTTGCGCTGTCGGACGGCAACCACCAGAACAATCCTCCTGACGGCTCCAACTGGGAGAACCTCTGCGCCTATTGCCATGACGACGAGCACATCAGAGGGCTGGTTGGAGATTATCTATATAGGAATGGAGGGGGGAGGATGGATTCTATAAAAATTAAGTACGGTGTCTTCGGAATAGGGTATATCTGATACAACTATACGAGGATGAAGTTTCATCCCTCATCCTCCTTGTAGTCAATAGCAACTACAAACTACGTGTTATTTCTTTGTAGATACGCTAACGCCACTGTTTTATACATATTATCCCAGTGGTTATTGTCTTTACCTACAGGATTCGGTTTATTATTATAGGTTCTGCACGTATTATAGGTTGTGTTTACAAGTTCCGGCGCTATCTCATCAAAGAAGGATTTTACCTCTTTGAAAGATTTTAATTTCCAGGAATAAGTTTTTTCGCCCTTTTTTTGTTCGACTAAGAAACGCAGTGCACCGAGCATAGGGTATAAAACTCCATCATATAGTTTGGCATCAAGCTTTCCTCCAGAAAGCTGCTTTGCTTCTTTATTGCCAATAAAGATGAAGTCATAATCTCCCCGTTTTCTCCTAGCGTAAACCCCCTTCATGCCAGCAGTCTTAGCGTCCTCAACCTTTTCATTGCGACGTTTCCTGCTCATAATGTGTACATAATCATAAAGATAGAGAATATCTTTTAAAAGGGGCCTTAGCATCTTAAAAGAGTCTGGATCATCCTCATACAAGTCTAGACATTTCGCCTTTGAAACATAGGCATCCTTTGGATGCTGAGGATAAGGGAACTTTTCAATATTAAACAGGGTCATGAGGCCAAGTATTTCCCTGACGTCAAATTTCCCTTCTTCATTCATTTTATAGGAGATTTGATCAGCGTACGACTCCTGCATGAGCACCTCTTTGACCCAGTCAAACTTTCCCTCCAAATTCATCAGGCTCGCATCATCTACTTGAACAGCAGTATTGAGCCCCCCGGTTATATCTACAGCCATTTCTTGCGGCACACCGGTTATTATCTCGAACTTTACATATTGATCTTCCGGACATGCCCCCTCCTCTTGCGCTGCAAGTATTATCTTATAGGTGTGTCCTCCATCAGCTATGCCGTCATTTTCACCAAAAGAAACAGTAGCAATCCTTTTATCTGTGCTACCGTATTCAACCTGATGAGCCAGCATTGTTATGCCTTTGTTTTTTAGGTGAAAAGAGAGATCGTCAGTGCTTTTCAAACTTTCTGTAACTTCTTTGTATATGCCCTTGTCTATACGCTGCTCTCTTGGATTCGGCGTCATTGGCATCCCTGAAGGAACATCTATAGCTCTGATTACAAAAATATGATGTTCAATATTATAAGGATCGCCTTCTTCGGTTTTATTTAGTGGATCTGGGTAACGACGAGAATAATCAGATTTTAAGATAAACTTGTTTAACTTTGACTTTGCCATTTTAATTTCTCCTGCCATCCGGCACTTTGGGTAACACAGTCCTGTGTTACTGGGTTTATAAAATAAAAAAACTACACAAGCCAATCTTGTGTAGTTCAAATTAATTTCATCATTATCACCTCCTCTTCCGCCATCCGGCGCCTATTGTTTTTTAACATAAAGCGAGTCCACGCTTTTTAATATTCAACCATAAAGTAATATTGCATGTCAATATGAATATAACCGAAGGTCACCTCCCCCATTCCCTCAGTAACAAGTGCAAAAGTCAGAAGTGCGAGGGCGATTCTCTGCTGACGCTGCGAGAAGTACGGAAATTAAAATCCGGCGGTTATTGACAATCCTCTCTCAAACCAATCCTTGATATTTACTCTTTATCCTTTTCGCAGAATTCCATATTGATCGATATCATCTCTTGCTGGATATTCTTGTAATCTATGCCGAAGGACACCTGAAGCCCCGCCGCTATATCCGAATACCGGCCGAATACCTCTCCTATATCTGAAGACGAGTATTGATGTCTGAAGTCCTTGCATAATTTGTGCGCGTTGTCCGTATTAATATACGGCGTACGCTGCAGGGCGTTTTCAATCTGAAGTGATATTTCCCTTTTCAATTCATCTGTTTCCTCGCCGTTTACGCGCCTCTGAAAAAGAAGTCCTACGGGCAGATTTTCCATATCGAGGCATGAGTTGAAGTTAGCGCAGTTTGAGCAGCAGCAGCGCAACTCGTCCTTAAGCGTCTCAATGAGATACGTTTCGAGCATCTCCTTGAAAGCGTCGTCCGTCTCAGGGCTTGCCATTCCGAGCAGTTTTTCCACAAATTCCCTGCTGTCTTCGACAACGGCTTCAGGGGTTTCTTTCAGCCTTTTCGCGTTTTCAGAACCTATGATACCGTTAGCCAGCACGGCATAATAACGCAACTCCTCGGGGAATAGGTCGAGCTTCCTCTTTAATTCCCTATTGTTGAGTTCGTATAAAACCGCATAGGAAGAGAATGTTTTATGGTCTGCCATTTCGTGGTAAAAATTATACCATTTTAATAAAATAAAAGTGTCTGTTACCTTTTATATTTATTACTTAACAAAAAAACTGTTTTGTTTTATGATAATAAAATGAGTACGAAACTGAATATCATTAAAACAGACGAAAAAGCCGGCAGTTGTTGACCGTCTGCGTCAAAGCCTGCTGTACGCAGGATAACACCGGAATGGACGCGGGACGATTACATCGGAGCTGTCCGCTCGCGCGTCAGCAATTTCCGCATGAGATATGCTGTTGAGCCCGGTCTTTATTCGCTCGGAGAGTCAGGAGTTGAATCCGATATATTTGTGACCGCCAATTATAAATTGAGCTTCGATATTCTCAGGAAATCCCTTAAAGGGCTTAATGCTTGGATACTCGTGCTCGATACAAAGAGCATAAATGTGTGGTGCGCTGCCGGAAAAGGCACATTCGGCACGGATGAACTCGTTAAACGCGTTAATGAGGCTCAACTGGATAAAATCGTCAGCCACAAAAGGCTTATCGTCCCGCAGTTGGGAGCGGTAGGGGTAAATGCGATGGCGGTGCAGCGTCAAACCGGCTTCAGGGTTCATTTCGGGCCTGTTTACGCGAAGGATGTCCCTGCATATGTAAATGCGAATTATAAAAAAAGCGATGAGATGAGGCTTGTAAAATTCACGATGCTCGACAGGCTTATCCTTACGCCCATGGAGATAAACCCATCGATGAAGAAGTTTCCCCTATTCGCCCTTATAGTGCTGATTATCTTCGGGCTTCAGCCTTCGGGCATTATGTTCAAGGATGCATGGTCCGGAGGCCTGCCGTTTTTGGGTTTGGGGCTTGCGGCTATCTTCAGCGGCGCTTTCATAACCCCGGTGTTTCTGCCTTTTATTCCTTTCCGCTCGTTTGCGATTAAAGGCTGGATAACAGGCATTCTCGCTGCCTTCACCCTTATGCGCGCGTTTGAGTTTTCCCTTTTGCCTGCTGCGGCGTCTTATATCTTTTTCCCGCTCGCAAGCTCTTATATCGCCCTTCAGTTTACAGGCTCTACGACCTTTACCGGCATGTCCGGCGTCAGGAAGGAACTGAAGATAGCCCTGCCGGTATATTTAATATTCACGGCCTTATCGGTTATACTATTAATAACGGATAAGCTTTCTCAATGGAATGTCATATGAAATACCTCTTGAATGTAACAAGCCTCGAATTCTTCCCTGAAAAATGCACCGGCTGCGGCAGATGCGTTGACGTATGCCCGCACGGCGTATTTGCGATGAGGGATAAAAGGGCCATGATTACCGGCAAAGACCTTTGCATGGAATGCGGCGCGTGCGCCTTGAACTGCGAATTCGGAGCCATAAAAGTCGATGCCGGCGTCGGGTGCGCTGCCGCGCTGATCAACAGCATTATAACAGGCGGCCCGCCTTCCTGTGACTGCGGCGGGACTACCGGTAGCGATTGCTGCTGATAATCAAAAGTCGGGGAACATCTTGATGTTAAGCACCTTACCGTTTTCGGTTACAGTCTTCGCGGTGAGTATTCCCCCCTCCACATACGCGAGTTCAAAGCTATTGAACCCGCTGCTTACGAGTTCAAGGGCGTTCGCCGGGCATCCCCCCTCGCATCCGGCAATCCCTCTTACCATTTTCGGAAGCAGTCCTTTTATATCGATCCCGTCAAGCCTCGCTCCCATGGAAGCAGCAAAATGCCCTATCTTTTCTACAATGGAATCCGTATCCAGATGAAAGGGATTATCGATAGGGATCGATAAAGAATCATTGTCCATTCTTACATCGAGTTCCATTAATTCACCTCCGAATCAATTCTTTTAATTTTATCCTATTTGTCTGAAAATACTCAACGGCAGAGGACATCCTCACCTGGTTTTAGGTAAAATATACGGAATTATGGTGAGATTGACCTTTTATTATAAGCCTGAATGCTGGTTATGCGATACTGCAGAAGATATGCTGAACGGACTTGCCGAAAAATACGACATCGAGATAAACAAAACCGATATCACTTCAAGCGACGAACTTTACGATCTATATCGCTTCGACATCCCGGTGTTTGAATTCAAAGACGGCTCTACCCTTAACGGCAGGATCAGGAAAAAAGACCTGCTGAAAAAACTCGAAGAAAACAAAGAATAATAAAGATAGGAGATAAAATATTTCCGCTTCATTCTCGAAAGGCATCCCGCCTTTCTCCGAAGCTACGCCAGCCCGCTTAAACATCCGTGTTACGCTTGGGCTGCCGAAGTCGCTCCAATACTTTATCTCCTATCTTTTATCTATTATCCCTATAGCTCTTTTTTCAGCCTTTCCGCAACCGCATCTATAAACTCTTCCGTCAAAGCATATTTTGCCGCAGGCGGTTCGGCGATAAGCATAAGGTCTTTTGTCATAATGCCGTCTTCCACAGTCTTTATGACAATATTTTCAAGCGTCTTGGCGAATTTCACGACATCGGGCGTATTATCAAGCTCCCCTCTTCTGGCAAGCGCACCTGTCCACGCGAAAATCGACGCTATCGAATTCGTAGACGTAGGCTTCCCTTTAAGATGCTCGTAATAATGCCTCATCACCGTGCCGTGAGCCGCCTCATATTCGTATTTGCCGTCAGGAGAAACCAGAACCGATGTCATAAGACCGAGGCTTCCGAAGCCGGTCGCCACCATATCGGACATGACATCCCCGTCGTAATTCATGCATGCCCAGAGCATTCCGCCCTCGGACTTTATTACCTGCGCGACAGCATCGTCGATCAATAGATACCTGTAGTTAATCCCTGCCTGCGCGAACTTATCCTTAACCTTATCCGCCTCCTCTGCAAAAACATCCCTGAAAAAACCGTGATACTGCTTCGAAATCGTATCCTTTGCCCCGAACCATAAATCTACTTTTTCTCCGAGGGCGTAATTGATGCATGACCGGGCAAAACTCCTTATGGATTTTTCGGTATTATGCATTCCCATGATAACGCCGCTGCCCTTGAAGTCATGTATTTTTATAACTTTCTTTTCGCTGCCGTCTTCAGGCGTGAAAACGATTTCAGCCGTGCCGGGCTTCTCTACGACATATTCGACATTTTTATATATGTCTCCGTAAGCATGGCGGCCTATGATAATCGGCTTTTGCCATTTACGGACAGCAGGCGGGATATTCTTTATGATTATCGGTTTTCTGAAAACAGTTCCGTCTAAAATCGAGCGAATTGTGCCGTTAGGGCTCTTCCACTGCTGCTTGAGGCCGTATTCCTTTACCCGCGCGGCATTGGGCGTTATAGTAGCGCATTTCACACCTATGCCGTATTCCTTAATGGCATTAGCCGCATCTACCGTAACTTTATCATCCGTTTCGTCCCTGTGCTTTATTCCGAGGTCATAATATTTCAGATCGACATAGAGAAAAGGCAGTATCAGCTTTTCCTTTATAAGACGCCATATTATCCTTGTCATTTCATCGCCGTCCATCTCGACGATGGGATTTTTAACCTTTATCTTTTCAGACATTATTCCTCCATACATAAAAAATAATAATCATTAATCTAAAAGGTAAGATACGGCGCTGTCAATGCCCGGTCTCCCATCCTCCTCCGAGGGCTTTATATAGAGTGACTATATATCCGGATACCGCGGCCTCGCTCTGAGCTAACTGGCTTTCCGCAGACAGGAGCGAGCGTTCTGCATCGAGGACATTGAGATAGTCCGCAAGCCCCTTTGTGTAAAGCTCGGCAGCCAGCGCGAACGCCTCACGGCTTGAGGCGACCGAAGCTGCGAGTTCCTTTCTGCGCTCCTCCTCTTTTGCGTAGGCTACAAGGGCGTTTTCAACTTCTTCCAGCGCGGCCATAATAGTCTGTTCGTATCGTATAAGCGTCTGCTCATACCGCGCGTCCTGCGCCTGTATATTCGACGTTATCCGGCCTCCTGAGAATATGGGCAGCCTGAGAGAAGGGCCGATATTCCAGAAACGGCTTCCTGCAAAACCCATGTCTCTATCCTCAGCTCCCTGAAGCCCGAACGAGCCTGTGAGAGAAAAGCGGGGGAAAAGGTCGGCCTTTGCCGCGCCGATACGCGCCGATGCGGCGGCGAGGTCGCGCTCTGCCCTGCGTATGTCGGGCCTTCTAAGCAGTAATTCCGAGGGCAATCCTGCTGTTATGCCTAATGCAGGCACCGGAATAGCCGAACGTTTGGCCAACTCCGGCCATAAGGCTCCCGGCTCTTTGCCGAGCAGAACGGCAATGCGGTGCGCGGCCTGCTTGATGGATTTTTCTATGGGCGGTATCTGCGCCTTTGTTGCGGTAAGAAGCGATTCCGCCCTCGCTACATCTAAAAATGAGATGAGACCCGCTTTGTAACGAACCCTTATGAGATCAAGGCTCTCAGCCTGAGAGCGCGCATTCGCTTCAAGGACATCAAGCTGTTTCTGAAGTCCCCTCAGTTCTATGTAATTCTTTGCCGCCTCGCCGAGAACCGATACCATCACCATGCGTCCCGATTCTAAAGCGGCGTCTACATCAGCACCTGCAGCCTCCACAGCCCGGCGCACTCCGCCGAAAAAATCAATCTCCCATGAGGCATCGAAACCGGTCTGAAACAGGCTGTAAGTGCTGCCTCCGGTAGTCTTGCTCAGAGGCGCGTTTTCGCTCGTCCGGTTGCGGCTGTAAGAGCCGGATGCCTGAAGATTGGGCCGGAACGCGGCATCGGTAACGCCGTAAAGCGCCCGCACTTCTTTGATGCGGGCCTCGGCTATGCGTATATCCCTGTTGGATTTCACGGCATCCTCTATGAGCGAGTCAAGCAAAGGATCGTTAAAGGTCTTCCACCACTTCCCGTAGTCTATAACCTGTTCCTTAGCGGGCTGAGTTTCGCTGAATGAGGCGGGAATTTTTACATCAGGCTTTTTATAATTAGGCCCCACGCTGCAGCCCGTAGAAATCAGCAGGAAAAGCATAAGGAGGATAAGGCATTGAAGCGGCTTCGGCAGCCGATGCATAGCCATGGATGGCGGAGCAGGCTGGCGTAGCCTCGGAGAAAGGTTGGATGCCTTTCGAGAATGAGCGGATAATGCCTTATCCTCCTTGAGACTGTTTTTAAATGTTATTTTCATTTCTTGCCTCTATTGGTCTTTTCCTGCGGCTGTTTTGTTGCCGCCACAGGCGGGGCATCTATAAAGACATCCATTAACTGTCCGACATACACCTGCAACTGGGAGCGGTCAAAGCTGTAAACCACCTGCATGACCCTCGTGTCCACCCGCTCTGTGCTGTCTCCCGTGAGGGACTTTTTAGGTATAACATAAGGCTCTGTACGCTCGTAAGTGAGTTGGGTCTTCATCTCCCTGTTGCCGCGGATAAATGCTAACGCAGACGCATCTTTCTTAAATCTCCATGCATCATTTTCATCCACATCCACGCGCACATGCAGCCTGTCGAGATTGCCGAGGAGCATAAGCGGCTTCTGTAGCGCTCCGGTCTGGGCATATTCGCCCGGCCTTACATTGATCTGAAGGATCTCGCCGTTTACCGGCGCGCGCACCGTAAGGCGCTCTATAGTGGTTTGTACGGCTTTGACTTCGGCCTCTACCGCGATCACCGCCGCCTTGGCGCTTTCGAGTTTCGCCTCGGCGAGCAATTCGGCGTTGCGGCGTTTTTCCATCTCATCTACGCTGACCGCCCGGCTGTCGGTCACGCCTTTCACACGCGCATATTGCGTCCGGTAATCCTGCAGCGAAGCCTTGGCTTCCTCTACAGATGCCTTAGCCTTAACAAGGTTTGATTGCTTGACGAGCAGTTCGGAGCGCAGTTCCCGGTCGTCGAGCGTGAAAAGCGAATCGCCGGCCTTTACCCTGCTTCCAACTTTCACAAATACTTTAGTCACGATACCCGGCAGGTTTGTGCCCACGGCGATGTTCTCCGTGCTCGCCTCGATTATTCCGGCTCCCGCTATATATGATCTAAAGGGCGCCTGCGCCGGCTGCACCACCGGCGGAGGGACCGGCGCCGATTTTCTGGCGGACATAACCGAAAAAACGGCAAAGAGGGCGCCTGCCGCTGCCAAAACAGGTAAAAGATATTTGCGTATCATAAATTTTCTCCTTTATTTCAGATTAATATATGTTACTTTAGGGCAGTCATAGTATTTCCGCTCATTCACTCTTTCATATCCTCCGGCGAATCGAACACCTCGACTATCCTGCCATCATCCATTTTAGCGATGCGGTCCGCAAAGTCGAAGATGCGCGGGTCGTGGGTGACGATCACCAGCGCCCGGTCTGCGCAGAGCGCCGCATACTGTAAGAGTTCCATTATCCTGAATCCTGTCTCGTGATCGAGCGCGCTTGTAGGCTCGTCGCAGACGATGAGCCGCGGGTCATGCACGAGCGCCCGCGCAATGGCCACGCGCTGCTGCTGCCCGCCCGAAAGCTGGGCAGGAAGGGCATTGAGCCTATCTCCGAGGCCGACATTCTTCAGGGTCTCGCCGGCCTTTTCCACAGCGGTTTTCCTGTCAATCTTCCTGATGAGCAGCGGAACCGCCACATTCTCGGCAGCGGTTAGCGTGGGGATGAGGTTGAACGATTGGAAGACAAAGCCCACCTGCGCGCCCCGATAGCGGGTTTTTTCGAGATCGCTCATGCTTTTAAAGCTCTTTCCGAAAAGCACACAATCCCCTTCATCCTGGTCGAGAATCCCTGCCATTATCGAGATGAGGGTAGTCTTGCCGCAGCCTGAAGGCCCCACGAGCATGGTAAGCTCGCCGGTGCGGACTTCCAGATTAATGCCGTTCAGCGCGTTCACCACTTCGCTGCCGCTTCCATATGCCTTCGTTATCCCCTTGCAATGCACTGCCACGGCCTTTGTCGAGGTTTCTTCATCGCAGGGGAATGGATTATCTTTTTGTATAGTCATAAATTTATCCTAAGTCTTAAAAACTATCGCCGGTTCCAGCTTCATTACCTTTCGTATGCTGAGAAGAGCCGCGAACACGCAGATAAGGCTTATCGCTACAGCGGTAATTACAAGAAGCTGCCACGGCAGCCTGAACGCCAGTTCCGTGTCCTTGACGAGCTTGCCGAATGCGGTTGCGGCGCCTACGCCGATGCCGTAGCCGATGCTCCCGACCATCAGCGCCTGAAGCACAATCATGCCGAGAAGGGTTTTATTGGTAGTCCCCATCGCCTTAAGCGTGCCGAAGTGTCTGAGATTTTCGAGTGTGAAGCTGTAAAAAGTCTGGCCCGCTATTGCCGTGCCGACAATAAAGCCTAAAAGCACCGCCATGCCGAAGTTTATAGGGATGCCGGTGTATTTCATGTAATACCTTATGGTCAATTCTTTGAACTCGTCGCGCGTATAAGCCGCAAGACCGGTGACGGCCTTGATCCGGGAGGCGAGCGCTTTAACATCCTCTCCCGGTTTTGCCTTTACGAGGACAAAGGAAAGGAGTTTCCGCTCTTTAGGGGCAAAGGTGGTAGCCCTCGAATATGTAGTGTAGATAACGGGCTGGGACTGAAATGTCCTCGACACTTTGCATATGCCTGCCACGGATGCCCGGTTGTCATTAATTTCCAGGGTATCGCCTATAGCGAGGGGAATGCGCTTTTGGCCGGGAACCGGCGACGGCTTGGACAGCTTGCCTGCAGCCCCTACAGTGTCCACAATCACCGCTTCGCTTCTCCTCAAATCAGCGGCCTGTCCCTTCAGCATAACAGGCGGAGAGCCGATAAGCGTGGCGTCATCGAGGCCGATTACAATTACCGTTTGATAATTGCCGTTTTCGAGCTTTGCCTTGAGTAGCCCCTTATACAAAGGAACCGCCCACTCAACGCCGTCAACGCCTCTCGTTCTGTAAAGCTGCATGTCCTGCATGGGTTTTATGTCGTCAACGAACTGCACTTTAGGATCCATGACCCAGATGTCTGCTATAGCGGTATCCGTTATAAAGCCGAATGTCCTCGTCATAAGTCCGGTAAAAATGGCAAGCTGCTCCGTAATAAGGAACGAGGCAAAGGCAAGCCCCATGACAATACCCAGATACTTGGCCCTGTCGCCGACGAGCATTTTTATTGCGACAAACCTCATTTATTTCTTCTCCCGCCGGTTTTTCGCGGTTGCCTCAGGGCGCACAGAGAAAATTGCGAAATATGCTCCGCGAGCCGCTCGATTTCGCTGCTCTTGAATTTGCCCGGAGCAAGGCGCTCCAGAACCGGCGCAGCATGACAATAAAATACGCATTGCCCCACGATGCTGTTGGCGAAATAGCGTAGATCGGAAGACGCGGCCTTGCCGAGCATCTCTCCTATAATTCCAGTAAGCGTTTCATAGGTAGGCCGTATGGATTCCTCGACGAGACTGTCGAGGGCAGCGGTGGGATCGGCCAATTCCCTGGTCATAAGCTTACCATGCCATGACGGTCTTCCTTCATCAAGAATGCGATACAGAAAAGACCTGATAAACACTTTAAGCCTATCCTCGGCCGATGCGCTCTCCGGCAGCCCGAGGGAGGGAGGAAATTTTTCGAGCGCACGGCGATGGGCATACTTGAGCACCGCCGCATAGAGACGGTCTTTATCACCGAAATGATAATTTACCGCAGCCACATTAGCCCCTGCCCTGCTGCATATCTCCCGCACCGTGGCGCTGCGAAAACCCTTTTCGGCAAAGACCTCGCCTGCCGCCTCCAGAAGCCGTTGGCGGGTATCTTCGGCAGATTCCGGCGGCGTGATATATGCCTTCAGAACATTCATTTCAAACAATTGTATTAAACGTGTGTTTTAAAAGTCAAGCGCATAAACGGTTTCTCATCGCATTATTTAAGGCTTTGAGAGCATACCTGCTGTCCATTTACGGATTATGAGTTTGACAAAATCCCCGAATTTTCATTATATTATTAAGATTTGCGGCCACTCAAAATACTATTGCGTGGTTTACCGTATATATGTCGATCAAAAGACAAAAGATTTAGAAAAAGAAAGGAGGTCGTATCATGGCTGAAAAAGTAAAGTCAAAGACCGACGTTGCTGCAAGGGCCGGGAACAAGGCGAAGGCCAATATCTGCGGGAGTTGCGGCAACAAGGTGGATGTAGTTATGGCCGTCTCTTCCACGGGAAAGAAAAGAATGAGACGCATCTGCTGCGGCGAGTAATTGCCGGACAAAAAATAAAATCTCCTGCGGCTGGAGGGGGGATTCTATTAGCTTTTAGCGGAAGGTAAGCAGAAAAACTTAAAGGCCACGGAATCAGGCTCCGTGGCCTTTTTATTTAGGTAAGGACAAATTAAAATATTTATTATTTGCTTATTTTCTCTCCCCATTCCTTCATGCTTTTGATGATCGCAGCAAGGCTCTGTCCTCTTTTGGTCAAAGAGTATTCAACCCTCGGCGGGACTTCGGGATAAATCTTTTTGGTGGCTATTCCCTCTTTCTCAAGGGACTTCAGACGTTCGGATAAAGTTTTCGGGCTGACTCCTGCGAGGGACTTCCTCAGTTCTCCGAATCTCTTCTTGCCGTCAAGAAGGTCCCTGATGATTAAAATAGTCCATTTACTGCCGATGATCCGCAGGGTTTTTACCACCGAACATTCCTTATCGCTGCAGGTTTTATAAGCCATGTTCCCCTCCAATAGTATCTTTTTTGAAACTGTATAACCTAAATGTAACTACTTGACAAAGTATACCGATGCTGATATTGTTTGTCAATATTGATTTTAAAGGAGGCTTTTATGGGCAAAAAGATTATGATGTTAAGTGGCAGCCCGAGGAAAAACGGGAATACTAATACTGTAGTGGGATGGTTTGCAGAAGGAGCGAAAGAGGCGGGTGCAGCTGTTGAGGTGGTAGACGTGGCCCGTCTGAAAAGCAGGAATAACGGCTGCATTGCTTGCATGGGATGCCAGAAGTCAGAAAAATACGAGTGCGCGGTGGATGATGAGATAAAGCCGATATTGGCAAGAATGCCGGAGAAGGATATTGTTGTATTCGCCACTCCGGTCTACTTTTTCGGGCCGAGCGCACAATTAAAGCTCGTGATGGACAGGATGTACTCTCTCATCAAATTTGATCCTGCCAAGGGACAATACGTGCATGAACTGGGTCATCTCAAATGGGGGCTTATCTGTACCGACGGCGGGGACATCAATCCCGGCTTAAGTCTTGTCGAGCAGGTATTTAAAACAAGCGTTGGCTTTATCGGTTCGGAACTGGAATCGCTCCTCATTCCGTTTGCCTCTATGTATAACGATGACATCAAACAAAACGCGGAACTTCGTGAACGGGCAATGGCCTTTGGCCGTAAACTTGCAGGATAATGTGAAGGAGACGCTGAAATGCAACCAATACAAATACCGATAACAGGAAGCGAAAATCTGGAAGACCCGTCATCTCCTTTTTACGCGCTTGTTCAGTTTTACCGCGCCTTCAATACCCGCAATATTATGCTCATGTCCCAAAACTGGGCACAGACTGAAGATATTGCAATGGATAATCCGCTGGGCGGCATCAAGCGTGGATGGGATGAAATCAGGTCGGTATATGAACGAATTTTCACCGGCCTTGCAAAGGTCTATGTGGAATTCTATGATTATACGATCCATGAGACAAAGGAGATGTTTTATGCGGTAGGCAGGGAGCGGGGTGAGTTTCGCATTGGAGATACTGCTGTCCCTTTAGCAATAAGGACAAGCAGGATATTCATATTAATTGATGGGAAGTGGAAGCAGGTCCATCATCACGGTTCAATCGATGATCCTGAACTCCTTGCCCGTTATCAATCGACTGTCAAAGGTGTAAAATAGTTAGAAGGAGGATATGATGAACGAACTTTTTCAGAAGACATTTACAGGAAACATGGAGATGAGAAACCATTTTGTAAGGTCAGCCACATGGGAAGGGATGGCTGGTGAAAACGGTGAAGTAACCGAACCGTTAATCGAAATCTACAGAGACCTTGCAAAAGGCGGAGTCGGTCTTATACTGACCGGCTACTCATTTGTCACCAAAAGGGGCAAGGCGCTTTTTGGCAAGCTCGGGGCTGACAGCGATGCCTTAATCCCGGGCCTCAAACGTCTTACAGAAGCAGTCCATGAGCATGGAGGTAAAATTGTACTGCAGATTGCTCATGGCGGCTCGCAGGGCATGTTTGATACCGGCATGCCGCTTGAAGCTCCGTCTGCTGTGAAAGAGAGGGCAACCGGCAATTTGCCTGTTGAGATGAGTGTGGATGATATAAAACGTGTTGTAAATGAATTTGCAGAGGCAGCAAGAAGGGCAAAAGATGCAGGATTTGATGGCGTGGAGATACACGCTGCTCATGGCTATCTACTGTCACAGTTCCTCTCTCCTTATTCGAATAAACGTGCAGATGCGTATGGTGGTTCAATTGAGAACAGGGCAAGGATAATCTTCGAGATATACGATGCTGTAAGGGGAAAAGTCGGCAGAGACTATCCTGTGATGGTAAAGATAAATTCATCGGACTTTGACGGAGGAGCCGGACTTGCACCTGAAGATTCTTTGTGGGTCTGCAAAAAGTTATCAGATATGGGTATTGACGCCATTGAATTAAGCGGTGGAATATTTGCATCAGGAGAGCTTATGCCGGCAAGAGCCGGGATTAATAGTCCGGAAAAGGAGGCGTATTTCAGGGATTATGCAGGGCAATTCAGGCCTCATTTGAAATGTCCTTTAATCCTCGTTGGCGGCCTCCGTTCCCTTGATGTGATGGAGGGTATTTATCGCGATGGAGCAGCGCAATTTTTCAGCATTTCCAGACCGCTCATATCAGAACCTGATCTTATAAATAGATGGCAGTCTGGCGACAGGAAGAAGGCAAGATGCATATCATGCAATAAATGCTTTGGCGCTGCTATCAATGAAAGGAAGTTTTACTGCGTAGCTTTCAATCAAAAATCAGCATAGAAAGGGAGGTTCTTATGCCTTATGTAAATATCAAGATAACAAAGGAAGGTGCAACAGCCGAGCAGAAGGCTCAGATCATTAAAGGCGTAACTCAACTCCTCGTTGATGTCCTCGACAAGAATCCTCAGACAACGTTTGTGGTTATTGATGAAGTGGAGACCGATAACTGGGGCATCGGCGGCGAATCGGTCACGATGCGAAGGAAGCGAGGACAATGAGGTGAAAGCATGAAGGCAGAACAGACACCTATCACAGGCAATGAGGACAGAGCAGACCTGAAAGGCCCCTTGCTTGCCCTTGTAGATTTTTACAACGCCTTCAATAATCGTGACATGGATAAGATGTCAAAGAACTGGGCTCAAACTGATGAAATTGCCATGGACAATCCCATCGGCGGCATCAAGCGGGGATGGAATGAAATCAGGTCGGTATATGAACGAATTTTCACCGGCCCTGCAAAAGTCTATGTGGAATTCTATGATTATACAATACATGAGACAAAAGAAATGTTTTATGCAGTTGGCAGAGAGCGTGGTGAATTCCGCATTGGCGATACTGTTGTCCCTTTGGCAATAAGGACAAGCAGAATATTCAAATTATTTGACGGACAGTGGCGGCAGGTCCACCATCACGGTTCAATTGACGACCCTGAACTGCTTGCCCGTTATCAATCGGCTGTTAAAGGTGTAAAATAGTCTAAAAAGGAGAATGTTATGAAGAAAATGATTTTAAAAATCAGGATTGTTATGTTGTTAATATTGCTTATTGTCAGTTCTGTATTAATGCATCACGAAGCATCAGCTCAGGGACTGACAAAGATAGCCGATAATGTTTACTCATATGTTGACACAAAAAACAGCTCTCCAGCAAACAGCTATGGCGCAAATGCAGGGATCATAATCGGGAAGGACGGAATAATTGTGATCGATACTCTCATATCGGCAAAAGAGGCAAAGAGGTTTATCAGAGACATAAAAGCGATTTCGAAAAAGCCTATAAAATATGTCGTCAATACCCATTATCACCTCGACCACACTTTCGGCAATTCAGAGTTCGCAAAACTCGGGGCACTGATCATCTCGCACACAAATGACGGCAATAACCTTAAAATTCACGGCGAAACAGCCCTGAAAAACGCCAGCAACTACGGCCTCACCGAAAAGGACATAAAGGGGACTAAAATCGCATACCCTGTTTTGACTTTTAACGAAAGAATGGAAATAGACCTCGGCGATCGGAAGATAGAGCTAATTTATTTCAGACAGTCGCATACCGATGGAAGCATTATGGTCTATCTGCCGGACAAGAAAGTTCTATTTGCAGGTGACATTCTATTTACCGGTTATCACCCATTCATGGGGGAAGGAGACATAGAGGGATGGCTGAAAACGCTCGACTATATCATGACAATGGACGCCGAGAAAATCATTCCGGGACACGGGCCGGTCTCAAGCAAAAAAGATATCGAAGAAATGAAGGACTACCTTATTGCCTTTGATAAAAAGGCCAAAGAACTCGCGGCTAAATCCGATAATGCCGAGCATATCGCCTCTGAGATCAAAAAATTTCTGCCGCAAAGACCCGAAGGCGCGGGACTTATACTCTGGAATATTCAGATGAAGTATCTGAAGAATAAATAAGTGCTCTGGAGGTTGCATATGAATTTTTTCAAGGGATCAGATTTAAAGGCAAGAAAAGTGCTTGAAGGCATTACTCTCAGGGCTGTCTCTGGCGATAAAACCATGATGACATTCTTTGAGTTTAAACCTCATGCAGTGATTCCTTCACACAAGCATCCGCATGAGCAGATAACATATGTCATCGAAGGAGAGATGGAATTCATGGTTGATGGAGAGACAAAGATTTTAAAGGAAGGCGATGGTGTTGTGATTTTCTCCAACCAGGAACACAGCGCAAGGGTTCTGGATAAGCCAACAAAGGCGGTTGATGCATGGTATCCGATAAGAGAGGACTATTTATAGAGGGAGGAACAACCTATGAAAAAGGCATTATTGGTTATTGATGTTCAGAATGAATATTTCACCGGCAAGCTGCCGGTCTCTTATCCATCAGGAAGCCTTGAGAATATCCTGAAGGCGATGGATGCTGTCTATGAATATGGCATTCCGGTAATCGTTATTCAACACACTGCTAAGGCAGCAGATTCTCCTGTGTTTAGGAAGGGAAGTCCTGAATGGGAGCTTCATCACGAGATTGCAAGACGTCCATGTGACATTTTAATAGAAAAGAACTTGCCCGGAAGTTTTACAGGTACGATATTGGAATCATGGCTCAGAGAGAGGGATATTGATACTGTAGTGATTGCCGGATACATGACCCAGATGTGCTGCGATACCACAGCACGGCAGGCATTTCACTTAGGATTCAATGTAGAGTTTTTATCCGATGCAACAGGAACCCTCTCCTTTACAAATAATGCAGGCACAGGCACAGATGAGGAGCTTCACAGGGCAATATTGGTAACTCAGGCTATGCGGTTCAGCAAGATAATGAAAACCTCGGAGTGGATAAGTAGTCTTGAAAGCTGATAAGAATCTTATTTTATCTTCTCTCCCCACTCCTTCATGCTCTTGATAATTGCCGCAAGGCTCTTGCTTCAGGTATCGGATGCCCGTTTCTTTTGCCTCCATGTATAACGATGATATTAAACAAAAAATAGCAGATTATAAAAGTTGGAATAGCGCAAAATACTATGTCGTGCTATCCTTATATCATCAGGAGGAAATGGCCGCATGTCTGATATTAATTGGATAGATAAAAAGGAATATCCTTTTAAGTCTAATTTCCTGCAACTCGATATGGGAAGCCAACTCTGCCCTGTTATCGATGATTTCCTTTCATCCTAAGTGAAAGTTTTTGTTATACTGCTCTTTATATTTTTCAGCGCATCGGCTGTGCAGGGCATAAATATGGAAAACATAAAACAGAATCTCATCGAAACCGTCAAGCACCTTGCCCATGACATAGGCGAAAGAAGCTATCATAATGTCGTCAAGCTGAACAGTGCCGCCGATTACATAGAAGGAAAATTCCGCTCTTACGGCTGTGAAGTTAAAAGGCAGCCGTTTGAGTATCTCGGCAATACATATTACAACGTATCCTGCGAAATAAAAGGCGCAAAAAATCCGAAAGACGGGATTCTCGTAATCGGCGCACATTACGACACGGTAACCGAAACTTCGGGCGCGGATGACAATGCGAGCGGCGTTGCAGGGCTTCTCGAACTGGCGCGGATTGCCGTAACAAAACCTTTTCAAAGGACAGTCCGCTTCGTTGCCTTCAGTCTTGAGGAGCCTCCAACTTTCATGACAAAACACATGGGCAGCTATGTTTATGCAAAAAGTCTTAAACAAGAAAACATAAAAGTCTACGGCATGATTTCCCTCGAAATGCTCGGATATTACTCCGACAGAAAAGGCTCTCAGTATTACCCATTCCCGATTTTCAAATGGTTTTATCCCGATAAGGGCAACTTTATTACATTTGTCGGAAATATATCATCGAGGTCGTTTACCCAAAGAGTTAAGAAATCTTTCAGAGAGGCATCTTCCCTTCCTGTGGAATCGCTGAATGGTATTTCTCTGATCCCCGGCGTTAATTTCTCAGACCACTGGGGTTTCTGGGAATTCGGATTCCCCGCGTTCATGATCACGGATACGGCATTTTACAGAAACCCTAATTATCACGCTCCGGGTGATACGGCAGAAACGCTCGATTATGATAGAATGACGGAGCTTATAACCGGATTATATAAAGCCCTCGGCAATATATAGGTTTTTAAAACAGCAGATTATTCTCGTTCAATATCTCCTTTGCAAGCGCGATATATCCCTGCGCGCCTGATGAATTCGGCGCGTAAAGCACAGCGGGCTTCCCGTGGCTCGGAGACTCGGCGAGTATTACATTTCTCGGTATAACCGTATCGTAGACCTTTGATTTGAACATCTTTCTCACATCTTCCGATATCTGTCGTGATAATGCTATATGCCTGTTATACATTGTAAGCAAAATTCCTTCCATGTCGAGGGTTTCGTTGAAGCTCCCGCGTATCCTCCAAAGGAGCTTTATCAGGAGGCTGACTCCCTCCATTGCAAAATACTCGCACTGCACAGGCACCAACACGGACTCAGCAGCAATAAGGGCGTTAAGGGTAAGTATCCCGAAAGACGGCGGGCAGTCGATGAATATATATTTGAACCTGTCTTTCAACGGCTTCAAAATATTCTTTAGGGTACTCTCCCTGTCAGCCTTATCAAGGAGTTCTATCTCTGCCGCGAACAAATCCATAGTGGTAGGCAGGATATATAAATTTGGTATTAAGGTCTGCTGCATGATATCTTCTACCGGCATCCTGCCTGTATAAACCTCGTACAGGCCGTTCTTCATCTGGCTTTTAATGCCGAAACTGCTTGTAAGATTGCCCTGGGGGTCGGAGTCTACGACAAGGATATTCTCATTCGCAAGCGCGAGGGAGGCCGAAAGATTCAGGGCGGTGGTTGTTTTGCCTACCCCGCCCTTCTGATTAGTTATCGCGATTATCTTGCCCATTTCATTGATTCCATGCTGTGTATAACCGAGCATATAGAGGCATGCCGGAGATGCCGTTTTATTTCGACCCGGAGGTTTCCTGAATATTGTACTTTTTTATCTTGTAGCCTATCTGCCTCGGAGTTATGCCGAGCGATTTCGCCGCCTTTGCCTGAATCCAGCCGGTCATTTGAAGGGCGCCGAGAATCCTTGCCTTCTCGATGTCTTCGATGGTCGAAGGAAGCGCGTCCTTTATCTGGACAGAGTAACGGGCCCTCATGGACTGCTCTCTAATGTTGATCGGAAGGTCGGACGCGGTTATATTTTTGCCGCGCGCCATCACCACAAGCCTTTCTATCGTGTTCTCAAGCTCTCTTACATTGCCTGGCCAGTCATAGTTCATAAAAACATTCATAACGTCGGGCGTGATCATTGCCGACTTGTTATTTTCCGTATTATATTTTTTGATGAAGTATTCCGAAAGCAAAGAAATGTCCTCTTTCCTCTCCATCAGGGACGGCAGAAAGATAGGCACGACATTCAGACGGTAATATAAATCCTCCCTGAATTTACCGGATGAAACGAGTTCTTCGAGGTTTCTGCTCGTGGCGGCGATAAGGCGCACGTCAACTTTAATGGTCTTTTCGCCGCCGACCCTCTCGAATTCCTTTTCCTGCAATACCCTCAATATCTTGGGCTGAAGGGTCAAAGGCAGGTCGCCGATCTCATCGAGGAATATCGAGCCGCCGTTGGCGAGTTCGAATCTGCCTTTCCTCATCGCGGTAGCGCCCGTGAATGATCCCTTTTCGTGTCCGAAGAGTTCGGATTCGAGAAGCCCTTCGGGGATGGAGGCGCAGTTGAATTTTATGAACGGCCCTTTTGCCCGCGCGCTCATGTAATGGATAGCCTTTGCGACAAGCTCCTTGCCTGTGCCGCTCTCGCCTCGCAAGAGCACGTTGGCCTTTGAAGGCGCGACCCTGTGAACGGCCTCGAATACCTCCTGCATGCTGTCGGACTGGCCTATAATATTTTCGACCCTGTATTTGCCTTTAAGCTGACTCTTAAGATTTTCCTTCTCCTCGAGAAATGACTCCCTCTCTCTTTCAATTTCCATATGCATTCTTACGTATTGCGCGATGAGCGAGGCGATAATCTTCAATAACCTTAAATCTTCCTCGAATGAAACAGCCTTTGAGCCGAAGAGCCTGTCAACGCTCAATACGCCGAGTATTTCGTTTTTGAATTTTATGGGAACGCACAGAAAGGCGACATTCTCTTTTTTTATCGTTTTCCTCGAACCGGTCTTGTTGAGGAACAACGGTTCGTCGCCGATATTGGGAATGACTATCGGAGAGCCGTGTTTTGCGACCCTTCCGATAATGCCTTCGCCAAGCTTATATCTTCCCCTCTTTATCTCTTCCTCGGACATGCCGTGGGCGGCGATAATGGAGACCTCGCTGTCGCTCCTGAGCGCGACGGTGCCGCGTTTCATGTCCAGATATTCGGCAAGCACCCTCATAACTCCACGCAAATTGGACTTGAGATTCAGGGACGATCCCAAGAGCTTGCTTATTTCGTAAAGGGCGGTAATCTCCAGCGTTTTGTCGTAGCTGCGGCTCATGATTATCAGTTTAATTAAGATGCTACAAAAATGTAAAGTCTTACGCCTTTATTGTAGCTTTTTATGTGATATAGTTTAACTATAATGGAGGCGGCATGTATAAGAAAATCCTTGCGGCGGTAAACGAACACCTCAATTCCGAGATCTCCGCAAGATATGCGCTGAACCTCGCCAATGCCTGTGGGGCAAAGCTTTATATATGTTTTATTGCCGAAAAGGGAATGTCCGTATCGAGTCTTGAAAAGGCGGAGGATGCCGTAAAAAGACTGTTCATTGACGCTGAAAAAATGGGGATAGCAGTCGAGGGCATAACAGAGACCGGAAAGCCCGTCGAAGAAATAAATAAAATAGCAAGGCATGAAGGCATCGATATAGCCTTTGCATCGACAAGGAGAGAGGATGTCGAGAGGCGATTCTACACGGGGACGGTTGCGCGAAACCTGTCCCTGAAGCTTTCATGCTCCGTAGCCCTCGTGCGTGTCGTCCATATGGGAAGGATCCATCCGAAAGATATCCTGATACCTCTTAAGGCAAGGATTGCCAGCATGCAGGAGCGGGCGTATTTTACGGCCAAAATGGCCGGATGTTTCGGCTCTAAGGTCTTTGTCTTTCACGCTACGACTCCTATAACTAAGTTTTTTCACGGCGAAATGCATCTCACGCCTGCCCAGTGGGAAAAGAGGCTGCCTGAAGACATATCCGAGTTCATAGAGCATATGAAAAGGTACAAAGTCGAAATTGAGGGAAGGCTTTCGCCCGGAGCGGCCGCAAAGAGCATAACCGTCGAGGCTGCATCAAGAAGGCACGACCTGATAATAATGGGCGCGAGCGAAAGAAGCATGTTGTCTTCGATTCTCAGAGGCAATCCTGTGGAAGAGGTGCTGAGGGAGACGCCGTGCGATCTGATAATACTGAAGCCAAGACATGAAGTTTAATGGAATAGAGGGAGTATGGCATTGTATTGTAGCGGTTTTAGCAGCTCAAGGTTTTGCCGTGATGGCGAAACCGAGCTGGTACCTCGGAGCCGGACATGGATGTTCGGCGAGAATGAGCGGAAATACTGTGCCATGCTTCCAAGTGATACAACTATAACCAATGAAAATAAATAATCTTACAAAAGAAGAAGTCTTCAAGAATCTCGTAACCTCCGAAAGCGGCCTGAGCGGGGAAGAGGCTAAAAAGCGCCTCTCTGAATTCGGGCATAATGAGATAAAAGAAGCAAAAAAGACGCCGCTGTCCGTAAGATTTCTCAAGCAGTTCACGCATTTTCTTGCTATCCTATTATGGATAGGCGCGGGATTAGCTGTTTTGTCCGAATACCTTCATCCGGGCGAAGGAATGCTTACGCTCGGACTTGCGATAATCGGAGTAATATTCATCAACGCGATCTTCACATTCATTCAGGAATACAGGGCTGAGAAATCTATCGAAAAACTGAAGCTCCTCCTCCCCTTTTATGTGAAAGTAATACGAGGAGGAAAACAGACAGAGATACCTGCACGGGAGGCTGTTCCGGGAGATGTGATAATACTTTCCGAAGGAGATAAAGTCCCTGCCGACTCAAGGCTCATAGAAACCGCATATCTCATGGTAAATAACGCGCCGCTCACCGGAGAATCGGAGCCTGTGCCTTTACAGCAAGAACCGTATTCAGGTGAATTGATAGAAAGCAAAAACATCGCCTTTGCAGGAACGACTGTTGTGAGCGGCTCCGGAAAGGCTGTAGTCTTTGCCACAGGCATGAGAACCGAGTTCGGCAGGATAGCGCATCTCACGAGCGCAGTAGAAACCGGTTTGAGTCCTTTGCAAAAAGAAATAGTTAAGGCAACGAGGATCATTGCCTTTTTGGCAACGCTGATAGGCGTTGTTTTTTTCAGTATTGGAAATATCATAGGAAAGAGCTTCTGGGAAAATTTCGTTTTTGCAATAGGAGTGATTGTAGCCCTTGTTCCCGAGGGAATGCTGCCGACCGTTACTCTTGCTCTCTCTATGGGAAGCCAGAGGATGGCTAAGAAAAAGGCTTTGATGAAGACTCTCACATCCGTAGAAACCCTCGGTTCTGTAACGGTCATATGCACGGACAAAACAGGAACTCTTACTCAAAACAGAATGGAAGTAGAAGAAACATGGACGCCTGATTATAATCAAAATTCTGCCGATCTTCTGATGAATACCGCCTATCTATGCAATAACGCAAAGTTTATCGAAGGACAATACAAGGGAGACCCCACCGAAACCGCTCTTTTTAAGCATGCGAGAGAAAACATCGGGGATTTAAAGGCAGAGAGGATATCGGAGATTCCATTCGATTCAGAGAGAAAGAGAATGACAACGATCAATATGGTTGACGGCAAGAGATTAGGCTTTACAAAAGGAGCGCTTGAAAATGTGCTGCCGTTATGCGCCTATGCCCTGATAAATAACGAAAAGACACTTATCAATGGAAAACTGAAAGAGGAAATTACACATGCCTATCATTCATTGATGGACAAGGGGTTGAGAGTCTTATCCTTTGCATATTCGGAACTTTCAACTCCAGATTCCGAACCTGAAAAGGACATGATATTTTTAGGACTCGTAGGACTCGAAGACCCGCCAAGGCCTGAAGTGCCTGATGCCATAAAAAAGTGTCATGAGGCAGGAATAAAGATAATCATGATAACCGGAGACGGAAGCAGGACGGCAGTTGCCATCGCAAAAGAGATAGGTCTTGCCAAAGGCAATCCTGTGGCGATAGAAGGGCATGATTTTATGAAGATGGGCGACAGGGAACTGAGGGAAAAGCTTTCAGAAAAAGAAATAATATTCGCGAGAATGACCCCGAAACATAAGATGCGTGTAGTATCGATTCTCAAGGAAGAGGGCGAAAGGGTTGCGGTTACGGGCGACGGCGTGAATGACGCTCCCGCATTGAAAAAGGCCGATATAGGCATTGCGATGGGCATTACAGGAACGGATGTGGCAAAAGAGACTGCCGACATGATTCTGCTTGACGACAACTTCGCTACAATAGTAAATGCGGTAGAGGAAGGAAGGGCAATCTATGAAAACATAAGAAAGTTCGTTATATATTTTTTCACATCTAACGTAGCCGAGCTTGTTCCTTATATCATCTATGTACTTTTCAGGGTTCCCCTGCCTCTTACGATAATGCAGATACTTGCCGTTGATCTCGGTACAGACCTCCTTCCGGGCCTTGCCCTCGGCGCTGAAAAACCGACAAAAGACGTTATGAAACAAAAACCGAGAACTCCAAAAGACAGGCTTCTAAACGCGAAAGTTTTGAGTCTTGCATTTTTATTCCTCGGACCAATTGAAGCCGCGGCAGGCTTGTTCGGCTTTTTTTATATCTTAAAGCAGGCCGGATGGCAATGGGGAGAAATGCTTGCTGCGAACAATCTTCTTTATATGCAGGCAACTACCGCATGTCTTACAGGGATAGTCATTGCGCAGGTCGCTAATGTCTTTGCGTGCCGCTCATTCAGGGAGTCCGTATTCAGCATCGGCTTTTTTTCAAATAGGCTGATATTCGCAGGCATAGCATTTGAAATCGCCCTGCAAATATTCATTGTTTATCACCCGTGGGGAAATGCGATATTTGCAACCTCTCCGATTGCAGCGCAGATGTGGCTTGTGCTGATACCGTTTGCGGTTTTCCTATTCGCTGCAGAGGAGACGAGAAAATTTATCGTGTCACATAAAAGATAATCCTGCCGGATAGTGCCTGCTGAGAAAATTATGTTGGAAGAAAAAATTATTGACAATTTTTCACAGTAGGAGTAAATTAAACCATATAGCAGCCGAGGTCCATTCAAAGAATGGACGCGGGGGACCCAATTTTAGGGGCGCATTCCGAAAGGATAGGGAACTTCCAGTCCCGAGCCCGTCAGCTAACCTCGTAGGCGTTTGGAAGGGCAATGGTCAGGAATGAAGACCGCCAGCCCGGCGGTTTTTTTATTGCCTCCGTTTGCCCGTCAAAAGGAGGCAATATGTCTATCAAGAGTTTTCTTATCGGAAGTCCTATCGAAACAATCAAGGAAAAGCACGAGCGGCTCTCTAAAAAAATGGGGCTGGCTGTCTTCTCGTCAGACCCACTGTCATCCGTCGCATACGGAACAGAAGAGATAATGTTTGCACTTATCGCCGGAGGTGCAGCGCTCCTTAGTTACACGTTGCCGATCGCAATCGCAATTGTCATAACCGTTTCCATTGTCGTCACTTCTTATTATCAAACTATTCACGCATATTCCTCCGGAGGCGGGGCGTATATAGTCGCAAAGGAAAACCTCGGCGAACTTCCGGGGCTTATCGCAGGGTCCGCATTGCTCATTGATTACGTTCTTACCGTTACAGTCAGCGTGGCAGCAGGCATAGCCGCCATTACTTCAGCATTTCCGGCAACCAAGAGTTACACCATTACAATGTGCCTTGTGTCAATACTGTTCATTATGGTTGTCAATCTGAGGGGTGTCAGGGAATCCGGAAAGGTATTTTCGCTTCCGGTATATATTTTCATAGGCAGCCTGCTTGTGCTCATAGCCGCAAGTCTGTCTAAATCTTTTTCCCTTCCTCACATAGAGCGCGAAGTTACAGGCGCGGCTAACATATTCCCCGTGTTCATAATATTGAGGGCGTTTGCGTCCGGCTGTGTTACTCTTACCGGAATAGAAGCGATCTCCAATGGAGTGCGGGCCTTCAAGGCGCCTGAGGCAAAAAACGCAGGAATTACCCTCGTATGGATGGCGGTTATGCTCGGCTTTCTAACCATCGGGATAGCGTATTTCTCAAATTATTACGGTATTATGCCTAACCCTAATGAGACGGTCGTGTCTCAGCTTGCAAGGACTGTATTCGGCAAAGGAGTTGTCTATTATACAATCCAGTTTGCCACAATGCTTGTGCTTATTCTTGCGGCTAACACATCGTATTCGGATTTCCCGAGACTGTCTTCTATCATGGCAAATGACCGCTATCTGCCGAGGCAATTGAGTAATCGCGGCGACAAGCTCGTCTTTTCAAATGGAATCCTGATACTCAGTTTTCTTTCCGCGCTTTTGATAATTCTTTTCGGGGGCGATACGCATTCTTTAATACCTCTTTATGCTATAGGTGTCTTTACAGCCTTTACACTTTCACAGCTCGGCATGGTGAGGCATTGGATAAGAGAGAAGGGTAAGGGCTGGTTCAAAAGCACAATCATCAACGGCATTGGAGGTATCACTACGGGTGTAGTCCTCGTAATTGTTGCGGTTGAAAAGTTCACGCACGGCGCTTGGATAGTGCTTATAGCTATTCCTTTTGTGGTTTTCCTGACGCAGAAGGTGCATAGGCATTATCTCTCTGTTGCAGAGCAGCTTTCCCTTGAAAAATGCATAACTGGAGAAAAAGAATATAAACATCACTCTGTCATAATTCCTATATCAGGCTTGCAGCAGGCTGTAATAAGCGCCATTAAGTATGCAAAAGCGCTTTCTGATGATGTTACTGCAGTATATGTCTACATAGACCCTGTTGAGACCAAAAAAATGAAGGAGAAGTGGGATGTCAGCTGCATGGGAGTGAAGCTCGAAATCCTGCACTCTCCCTACAGATCGGTAATGGAGCCGCTGATGGATTATATAGACTCCATACGCGAAAAGCACAAGGACGGCATCATCACCGTTGTCCTTCCTGAATTCGTACCCTCGAAATGGTGGCATCATCTTCTTCATAACCAGACTGCGCTTTTTATAAAGGGAGTCCTCTTATTCAAGAAGGGAGTGGTATCAACGAGCGTTCCGTTTCATTTGAAGGTATAGTTCCGCATAAAAGTTGATCGTGAGGGGAAAATAAGTGGACGGTATGGGGGTCGAACCCACGGCCTCCACGTTGCGAACGTGGCGCTCTCCCAACTGAGCTAACCGCCCTTTTCCAACGCTCCGCCCTTATTGTAACATGTGCCGCAGTAAAATCGTAATACCTTCACTTTTTGCCGCAAAAAAATTTGTCGGCATGATTACATGCGGCAAGCATGCTTTTAAAGCCTTTATAAGTGTGGTTATCAGTGTTGATGAAAGATAATCTGTGTTTTGCTCAAATACTATCCACCGATGCGGATGACGAGAAAGCATATGCTAATTTCATATTCTGCGGATAAAGTCTTTAAAATCACACCTGCCGCATGTCTGCCAATAAAATTGAAGCATCTCAAAATAAAGTGCATGGCTGCTTCAATGACTTTATCAGCGAAACCTTTTAACGACATTCTCTTATGCCCGTCACCCGCATAGGCGGCATCCACTTGCTGAAGCAGATATTATTTTTGCTTTGCATAAAGAATAACACTTATAAAGGCGTTGAAGTGGATATGCACTTTATAGATTGCCTTAATTGTTTTTCGGAGTGCGGATATTATAATATAAAGCGTCTCAAGGATAAAACTATGGAAATACTTCTCTGCAATTTCAAACTGGGAGAAAAACCCCTTATAGCCGGAGTGCTCACGGATTCCGACGCACTTACAATAAAACACGAGGCCATCAATGCCGTTGACCTTATAGAACTCAGGATCGATATGTTCGAAGACATAACGTTGGACAATATCGAAACGGTATTCAGAAGTGTTAAGGAAAATCTGAAAAAACCTATAATCGCTACGGTAAGGGATATTAAGGAAGGCGGTCAAAGAGAGATCGCGGACAGATCGAGTATCTACAGATATATCGCCCCGCTTTCGGACATTATCGATGTTGAAATAAATTCGGGGAATCTCCTGCAAGAGGTTAAAAATCTCTGCCATAATTATAAAAAAATCCTGATAGGCTCTTATCATAATTTTGAATCGACGCCTCCGGACAACGTTCTATCAGGGATTGTCGAAAAGGGAAAAGACTCCGGCGTTGATATCGTAAAAATAGCGGTAATGGCCCATAACTCAGAAGACCTCACCAGACTCCTCACCTTCACCCTGAAATACAGGGACGCGGGCTTAATAACGATGTCTATGGGAGATAAAGGGCTGCCTTCGAGGGTATTCAGTCCGCTTTTCGGCTCATTAATAACATACGGGTACATTACAAAGCCGTCAGCGCCGGGACAGTTGTCCGTAAGCGAGTTAATGTATATTTTCAGAAGGCTGAAGATCAGATAGGTTTATCTTCTTTTTATTCCCGACCGTTACAAGCACGTAGTTTTCAGCGCTCAAATACTTTTGCGCGGCCATCAGGACATCTTCCTTTGTTACCGCCTTTATATACGAGGCGTATTTTTCGATATAATCATCTCCCAGATTGTAGAACTGCTGGGCGGCAAGGAAATCCGCTATACTTCTGCTTGTCTCAAACCTCCTCGGGAAACTGCCGGTGAGATATGCCTTTGCGTCTTGAAGCTCCTGATCCGAGACAGGCTCTGTCCTTATCTTTTTGACCTGCCTCGCTATTTCCTTGATCACGGTCGCTGCCGACTCGTTCTTTGTCTGGACAGAAACCTCGAACTGTCCCGGCTCCTTATTGGCCGAGAAAAAACTGTAAATCGAGTAGGTGAGACCCATCTCGTCGCGTACGCTCTTCATAAGCCTCGACGCAAAGCCTCCTCCTCCGAGTATATAGTTCATGACAGATGCGGCGTAATAATCCGGGTTGCTGCGGGATATTCCGGCATGTCCGAAGATAATAGTGGCCTGCGTAACGTCTTTGTCTATTACCGTAATTTTCTTTGCTTTATTGCCTTTCTCTGTCCTGCTTCCTATTCCCTGCTTCCTATTTCCTGCTTCCTGCTTCCATGTGCTTAGGTACTTTGCCGTCAGCGCATCCAATTCGCCTGATGTGAGGTCTCCGACCACGGAAAGGATCGCGTTGTCAGGCAGGTAGTGCTTGCGATAAAAACTTACAATGTCGTCCCTCCCGATATTGTCTATGCTCCCGGCGCTTCCGTTCACAAGCCTGCCGTAAGGATGGCTTCCGAACACCTCTCTTATAAATGCCCTTCGAGCAATAAAGGACGGATCCTCTTCGCTCTGCCTTAATGAACCTTTTATAATTCCCTTTTTCCTTTTTATCTCGTCCTCCGTAAATAACGGGTTCAAGAGCACGTCGGAAAAAAGCTCGAATCCCTTTTCTATGTCTTTTTTTAAGACAGAAAGGGAAACAGTCGTATAATCGCTCGTCGTTGACGCTCCCATAGACGCGCCTATAAACTCTATCTCTTCGCTGATCTCCGCCGCCTTTCTTTTAGATGTTCCTTCAATCAGCATATTTGAAGTAAAATACGCAAGCCCTGCTTTATCTTCCGGCTCGTTCAGGGGAGAAGCCTTTATCAAAAGGGTAACCATGACCACCGGAAGGTTATGTCTCTCCGCATATAGAACCGTCAGGCCGTTCGGAAGAACCTGCTTTTTAAATTCAAGGGCATGAGCACTGTTAGAGCAGAAGATCAATAGAGCAGAAGAGCAGAAGAAAAAGAAAATAAATGGAATGCAGACTTTTTTTATTGTTGCTCTGTTATTTTTCTGCGCTTCTGCGCTTCTGCGCTTCTGCTCTATTTGTCTCATTTTTCGCCCATCTTCACCGGCACCAAAATTCCGACTGTTTTGTTGTCATCCGTTAAATATTTTCTTGCCGCAGCCTGCACGTCCTCGGGCATTACCTTCCTTATGCCTTCGAGATACCTGTCCATGAGCCTCCAGTCACCGAGCATTGCGAACATGCCCGTATAAAGCGCCCTCGAATAGCTGGAGTCCTGGGCGAAAACGAATGAAGCCTCTATTTGATTTTTCGCCTTCTGCACTTCCTTTTCAGGCGGAGGCGCTTCTTTTATTTTCTCTATTTCTTCGTAGAGGGCTTTCTCCAAATCTCCGATATTTTTTTGAGGCGCTGTCGTTGCGCCGAGAACAAAAAGAAAAGGGTCTCTTTGCAATGCGTTGTAATCGGCAAATGCATTAAGGGCTATTTGTTTTTCACGGACGATATTGCGGTAGAGAATCGAACTCTTACCTCCGGAGAGTATTGCGGACAATACCTCAAGGGCAAAACTATCATCATGGGGGAAACTCGGAGTATGATACGCCATAAGAACATACGGCAGTTCAGCCTCTTTTTTCAGATATATTCTCCTCTCCCCCTTTTGTTCGGGCTCCGAGGTTTTTTTATCCGTGGAGTTTTTCATTGCATTAGGAATGCCCTCGAAATGTTTCCTTACACCGGCAACGACATTGTCCGGATTTACGTCTCCGGATATGATGATAAGCGCATTGTCAGGGGAATAGTAGGTCTTATAGTGCTTAAAGAGGTCTTCCCTTCCTATGGATTCTATATCGGACATCCATCCTATAACAGGCCATTGATAAGGATGCGCCTTAAAAGCGGCCGCGATTACCTCTTCATACAATAGATTTTGCGGGTCATCCTCATACCGCATGCGCCTCTCTTCCATAACGACATTCTTCTCGCTCGCAACCTCCTTTGGATCGAGGAGGAGATTCGCCATCCTGTCGGCCTCAAGCTCGATGGATATGCCTATCCTGTCCGACGAGAGAGTCTGGAAATACATGGTGTAATCCTTCGTGGTGAACGCGTTGTCCGAGCCGCCGTTTCTTTTGATGATTCCGGAAAACTCCTTTGAACTGTATTTGTGCGTCCCTTTGAACATCATGTGTTCAAGAAGGTGGCTTATCCCTGTCTTGCCGGCAGGCTCATCTCTCGAACCAACCCTGTACCATATCTGAAATGTCGCAAGAGGGGCTTTATGGTCTTCAATGATTAAGACATTAATGCCATTCTTAAGCGTGTATTCTTTTACCGACGCATCGGCGGCAAACGGGATAAAAAGAAATACAATTATTAAGACAATGTTTAAAAACCGCATAAATCCGGCTATATCAATACTCCCTCGGTGATTTCCTCAGCCGTCTCTCCTCCCTGCTCATACCCATTTCGAACAGTTTGTCCTGAACTTCCTCGAATCTCCTTATCTTATTAAGTTCCCGGCAGCGCTCGAGTTCCACGGCTGTTCTCGCTTCGGATACGCACTCCTTGGTTTTATGCAGGCCCTGCTGCAGCGTTTCTATATCTTCTATTATCTGGGTTCTGTTCTGCTCGAGCGCGGATTTTTTCTCTGCTTCTCCGGAATGCGCGGCAGAGACGTACAAACCGTTCAATAAAAGAACGGCTGCGAGAAAAACATACAACGCGATTCTTATCTTCATACGTCCTCCTGAGTGAAAACGGCTTATATAAAATTATAACCTAAATTGAGCGATTCTTGTTCTGAAATATGCGAGCAAACACGGCTCGCATAAAATCGCTTGTTTAAAGATTAAAAATATGAATGGAGCCGATAACTATCGGCGGTTAAACGCCTCAGGAGCCTCCGTAGCCTATTGTTACGTTTTTACCCTCCACTATGACAGGGACTTTCCTCACGCCTCCGGAATGCTTGAGCATCTCATCCAGTTTCGCGATCTCTGCTTTCACGTCGAAATACCGCGCCTTATCCCCATAGACCGACATGGCCTTTTCGGTAAACGGTCAGCCCGCCTTTCCGTAAATAAGAACTTTCTCCGCCATAAAAATACCCCCTATTCCTCTCTCCATACCTCTATAGCAATCTCAGGACACACATGCGCGCACATGGCGCAGCCGGTGCATTTTTCGGGATGTTCGAAATGCGCAGGGAAATAACCCATGCCGTTGAACTTCTTGCCTATCGCTATCGATCCCTTAGGGCATGCCATAATGCAATACTTACAGCCCTTGCACAATTCCCTGTCGATAACAATCTTGCCTTTAGTTTTCTTTTTTGCAGCCTTCGGCATCCCTGCCGCACATTTATTCATGTCTTTAATAGTTTACCTCAGATCCCGGCTCCGAGCAACTCCCTCGCGTGTTTAAGAGAGCTGTCGGTGATTTTTCCGCTCAGCATCCTCGCGATCTCATCCTGCCTTTTTCCGCCGGTCAAAGGTTCGACAGTCACTTTTACCGCGTCCCTGCCCATGATTTTTTCAACTTTCAAATGATTGTCCGCCAGAGCCGCTATCTGCGGCAGGTGTGTTATGCAGAGCACCTGATAAGTTCCGGCAATTTCCTTTAACCGCTTCCCCACATGCTGCGCGGTAACGCCGCCTATACCGGCGTCCACCTCGTCAAAGATGAGAGTTTGGAGTTCAGAGTTATGAGTTATGAGTTTGGAGCATTTATCTTTTTCTGACTCTTGACTCTTAACTCCCTGTATCTCCATGCATTTCAAGGCGAGCATTATCCTCGACAGTTCGCCGCCCGACGCGACCTTTATCAACGGCCTCGGCGGCTCTCCGGGATTAGCGCTGAACAAAAACTCCATATCATCCTTGCCGTGCGCTGAAATATCAGCCCTCTTTTTTATATCGACTTTAAAATCCGCCTTTTGAAATCCGAGATCACGAAGCTCTCCCAATATCGCCTTTTCCATCTTTTTTGCGGCAGCAATCCGCTTATTCGACAGATTGTCCGACATTGCTTTAATCTCATTTTCCTTCGCGTCAAGCCCTGACTGAAGGCTCTCCTGCTGCTCCTCTGCAGTGACGAGCCCCTTCAATTCTTCTTCCGCATCGTCCCTGTATTTAAGTACCGCGTCAACGCCTTCGCCGTATTTCTTTTCGAGCCTTTTTATGAGATCGAGCCTCTCGTCAAGCTCCGTAAGCCTTTGCGGGTCTATATCGTATTTGTCCTTAAATTTCCTGAGAAGCAGGGCGGCATCCTCTATCTGGGGAATAGTTGTTTCCATTATATTGAGAAGCTCCTTTGCGCTTTCGTCGAATCCGGCCATATCCCTTATCTTCGACAATGCCTGCGACATCTGCTCGATGCACGAGCCTTGCGATTCATAGATAAGGCCGTATGCAGTTTCAGAACACTCCTTGAGCTTATTAAGATTGAGCAGGATCTTCATCTCATCTTCTACGACCTCTTTTTCTCCGGATTTGAGGTTTGCGGCATCTATTTCGTTTATCTGGAATCTCAGAAACTCTATCCTTTGGCTCCTCTCCCTGATGCGCTCTTTAAGCTGATTGACTTTATTTCTGAGTGCCAGAACTTCATCGTATATGTCTTTCAATGAGGCGGCTTCTCCGGTCAGTCCCGCGAAGCCGTCCAGCAATATGAGATGGCTTTCTTTTTTTAAAAGCCCCTGATGTTCGTGCTGGCCGTGAATATTAATAAGGCTTTCGCCTATACCGGCAAGGGTCTGAAGACTTATCGCCGTATCGTTTATATAAGCCCTGCCTTTGCCTTGAGAGGGTATGTTTCTTCTTACCGATATGCCTTCATCGCTCTCTATGGAAAGCTCTTTTAGCGCGGGATGGTTTGAATTGTCGAAATACGCCTCGATGCCCGCCTCTTTGCTTCCCGACTTTATCATGTCGGCGGATGCCTTGTCTCCGAGCACAAGTCCTATGGCGTCAACGATTATGGATTTGCCGGCGCCTGTCTCGCCGGTAAGCGCATTCAGGCCTGAATCGAAATGAATTGAGAGGTCGTCTATTATGGTGAAATTTCTGATTCTCAGTTCGCGGAGCATTAAAACAGTCCCTTGAAATCTTCCCCTTTCACCCGGCCGAAAACAGTCAGGCTCATCCTGCCCTGATTGATAAGCCGGCATGACAGATCCTTTACCTGCCTGAGCGTTACGCTCTCTATTTCCTTCATTATCTCTTTCTGCGAAAAATATCTCCCGTAATACATTTCCTGACGGGCTATGCTCTGCATCCTGCTGCTCGTCGATTCGAGGCCGAGCACCAAATTCCCCTTGAGTTGATCCTTCGCCCTTCTCAACTCCACATCCGAAACGGTCTCATAAAGGCCCTTCATCTCTTTGACGATAAGTTCGGTAACGGTTACAGCCCTTTTCCTGCCCGTTCCGGCGTATACCGCCCAGAGTCCGGCGTCCTTGTAAGACGACGCGAATGAATATATGGAATACGCGTATCCTTTTTTCTCCCTTATTTCCTGGAATAGCCGGGAGCTTACGCTCGAACCGACTATGGAATTCAAAATGGCGAGGATATACCGCTGCTCGCTCGCATACGGAAGCCCCTCTACGCCGAAACATATATGGGTCTCGGAGAGGTCTTTTGGATAAACGGCGATTTCGCTTTTAAATGCCGGCGGAGAGAACATTTCCGGCTCGGAGCCTCTCCTAAGGCCTCCGAGGTGATGGTTGAGCAGGTTTACCACCCTGTCAGGTTCGAAATTACCCGCGCATGCCACTACAGTATCCGTAGTGCCGTAATACTTCCTTACATGATTGATCAGATCATCTCGCGTTATCGCCTTAATGGTATCGCGCCTGCCCAAAACAGGCTGCCCGAGGCCAACATCTCCCCATACCGTCTTGCTGAAAAGGTCATGGATATAGTCATCCGGCGTGTCTTCGACCAACTTTATCTCTTCCTTTATAACGCCCTTTTCTTTTTCGAGTTCTTCTTCGGCGAATGTGGAATGCAGAAATATGTCCGAAAGCAGTTCGATGCCCTTGTCTATGTACTCGTCAAGCACCTTTACATAAAAAGCGGTGCTCTCTCTCGACGTGAAGGCATTGAGGTCTCCACCGAGAGAGTCTATGTCTATGGATATATCGGTAGGGGTGCGCTTTTTCGTGCCCTTGAAAAACATATGTTCGAGAAAGTGAGAGATACCGCTCTTTTCGGGTATTTCGTTGCGGGAGCCGACCTTGACCCATACGCCCAGTATGACGGAGCGGAAGTTCTTCAACTGCTCCATCACAACCGGGATGCCGTTATCGAGGTGGCGTTTTGTAAACATATGCGTTATAGCGTTATAGCGTTGTGTGTTATGGCGTTATTGCGTTTCCTTTCACGCTATAACGCTCCACGCTCCACGCTTAACGCTTTTCTCTCATCGCCTCTTTTCTGCTGAGCCTGATTCTTCCCTGAGGGTCTATCTCGATAACCTTGACCATTACTTCGTCGCCGAGATTGATTTCGTCCGTAACTTTCGCTATGCGCTTATCCGATATTTGCGATATATGCAAAAGGCCGTCGGTTCCCGGAAGTATTTCCACAAAGGCTCCGAAGTCGGCTATCCTCACCACTTTGCCCATGTATATCTTTCCGAGCTCGGCCTCGGCTGTTATGCCGCTTATTATTTCCATGGCTTTTTTTGCCGATTCTTCATCCGAAGACGCTATGCTGATCAAACCGCTGTCTTCTACGTTTATCTTTGCGCCGGTTTGTTCGATGATGCCGCGGATAACCTTCCCGCCGGTGCCTATGACATCCCTTATTTTGTCCTGCTTTATCTGCATGGTGTATATCCTCGGAGCATGCGGAGAAAGGTTCTCTCTTGCAGAAGGCAGCGCCTCTTTCATTTTACCGAGGATATGAAGCCTCCCGCTTTTGGCCTGTTCAAGGGCTGTCCCCATAATTGCTCTGCTTACGCCGCTGATCTTGCAATCCATCTGAAAGGCTGTAATGCCCTTTTCGGTGCCGGCAACCTTGAAATCCATATCGCCGAGGTGGTCCTCAAGGCCGAGAATATCCGTAAGGACAACGACCTGTTCTCCTTCCTTAATAAGCCCCATCGCAATGCCCGCAACAGGCGAGGAAAGCGGCACCCCTGCATCCATCATGGACAGCGTTGCTCCGCATACGGTAGCCATTGATGATGAACCGTTCGATTCAAGGATGTCCGACACTATCCTTATAGTATAGGGAAATGCCTCTCTTGAAGGGATTACATACTTCAAAGCCCTCTCCGCGAGCGCTCCGTGCCCTATCTCTCTTCTGCCCGGAGAGCGGAGGGGTTTCACCTCTCCGACGCTGAACGGCGGAAAGTTGTAATGAAGCATAAATGTTTTATACATTTCTCCGTCAAGGGAGTCGATCTTCTGCTCGTCATCCGCTGTGCCGAGTGTCGCTACCGCAAGCGCCTGAGTCTCGCCCCTGATAAAGAGAGCCGAGCCGTGCACGCGGGGGAGAAACCCGAGATGACAGGATATCGGCCTTATCTCATCGGTTCTTCTGCCGTCAGATCTGATTCCCTCATTGATAATCATATTCCTGACGATTTCTTTCTCGTAAGAGTCAAAGGCATTTGCAATATCTCTCGTCAAATTTTTACCGGCATCTCCTGAAAGCCTCTCTGAGTTTTCAGGAGTATTGAAATGTTTAACGGCATCTTCAAGGATTATGTCAAGGGCTTCCTGCCGCTGATGTTTTCCGGGAATGATGATCGCTTCCTTAAGCCTGTCCGCAACAAAGGCTCTTACTTCTTGTTTGAGCGCAAGATTTTCTTCAACGGGTTTGACCGGCCTCTTTGCCTTTCCGGCCTTGTCCCTGAGTTCGTTTTGCAGCGCCGTAATGCGTTTAATCTCCGCATGGGCATAATCAATGGCTTCAAGGATGAATAATTCCGATACCTCTGCTCCTCCTCCTTCAACCATTATGACGGCATCCGCCGTCCCGGCTACAACGAGGTTAAGAGCAAGCCTTTCCGTTTCGGTATTGTCGGGATTGATCACTAAGCTGCCGTCGATCATTCCCACCCTGACTGCTGCAACCGGTCCGTCAAAGGGAATATCGGATATATGCATGGCAGCGGACATTCCGATAATGCCTAAAATGTCCGCGACATTTTCACTGCCGTATGACAGCACCGAGGCGATTCCCTGAGTCTCGTGATAAAATCCTTTCGGGAACAACGGCCTTAACGGACGATCTATAAGGCGGCAGGTGAGGATTTCTTTTTCGCTGGGCCTGCCTTCCCGTTTAAAAAAACCGCCGGGGATTTTGCCCGCGGCATAGGTTCTCTCTTGATAATCAATGGTGAGGGGGAAAAAATCCAACCCCTCTTTTACCCTTTTATCCGCAACTGCCGTTGCTAAAACAACCGTATCTCCGTACTTTACCACAACTGCGCCGCCCGACTGCTTAGCCATTTGACCGGTCTCAAGAACCAGACGCTTACCTTTAATCTCAAGTTCTACATTTCTCATCAATTGTCTTTCTGTCTCCTTAGTTTGTATTTCCCGCGGGCTTATTTCCTGAGTCCGAGTCGTTCTATAACAGTATCATAGCGGCCTTTGTCGGAAGTCTTCAGATAACCGAGAAGTCTCTTTCTCTGTGAGACGAGTTTTAAGAGCCCCCTGCGTGAATGATGGTCTTTCTTGTGGGTCTTAAAATGCTCCGTAAGATAGCTTATCCTTTCGCTCAACAGGGCAATCTGCACTTCCGGAGAGCCTGTGTCATGATCATGGATCTTAAAGGATTCGATGATTCCCCTCTTTTTTACCGTATCAAACATTGTTATATCACCGCCTTTCTGCTTATTTTCAGGTAATTAGGTTAACACATAAGGTTCAGGTCTGTAAAGGCTTCAAGGGGGGTCGAGCGCCTGTCCTGTAAAGCTGTGGTATAATAACACCCTATGAACGAAAGCTCAAAAATACGGGTCAGATTCGCGCCGAGCCCCACGGGGCACCTCCATATCGGCGGGGCGCGGACAGCGCTGTTCAACTATCTGTTCGCAAGGCATCACAACGGGACTTTTGTCCTCAGGATAGAGGATACCGATACCACCCGCTCGACGGAAGAATACATAGAAGCCATAGTCGAGGGCATGAAATGGCTGAAACTCGATTGGGATGAGGGGCCTTACAGGCAGACCGAAAGGTTCGATATATACAGAAGCTACGTGGAAAGGCTGCTGCGGGAAGGGAAGGCATACAGGTGTTACTGCGCTCCTGAAGAGCTTGAGCAGCGCAGGCAGGAAGCCCTCGCGCAGGGCAAGCCTCCTAAATACGACGGCAGGTGCAGGAACTTAACCGAGCCCTTGCCGGACAAGCCTTTTGCCGTAAGATTCAAGATGCCTCAGGAAGGCGCTACCGTAGTGAACGATCTTATTAAGGGGCCTATCGAGTTCGATAATAATGTGCTGGAAGACCTTATAATCCTCCGTTCAGACGGCGCTCCCACCTATAACTTTGTTGTAGTCGTCGATGATATAGACATGAAAATAACCCATATTATCAGGGGCGACGACCATGTGAATAATACCCCCAAGCAGATACACATATACAGGGCATTCGGCTGGGAGCCTCCTCAATTCGGCCATCTTCCGATGATATTGGGCGCGGACAAGGCGCGGTTGAGCAAAAGGCACGGCGCGACATCGGTAATGGCGTATAAGGATATGGGCTATCTTCCAGACGCGCTCGTAAATTACCTCGTAAGGCTCGGCTGGTCTTACGGGGATCAGGAAGTCTTCACAAGGGATGAATTGATCCGGTATTTTTCGATGGAGAATATTGGGAAATCCGCTTCTGTCTTTAATCCCGAAAAGCTCTTATGGCTCAACAGCCAGTATATAATGAAGGAAGATGCGAAAGACCTTGCAGAAGCGGCAATCCCGTTCCTTATAAAAGAAGGCGTCATAACCGAAGGACAGCAGCTTGATATTCAATGGCTTTCAAAGGCGGTTAATACCCTCAAAGAGAGGAGCCGGACGCTCGTAGAGCTTACATCTGCGCTGAAATACTATATCATGGAATATGTGGAGATAGATCCAAAGGCTAAGGATAAATTTTTAAAGCCGGAGAATTTGAAATATTTGTCCGAATTGAATGAACTACTTTCAGGTCTTTCCGATTTTACTGCTGCGGAACTGGAAAGGGTTTTCCACTCATTTGCGGATGAACGCGGGATAAAACTCGGCGCAGTAGCACAGCCTGTTCGAGTTGCCATAACCGGGGGCACGGCAAGCCCCGGGCTTTTTGAGGTTCTGGAGATTGTGGGCAAAGAAAAGGTATTAAAAAGGATTTCAAAAGTTATATCGGAGGGATAAAATGGCAATAAGCAAAGATTTGCTCGATATCCTTGCCTGTCCTAAATGCAAGGGGGATTTGATCTACAAAGAGGCTGAAAGCGGCCTCATCTGCGACAAATGCAAGCTCATGTATCCTGTAAAAAATGATATTCCGGTAATGCTCATTGACGAGGCTGTTGAAATAAAATAATAAGAATATAAATGGCAGGAATGCCTGCCATTTATATTATAGTTTAAGGAGGTAAAAATGTTTATAAGGACATTGCTTGCAGCATTAGTTATCGCTTTGTTATTCGTATCGCTCTCTTTTGCTAAGCCGGATATGCGCGATGGAAAATGGGAGATTACCGTAAAAATGGATATGCCGGGCATGCCTATGCAAATGCCTGCAATGACGCATACCCAATGCATAACAAAGAAAGACCTAATTCCACAGAAGCCCGAGAAAAATCAGGACTGCAAAATAATCAACTCCAAAACAAGCGGGAATACAGTCTCATGGAATATACAATGCCGCGATAAGGACGGCACTACAACCGAAAGCTCAGGCAAAGTTACATACAAAAAAGATAAATTCGACGGCACGATCGATATGACAGTCAACCAGCCGGGGCAGGGAAAGATGAAAATGACCCAACATATTAGCGGAAAGAGAATAGGGGAATGCAGGTAGAGATCGTATTAAGCATTATTCAGCGTGAGACCTATCCTCCATTTTTTCTCAAGTTTTTTTGCCTCTTTCAATGCAAGTTCGATATCATCTTTCAAAGTAGAAAAAAATACCTTTTTTATTTCGAAAAGAACCTTTCCAAGCACCCATGCGAGAATAAACTTTTCGGTTATTATCCAATTCAACTCGTTATCAGGAGCTACCACATAACTTGTCAAAGCACCGATTGCAAGCCATCCTAATGAACTCAAAAAAACACCTTTGCCGAATGACATTTTTTCAGATGCCAATTCTGCTCCATATTGAGCAGATAAATAATTAATCATGCTGTCCCACTCAATATCACCCTGTTTCCATTTTTGTATTAACAAGTCTTCTCTGCATTTTTGAATTTCTTTTGGAAATTTAACATCAAAGATCAAAAATGGTATCGCAAAAAGCATTACAACCCATCCGATATTTGCTGACAGCAAGAGTCCAATTAATGCAAGAACGATACCTTTATACATAAAAAATAATTTTACTCCAAACCATTCGCGTTCCTTCATTTTTTGAAAAAAGAATTTACTGCTAAATGTATAAATTATTTTTTTGTATGCAGCAAATCGATGTGTATCCATAAGATGTTTTACCCCCTTTATATGTGACTATTGATTTAATAATCTCTCCGCTCAGAAAACCTTTAACCCCACTATTTTAGCCGCGCGGTCGAAGTCTGCATCGTTATGGAGCAGAAACAGGTCGTTTTCAAGCGCAGTCTGGATAATCAAACAGTCAATAGTACTCTGAATTGTTATTCCCTTTTTCCTGCATATGAAGTATATTTTTGCAGCAGCGGCAAAAGAATCTCTTTCATCTTTCAAAGAATAAAAATTCTGCGTATCGAGATATTCTCTTACTTCTTGGAAATCCTTCTCCGACTTGACGCCTTGCAAGACTTCCTGATAAATGAAAGGATTTATGCCGAAGGGAATATTATGGTCGAGGATATGCTGAAATTTTTGTATTGCGCTGTTTTCATTGTCGCGGAGATAATCTATCAGAACCGACGTGTCAACGAGTATCACTGCAACCTGCCTTTCCTCATCTTTTTATAGTCATAGCCTTCCATAAAGGCTATTTTGCCTCTGAGTTCCCGCAGGTCTTTTTTCTGGCGCACAGATATGAGTTCCTTGAGCGCTTCATGGATAAGGTCTTTTTTTGTCTTTGCGGCGGAATGTTTGAATGCCTCTTTTAGAAGTTTGTCATCTAGTACAATATTGGTCCGCATGTGCATACACCTCCTTATACACATACTATAACATAGATTTAAGGCTCACAGGGCATGCTACTTTATAACCGCTTCAAATGGTGATACAATTTGTTTAACAAACGGTATCCGGCAATGATACCGGATTTGACCTGCCAAAAGGAGCGCTATCATGTCTAAAGAAAATGCCAGCCACGGCATAATCGTCACTGCTGCCGGCACAGGAATAAATCTTGCCCTCGGAGTCCTCTACGCATGGAGCATATTCAAGGGGGCCATAAAAGAGGCGGTAGAAAAAGGCGGGCCGGGTGCTTTTACATGGGATATAGCCTCTCTGAACGATCCATACGCTATATGCTGTCTCGTGTTCGCAATCACCATGATTGCGGCAGGAAAATGTCAGGACATTATCGGTCCGAGAAAGACCGCATTCATAGGCGGGCTTCTGGTCGGACTCGGCTTTATATGGGCTTCGCAGACAACAGACTACTTGAGTTGGATTTTAGGATTCGGCGTATTGACAGGAGCGGGAATAGCGTTCGGCTACTCTTCCGCCACCCCTGCGGCGCTGAAATGGTTCCCTCCTAATAAAACAGGAAGGATTGCAGGCATTGTGGTCTCGGGCTTCGGGCTTGCCTCAGTCTATATAGCTCCGCTCTCTCAATATCTATTAGTTCAATTTGGGGTGCAGAAGGCAATGCTCTTTTACGGCATAGCGTTTCCTGTTGTGGTCGGCGTGCTATCTTTCTTCTTGGTCAATCCTCCTTCCGGATATGTGCCTCCGGGATTTATTGAGCGCAGGACAAACAATGAAACCCGATCAAAAGTGCACCCTGTGTTCGCTGATGTAAACGCAACTCCGCTTGAGATGATTAAAAGCCATATGTTCTGGATATTGTGGATATTGTTTTTTATCGGCGCCAGCGCAGGACTAATGGTCATAGGCAGCATGGCAGGCATGGCAAAGACAAGCATGGGAGAAAAGGCTTTTCTGGCAGTTGCCATACTTGCAATGGGGAACGCAGGAGGGCGAATAGCAGCGGGCACCCTTTCCGACAAGATCGGGAGGAAAAAAACCCTGATCGCCATATTTGCCGTTCAGGCCGTGCTTATGTTCGCTGCTATCCCTGCGACATCTAAGGGCGCGTCAAATGCCTTTCAGATAGTATTTCTTGCAACCCTGATCGGCTTTAATTACGGAGCCAATCTTGCGCTTTTCCCGTCATATACAAAAGACCTGTGGGGCATTAAGAATTTCGGGGTAAACTATGGTATTGTTTTCACCGCGTGGGGGATCGGCGGCTTGATAATGAGCAGGATTTCCCAATCCCTTATTGCCGTAACCGGAGATTATAATTCCGCTTTTATGCTGGCAGGCGGACTCTTGCTGGCAGGCACAGTTATAGCCGCTGCTATGCGTGACAAAAAAGAAGAAATGCGGCGGGAACTCAAAGGGCAATTACTTGTCGAAAAAGCGCAGGCTTAATATCCAGATTCACTTCTTCCCCTTCTGTATCTTTGCCCATTCGTCCTTGAGGGTAACGGTGCGGTTGAATACAGGTTTGCCGGGAGTTGAATCAACAGTATCCACACAGAAGTAGCCGAGGCGCTCGAACTGGAATCTGTCGCCGGATTTGGCGTCTTTCAATGACGGCTCAAGCTTGCATCCTGTAAGGACTTCGAGGGATTTCGGATTTATATAATCGGTGAAATCTTTTCCTTCCTCTATATTATCAGGCTCTTCTTTTGTAAAGAGCGTATCGTAAAGCCGCGCTTCCGCGTCAACGGCATGTTTTGCGGAAACCCAATGGAGGGTTGCCTTTACTTTTCTGCCGTCAGGCGCGTCGCCGCCCCTTGTTGCAGGGTCATAAGTGCAGTGTATTTCGATAATGTTGCCTTTATCATCTTTAACAACATTTTCGCATTTTATAAAATAAGCGTATCTCAGCCTTACCTCGCGTCCCGGAGCAAGACGGAAGAACTGCTTAGGAGGATTTTCCATAAAGTCTTCCTGCTCGATATAAAGAATTTTCGAGAAAGGCACTTTTCTTGTCCCGGCATTCGGATCTTCAGGATTGTTTATCGCGTCGAGATATTCTTCCTGATCCTCCGGATAATTCGTAATCACAACCTTCAAAGGCCGGAGAACAGCCATTACTCTCGGCGCTGTTTTATTTAAATGCTCGCGCACGCAAAATTCAAGAAGAGCCATATCAACAAGGCTCTCTTTTTTGCCCACTCCTATCCGTTCGCAGAAATTCCTTATCGCCTCGGGCGTATAGCCGCGCCTGCGTATTCCGGCAAGGGTCGGCATGCGCGGGTCATTCCAGCCTTTGACATATCCTTCATTTACAAGCCTGAGAAGTTTTCTTTTGCTGACTACGGTATGGCTTAGATTTAATCGCGCGAATTCTATCTGCTGCGGGTGATGAATGCCGAGCTCGTCGAGGTACCAGTCGTAAAGAGGCCTGTGGTCTTCGTATTCCATAGTGCATATCGAATGCGTAACTCCCTCTATCGAATCGCTTTGTCCGTGCGCATAATCATACATCGGATAAATGCACCATTTATTTCCTGTGCGGTGATGATCTTCGTGCTTAATCCTGTACATCACGGGATCGCGCATGTTGATATTGCCGGAATTCATGTCTATCTTAGCGCGTAGTGTTTTCGAGCCGTCAGGGAACTCGCCTTTTCTCATGCGCTCGAATAGGTCGAGGTTTTCCTCGACAGAGCGGCTGCGATAAGGGCTTTCCTTGCCCGCTTCCGTAAGAGTCCCCCTGTATTGCCTCATCTCTTCAAAGCTCAGATCGCAGACATATGCCTTACCTTTTTTAATAAGCTGAACCGCCCATTCATACAACTGCTCGAAATAGTCCGATGCGTAGTAGAGCCTGTCTCCCCATTCAAAGCCGAGCCAGCGCACATCCTCCATTATGGAGTCCACATATTCCTGCTCTTCCTTTGAAGGATTTGTATCGTCGAAGCGCAAATTGCAATGGCCGTTGAATTCTTGGGCAAGACCAAAGTTAAGGCATATTGATTTTGCGTGGCCGATATGAAGATAGCCGTTCGGCTCGGGCGGGAATCTGGTGATGACCTTTCCGTTGTTTTTTCCTGCGGCTACATCTTCGGCGACAATGCTGCGTATAAAATTAGATACCTGTATTTCCATGATTTGAATATTTTAACACATCGGAATCATATAAAGGACGCGACCGCAATCCGTCATGACACATAGTGCAAGTCCGCTTCAACGCCTTTATAAGTGTTGTTTTTTATGCAAGGCAAAGATATTATATGGCTTCATCAAATGGATACCACCGATGCGGATGACGGGCAAAAGATAATGTGGTTAAGAAGTTCCGCTGATAAAGTCATTGAAGCCGACCCGCACTATGTATTGAGATATTTTGTCTACGAATTATGGACACGATGGCAAGGCTGACTCGAAGCAAAATTTCTGGGTTCTTTAAGGGGCAAAGTAACGACTGCCCCTAACTTTTGCACATGAAAGATGTCCATATTCTATTTAGTAATTCAAAAAAGCACAAACGACTAATTATTTTGCGAGAGTTAGTCTTGCCATCGTGTCGTAGGGACTCATTCAGTGGATTTATGTTAGAATATCCGGAGCCGAAGTGGCGGAACTGGCAGACGCGCTAGGTTCAGGGTCTAGTGGTCGAAAGGCCGTGCGGGTTCGACTCCCGCCTTCGGCATTTTTTATCTCCATGAAAAAAGAGACCGTCAAGTTAATCAAAAAAGCATCGAGAGAAAAGATTCCCGTATCGTCTTTAAAAGGGAAAGTCATGCCTTCCAAAAAGAGAAAGCTCCTTGAAGAAGCGCTCAAAAAAGCAGGGAACAACAGCGTAAAAAATCCGAAAAGCCCCGGCTAATCCTTTGCGGAAATAAGTTCTGTCCTCTTTATCGCGCTCATTAAATATTCCTTGAATTTCTCGGGGAACAGCCACCTTATGCCGAGTTTTTCAGCCCATTTTATCAACCCCTGATCAGCCGTTATCAGCAGGGCATCGAGTTCCATGGCGAGCAGCAGGAGGTCAACGTCTTCCTTGCTGTCGATGATTCCCTCCCTCAGCGCGTCCCTGTATTTCCTTCTCATATCCTGAACGATTTCGTCTATCTTTTTTTGTTCGGTGCTCCTTACAGCCTTTTCGGCGATACGCAACCCCTTGTTCACCCTTTCCCTTATGTCTTCTATCAATTCGTATAAAAGAAAGGCGGGCGTTTTAAGGTCATGCTTTTTAGGCGGTTTCTGGTGCAAGATCAGAAGGAGATCGGCTGGTATCTTGTCCTTCTCCACAAAATGCAGAAGTTCCTCGAATATCGACGGCGGCATGTAAAATTCGAGTATGTGTATCTGTGCCGCTAAAAAGAGGAACGTCTCCAAGGCCTCTGTAGGAGTTGTTCCGAGACTTGTCCTTACGTCCGGGTTTACAAAGAGGCTTGTATCGAGTACGACATTTAAAGGCCGTAAGTCCGGAAGCTCGGAAGTTTTGCCTTTTGTTTTTTCTTCCGTTCTTCTACCCTTCCGCTCTTCCGCGCTCTCTTTACGCTTTGCAGGAGCCATACACATCGAGCCTGTAGGTATTCCATTCCGTGCATCCGGGACACCTTCCCGACCAGTCCTCGGATTTAAAACCGCAGTTCGAGCAGCAGTATTGTATCTTAAACGGCCTTTTTATGCCGCATGCCTTTTTGAGTTCGTCCAGCGCCTTCTGCATCTGGTTCCTCTTTATGTACAACTCCCCCTTCAAACTATAAAGCTCGGGCACCGAAAAGACTGTGGTGTCTATTGAATTAATCATCTCCATCGCGTCATCCACCATTTCAAGCCTGTAATAGAGCTTGGCGAGGAGAAATCTAAGCCCGTTGTCCTGAGGATTTTTAGCTATGGCGTTCTTATAGAACCTTATAAGCCTGCCGGGTTCTCCGACATTAATTAAGAGATCTTCAAGGCGCGCGATTATTATTATCGACCTGAGCTGCTCATACGCCTTTTCGAGAAAGTTTATGGCCTCCTCGGTCTCTCCCTTCATCAGTATGACTTCAGCAAGACCGAGGTGCGCCGGAACAAAATTGCCGTCCATTTTGAGCATTGTCCTGAATGCCTTTTCCGCTTTTTCGATATCTCCGTTTTCGAGGCTCGCTCGCGCGTATTCATACTTATAACCCAACATCCTTCGATCTTCCCTCTGCTTGTCGTGTTCGTTATGTTCGAGCTTGATTATCGCCTTCTGGGTGGAAAGGAGGTCATCCCACATCTCTTTCCTTTCGAGGAGCGAGCGTTTCTTATAGAGCGCGGTGAGATTTTCGGGGTCAAGATCGAGTATCTCTTCAAGGTAATTAAACGCGTCGTTGTATCTCTGCATCCTTTCCATCACTGTCTCCATGGAAAAAAGCACCTGCAGATTTTTGGGGGTTATGTCCTTCACCTTTTTATAATAATCAAACGCGGTTTCATATTTGCCGTTATTGAGCGATATGTCGCCGAGCCGTAAGAGGGCGTCTATATATTCGGGGTCCTCCTTAAGTATCTCGCCGAGGGCCTCACGCGCCTCTTCCTCTTTATCGCCCATTATGGCATTCAACGCCTTCGAATAAAACTCCTGTATCCTGGCCTCCTTCTTCTGTCTCCTCTGATACTGGAGATTTTCGATCACGCGCTTCGTATCGCGTATAAAAAACACGATGAGGACGGCAAGCGCGCCTATGGTGGAGGAAAGTAGAACAAGCGCTATCTTAGGTATCTCATAAGCATCACCGAAGGGGATTTTCATGATCACTGCGTCCTTGTTCTCGACCGCAAAAAAACCGAGCACTCCTAAAAACAGTAAGAATATAAGTATAGCTATCTTACCCATCAGTGATGATACTCCTTGCCCTTGATAATTGTCATGGCGCGGTAAAACTGCTCTAAAAATATTAGTCTTGCCATCTCATGGGTGAGGGTCATTTTCGAAAGCGCGATCTTAGCCGCCGCCTTTTCCTTAACTTCGGAGGAAACTCCGTACGCGCCTCCAAGCACAAAATCGACCTGCTCCTTTTCGCCGAGAAACCTCGCGAAATCCTTTGAGTTGAATTCCCTCCCGCTCTCATCGAGCAGGATATAAGAACCGGTTTGGCGCAGTATACGCTCTCCCTCCGCAAAAAGGGCATTCTCCTTGGTCTTCCCCTTTTCTTCCTTTACCTCTATGACTGAAACATTGGCCATATGCTTTAACATTTTCAGGTAACGGTTAATCCCTTCCGTCAAATACTTTTCCTTTGTTCTTCCGACCCATAATATCCGCGCCTTCATACATATTGCTTTTTGCTTCCCGCCGCCGTCTTCACGGCCTTGTCTTCTACAGCTATTTTCGGGGCATCCAGCCAGAATTTCTCAAGCTCATAGTATGCCCTCGTATCTTCTTCAAACACGTGGACTATCACATCCCCGTAATCCATCAAAACCCATCTGGCGGAGTTCAGCCCCTCGACCCCTGAGGGCCTTTGCCTGTGATCTTTTAATCTCTTATCTATGTTTTCGACGATTGCCTTGACCTGAGTAGTGCTTTCGCCTGAACAGATAACGAAATAATCCGCGATTATCGTAAGGTCTTTCAGTTCAAGGATTACCGTGTCTTTCGCCTTTTTATCGAGCGCTGCCTGCGCCGCCTCTAATGCCTTGGTCCTGCTGTCTATGTGCGTACCGCCCCTTTCTGTTTTGTGAATATTATAGCAGAATTCGATGCCGTATTGATGATTTTTACAATTCCTTAAGCCTCTCCGCCTGATAATGGGTTATCAGGGCGTCGATAAGCTCGTCGAGTGAGCCTTCAAGGGCCTGTTCGAGTTTATGAAGAGTGAGTCCTATCCTGTGGTCCGACACGCGGTTCTGCGGATAATTATAAGTCCTTATCCTCTCGCTCCTGTCGCCGCTTCCGACCTGCGTCTTCCTGTCCGCTGCCCGCTCCTTCTCCTTTTTTTCTATTTCGAGGTCCAGAAGCCTTGAACGCAAAACCTTCAGCGCCTTCTCGCGGTTTTTCAACTGGGAGCGCTCGTCCTGACACTGAACTACAAGTCCGGTAGGGATATGAGTGATCCTAACGGCGGAATAGGTCGTATTGACGCTCTGCCCGCCCGCTCCGGAAGAACAGAAGGTATCGATCCTCAAATCCTTCTCCTCTATTTTAATGTCCACTTCTTCGGCCTCGGGCAGCACGGCAACCGTTGCCGCAGAGGTATGTATCCTTCCCGATGCCTCGGTTGTGGGAACCCGCTGCACCCTGTGAACGCCGCTTTCGTATTTAAGCCTGCTGTAAGCGCCTCTGCCGGTAATATTAGCCACCACTTCTTTTAACCCGCCGAGTCCTGTCGGGCTTGAATCTATAACGTCTATTTTCCATTTCTTGGATTCGGCGTATTTCGAATACATCCTGAAAAGGGCTGCGCCGAACAAGGCTGCCTCTTCGCCTCCTGTTCCCGCCCGTATTTCGAGGATTACGTTCCTTTCATCCCTCGGGTCTTTGGGGAGGAGCATTATTTTCAGCTCGTCTTCCACAACGGGTTTCCTCTTCTTAATATTTTCCATTTCTTCTTGAGCCAAATCCCTTAAATCGCCGTCTCCGGCCTTAAGCAGTTCCTCAGCCTCCTGGAGGTCGGCAAGCAATTTCTTGTACTCCTTTATCTTCTCGACAATGGGAAAAAGGTCTGCCTGCTCCTTCGAGTATTTCTGATACACTTGAGGATTTGACAACACATTAGGATTTACGAGCGAATTGGTTATCTCTTCGTATTTTTCTTCTATCGTCAGGAGTTTTTCTAACATTGTTTGCAAACCTCTTTATCCGCGCCTAATTTCAAGACTTCATTCATGGCGGCCAGCGCCACCTCTATCTGCGTCTCATCCGGCTCCCGCACGGTCATCCTCTGAAGCAGAAGTCCGGGAAGAACGATCAGCCCCAAAACCGGATTATCCTTCATCTTTGCCGAAAGCCTCAATGTCTCGTACGAGACACCGGCTATCACAGGCAGCAGGACAATCCTCGATATCAGCTTCCCGGTAAAAGACCAGCCCTGCGGGATCGACATGAACACGAGCATGCTTATAACCATCACTATCAACAAAAAGCTGGTTCCGCACCTCGGATGGTACGGCTTATATTTCTTCGCGTTTTCGACCGTGAGTTCCTCTCCCGATTCATAGGCATAAATAACCTTATGCTCTGCGCCGTGATACTGGTATATCCTCCTCATCTCTTTCCAGAGCCCGATGGCGAATATATAAAAAAGGAATATTCCCACCCTGAGAGTCCCGTCGATAAAATTAAACATAAAAGAGCTTTTTGAAACGCCTTCCGAAACGCCCCCTATCAACGTGGTTAAAAAAAGCGGAAGGAACTTGAAAAGCGCTATGGCTAAAATAATAGCGAAACCGATGGTCAGTCCCATGCCGAGCGTGCCTATAGGTTTCTCGTCTTCCTGATACGCGATATTTCCCGAAAATTCGATAGCCTTAACTCCGATTGCAAGAGCTTGAATAAGAGCCGCGACGCCTCTGACAAAAGGCAGCCTGAAAAACTTATTCGTTTTTTTCGTCATCACCGTCTTAAAGCTGATATCGCCCTTCGGGCCCCTTACGGCCACGCTCCAGCCCTCGGGAGATTTCATCATCACGCCTTCTATTACAGCCTGTCCGCCTATTTTATGCATATATCTCCTTAACAAAAAGGGGTTAGAGCGCAAAAATCCTTATGCTCTAACCCCTAATCTATGATTACGCTATTTCTTTGCGTATTTTTTCTTGAACTTCTCTACCCTTCCTTCGGCATCCAGTATCTTCTGTTTGCCGGTGAAGAACGGATGGCACTTGGAGCAGATATCGAGCTTTATATTGTCCCTCGTGGACTTTGTGGTAAAAGTCTCGCCGCAGGCGCAGGCGACCTTTACCTCTTTATATTTCGGATGGATTCCCTCTTTCAACGCAAAACCTCCTAAAAATAAAAATTTAGATTCTTATTTTACAAAATAGGCATGGATTTTGGCAAGAGCGGGGTTCGCTTTACCCCGCTTTTTTATGCTCGCACCCGCTCCATATCTCCTGCGGAAAGATAATGCTCTCGGTTCCGGGTATTTCGGGTATTCCCCTGCCGGTATTTAAATCGATGCCCTGTTTAAGATATGCAAGGTAAGCAAGCTGACTGCAGTAGTATGCATTTTCGGTGGTTGAATCGAGAAAATTCATATTATATGGTTTTTCCAATTCGGCCTGCTTCAGGCAATATCGGGCAACCGATTCCCGTATTCCGGTTATATCGGTTTCGTTCAGATTCTTACCTTGCAGCGGGTATGCTATGCCGTACAGGGTGTCGATAATGCCTCGCTGCCCTATCATCTTTTGAAAATCCCATGTGTTACCTATGATCTCAAAGGTTATAACCTTACCCTTTGCTCCGGCCTCCACGCAACGGCCGTTTGGCCCTACATAAACAATAATGTGATCAACATCGCCGGGTATAATTTTTCCGAGCAGCCGCCAGAACTGGCCTCTGATATCCGTGTTCGCCGCGCCGTCTGCCGTGCAGATGATATCGCCTGTCCGCACAGTCAAGCCGTTAATCTTGTATTTGTAAATCATTGCCGTCTCCTTTTACATCCTCTCGAGTTCGAGATTTGCGGTGATCGGATTTATGATGCTTTCCATGGCAAACCATTGATGCGCCTTTACCGCTTCCTGAAATCCATACCAGTTGCTCTCTTTATGGCCTGCTTTCCATTTATATGTTCCCCAGCCGTTGATAAGAGGGATAGAGGCTATAAAATTTTTATCGATAATTTCATTAAACCACGCGTTCTCTTCATATTCGATAAATTCCGCCTTATTTATATTTTTGATAAATTCCTTATATCGAACGATGCGGTTCGGCCTTTCCTCATTATTGATATCATGTTCCCCTATCTCTTTTTCCATCTCCGCGATTAATCCCCTTTTCTCCTGATCTATTAACGGTTGCGGGCATTGCGGGTCTAAATATAATCGGTACTCTTCGAATATGCGCCCTGCCGCCTTTAGAAAGCGTTCTTTGTTGTCGATTTCCGAATTCTTCCTGATAAGCCGCGTATCCTGCCAGATATTGGCAGGCCGATCTGGATTATGTTGAAAGTCGGCATGTCCTATGTTGGGGATTATTTTTTCAAGAAGAGTATCCCCTTTTATTTTCCCATTGCACGACTCGTAATATCCTACGAAATTTTGATGTGCGAACGTGTCCGCATACATATGCGTTGCGATGCCTATGCGGTATAAATCCTTTGTATTGAGCGCTTCTTTCAAAACGACGCGGGAATTGCCGTTATCAGGTATGGTATTAAGTATGTGAAATTTGCCGTCGCGCCTCATTGCGGAATCCTGCTCTATTTCATCTTTTGTGCCGGGCATAAAATGAAAAACAGGATATATGCGCATGAGGTTCTTTTCGGGTTTTGTTATGTCCGAGGTCTGGCTTATATAGTTGCCGTATGCCTCAGCCGTCTTTTGGCTGATTTTAAATTCCGTGGTATTGTCGTCCACAAACTGCGACGAATACGCTATCTTATAAGCCTCATCGCTTTTAAAACCCGCCTTTAACGCTATAATGTAAGTGATGTAATAATGAAATTCAATATCCATTGCTGCCCTCCTCTGCTGTTAGCCTTTCGCCTATCTCTTTTGTCTTACTGCATCTGCTTTAGAGTCAAGCAGGACACAGTATTTACGCTAATGTTGCATAAAAATACAATCTAAAGTTGGGCGAATATGCTGAAAAGCCTTTAGTAGTGATACCTTAAAGGCGATCCCTCGCGCCATTTAAAGGCAATTTCAGTATCACCTATACGTTCAACAAAATAAATAGCCATTTAATAAATGTTATCGCATTACTAAAGGCTTTGAGGCATGTTTGCCCAACTATTTATGCAACTGCATTAGTGTCCGACAGTTTTTAACATGAAAGCATATAACCTATTGAAAGCGTAACATAAAATGACATTAGCATCTGTTATCGACTTGAAAAATTTGCAGCCAGACCGTCATCATTCCGGGAACAC
>JAJYVD010000019.1 GCA_021792185.1 Nitrospirota bacterium | reverse complement strand
TCCTTGTTGGTGGGTCGCACTACTAACTTAACCCTAAACAAATAGGGGGAGGCAAGCTTATTTGAAGCAATGTATTACTGGACAAGGGTTTTAAAGCTTTTAGCTTAAAAACTTTTGACAATACGTCAATAAATACAAAGGGGCCAATATGGAATTAATCGAAAAAATCGAATCGAAAAAGGCGCAGATCGGCGTTATCGGGCTCGGATACGTGGGACTGCCGCTTGTAATGGAATTTTGCAAAAAAGGTTTTTCCGTAACCGGATTCGACGTGGATCCGAAAAAAGTAGAGGCTCTCAAACAGGGCAAAAGTTACATCAAGCACATCGATTCTTCGAAAATCAAAAAATGCGATGCGCTTTTTTCCCCTACAACCGATTTCCAAAAACTCTCCGAAATGGATTGCATACTCATCTGTGTCCCGACGCCGCTGGACAATCATCGGGAGCCTGATATGACATATGTTTTCGACACAACCAAAACAATCGCCCGATATCTCCGCAAAGGCCAGCTTATCGTGCTCGAATCCACCACCTATCCCGGAACCACAGATGAGGATATGCGGCAGATACTCGAACAGACAGGGCTAATAGCCGGTAAAGACTTTCATCTTGCGTATTCACCTGAAAGAGAAGACCCGGGCAATAAGGACTTTTCAACATCGAGTATAAATAAAGTGGTCGGCGGATATACGGAAAAATGCCTTACATTTGCAAAAGCTCTTTACGACCAGATAGTAGTAAAAACTGTGCCGGTATCATCCACAAGGGTCGCGGAGGCCACAAAACTCCTCGAAAATATCTACAGAGGGGTCAATATCGCCCTTGTAAACGAGCTTAAGATGCTGTTTGACAGGATGGATATAGACGTATGGGAAGTTATAAATGCCGCCAAAACAAAGCCGTTCGGCTTTCAGGCGTTCTATCCCGGCCCCGGTCTCGGCGGACACTGCATTCCCATAGACCCGTTTTATTTAACTTGGAAGGCACACGAATATGACTTCCCTACCCGTTTCATAGAGCTTGCAGGGGAGATTAACACACAAATGCCGTATTATGTAGTGGAAAAAACAGGATTGGTCATGAATCAATACGGCAGATCCCTGAACGGCTCTAAAATACTTGTCCTCGGAATGGCATATAAAAAAGATGTGGACGACCAGAGGGAGTCTCCTTCTTTAAAGATAGTGCAACTCCTGCGTGAAAGAGGCGCAGAGGTATCATATAACGACCCTCATGTGCCTGTATGTAGGGGACATCGCCACTATCCTGACATAGACATGCATTCTGTCGAACTTACGGAAGATATATTGAATAATGCCGACATGGCGCTGCTTTTAACAGACCATTCAGCCTACGATTACGGCTTTATCGAGAAGCATTCGAAATGCATAGTTGACACGCGGGACGCGTTCAGGAAAAACGGGATAAACAGCGGCAAGATAATAAGGGCATGAAAATTTAAAAACCTGTCTAAGAATGTTTCATACGGAATCTGTTTGTCCGGCTGAGATATAAGCCCTGCGGGCGTTTCTATTTGTCTGAATGGCGGATGCGTCGGTTACGATGGTGTCCCGCAGCGCCTGAACATTCTTTATGTTCTGCTCGTTGATCGCAAAAATCTTTTCGATAATACCCCTGATCTCGGTATTTTCAATGTAAAATTGGCTTGCCGATTCGCTTTTGTTCAGGCCTTCGAGTTCCTTCATTATTTCATCTCTTTTGAGGGAATATTCCTCGAGCATATCTATGTTATTGTTTGTTATTTCAGCCTGCTCCTGCTCGGAAATATCGAGGAGATTCCGGTAGAGAGATATTATTTTATTATCCGGCATATCTATAGTCACCTGTTTTATACCTTCACGGTAACTCTTGCCGTTAATTCGCCTACAGGCATTCCTGCGGCATAACCTGGCATCGCCTGTTGCGCGGATTTGCCGTTTCCATTGCTTTTGGTTATCTCCGCCCAAGCGTCCCTTATAGGCTGAATAAGCATGATTACGTGTTCTATTTTACCGGCGTAGTTTTTCAAATTCGCCTCGGTAAGTTGCACCATCGCATAACCGTAAAGCCTGTCAAGGTTATCGGCTATCTCTCCGCCCTTCTCTTTATCGAGGCATGACTGCAGATAATCGATAATATTCACTGCCTTCTCTATCAGTTTGGCCTTCTCCTCGACATCGCCTTGTTCAAGCCTCTCTACAGCGGCTCTAAGAAATTTGATTATACCGTCGTATAACATCAAAACCGTTTCCGCTGGAGAAGAAGTATTAATCTGATTATCTCTGTAATGCTGCGCAAGTGTTGCCGGCGACATGTGTATCCTCCTCTATTTCGTTATAGCGTTTATCGCGTTCATTGAGTTATAGCGCCAATTATTTCCCTATAACGCTCACCGCTTCACGCTATAACGCTATTTACTGCTCCCTATTTTAGGAATGCTTGACAATTGGTTCGTCAGATACTGGCTCTGCGCATTAAACTTTGCGAGCAGGGTCTCGAGCCTTACAAACTGATCCCTGAGCCTCTTCTCTTTCGTTACAAGTCTATCTTCAATCCGGGCCTGTTGATCCTTTATCCTGTCAACCGTTTTTTGAATAGAATCCGTCTTTGATTTGATTATGCCCGTGCTCGAATTTGTATAGCTCCCGAGCGATGAAGACAGCCTGTCGGCAACGCCTGATGAAACGGATATATATCCAAAGCCTCCTGTCTGATTGGATGTAGTGCTTATTTTAAGCCCTGCCTCTGGAAAGCTCGTAGTGCCGGTAAGGGTATTGCCCTTGCCTGTCGCCTGATGACCGTTGATCATACCGACTATATCAACGCCGGCGTCTTGCGATGTGCCGTCGGATTTAAATCCTATTTGCCCTGCAATATCCCCTTTATCAGATGTAACTTTAAAATATATATCTGCGCCATAATCAGTTGATTTAATCCTGACCTTTCCGCTCTCATTGGATGCAGACAGCCCAACCTTGTTTGTAGCAAAGGCGCTATTTAGATTGTCTACTATGGTATTTATTGTTGTAGACGCATTAAAAGACACGGAAAAAGTTGTATAATTTGGAGTTGTACTTGTCTTGTCCTTTGAAAACATAAATGTAAGGGTCTCCGCATTTGTAATACCGCTGGAACCAATGGTCTGCCCTCCAAGGAGTGTTGCCTGCTCAGGCGCAGTGCTAATTGATATGCTGTAAGTACCTGCCTGCGTCTTTGATGTCTTGCTCACATAGCTTATAGCAGTATTGGTAACGGATGCAGTGCCTATGAAGAGCTTTGCAACAGCATTTGGATTTGAACTAAGCGCGGCGCTGACCTTTGAATCGTCCAGTGTCAGCTTGCCTGTAGTTTTATCCGAAGTTATGCCTATCTGCGAGAGATTAGTATAGTCGGCATTAGAGAGTCCGGGAATCTTACCTGATACGACATTGCCTATTTTGTTTCTTATCTCAAGTAATGTTGGGTCTCCGAGAAGGGGGTTCTTCTTTTTAACATCCGGATCATAGGTCAACTGGTCGTTTATAGCCTTAAACAGCGTATTATATGTATCCACAAAATTCTTGATTGAGGTCTTTGCGCCTGATGTATCGGATGAAACAGTTAATGTAACTGCCGTTGAGTCTGTTTTCAGGAGATTCATAGTAACGCCCTGAATGGCATCCGTGATAGTATTGGCGCTCTTTGTGATGGTTGTATTATCAACCTTTATGACCGCATCCTGCGCAGCCTGCATCTCGGGATTAAAAACATCTATGCTGAACTTGTCGTCAAGGGCAAGGGTTCCTGTTGTGCCGAAAAGGATTTTCACCCTGCCATTAGTAGAATTTGCAATTTTGGCATCGTCAATAAACATTCCTGCGTCAAAATCGCTGACATCTGTGCCGCCATTTGCAACAGTAGAATCCACAGTATCATAGCCTAAAACACCTGCCGCCGTTGCTCCTGAATTCGACCAGTTGAATGTAACAGGACTGCCTGTATTGTTTGTGATTGTAAACTTCCTCGTCGCTGCATCGTAAGTAACAGTATGCCCCGCAGCTACCGCATTAAGCTTAGTTTGTATATTCGTTGCGAGGGCAGCGCCTGTATATGTATTAGCATCGAGAGTTATAGCAGCGCCATTTCTATATATTGTATCATTTGTTCCTGCCGTTATTACAATATCAGCAGTCGAATCAGCGCCGCCTGTAGTGACAGTAATTTCACTGGACCAGTTTATCCCGCCATCGGTAGAATATTTATACTTTGCCCTGTTTGCAAGCGCCCCTGTTGTGGCACCTGCTGTTGTAATCTTTGCAAGATATGTTTTATTGTCCGTTCCTGTATAAAAATTCCCACTATTTGAATAAACATTTCCTGTATAGCTGTTTGTCGTATACGCATACGCAGCTTCTATTTTTTTATTCGCAAAATCGAGGTTTGTCGGATTTGATGTTATATAAATCGTATTTGACGAGCCGGTGGTATTGGCTTGGAGAATAAGTCTATATGGGTTTGAGCCTGTGCCGTCATTAAGTATAGAAGCCGTTACTCCCGCGTTTGCAGAGTTTATGGCGTCCCTAAATCCCTGCAATGTCGTTGTTGTGCCAACGCTTATACTTGTCTCTGCGCCGCCGCTGCCTACCTTAAACTTAAAAGTCCCTGCCGAAGATGCGATAGCGGTTGTATTGTCATCCACCCATCCCTGAGAAGCCTTTTTATTGGCGGTTGCAAGCTGGTTTACCTGAACTGAATAACTTCCTGCAGTCGCAGTACTCGATGCGCTTGCAGTAAGAAGCTCTGCTCCGCTCGATGTCTTTGTTACGGAAGCGGTCTTTGTATTAAATTTAGAGGAACTGTTGAGGGTGTCGAGCGCCGATTTGAAATTTGACAGCTTCGTGCTTAAATCGAAAAAAGAGGCGATCTTCAACTCATAGTCCTGCTGCCTCTGTTTAAGCAGGGTTATAGGCCGCCTCTCAAGATTCATTAATCCCGCTACAAGCTGGTCAGCATTGATCCCTGATATTAATCCGCTCGAACTAATTCCCATAGCATCTCCAATTAACGGCCGGTAATCACTGTTATATATTTATCGCCGCAAACAGATTTTTCTTAATACTTCTTGCTGAACAATAATGCCTGTATTTTATCGAAATGCGCTACAAGCCTCACCATCTCTTCCGGCGGTATCTGCCTTATAACCTCGCCGCTCTTACCGTCCACCACCCTTACAATAATCTGCTTTGTTGTATCATCTATGCGGAAATTCAGTTCGGTATTATAGAAAAGCTGCGCTATATCGTTCGCCTTTTCCACCGCGCTTCCGATATCCATATTTATTTGTTCCGGAGCTTCCGGCGCAGCATTAGGCGTCGGCTGCAAGGAATTGGCCGCCGGCTGCGCCCCTGCCCCTTGAGCAGTCCCCTGTATCGTATTTATTACTCCGCTTATCTCCATGTCAAATCTCCGTTAATAAATATCATAGAACGAGGGGTAATCCCCTCGTTCTATGAATAAAAGGTTTATACTATCTCAGTAACTGCAGAGCCATCTGCGGCAGGGTATTTGCCTGCGCAAGCATTGCAGTACCGGCCTGAACGAGTATCTGGCTCCTTGTGAACCTTGTTGTCTCGAAGGCAAAGTCCGCATCCCTGATCCGGCTTTCGGATGCAGCCATGTTCTCCGATGATACCTCGAGGTTTGCAACAGTAAACTCAAGCCTGTTCTGAATAGCGCCGATCTGGGATCTCAATGTATTAAGGTCATTCAGAGCAGCGTCAATAGTCAGGATCGCAGCCTGAGCATTCGCCTGTGTGTCTATGGCGATAGCTGACAGTTTGTATGTGCTTGTATCAGCAGCCTTTGTTATTGTCCCTGAGGTCTTTGTCATGTCATTTGCCGCACTCGTGCCGCTATCACTCAGGTCGGCTGTAGTTCCGGAAATAGAGATGTTGCTTTCCGAATTAAGCTGAATGGTTGCCCTGAATATAGCGGTAAAACCACCATCGTAATACGTATCACTGTAACCGAGAGCGTTTTTAGCTGTACTATTTTTCGCAGTGACAGTGATGTTCCTTCCATCCGAGGCAGTTAGGATAAGTTTGCCGTCGTTGCTCTTTGATGCTGTAACGCCGGTGTCGGATGTCTTGCCGTTTATAGCTGCGACGAGGGTTCCTGTGCTATCCTGGCTTTCAACAGTAACAGCGCCTATGTCAATGCCGTTGATATAAATGTCGCCGCTGCTGATAGTTCCTGCAGCTATAGCAGAGTTTCCTGTCTTGGTGGTGTCTTCCGCTGTTGCAGTTACCTGTGAGGATGATTTAATGGCATTTATAGCAACTGCCTTTGCAAGAGCGCTGGACTGGCCATTGTAAAGTGTTACATCGTTGGCTGAACCGAGCGCAGAACCAAAGACTGTAGATGCCGCTGCAGTAGCAGATGCAACAGCGCCCATTCCAATGCCGCTCATCATCTCAGCTCTGACAATTGAGCCTGCCGTATCATAGCTTGCTGCAAGCTGGATATTTACTCCTGCCTTTGCCTTCAATGCCCAGACATCCGAGTCAAGCTCGTATACAGAAACATTGGTAATAGCGGCAGCATTTACAGCGCTCCTTATTACATCAACAACTGTTGAGCCTGCAATACCACTGGCAATTGAAAGCGCAATTTGGGTATCATTAACTTGTAAATAAACCACCACACTTCCGCCGGCGTCGGATATGTTACCAAAAGTATCCACTGTAGTGCCCATCCTTCCGCTCGCTATTTCCAGAACTGAATATGCGTCGTCAGCATCCGCTGTGGCAGCCACATTATAACCATTGATGGTGAATTCGCCTGCTCCAAAATTGGCATCCTTTGCATTTATCACACCGTCAGTTACATCGCTGTCTATCTCTGCCCTTCCTCCAAGAACGGATGCACGGGCATCACCAATGCTGAATGTAACCTGCTGTGCGTAGTTAGCGCCTACCTGAAAGTACCTTCCTAAAAATGTGCCGTCCAAAAGAGCCATGGTGTTAAACTCTGTTGTGTTGGCTATCCTTGTGAATTCCGTAACCAGATTATTCGCCTCTGTTGTGAGCTGTGAGCGGTCTGTAGCCGTGTTGTCATCAGACGATGACTGAACTGCAAGCTCCCTTAATCTCTGAAGGGTGTTCGTCAGTGTGTTGACGCCGCCTTCAGCGGTCTGGACAAGGGATATTGCGTTGTTCGCATTTCTTACTGCCTGATTCAGTCCCCTGACCTGTGCGCCGAGCTTTGTGGCAATGGCGAGGCCTGCCGCGTCGTCCGCCGCCCTGTTGATCCTGAGACCTGATGAGAGTCTTTCCAGTGACTTGCTTAACTGGCCGTTGCTGATACCCAGATTCCTCTGGGAATTCAGAGCAGCAATGTTTGAGTTGATTATTAAAGCCATAAATTCCTCCTTGATTTTGCTTTATCGGGCATCCTTGCCCTTTTTTGCGTCAAGCATTACAACTTCATGCGTTGAATTAGCGTTACAGCGTTTATCGCGTCCAGCGTTATAGCGTTAAAATCTTTTTTCGCTATAACTCTATAACCCTCCACGCTATAACCGTTTTTCCTCACCTCCTTTTTCACGCATCAGATGTCACGCCTTTTTCGCTTGTCTATTTTATCGGCGGGGATTTTTAAAACTTTAGCGTTGTCAACAAATGTTGCAAAGGGCAAGCCTGTTTTGTATAATAAGGATATGGGAACCGCCATAATATTCGACACGCACGCATATGTTAAAAAGCTTAAGGCTGTAGGTTTTACCGAAGAGCAGGCTGAAGCGCAAGCCTCAACTCTTGCCGAGATCGTAGAGGATAAACTTGCAACAAAAAGAGATATTGCCGAGCTTGAGGCAAGGCTTGAACTGCGGCTGAAAGCAATGGAGTCTTCTATTAAGGCCGACATCATTAAGTGGGTGGCCGGTATGCTCGTGGCGCAAGCCGCTGTTATTGCCGCTCTTGTTAAACTTCTATAAACTGGCTGCTGTCTTTTATGCCCTTCCAGTTTTTGAAATCAACTCTTTATACAAAAGCGCGAGTTCCTGCTGAATTGCGGAGTGGTTCGGGTTTGCGAGCAGCGCATCCTCGTATAAAGCAATCGCCTTTTCAATCTCGCCCTGCCCTACATATGAATCAGCAAGCAGCTTGAATAACTCGACAGACTGAGGCGCTAATTCTATAGCCCTCGTAAAAAACGCCTCGGCAGATTCAACATTGCCGTTTTGATATGCGATAAAACCAAGATCGCGATAAAACAGCGGATTTTGAGGGTCAACCTCTATAGCCTTTTCAAGCGCTTCCACAGCCTTTTCAGGTTTGCTCATCGCAAGATATGTATGAGCAAGGCCGTAATAAGCAGCAGCTAAGTGGCCAGTAGTCGGTTGTCTGTGGTCAGTTAACTGCTTACTAATCACTGATCCCTGATCGCTGGACACTGCCTTTAAGTACGCCTTCTCCGACCTCTCATAATCCTTTATCCTAAAATAGAAATATCCTGACTCGAGGTATCCTCCATAACTTTCTTCTGCTTTTTTGAGCAGTTTACTCATCTCTCTCTTCCTGTTTTCCCATGCCTTTATCTTCTCATCACAGATTTTTGACAGTTTCTTGATTTTTTCTCCTTGTTCTTGACCACTGACCACTGACCACTGACCACCAACCACTTTTTCCAAAATCTCTCTCGCATTATAAAACCTGAACTGCTTCATATACATCTCAGCGAGGGCGCTATGAACATCCGTGATGCGTGACCCATGACTCGTGACTGTCACCTGTGACCTGTCGCCTGTCACGGCTTCTAATAAATATTTCACTGCCTGAGCTGTCATTCCTGCCTTTTTATAAATCATGGCAGCCTTGTAAAACCTCGTTTTTGCATCTGAAGACTCATCAGAAAGAATTGAATCGATCTCCTTCTCTCTTTTTAGCGCAATTATAAGATTATCCAGTTGCCTGTTGTATCCGGTTATTGTATCAATAAGCCCCTTGTAATAGTGTTGTCCTCGTTCAAGCTGTTCTTCCAGCTTTTCCCATTTATCCTCGATCTCGTCTATCCCCTTTATTGTCTGTTTATGAAGGTACAGTTCAAGGGACATATTGTAATTCACAAGCAGGTTAAGAGAAGGGTGGCTGATATGTTTTGTAATGGATTCTGCTTTTTCAAGGATATTATGAAATTCCAGCGTCTCCTGTTGTTCCTTTGCCTTCATTGACTGAATTATTTTGATATATTTCAATATCTTCATTGACGCCTTTTTTATCTCTTTGTATCGTGCCCTTATAGCTTCTATTGAGGATAGGAGTCCTTCCATGTTACAACTTACACCATTGTCCGTTATGCTCGATACCTTTGAATAAACATCTATTTCTTGCAGGCCGCTGCTATATTCATCTATAAAATCCACAAGCCTAATGTTTGCAGCCCCTTCTATTGATACTCCACCCTCGGTTGCATTTATTACCCCTCCATCAAAATTCTTAATAGCCTCTTCAAAATTCATCTTGAAGGACAGCAAATCACTTCGGGTAAGAACCTTCTCATTAAATACATCCACCCACTGGAATGTGCCGGCATACTCATTAATGACCTTCCTCATGTCCTTCTTTCTGCCAGCCTCTTTCAATATCTCCTCTGATACATCAACAAAGCCTTTTGTGTGAGACTTTTCGGGGTTAAAAGACAAATCCTGGCCCATAAGTACTATTGTCTTAGCGCCAATATATCGAGCAGTGGAAAAGGCAAAATGGGCAACCGAACCTCCACATTGTTCAATATAGCCTTTGTCCTCTATAAAATTTGATGCCATTTGATAACTGACATTGTACGGAATGCTGTTCAAAAACATCATTCCAGGATACATATTTAAAACAGCAGGCGTGTGCTGAGGCAAGAGTATAAAGATTATCTTGTTAAGATCCGGTATGTCTCTAAATAGTTCAATATTTTTTTCAAGAGGGTCTATTGCCACTACAATATCCGGAACTATGCCGCATGGCATCAATGTGGGAAGCGCCGCCTCCACCGCTATAATTATTGCTTTGCCCTTCAATTTCCTCAATAAATGAAGGTTTTTATCGAGGGATGGTCCTGCAGAGACTATAACAGCGCAACAGCCATCAAACATATCCTTTAGTTTGCTGACCCCTGGGTTTCTTATTAGAGTGGGAATGTTTTTTAGAAATGCATCCACAAAGACACTGCCGAGATGAACGGCTGTGTTTGCATTGGTTTTGATTGCAAGCAAACCATTATCCAGCATCTTGTAAAATTTTTCATAGGCAGATTCTTTTAGACCTACGGATGGATGGTGTTTTACAACCCAGAACTTTCCATTAATAACATGCGTAAAAAAACCGGCAAGGGTAGATATAGGATTTTCTATATTTTCTCCAAGGGCTATCCTTACACTCTCTGATTCAAATAAATGGGAAAAGTCCTTCAGATGCAAGGCGGCCTTAAAGATTTCCGGCACTGCATCATAAATCAATAAGACATGCCCCTTTTCAAACCTCTTAAATATCTCTTCAGCAAAGTAACCTAATCCGAAACCGAAAAGAACAATAATGCCTTCCTTTTCTATTTCACCAAGCAAATTCGCTGCATCTTCAGCGCACCTGACAGGATCATCAGTGCTGTGAATGCATATCGCTTCCTTATCGCCATCTCTATAAAGAAGCCGCGGTTTTCCGCTTTTCGAAGAAATCACCTTTATCTTATCTTTGTCGATATTAAGAGGGTCTATTAATTCAACAATGTTGGGATGATGTTTTGAAAGGGCAGAGAGATTTTTTTCGTATAAAGCAATATCACATATATCTTCTTCCTGTAAAGGGAGAAATTCATTCAAATCGACCGCATCAAAATCAAAATTGTTTTTATTATCCATTTAAGCTCCTTCTTTTGTTAAATTTATAAATCTACGGCAACACCTAATTCTATCCTCTATATGATTAATGTTGTCAATGAAGTCCAGTTTTTTGCCGACGACATTCATAGAACCACAATTTGGGCATTCTTCCTCGTGGCATAGAACCACTTCTTCACAATCAATGCAAACACGGTATATAAAATCCTTTTGAATTACAGGTGAACTCTTCAATATCTTTATCCTTATTCTCCTCTCCCTCTTTATCCATTCACCGTATTTCATTGAAACCTGCTAAGTTATTGCTTCATACCATACCGCATGACGCAGCTTCCACTCTCCGTTTTCCTTTTTCCAGAGGTGGGGGGAACGAAACCGGTCGCAAAGCTTAAAAAACTGCTCAGGCTTCATCTCAAGATAATCCATAACCTCGTGGAAATACCTATCCGGGAATTCGCCGTCAAATCGCTTTACAAGAGATACCCCTTCCTCTCGCGTGATATGTTTGTTTCTAATTTCCTGAGAGGCATCATAAGTTGCCCGTCCAATGCCGAATTTCATGAAAGTAGTGTAGTAGTGGAGATCGTCTATCTTATCGTCAATGCTGTTGTATTTGCTGTATGTGCCCTGTGAGCGGAAAGGCCGTGCCTGGAAATTAGTATGTTCTACCGCATAGTAATATGCCTCCTGCGGCGTCCATTTAATGTAATAACCGAGGTAACGAACCTCTACAGGAAATGCTTCAAGCTCACGATAGTCAACAGGAAGAAACGCCATCACATCGCTTAGGGACAGATTGTAGTGTTCTATCAACTCCGGAATGGAGATACCGCCAAGGTAAATATCATCGAGATTATGCATGGTGTAATAGGATTTGTCTCGAAGAGATGTCGTAGTGTCTGCAATGGGATTTCCGTATTCCGCTTCGTGTTCTCCATAGAAGATAAGGGGAACTTTGTATTTCACTGCTATTTTGGGGGCTATGTTTTTCTGCCCGAGAATGAATGTCTGAAACGGATGAAGCAAGTTCTCTATGGAGAGACGGGTAAGCAGCTTCATTGCCCTGCCGTTGGGCTTGAAAGTTATATTGTCAAAGCCTCCGACCTCTATCCAATTGCGGAAATTCCTATAGCCGTAGTCCGTATAAAGCATTGGCGGCCATGTTACTGTAAGCGGGTGCATACCATATTTATATTTAAGCAAATGTGCGGCATAAACACTGTCTTTGCCGCCGCTGCCCGGCACTATGCAGTCGTATGCGCCGTCTTTATTTCTATATTTGTCCAGAAGTTTTAAAAGCTCTTCTTCCCGCTGCTTCCAGTCGATCTGCTCTTTCCTTTCAGCAACCCGGCAGGCATCGCATATTCCATCTTCATCGATATGAAGAGTCGTCTTTTTGCTGTCTTTGTTATGCTTGAATTCCACCGCCGATGCAGGCCGTTGATTGGACATAACACAGCGCTTGCAGAATATAACCTTTTCAGGCAGTCCATACTTTACTTCCGGATTCTCCATCCCCTGTGTGCCTCCTTGACTTATATCTATTATCTTTATTTATCGGCTCAGCGCAATATTCTCTTAAGCAAATACTAATTTTTCCAATTCCTTGACAATCCTATTCATCACTCCCTCCCGGTCTCCCGGTGCAGCTTGACGAAATAATCGCATTGTCGGATACCATGGTGAATCTTCTCGATTCATCATCCATCTCCAGTCGGGAACAAACGGCAATAGCGTCCATACCGGCTTGCCCAGTGCGCCTGCAAGATGGACAACTGCCGTATCTACCGAAATAACAAGGTCGAGATTTAATATTGCCGCTGCCGTATCACAAAAGTCTTCAATCTTTTCTCCTAAATCTACAATCCTCATTCCGGAAGGCGGATTATTTAACTGCTCTTTCCCATGCCCCTTCTGGAGGCTGAAAAGTACAACCCCCTGCAGAGACGCCAGAGATGCAAAATCAGAAAGACTGCATGATCTATTACGGTCATTTCCATGTTCGGGATTGCCTGCCCAGACAATGCCGACCTTCAATGGTAAACGGTGGCCGGTGGTCTGTGGTTGGTGAATAGACTCTATATAATTTCTCCACCTGTTAACCTGATTATCCTCTACGGTTAGATATGGCATATGAGCAGGTATTGTGCTTAATGTTGTGCCTAAAATTCGTGGCAGGCTAAGCAAAAACACATAATAATCAGGTTTAACCGGGAAATCACATCCGGCATTATCATCCACAAAATAATCTATGCCTGAATATCCCTCAAACAATCTCAAGAGGTCTTTACGACACTCATGCATAATAGTGCACCCTAATTTTTTTAAAATGGGGATGTACCGGATAGACTGGATATTATCGCCTACACCCTGTTCTTTCCTGATGAGAATAGTCTTTCCTGAAAGGCCGGCAAGCGGCAGACCGTCCAATTCAGGGATATCAGTTTTTCGTTTGATGATAATATCATCAGAAACCTCTTCGCTCTTAAATCGCCATTCATACTCCTTAAATCCCTCCTCTATTTCGCCGTTCAAAAGCAAAATAAGGCTTTTATTATAGTGGGCATCGGCACATTCAGCATCTAACTGCATCGCAGTATCATATCGCCTTACGGCATCATCCAGATTCCCCATGTCATGGAATACATTCCCAAAATTCACATGAAATAAGGCATTATCAGGAGACAAATTTATTGCCCTCCTGCAGTTTTCAATAGCCTCGCTGAACTTTCCCAATGTTCTATACGCATCTGCCAGATTGTTATACGCCTCTGCATAGTCAGGCTGAAGCTCTATTGCCTTTAAATAATGCAAAATTGCATCCTCGTATTTTTTCTTTCGTCTTTTCAGAAGATTACCAAGGTTATTATGGGCAGAGACGCAAGCAGGCTGAAGCCTTATAGCATTCTGATATTGTTCAATTGCCTCGTCATATTTTTTAACTGCCTTCAAGGCATTGCCGTAATTAAAATATGCCTCTGCAAGAGCAGGTTTGAGGGCTATTGCCGTTTGGAAATGACCTATGGCTTCTTCACAATTGCCCCGACCGAGGAGAAGACTGCCGAGGTTATTATGAGATTCTGCATAATCATCCTTTATGTTCAGCGCCTTCCTGTATTTTTTTTCTGCATCTTCAATCATTCCCTCTTTCTTCAAGACATTTCCAAGGTTGTTATACGCCTCTACATAATCAGGTTTCAAACGGATTGCAGTCTCAAAGCATTGTGCAGCCTCTTTACACTTGTTCAAATTCAAATAAGCGCTTCCGAGATTATTGTGATAAAATGCTGCTGACGGATTAAATGACAAAGCCTTTGCTATATAATTGACTGCTTTATCATTGTCGCCCCGCTGATGGGCGATTACTCCAAGCAAGTGAAGTGCATCCGGATGATTAGGATAAGATACAAGCATTTTGCGATAAAGCGCCTCGGCTCCCGAGAGATCCCCCTTCTGATGCAGTTGAATCGCCTCCTGCAATAACCGGGTCAGATTATGCGAGTTTTTATTAGACCAGCCCATTGTTTATATATCTCCAATCCTGCCTTAGCGCTTTTTTCGGGATGGAACTGACAGGCGAATACATTCTTCTGTGATATGCTCGAACAAAACTGTACTCCCTCATAGTCTGTGATTGACAGAATCACATCCTTAGACAAAGGCTCAGGATAATACGAGTGGACAAAATACATGAACTCGCCTTCATTCAGATTTCTTAAAGGAGAGTTATCCCAATCTTTTCCTGAAGGCTTATGAATCCGATTCCAGCCGATATGGGGAACCTTAACGGGCCCTCCTACAGCAGTTTGAGCAGGAAACCTCACCACCGCCCCCTCGATAATACCCAGTCCTTTATGTCTGCCGAACTCCTCGCTCTCTGAAAATAGAAGCTGCAGACCGAGACACACGCCCATGAACGGTTTACCGGTAGCGATAAAGTCCTTTAACGGAAACTCCAGATCAAGCCTCTTTAAATTCTCCATAGCGCCCCCGAAGGCTCCGACACCGGGAAGTATTACTGCGTCAGCATCCATAATAACAGTTGAATCCGAGGTGATCGCTGCGCTCAATCCTACATATTCGCACGCATGCTCCACGCTGAAGAGGTTGCCCGTCTCATAATCAATTATCGCAACCGTTATGTCATTAGGATTATCCATTAGTTTCACCTGTCATAGCGTTGTAACGGCATTTGAAATTATTGCGGTATAGATACTCTTTAATTTCTCGGAGATTAACGGGCTTTATTTTTGAAAATCCTCTCCTACTTCTTAGAAACTCTACATTCCCTTCATTCCCGGCTTCTATCTCTACACTGTTGTTCATAATAAATTCATAATGAAGAATGGAAGCCACAGCAGCAGCATCGGCATTTCCATCTGATAGTACCTGAGCAATATGCTCGGATGTTCCAGATCCTCCACACGCGATAACCGGAATGGATACCGCATTAGCAATCATCCCTGTCAATGCAATGTCATATCCGGTTCCTGTGCCTTCCCTGTCTATTGATGTAATCATAAGCTCTCCGGCACCCAGATCTTCTACCTGTTTTGCCCATGATAACACTTCAATTCCCGTATATTCCCTTCCGTTATCGGTATAGGCCAGATATTTCCCATCAGGCTGCCTTATTGCCTCGATGGAAACCACTATAGTAGATGATCCGAATTTCCTCGCAGCGTCCTCTATAATCTCCGGATTTTTTATTGCCGCAGTATTCAGCGAGACCTTATCCGCTCCTGCCTTTAAGACTTCCCTTATATCCTCTATCGTCCTCAGGCCGCCGCCTACGGTTAAAGGAATAAAAATTTCTTTTGCAGTTCTTGAGATAATGTCATGGAGACTATTTCGCTCATAAAGGCTCGCCACAATATCCATGTATATAAGCTCGTCTGCGCCGGTTTCATAATAATAGCGGGCAAAGCACTCAGGTTTTCCTAAAACTCGCAATCCCTCAAGGTGTATACCTTTTACTAAATTAGGGCCTTTGATATCGAGACGGGGGATAATCCTAATATTCTTTGCCATGTGTTTTATCAGTCTGCATCAATAACAATTCGGCAAGCTTGAAATCCAGCTCGCTGTCTATATCTACAGACCGCTCTTTCGACATGATGTAAGCATAGGTCCTATCCCCGATAAAATCTCTATGCTCTTTCAGATAACTGCTGTATGCAAGATAAATAGCGCCGTTCAATCTATAAAAAACAGGCAGTTGCTGCCTGTTTTTATTCCTTACTTCCGGTCTCAAGAAATCCCTCATACATTTATCCGGAGGCAGTATATTGCTCCAATAGGGATGGTGCTCGACCTCGCACACAGAAACAACCGCTCCGGCATTTTTTGTGCTTAAAAGCTCTATGGCATTGTCTATATCTGTGACTGTCCTCAATGGTGATGTAGGCTGAAGGAGCATTACAGAGTCATAAGAATAGCCGTCTCTCGCAAGCTGCTCTATTGCATAAAGAACTACATCAATCATCCGCGCTTCATCCGTGGCCAAATCATTAGGTCTGAGAAAAGGCACATCTGCCCCGTATTTCTTCGATATGTCTGTAATCTCTATGCTGTCTGTGTTCACAATAACTTTATCCAGATACTTACTTGACAATGCCTGTTCGATAGTCCATGCGATAAGCGGCTTGCCTGCAATAGGAAGAATGTTTTTATTCCTTAGACCTTTTGAACCTCCCCTTGCCGGGATTATGCCTAAAAAGCTCTTATCGTTATACATATCTTAATATTATAACTCTACGACTGTCTGAATCCTCTAAAAGAGGTGTTTTTATTTATATAGAGATCCTCTGCACTTCTGAGAGACCTTTCCATCTGATGTTTATAATAGTTGTTTATAAGTCTTTTATTGGCCTCGCATAGTTCCCTATGGAATTCATCATCTGTCATATCAGTGAAATTTACAGACAGCAAATCAGAATTTAGATGTTTGTTCTCATAAAAGTCTTCCGCATCTTTTAAAAACCCCTTCTCTATTGCGTGATAATACAGTGGAGAACCCGGATATGGGGTTACCGGCCTTATAGTCCTCATTTGAGCATGGTCGTCATACTTGAGTAAGAAATCAACTCCTTTTTGCAGGGTCTCCCTGTTTTCGCCGATATTGCCGAATATAATGTTGAAACCCGGGCTGATTCCGCTTGCGAGAGTATTCTCTATCCCTGTAATAATCTGGTTGACCGTCAGCGCCTTATTCATATTTTTCAATATCCGATCATCCACCGCTTCTATGCCGTAGTTGATGAAAACGCAACCTGCCTCTTTCATGAGTTTGAGGACATCCGGCTTTGCGTAATTAAGCCTGCCGTTACAGTCCCATTTAATATTCAGCTTTGCCTTGATAAACGCCTCGCATAATTCTGCAGTTCTGCTTATGGAGCTCATAAGGAGTTCGTCAGAGAATGCTATATAGCTTGCACGATAGTCTTTCTGCAAAAGTCTTATCTCCTCTATGATACTGTCCGAAGATCGCGGCCTGAATCCCTTGTCCATGCGGTAGCAAAAATTGCATGTAAAGGTGCATCCCCTGCCTGAAAGCACGGCGATACAGCGCTCGCTGTTTTTTATATGCGGCATTCGAAGAAGGGTATAATGATCCATCGGAAATAACTCATAGGCCGGGAATGGTATCTCATCTAAATCATTAATAAGCGGCTGTTCCAGTGTTTTTACAAGCCTGCCGTTTTCAAGATACGCTATCCCATTAACCTGATTCAACTTCCTGCCTTCGAGGGCATCAATAATTTCAAGCGCAGTTCTTTCGCCTTCTCCTATAACAACAACATCCGCACCTGTCTTTTTGAGAAAATATTCAGGTTCCGGCGCTGGACCATGTCCGCCTATTATATAAAACGGCCTATTCGGCGCAGCGTTTATGGCCTGAGATATCTTCAGTAGTTTCCTGTATTGATAATATCCGGCTATAACGCTGACTCCGACAATATCAAATTTGTTTTTTTTGAGATATTCCGTGAGATGTTCGTCAGGATAGTGATATACATCCTGATTATATATCACGACTTCGTGTCCTGCCTTTTTATAAACAGCCGCTATATAAGCAAGCCCCTGCGGAAACCAGTTTATATATGAATCATTATCATAAACTACCAGCAATATTCTCATAACTACGTTAAATTTAACTCCTTTATGCTCTTTGCATATTCGTCCCACTGCCCGACATCGAACCATCCTTCGCTGATCGGATAAACAGAGACCTTGCCTTTCTTTGATGCCATCTCGATAAGCACATTCATATCCATAAACTTATTCTCAGGAATCAAGGCGATAACTTCAGGCTCGATCACATAGACGCCGGTATTTATTATCACATCATAATTAGGTTTTTCCCTAAAATACTTCAGCATCCCGCCTTCCATCTCCAATACCCCGTAGGGTATCTTGACCTCTTTATGGCAGCCCAGCAGGGTCATCAGGTTGCCGTTTTCTTTATGCCAATTCAGAATATCGGCAAAATCCGAATTTAAAATAATATCGCAGTTCGATACAAAAAAAGATTCTTTAAGCTTATCCTTGAGCAGCGCCAGACTGCCGGCAGTCCCCATGAAATCTGCTTCCTCAACCCAATCTATGGTATAAGGAAAGCTGTTTTCTCTCAAAAATGCCTTTATGTATTCCTTCCTATAGTTAAGCGTATAGATGAAATTGTAAAAGCCGTACTTGTAAAACTTTTCCATTATTATTTCTATCACCGGCTTCTCTTCTATCGGTATCAGAGGCTTGGGCAATATCCTTGTAAAAGGCGCAAGTCTCGTCCCTTTGCCGCCTGCCATTATGACCACTTGATTTGTGAAAAATTGTTTGTCGGTCTCCGCCCTTTCCTCAACAAATATATCCGTCCATAAAATAATATCCGTAATAACTCCGCTCTTATTGATAAAAGGTATTTGCTCTATCTTCTCATCGAGCATTATATGGCGTGCCTTCTTCTTTTTAGAGGGATCCTTATCTAAAAGAGAGACGAACTGTTTCCGCATGACCTGCCCGACGTTGTCGGTAAATTTAATACCGTCTATAAGTCCTCTTCTGATATCTCCATCCGTCAAAGTACCGAGCAGCTTATCATCTTCATCTGCGATAAACAAAATCTTTTCCGAGGTTTCATTGAGCTTTTGCATGGCCTGTTTGATGCTCGTAGCGGCGGGTATTAAAAGGGATTTTAGTTTCTTTTTATCCATTTAAATTATGAAACCTTTTCCTTATCAAGCCTTGGTTTATATTAACAGTCTTCAGTTTTTCCACTATTCTTTCGCTCGCATTGCCTTCTCCGTAAGGATTTTTCATGCCTTTTAAGGACTGTTTAAACTTTGACGATAGCGCCTTCTCTATTCCCTTTCTTATTGACTCCTCCCTGCATTCAGGCACATCTATCACATTACTTCCTCTTGCCCTTCCCTTCTGTCTGTCTCCAATGTTAACAACAGGAAGCTCAAACGATGGGGCTTCAATCAAGCCGCTGGAAGAATTGCCGACCATTATTTCAGCGTGCTTCAGCGCCGAAAGATATTTTAACCGGCCAAGAGACATAAATGCCTTTGCATCTTCAGGATTTCTCTCAACAAACTCTTTAATCATCCTGCCTATAGCTCTGCCTCCGGTGTCTGCATTGGGCATGGTAAATATCCAAAAAATATCATTGATTCCGCCGATTGCCTTCAAAAGTTCTGGCATTTGCAATTCGTTCGAGTCCTTTTCAAGGGTAACAGGGTGAAAAGTAACAACTCCTATTTTTTTATCGGTGGAAATGCCCAGTTCCTTTAAAAGCTCTTCCCTGTCCGTTAGCTGAAACTTATAAATATTATCAAGCCCCGGAGCGCCGAAACAGAAGACATTATTGGGATTCTCGCCCATTTGTATAATCCTTTTTTTATATTCTTCTGTCGCGGGAAAGTGCAAATGGCTCATCTTGGTTATGGCATGACGGAAAAGCTCATCCATTGCACCCTCTGTCGACTCGCCGCCGTGAATATGGGCAACAGGGATACTGAAAGGAACGGCTGCGGAAACTGCCGACAAAATCTCGAATCTGTCACCGAGTGCGACCAGAATATCGGGTCTCAAATGCTCATACGCCTTTGCGAAGCCTATCATCCCAAGCCCCATCGAGGTTGCGATAGCTGCTTCGGTATCGGAAGACAAAAGCATCTCCACGCGCTCGGCAATTGGAAAGCCGTCTTTCTCTATCTCCTTTACGGTCAATCCAAATTCCGGCGAAAGGTGCATGCCCGTAACAATCAACTGCAAGTCGAGATCAGAGTCTTCATGTATATCTTTAATTATCCAATAAAGCAATCCATATTCAGCCCTGCTGCCTGTTATAACGGCAATCTTTCTCATAAGACTAAATATCTCCTATCCATTTCACTCGTTTCATATCCTTCTTTACCATATTGTATAATCTCTCATCAGCCGTAATTATAGATATATCCTCATCATCGGCCACTGCCAAATAGGCGGCATCATATGCAGAACATTTATAAACATTGCAAAAGCGCAAAACCTTTGAATAAAGACCGGATAGGCTCTTCAATTTTATCTCCAGATTCATAAATCCATCGACAGCGGTAATAACCTTTTTATCGTCAACTCTTCCTCTTTTTTGCGCGATTATCAAGCCATTGATCACCTCATACTCCAATAAAGAAGGAGCAATTATGTCCAGATCATCCGATACATACCTTTCAAGCAAACTCATAGCCTTAAGGCTGTTTTCTTCATCCTCAAGATACCATTTGAGCGCCACGCTTGCGTCTATGACTGCCTGTCTCAATGCCTTTTCTCCAATTGTTTCCTCGATTCCTTAAATACCTCATCGGATGAAATGGCCGCCTTTAAAAAGGCGCTCCTCGCCTCCATGATTTTCCTATAGCCTTCCATTCGTTTGGAATGGCGGTATTCATCGTAAGGGACAAGCACCGCAACGGGTTTCCCCCTCTTTGTTACTATAATATCCTCTCTTTTTTTAACAGCATCTTCTATCAAACGGCTAAATCCTTTTTTGCCCTCTGCAATGCTGACACTCGTAGATTTCATATGGTCTCCTTAACTGGTCATCACTTATGACTATATTATTTAGGCATAAACAAGTTTTGTCAAGGGGCGCAAAATTGGCTGCTGCTAAGCACATCCATTTCTATGCCTTCTGCTCTTTTCTGAGATAATAACTCTTAATAAAGTCCATTGTCTTTTTGGCAATCGCGATATGACTGAAATTGTTAATCACAACCTGCATGCCGTTTTCCGCTATCCTTTCCCTCTCTTCCGGATGGTCGAGATAATACTGAATCTTATTCAGAAGATCATCTTTGTTATAAAACAGGACTACTTCTTCGTCTTCCTTAAAATGGCCGGTAATCATATCAATGGCTTCACCATTCTCAGGTTCTGTATGTTTTATTAGAGGAAATCCGCCGCTCGCCATTATTTCAAAATTGCGCTCATGCAAGCTCATAAATGGATGGTCGGATATAGCTATTTTACTGCTCCTGTAAATTTCTGATAATTGCTCGCCATGTTGCGCAGTACCCATATGGATAGGTTTAAATTTTTCAATATTTGACCAGCCATTACCCCAGACTCTGACGCTTCTTGTAATTCCTGCGTCCATAATCCATTCAACAACTTTTGTGCGATAAAATGCTTGCGCAATTGCCAAACAGCAGTCAGTAATATCTTTCAACCCAGCAGTAGTAATCGGTAATCCCAACTGGGAAAATTTATCTTCAACAAGCCTCTTAATGTCACCGTAAGCTAACATATGATCATTAAGAGTTATTATTTCTTTTAACTCTCCATACAGATATCTTATCACTGCCTGTATGACGGGCTGATTCGCATATAGTCCTAAAACCCGATCAAGCTGGAAGATGTCATTGCCCCCGGAATTATTTACGCTTACTACATCACAGATATATTCCCTATTAATCTGTTTCTTCTTATTAAATATTGTTAAGTCTACACCATCAGACGTATATAAAATCCTGCTTGATGGCACACCAACCTTTTTGAGATCCTCTTGCCATCTATGATAGCTCGGCAAGATAAACATATTCCCGCAATCAAATTCGTCCGTTACATAAGTTAAATATGACTCATCTCTATATCTCGTTATCCACAGAATATTTTTATTGATTTCTTCAGCTTTAAAAATGCTATCGACCGTCCAGTTTATATGGAACACAATATCAGGCATGTATTCGTACATTTCCTTTGTAACAAATGCTAAATTCATAATTTCATATGGTTCACTCTCAATTAACAATTTCGACTGATAACCCAACTCTATAAATGCCTTATGCCAGTTCTTCGCAATAAATTTGTTCAGTGTAGTTTGTTCGGATGTTATTAACATTACTTTAATATCTGTCGACCTTCTGGAAAAGATATCTCTGTAATACTTAACAGATAAATTCTTATAATATTTTTTAAGTTCAGCAGTCCAAAAGGAAATTTTTTTGTCTCTTGCTTCTATTATCTTACTAATTATCCTGCGGTATTCTCTTCTTGCAGATAAATCCATATAGTAATCAGGAAAAGCCACACGCATGCTTGAGAAGAAATCCTCAAGAAGTATTTTATTATCACCTGCGAAAAAAAGAACTTTTTTCTGTTTTAGATATTTAACCAAACTGGAAAGGTCTTCAAAAAAAAGCAGATAATAGAACTTTTGCAAATCGTCAAAAACAACAAGGAATACCATATCACTTTCCTCAAGTCCTTTCTGTATTGCAGCTATATCTATAACATCTACAAGAAAGGGTCTCTTGCTTTCTTTTTGTACAAAAATAGTCGTAAACTGAGCATTTGAGATTACTCCCATTTCTTTTTTGATGCAATCAAACTCAAAGATATAATCTGAAAATAATAATTTATTTTCTTGCAACAATTGGATGTTTTTATTAAATATTTGTTTATAATTTTCTTCTTGCGGCCTTATTAAGAATTCATAAATAATGCCGGATAACTTTTCTTCTGTAATGCCATATTTTTTGCATTTTAAAATCTGTTCCATTGCGCTGGAAAGATCATGGCACTTCAGCAACCACTGTATAAACAGAAGAGAATAACCTGCAGGGAAAAGCGCTTGACTTTCATAATAAGCAATAATCCTATTGAATGCCTGTTTCTTCAACTGCGGCAATTCTATCGAATCAAGAATATTCTTCAGTGTATTGTGCGCATTATTTCTGCATGCATCATCTATATCGTAAAATAATTTATCTATCGGCACAATATCTCCTTCAGTTATATTTTCCTTATCAGAGGATACCTTCATCACATAAGACCTCTAAATAAAATTAATATGCTCCGGCGGCGTTAGTATCTGCCACAGGAATATGTTTGTCGAATGGTGACGGCAGTAGGTCATGCATTTGTCAACATCAATATTTTCTTTTATGTGCCGCATTATATCCCGCCTTCTGTCGCTGAGCCAAATATCGGCAAAACTTTTTCCATGAAGATTTCCAAAACATTGGGTCGGATCGTCAAAAAACATGCAGCACGGGTAAATGCCTCCGTCAGCCAATATCTGAGTTATGAAAGGCAAACCAACGCACTGTCTGTAATTTCTTACGCACTGTTTTTCAAACTGATTCCATCTTATCAATGCCTGAAAACCTGCATCGCTAAGAGCCTCGCATGCCTTGAACTGCTCCATAGATTGTTTGTATAAATCTTCCGGCACATTATATTCATTCTTGGGATGTTTGCTGAATCTCTTCACTGTAAAGTAGTCAACGCCCAGCTCCTTTGACAACTTTGCCACCTCATAAACATTGTCGTAGTTCTCATTTGCAAGTATCTGCTGAATGCCGAGGGTCACCTTCAGATTATTCTTTTTTTTGATATCTGCCGCCTCTCTTATATTTTCAACAGCCCTATAAAAATCTTCTTCCTTTGTACCGTGAAGCAAGGCATACTTCTTCGGATCGGATGACTGTATTGTAAATCTGGCCCATGTAAGGTAAGGCAATATTTCTGAAGATATTTCTTTCTTTAACAGAACTGCATTGGAATTTATTGCGCTGTCTATCCCTTTTTCGTAAGATTTAGCTATAAATTCAGGGACATGCCTGTTTAACAGCGGCTCTCCTTCGCCGGCCAGTAGAAAGCTCTTCACCCCGTGTGCCGCAAAGTCTTCTACCAACCCAAGGAATATCTCTCTCGACAGAAATGCAGGCTTGTGATGTTTATAATCAACGCAGCACAAAATGCATTTCTGGTTGCAGGCGCTCGACGGGCTTATTTCGACATGGACAGGAAAAACATCAAATCCCTTCAGCCAGTCCTCAATCCTGTCCAAATGATACAGCAATTTACTTCCGTCAATATATAAACTTGCCATGTTCAATCCCTCCGTTTTCCAAGTTTCTGTCAAGCAAATTTCTTTTCTATTAGTTATCGGTTTATTTTTTCAACACTTCAAAAACAGTCCTTGCCACACTTTCTACAGGAACGCTGTCAAGACAGGTTTTTCCATATCTGCACACCGGCATGTTACAGGGCATGCAGTCGCTGCGTTCCGGTCTGACAAAGAAAACCCTGCCGTAGCTGTATTCGTGACAGTCGGTAACTCCCACAATCGCAACAACTTTTTTCCTTAACGCGGAAGCCAAATGCAAGCCCAGAGTGTCGCAGGTCACTATAAGACTGCACGATGAAATCCAATGGACATATTCATCCAAATCATTCACCCCTTGCTGCCATGAGACGGACAATGGTGGGCTCAGTGCCTCCTCAAGATTACGCCACAGTTTTTCATTCCACTTTTTTGACTCCCATTCAGGATGGACATGCCAGTTAAAGCCGATGTCATACATAACTTCAAAGGCCGGAGCATTTGATGCGGAATAATCCTGCTCATGCCATTCAAAACCCATTCCCCTTATTAGGGCTTCCTGCCATGAGATGGCGCAATCAAGTCCGCTATATGGCTCTATGCACCTGATAAGATCGTTTTCAGGTATTATATCGCCTCTGCCGTTCCTTATATATCCGTGCCATGCGCCGCTCCCTTGAACGAACATATCACTGTCGCAAATATAATTATCTATATTATAGATGTTCGTATTTTCGGATAATCCGTAATCTTTAATATCGGCATCGACAACAATCAGCCTGTGGCTGTCCATAAACCATTTAAGTAACGGTAACGCTCTCGAATCGGTCAACCAGCGGAAATCGTTATTCAGGCATGAGGATAAAGACGTGCTCCTCAAGAGGTCTCCAAAATTGGATTTTAGGCTTCCATCCTTAAGCCTTGAATAAGACGTTTTGATTATCAAATTGTTAATCACCGCAATACTCCTCTATCAGTTTCAGCTCGACTTCCCTAAGCCGTATATAGTCCGGGCTCAGATTTCTATATTTGAAATTTTCAAGTTCCCATTCAAGGGTATCTTTACTCCATACGCTTATTGGGGTATAGCTTAAATCTCCAAACAGGCCTTGAGACAGTGAGGTATCCAGCGAGGGACTCCATGTGAAAGAAAAGCAGTATCCGCCGTTCCATATCTTTTCAGCAGGGACTAAAAGCAGTTTGTCCCTGTTATACTTGTCTCCGTATACCGCGATGAAGAATTCATCATAATTATAATCTACAGGATCAGCTATATTGATAATTCTACCCCTGCAAGCCTCATTCCGGATAACACATTCAAGCGCCCTGACCACATCTTTGACATAAATAAGGCTGAACCTGTCTACCTCCTCCTCAAGTAATATCCTGCCTCCGTCCCTGAACCGATAATAGAAATGTGACAGTTTAGCGGTAAAATCTCCTTCTCCGTATATATTCGGGAATCTGAGAATCGTACAATTCATCCCCCGCGCATTTTCTATCAATGCATTTTCTGCCGCTAATTTATTAATTGCGTATTCTCTCACCGCCGGAGAATAAGGCTCCTTCAAAATACCTGTCGCATCATCTTCTTTTAGTCTTCTATCCGATGATGCCATAAGGTAAACAGCAACCGAACTGGTAAAAATATAATGACCGCACCTGTCCCTAATCAAATTTAGAATAATGTTTATATGTGAATTATTATACGCATTATTATCAATCACAACATCAAAATATTTATCTTTTAAAACTGATTTAAGGGCATCCGCATCGTTCCTGTCCGCACGCATGTGTTTTATGTGGGACCCGTAACTGGTTTTATAATTGCCTCTATTAAGAACATAAACTTCATATCCTGCGTTCGAAAAAAATTCGGCAGCCTGTAATCCGTGGAATCTCGCTCCGCCCAATATCAGCATCCTTTGCGACATATTATAACTCCCTCACAGAGCATGTCAGATATTTGCTGCCATGGCGCAGGAACCGGCATTGGTCACACTCTATACATCTGTTAATTTTATTGCTATTCAAAAATTTTTTTATCATCATGGGGTCTGCAATAAGTCCACGACCTATTGCAACCATATCGCAGTCTCCCTTTCTTAAATGATCCTCAGCGGTGATCAAATCAAGCACTTTCCCAACGCCCATTACGGGTCTGTCTATCATGTCTTTTATGCCTTTAGCATAAGCAAAAAATAACCCCTGCGACATTGCCTCATGCTTTGCCCTCGAACTATCGTATATTCCTGCTGTTACGCTGAAGTATCCAATCCCGGCATCCTGAAACATCGGAAGCAATTCCCTGTTAATGCTTTCATTTATGCCGTCTTTAACAAAATCCTCTCCAGATACTCTTGCGCCTATGATGATAATAGGGACTTCGGCACGGATTCCTTTTATAATATCCAGCACCAACCTTGCCCTGTTTAAAATATTTCCTCCATATATATCGTTTCTTTTATTCGTATGCTCAGAGAGGAATTCATGCAGGAGATATCCGTGAGCAAGGTGAAGTTCTACTGCATGGAAACCTGCGCTATATGCTAATTTTGCTGAATTGATAAATTTTTTCTGGATATCAGCGATCTCGTAAATAGACAGAACAGCAGGTTCAATACCTATAGCCATGCATTTTATGCCAGAAGGAGACAGCGGAATGCGCCCGGTAAAATCCGGATTCCCCTGTCCCCCTACATGCATCAACTGTATCGCTGCAAAGCAATCTTCTTTTTTTATGCATTTAGTCAAACGCATAAATCCTGATAAATACTTTTCGTCATACAGGCAAAGAGAACGGTCTGTGCTCTTGGCATCAGGCGAAACTGCGGTGCCGCTTACTACAATCATTCCGCAACCTCCTGCTGCTGTCTCCCTGTAAAAATTTATGATCTTATCAGTTATTTCTCCGTTCTCGCCTGCCCAATTGGTATTTATCGGAGGGAAGACAATTCTGTTTTTAATCCTATGGCCCCCGATCTCTATCGGGATATTCCATTTAAATTTTTCCACTTGCCGTATTTATCTGCGTATTGATTATAGACATCCAAGTCTTCAGATATAATCTACTTGTCGAGAGCCCTCTTTTCTCAAAGCTCGATACGAAATCATCAATCAATATCATAGTTCTCTCAGCAAAAAATGGTATCCTGCCATGAATCATATCCCTGAAAAGCCTGTCAGCCTTTGCCTCCGACCAGCCTGAATCAGCCAGATCAACGAGCAGAAGAAAATAGTCTGCATAAACATCCTCTGTTGTTCTGAGCATCTCATCTATTCCTACAGCAAATTTATTAAATATACTTTCGTCATTCCATAAATGACTGTTCATCTTATTTAAATACCTTGCCTTCATATTAAGCGCATCGTAAAAAAGATTGTTCAAATGGATAACCTCAGGGCACCTGATCTTTAAGCTTCCCATCTCATCAGACACCAATCTTATCCTTTCATCTTCGTAACGGTAAGACACTGTGCCGCTAAAAATATCATTCCCGGCAGCTAATCCCTTTTCCTTTATAAGCTCATGATAGGCCGTTCCGGCAAAGGCAAGGAGATTGTTCGAGACATTCATATAATCCCATCCGTGTCTCAATTTTTTCAGAAATTCAATTTTAAGCGGCAAGTGATCGAGCTTCAAAAAAGGACTGAACATCATATGTCCGAGAAGAAGAAAAAATTTTCCAAAACTTTCAAGGCGCTTACAATTATCAATATTTTCCTGAACAGTCGTTATCTTTTTATATGACCTGAGTTCGTGTTCCAATCCTGATTCAACCCCTAGGATAAGCACATCGCATCCTGCATCTTTTAATTTTACGATAAAATCGTCGCTAAGCTTTGAAATTGTCTCGACCCTGAGGTGTATCTTAAATGACGCATTGATATTTCTGGATAAAATCTCATCACAAAATATATTCATCCTTTCAATGCCATTTTTACCTGGATCTTCAAAGGAACTATCAATGACATTAAAAAAAACGATGCCATAATCCTTCGAAAGCATCTCTATTTCATCAACAAATTTTACTATATTCCGCCCTGTCCATATTTTTTTTCTTCCACCGCTCGTTATATTGGAAGACGACTCGACACAATACAGGCAACGGCTTACACACCCCCTGCTGGACTGAACCCGCACAGAAGAAGAATTCGTGCCGTCATCTGACATGGTCTGTTCGAGATAGTCCCTCGAAGGATACGGTAGATAATCAAAATCTACCGGTCTTATTGGTTCTTCGGACAACCTTATGGCATCCCCTTCTCTAAATAAGCAACGCGGTATCGAGTTAAAATCCTTCCTGTTAAAAGCAAGCTGTTCGCAAAGTTTTAAAAAAGAATATTCAGCCTCGCCTATCAAAATAAAATCAACCGCTTTAGATCTTTCCATTACATGAAGACCAATATCTACCGCCTTTGGGACGCAGAAAAGCATTTCATGCTGATGCTGCTCCGAATTAAAAAAACATATTGGGACTTCCGGATTATCTGCCTTGACTTTCGCTGCAAAGTCCGCGGTTTCCTGAAGCAACACCACCATCGGGTAAAAACATATCATATCAAATCCGGAGAAAGATCCCTCATCATACGAATCAGCATACTGCACCAGAATCTTGGCCTTTGCTCCGTTCATTCGCAAAAGAGAAGCCATGTACCCTAACGCGATAGGATAATCACCGCTGAATGTAGAAGTCTTGCGCGTAAGGAAAACGAAAAGGCAATTAAATGACCTAAGTTTTGCCTCCAGTAGATATGAGTTCCCCGGAAGGCCGGCGAATGTTTTCCAGAATATGTCATTCTTATTATATTCGTTCATGACTGACAACAAATATCATTCCTGTTCTTTATCACATCCAGCGTTGTATTCTGACCTATCGCCTCATAAACCATCTGCCTATACTTCTCGATTCTGTCTTTATCTTTATGGACTATAGGATTATTCTTATCCTGCCCATAAATTACATATTTATCATATCCCATTGTTTCGTCAATCTCAAACTCGAATTTATGGGGCTGGTTGGCGACTGCGCAGCCGGGAAGAGGGATGAAGACGCTCAGCCCCCAAAGATCAGAGGGGGTGGTCCTGACAAAATTAACGGTCTCCATTATGTCGTCGTCGGTTTCAAAGGGATGCCCCACCATAAGCATGCATTTGGTCATAAGTCCTGATCTCCTCGCTGTGAGAACCGCTTCACGGTGCTTTGCAGCAGTGCTGCTTTTTTTGATAATTTTCAAAATCCGGTCAGACCCTGATTCCACTCCGAAGTCTATCTGTCTGCATCCGTTTTCATAGAGCATATCGGTAAGCTCCTGCGTTATTACATTCGTGGTCGAATTGCATCTCCACATAATATTCCGCTCACGAAGCTCTTTACAGATTTTTTTCAGGAATTCCCTGTTGATGGTGATAGTATCGTCACAGAAAAAGATGTGCCTTATGCCGAGGCTCAGATAATAATCAAGGTTCTCCTTTACATAGTCTATGCCGTGGAAACGGGTCACCCTGTGCCACATTGCGGGGCTGGCGCAGAAAACGCACTCATACGGACAGCCCCTCGAAACGATCATCGGAACCCCCTTTGACGCCGGGTCTTTTATAATGATCGGATTCTTATATTTTTCGATATCGAGAAAGCTCAAATCGGGTCGTGGAAAGACATCAAGGTTCTTTTCCATATCCCTTTGCGGATTTTTATGTAACTCACCGTTTTTCCTGTAACATATACCATTTATCTCTTCAATGGGCGCTCCTGTGACTATTTCAAAAAGCGTATGCTCTCCCTCTCCGAATGCCGCTATATCGAAAACTGAACTTTTCAATGTATCTTCAGGGCAGGCGGTCGGATGAATACCACCTATCACCAATGTAGCATCGGTTTTATCCTTCAAAAACGCTGCTATTTTAACGGCAAGATGAAAGTCAGGCGTGTTGCTGGAAACGCAATAGAAATTGCCGTCCAGCGGTATATTCCATTCGTTCTCATCGCGCCCTGACAGATCAAGGAACTTCGGGTCCAAGCCTTTGCTTTTCAGAAAAGAGCCGAGATAAAGAAGACCAAGCGGCAGATTCCAGTCGTGGATATGATAATAATGCGGAAGCTTGATTAAATAAATATTAGGCATTGACATTGCTTGCTCCTGTTTTTCATATAAAGTTTACATGGTCGGGAGGATTCTTAAGCCTGAACAGTAATTTATTGATACTGTGCTGCCTGCATAATGAGATGCACTTTGCCTTTTCAGGCATCTTCGATGCCCACTCCATAACTTCGTGCATCCTTCCGCTCCTGAGCATATCCTTAAAAGATGTTTCGTTGATATTTCCATAGCAAAATCTATCATCGTCCATGAAGCCGCCGCAGGAATAGACGCCTCCATTGCCGTCAATCTGGCAGATAAACGGCAATCCGAGGCATTCCGTATATTCCCTCTCGGAGTTGGCATCATCAAAAAAGTTCCAGCGCACAATGACGTTAAACTTCTCGTCAGAATATCGCTCAAGACGCTTTATATCATTAAAATCAAAATTCACATCTATCTTGTTCTCATTCTTTACCGAAATCGACGGGGGTTTTATCATGATATAATCCACGCCTATCTTTTTAACCCTGACTATAAGCTTTTCCATATCGTCTATATTATGGTTAAACACGCATGACAGAATGCTTATGGTCGTATCGAGTTGGTTCGCTTTTTTGACGGATACGGCATGCTCAAGGTTTTCAAAGACCTTATAATACGTTCCGGTCGTAGGCCTGTGAAGCCTATAATAATAGTCCTCTGATGAGGCTAAAATACTGAATCTGATCCATGTCAGCAGAGGCAGTATCCTTAACATCTTTTCATAGTCGAGAAAAGAACCGTTAGTGGTCAAAGCTATGTCAAGCCCGCTTGCCTTTCCGACTTCAACAGCCTCTACAAGATTTTTATTAAGCGTGGGCTCTCCGGTTCCTCCTATCAGCAAACTTTTTACGCCGACCTCTCCCATATCACGCATCAGCCTGAGAAGCGGCTCGCGCTGCAAAGAGTAATTCTGATGATGATTATAGTCGAAGGCGCAGTGAAGACATCTGTAGTTGCAGGTATTATTGATCCCCAGATCAACGAATATCGGTGCAATCAACTCTCCTCTCCGCCACTTATTTAATCTCTCAAGATGATACAGAAGTTTATTGCCATCGATCATAAAATTGTCTTTACCCATATCGTTCTGCCTTTTTTAAGTTTTCCGGCAAACAAGCATAAGCCTGTTACCGATATTAAATTTTTCAGCGCCAACCCAAGACAATTTCCTCAGCAGGGTCACTTTATCATTAACATAGCAACCGATAACACCTTGAACCCCATGCCATTTCTGCAAAACCCTGAAGCCGTTTTTATTCAATAATTTATTTGCCGTTTTATAGTTAAACTGCCAGATATGGTGCGGCAGTCCGAGATTATGGTTGTAAGGAATCCTTATGCCCAAAACATCGGGAACCTGAATGTAAAGCAATGATGTAGGCTTCATCTGCTCATGGAGCAAAGCCAACTCATCGTTAGGATTCTCAAGGTGCTCTATCACATCACACATATTGTATAGATCAAAACTCTCGGTGAATTTGTATTTTTTAAGCGGAGATTTTATTACATCCAGCCCCAAAACCTTACTGCTGTGACAAACTGCATCGTCTGATATATCAATGCCTTTCACCTTCAGCCCCTTTTTCCTACAGAAATCCATCCAAAAACCATATCCACTTCCAATATCGAACATAGTCTCTATATTCCTATTAAACGCAATGCATCTGTTAAATCTCTCATTAAAATACTTCAGAAAGACAAAATTATATTTTGCATACATTCCAGGGAAGCTCCAATATTCAATCTTTTTATTATTACTGCTATTCAGATCAAGTTTTGCATCGTTCATGAAACTCTCCGGATCTATGCGCGTGTCTATATATACCAGCCCGCACCTCCTGCATTTAAGCAGTCGGTAGTTATCAACAAATTTATAAGGTCTGCTATATTCAGTCGTTTCGCAAATGCAACACTGTATTTTTTCCATACCTGTCCCTGATTATTTCGATAATAGCGTCAAGATTTATACCTTGCATGCAATTCAAGCCGGTTATGCATTTAGGGTTATAGCACGGCATATTGCTGCACACCACCAGAGAATTGATCACGATTCCTCTGTCATACATATATACTTCTCCCGCATCCGTTGGACCAAAAAGGGCTATGACTTTTTTCTTCAGCGCAAGCGCTATATGCAATCCAAGACTGTCGTTGGAAATGACAGTCCGGCATGAATTTATCCAATTCAGATAAACAAAAAGATCGTTCTGCCCCTCCTGCCAGGATACCGTATACCCCATGCTTATAAGCCTTTGTTCAAGCTCTTTCCATTTCTCCATGGACATAGCCTTATTGGGCCATTTTGAACCAACAAGGTAGTTAAAGCCAATATCGAATACCTCTCCCTCTTTCGGTCTATACCCCAAAATATACTCCTGTCCCTTCCAATCAACGCCGAGCATTTCTATCAGGACCTGCTGCCAGTACCCCTTCGATCTGTTCGTTCTCTTTTTTTCCTCGATATACGAAATGAAGTCCAAACCTTTCTCGTACGCATGATATTTACCCTCAAGGCTGTCAAAACGAAAACCATATTTAACCCAAGCGTCAATCATATCCGATAAGGCGCATACTCCTGGAATTTTTTCAAGATTGATAAGCACATCGAACTTTTCCCGCATAAGCTGAAAAGGCACGAATTCGTCCCAGACAAGAATGCGGTCTATAAACTGGTTTTTATCAAGGAGCGGCTCCGCGCCTTCGGAAACAAGCCAAGTTATATACGAATCTGGAAATTTTTCCTTCAAAGCCCCTAATATAGGCGTAGTTCTCAAAACATCCCCTAAGCTTGGAACCCTACCTATTTCCGGATCAAGCGTTTCGGAATAACCGAGTTTCAATATCAGTATCTTAGTCTTCATAATAATCAAATAAAATTTATATGCTCAGGTTTTTTCTCCAGAAATCCAAGGAATTCATTAATTCTCGCCATTCTGCAATTCGTTCTGCATTCAGCCCCTATGGTGAGTTCTTTCTCTCCATACCGTATGGATTTCATCCTTTGCTCGCCAAAAAAAACTTTCTCCATATCATCTTCATATATATTCCCTGCATTAAACCGCTCATCACCAATAAATTCCTTGCAGGTATAGAAATCTCCTTTCGAGGATATGTATCCCCCGAACGGGAGGGCGTAACAATGCTTGAAAAGCTTTTCCCTGCACATATATTTTCCGATGGCATCCTTTCTGAAAACAACTGTCATTCCCGAACTGCCGTTATGCCTATCGACAATTCGCTGAATATGCTCTATTGTCCCGGCAGTATAAAGTTCATCCCTCTTTTTCAGCATTTTGGGATTGAACGAAAACGGCTTCAAACTGAAATAATCAACCTTTATGCCTGAAAACAGCTTGAGCGCATTCTCTATGTCATTGATATTCTCTCCGATGATCAGATACTGGACACCTATTGTGACATCGAGATGAAAATCATTTTTAACTGCAAGCGCAGCTTTTATGCTCTGGATCGTCCTTTCAAAAAAAGACTCTGGCACGCCGTGGACTTTTGAATAAACTTCAGGCGTTCCTGCGTCTATGCTAAATCTAAGCCATGTAAGATGCGGTAATATATCTTTCCATAACTCATAATTCCCCAGGCTGCCGTTTGTTGTCATAGATACATCGATTCCGGATTCCTTAGCTGTCCTGATAAATAGCCTTATATCCTTATGAAGCAGAGGCTCTCCTTCTCCTGCAAACATCATACTCCTTACGCCTATCTTTCCCATCTCTCTAAGTCTCGTATAGAATACTTCAGAATTAAGATTGTCTCCCTGTCCGCGCACAAAGTCAATACCACAAAAAACACATTGATGGTTGCAAGTAGAAATAGGGCTCACCTCTATATAAATTGGCGGAATCAATCTGTCTTTCTGCCATTCGACAACCCTGTCAATATGCCAGTATAGTTTATGCCCGTCAATAAGAAATTTATCTGCCGGCATTTTTTAATTAATATTCCTTATCTCGCAGCTCGTATGCCCGAATATCTGGAACCTGTTCGTCTTGACCTTTACATCACACGGGTTGCAATCTCCGAAAAAGCCGCATGCTCTGAACTCGTCAATCTTTTCTTCGTTGAAGTCCTCATCGAGGATGTGGGCGACCGGATTCCTACCGTTATACAGGTCAGAATGGCATTTATACACATATCCGGCAGGGTCAACGAGCAGCTCTGTCGTCCTGCACTCGCACACCCTCATCGCGCTTCCGCATACCGCCCCTTCGTATTTGAATGTTCCATATAGCTTTCCCTTCCATTCTCCGAGGAATTCCTTTGTCCTGAAGTCTATTCCCATCTTCAGACATCTCTCTTTTGTCTCTAATATATGGCTTCTGATCTCTTCTTCAGGGTGCATAATCCCGAATAATCCGACTCTGAAGCCTGCTTCCTGCATCTTAAGGGTCTTGATTCTCAAATCATCTATTTTATTCTGTCCCGGATGGTAGCTTACCCTGATAGGGGCATAAGGAGCTTCCCTGTTGAATCTCCAGACAGGCACATTTTTTATGAATTCATCTACATCAAACATGAAATTAGTGAGGAGATCCATCTTGATCTCTTTTTTGACCTCATTCACAAATCTGAAAAAGTTTTTATTGAGAGTAGGCTCTCCGCCCTGAAGGCTAAGGGGCAGGTCGTTCCTGAGAGTAAGGCGGTTGGCAGCCGCTATAAGCTCGTCCGCGCTGAGATATTCCCTCGTTGCCTGCTTATATCTCGTTCCCCCATTATGCAGATTTATGCAGTACGGACAACGGAGATTGCATGACAGGGTAAGAAAAAAAGCTGCATAGTTATGATGCTCTTTCGGTCTTATCTGAGGTAAGGTTTCGGTCATAAGAAGTTCCATAATATCACCTCTCTGTTCTATTTGTTATCGGCAATTTAAGGTTTTTATTGAACATATTGTTAGTTACACCTCTATCAGTTCGTCTTCCTCGAAATCCCTCGGCGATTTAGCGCCGAGTACCCTGTCCCACTCCATAGGGCTGATGCCTGTACCCGGCCTTTTGACTGTTATGTTTTTATCCGTAAAAAACTCTCCCTTTTTTATCCTTTGCGCTGCTACAATGCTCTTGCGGACTATTCCCCTGTTCTTTATCTCGGAAGGGAACGGTCTTTTATTACTGTCTCCAAATGCCTTTTCTATATTTCTTACGGCCATTACCATATTCTTAAGCTCTTGAGGCTCAAGCGATGCCTTATGGTCTGGGCCTTTCATATTACGATCGAGGGTAAAATGCTTTTCTATCACGGATGCGCCGAGGGCTGCCGCTGCTATAGCCACCTCTATGCCTTGAGTGTGGTCGGAATATCCTGTTTTAACTTTGCATGCATCCCTTATAGTAATCATTGCTTTTAAGTTTACTTCTTCATAAGGAGCCGGATATTCGGTGCTGCAGTGAAGGACAGTTATATCATTCTTGGTAGTTCCGGCCTTGATCAATATATCCAATGCAGCCTCTATTTCTCCAAGATCGGACATGCCGGTGGAAAGTATGACTTTCTTTTTCAGCGCCCCTATCTTTCTGAGATACGGCAGGTTTGTTATCTCCCCTGACGGGATTTTAAATATCTTGATACCAAGGTCACTTAGCAGGTCAATGCTTTCAAAATCAAACGGAGTTGACATAAATATTATATTTTTCTCCGTACAATGCCTCATAAGCTCTATATGCGCATCTCTGTCGAATTCGAGCCTTTTGAGCATCTCGATCTGAGATTCATCGGCATCGGTCGTCTCTTTTTGATATTCCGCTTTGGACGCAAACCTGCTCGCTATACTTTCAGCCTTAAAGGTCTGAAATTTCACCGCATCAGATCCTGCATCAGAGGCCGCGTCTATCATCTTTCTTGCGATATCGAGACTGCCGTTGTGATTGACCCCTGCCTCAGCGATGATAAAAACCCTGTTCATTTATTTGATTTTCCTTATAATTGGCCTTGCCGGATTTCCGGCATAGGTTCCCTTCTCAGAAATCGTCTCGATGACAACAGAGCCAGAGCCTATAATCGTGTTCTCAGGTATTGTTATACATTGATTAATTACGCTATTGCTTCCGATTAGCGAGCCCTCTCCTATGCGGCATTCTCCGTTTACAATGCTTCCTGTGGATATGTGGCAGTGGTCTCCTATTATTGCATCGTGCTCTATCAACGAAGATGTGTTGATTATGCAGTTCATTCCGACTTTAGCTCCTGCGTTTATTACGACGCCGTACATTATGATAGTTCCTTCACTTATATGGGCATGCCTTGAGACATAGGCATGAGACGAGACGATCACAGGAAAGCTGATATTATATTTTCTGAGGGACTCGAATAATTCCTTTCTTTTGTTCGATAAGCCGACCTGCCCTACGGTGATCATGAAATTTTTATATTTTGAGGTCAAATCAGGCAGGTCTTCATCGCATCCGAAAATCTCATATCCCAATATTCTTGTTCCTTTTTTCTCCTTTATATCCACTATACCCGCTATCCTGAATTTGTTTTCAGTCTCGATAACGTCAATGCACGACCTGCAGTGTCCTCCGCCGCCTATCAGAACAATGTCTTCCATTATGAGACTATCTCCTTTAATGTTTTACATACATAAGCGACATCTTCCTCCGTATTCAGCGTGGAGCCAGGCAGACACAGGCTGTTTTCATATATTTGATATGTATTTTTCATGTCCGTATTTTTATACCTCTTATAAGGCGGAAATTCGGTAATAGGCATAAAAACCCTTCTCGTCGGTATTCCCTTTGTCTTCAACGCGCTTTGTAATGCAGATATGTCAATTTTATTGTCAATTGAGATGCACGTAAGCCAGCACGAGCTTTCCGAGCCTTCGTATTCCTCCTGAAACCTCACTCCTCTAACACCTTTAAGCCCTTGCCTGTAACGCTCGTTAAACCTTTTCTTCTTTGACAGAAAATCATCCAGCCTTTCCATCTGAGATAGCCCAAGGGCTGCCTCGATATTCGTCATCCTGTAATTAAAGCCTATCTCAGGATGGTAATATCCGCGCTCTTCATCCCTTGCCTGATTAACAAGAAACTTTATATGATCGAGCCTCTCTGTATTGCTGCCGGCTACCATTCCTCCTCCGCCTGTTGTGATAACCTTGTTTCCGTTAAAGCTGAAGCATCCGAAATCTCCGAATGTGCCTGTAAGCCTACCCTTGTATTTCGCGCCGAGGCTTTCGGTAGCGTCCTCTATAACATGAAGCTTATGCTCCGATGCTATTTGCACTATCTCATCCATATAGCACGGATTGCCGTAAAGATGTACGGGAATTATCGCTTTTGTATTTTTAGTAATATTTTTTCTTATCTCATCCGGAGATATATTCCATGTTTTTAAATCCACATCCACAAAAACAGGCCGGGCTCCAACATACATGACCGGATTTACCGTTGCGATAAATGTAAGAGCCGGCACTATAACCTCGTCTCCATGCCCTATTCCAAGCTCATGCAACGCAACATGAATAGCTGCCGTCCCGCTCTGGGTCGAAACGGCTTTCTTAATACCGAGGTATCCGGAAAACCTCTCCTCGAATTCCTTAACAAACGGCCCTGCCGTCGAAACATATCCGCTGTCAACGGCATTATTTAAATATTTCTTTTCTCTCTCTCCTATGTTAGGCGCATCCAGATATATTCCCTTAGACATTGTAAATATCCGGTTTGTAAAGCCTCATGTTTTCCTTGTCTTTAAACCATTCAATGGTTTCCTTTAATCCGGCGTCTAAAGAAAAAGCCTGTTTCCACACGGTGAGTTTCTTCAGCTTCTTGTTGCTTCCGAGAAGCCTCTCGACCTCGCTCTTTGCAGGCCTTATCCTGACCCTATCGGACACTATTTTAGCCTCAGGATTGATCATCTTTATAAGCTTATTCGCAAGGTCTCCAACCGGGATCTCTTTTTGGGTCGCGATATTTATCTCCTCGCCTATAGTCTTGTCCGACTTCGCGATCTTGATGAACCCCTTTGCAGTGTCTTTCACATAAACCAGATCCCTCGTAGGATGAATGGCCCCCAGTTTTATCTCTCTTACTCCAGATAAAAGCTGGGTAATGATCGTGGGTATCACTGCCCTTGCCGACTGGCGCGGGCCATAAGTATTAAACGGCCTTACTATCACAACAGGCAGGTTAAAACTCCTGTAAAAAGATTCCGCTATCGCATCCGCTCCTATCTTGGTTGCCGAATAAGGGGACTGCCCCTGCCGTGGATGCCTTTCGTCTATCGGGACATACTGCGCAGTGCCGTAAACCTCGGAGGTCGAAGTTACCAAAACCTTCCGGATATCGGCATCCCTCGCGGCCTGAAGAATATTCAGAGTGCCCTTGATATTGGTATCAATATATGAATCAGGAGAATGATACGAAAACGGGATACCGATAATGGCCGCGAGATGAAAAACAACATCTATCCCTTTAATAGAATTGCGCACGCCGTTCGGGTCTCTGATATCTCCGGCAAAAATTTCTATCTCTTTCAGTTTGCCTTTTGGAAGGCTGTCGAGCCAGCCCCATGAATTGAATGAATTGTAATATACGAACGCCCTCACCTTGCAGCCCTCTTCCAAAAGGGACTCAACAAGATGACTTCCTATGAAACCGTCAGCGCCAGTAACAAGAACCTTTTTATTTTTTAAATACATAAATTGAATTTATGTTTGCAACAATCATACCAATAGTGTCCGACAGTTAAGTGAATAAATTCAACTGGTTTTGGGACTCTGAGAATCCCTCCGCCATGGTTGTTTCCGTAAGTAGCTGTAATAATGGAATTCTTTCGAAAACCGAGACGCTCAATA
>JAJYVD010000073.1 GCA_021792185.1 Nitrospirota bacterium | reverse complement strand
TCTCTCAGAGCCGTCGGCGTCCACCACTTCTGACTTCTTAACCGCCCTCTCTTACGCCGACGGAATCCTATCACATTCTGTTTTCATAAATCCGTCTCTTTTTTCATGAAACTTTTGACATTACCCTTTTGTTCCCATGTAAGAAGCGCGGTTCCCTTGATGTCTGCAGGCCCTTCAAAGCGGGCGAGAAATTTGGAAAGACCGGCGCCGCCTTTTTTGGCATATCTTTTCATATCGCGTGTTTCTTTGTTGTTGGAGCTGTCGATCAGCACCATTTTTATTTTCTCGTATTCCTGCGTCGCTTCATGCCTTTTCTTTTGCTCTTTCATAATATCGAGACCCGAAAGCTCCTGCGCAAAGACGGGCACGGCAAAAAACATAATGCACGAGATTAAGACAGCCGAAAACTTCATGGTGACCTCCTCATAATGTATGGATTTTAACGGGTTTTTAGTTATGGAAGGATTTTAGCATAAAATGAGGTAAAGGTGGGGTGTTTTTTTTATCGATATGATAAACTTTATGTATGATGACAACCGGCAGTTTTTCTTTAGAAACCCTGAAGGATTTTTTCTTGAAAAACAAGGGAAAAACCGTGTTTGTAGAGTATGAGGTCAAGAGTCTCTTGAAAAATATGGGATTACCCGTGCCGAAAGGGATATTTATAGATAAAGAAGCCCGACTTCCAGCCATGAGCCATAAACTATCAGCCCTTTCTTATCCCCTCGTTGCAAAAGTCTCATCCACGGCAATAACGTCAAAGAGCGATATAAAGGGTATCAGGCTCGGGATAAGGAACGAGGATGAACTTAAAGATGCCGTTTCGGAACTCATGCGGATCGACAATGCCGAAGGCGTGCTTGTGGAAGAGACGGCTCCTCATGGAATCGAGGTTATTGTGGGCGGCATAGTAGACAGGCAATTCGGGCCTATAGTCATGTTCGGTCTCGGAGGCGTATTTGTGGAGCTTTTCAAGGATGTGGCTTTCGGCCTTGCGCCTCTTGATAGAGACAATGCCTTATGGCTTATAGAGCAGATTAAGGGATACAAGCTTTTGGAAGGCTATAGGGGAAGTCCTCCTGCTGATATCGATGCGCTTACAGATATAATTGTAGCAGTATCTGAAATAATGGCGACAAACCTGATCAAAGAGATTGATTTGAATCCGGTTGCCCTTTATCCGCAGGGTGCAATGATACTGGATGCAAAGATGGAGATTATCTATTCCGGATAACGGTTTGTGACGGATTTGATCACATCGAGGCTGTCGAAAAATGCGTCTATCATTTCAGGATCGAAGTGTTTCCCGCGCTCGCTTTTCAGCGTCTCCAAAACCCTGTCCTCATCCCATGGTTCTTTATATACCCTCTTGCAGCTCAGGGCGTCATATACATCCGCAATCGCGACTACCCTGCCGAGAGACGGTATGTCCTCGCCCTTTTTGCCGGGTATCTTGCCGTCTTTCAGTTGATATCCGATAATAGGATGGCCTGTAAAGGGATTTATATAACCGGGATAGCCGTTGCCGTCCCATCTCTCATGGTGGTTTAAAGCGACAAGTGATGCCGCCTCGTCGAAATCGGAATACTGGTCTGTAAAGAGCCGTGCGCCTAAGAATGTGTGTTGTTTCATTATTTCGTATTCGTCAGGGCTAAGTTTCCCGGGTTTTTTCAGGATCGTGTCTGAAATGGCTACCTTGCCTACATCATGCAGCATGGAGGCTATTTTCAGGATGTCTTTATTCTTTTCTATCTCCATGCGAGGGATATCCTGGCCTAACGCCCAATTCTCGTAGATCTCTACAGAATATGAGGCTACACGGTTTACATGAGCCCCTGTCTCTTTGGGGTCGCGCAGTTCCGCCATTTTTATCATCCTCAGGATAATAGCCCTCGTCAACTGGGCTCTCTCGATAGCTATCGCTGCATTGTTGGCGAAGTGCTTGATAAAAGGCTCGTCTTCTTTCGAAAAGGGCAGGATATCGCCGTTTCTGTCTTTTGCATTAATGAGCTGGAGAACGCCTATTACCTGATCACGGGTTGTTATCATCGGGAATGTGAGCATTGACTTTGTGCGGTAGTCGGATATATCGTCGTATTCTCTATTGAATGAATAGGGGACATTGTCCGGAAGTTTGTATACATCTTCGATATTAAGCATGGTCCCGCTGCCTGCTACATAGCCTGCGATCGATTCGTTGTTTACGGGTATCGAAAACGTGGAATAGATAAGCTTGTGTCCTGCCGGAAGTTTTTTCTGTAATGTGTCGTTTTGCGTGTAGCTGAATTTAAGGCGGTTGTCCTCTTTGATATATATGGAGCCTGCGTCTGCATTTACGAACTGGCGGGCCACGGACAGTATTTTTTCGAGGAGGATATCCACGTCTTTGACCTGCGCGATCTCATGTCCCAGATCTATTATCTGGAAAAGTTTTTGTTTTTCATCGAGCATATTTCTTTCTTACTTCCTTTATCTTTCCGCAGGTGTATTCCCCTTCAGGGCAGGGGGCGTAGAGGCAGCCCGGGCCTGCCTTTTCGAATATTACGGGAGATGCCTTTTTGACGAGTTGCAGCATCTCTTCAGCCATCTTCCTTATTTCCCATTGCGCGCGGTTGCAGCACCTCTGCTTGAAAAAGTGCAGGAGTTCCCGCGCGTTCATTGTTACTATTATCTTCGTCTCTGTTGCGTTGGGCAGCACAAAGCGTGCGTCCTGATTCGCCGATTCTCCCTTGACGCCTTTTTCATTAAGCCTTTTTGCGATATGATTATACGCCTTCTGAGCCTCTGCCATGAATGATTTGAAGTATTTGCCGAGTTCTTTGTCTTCTTTGATTACCGGAGGAATAACATAATCAAATCCAGTTTCTTCGCTTACATACCTTTGAGACTGCTGCGAGTATGACGCGAGCCTGTGCCTTACGAGCTGATGTGAACACGCTCTCGATATGCCTTCAATAGCGAAAGTAAATGACGAGTGCTCTATCGGGCTCATGTGCCCCATCTTCATGAGTTTTTCTACAAACGCCTTCTGGTCTTTTGCCTCTATTTTTTCTTTTAGTGATCCGATATCGGAAGGGCTGTAGCAGAGTTTTGCGGCCATCGCAACCGTCTCTTCCGGATTAGGCGTATGTTTTAATAAAATGACCTTTAGTTTTGCCTCCGACATTTTGTATCTCCTTTCGTATTACCTGCCCATGATCTGGATATACCGCGCTATGCCGTTTCTCGTGATAAGGCCGATTATGCGGCCTTTATCGGTAACGACCAGTCTTCCCTTGTCCTCTCCGATCATCAATTCAAGCGCCTTCATTGCCCCGTCCTCTTCCGAGACCTCCCAGCGTTTGTCATGCGGCACAAATATCTCCGACACTTTTATATCCGTCCATTTTTCTTTGGGAACATCCTTTATTTCTTTCAGCGTCACGAATCCGAGGAAATTCCCGTCATCCACCACAGGAAATCCGCCGTATCCGTATTTCAGAAAGTAATCGTTGACGGCAGCGTCTATTGTCAGACTCGAGGACATGGTTACAATGTCTTTTACCATTATGCTTCGCACCTTGATGCCGTTGAGGGTTTCCTGAAGGCTTACCTGCTGATAGCTTGACTGTGCCGCTGAATAAAGAAACCATCCAATGAGCATCAGCCATAGGCCTCCGGGAAATCCGGTGAATATGGAAAGTATTCCGAAAATTATAAAGAACATCGCTATTTTCTGTCCGTAATTCGCAGCCCTGCGCGTCGCGTAAAAGAAGTCGTTGGATTTCCTCCACAGAAATGCCCTTACGACCCTTCCTCCGTCCATGGGGAAACCGGGTATTAAATTAAATGCGCCGAGTATGAAGTTCAGTTGCGCGAGATATAAAAACAGGGCTTTTGTAACCTGCGCGTCTGCTACATTATAGGCTGCGGCAAAAACCAGCGACAGGAAGAAGCTCGACAACGGCCCTGCAATGGCTATTCTCAATTCGGCTTTCGGGTTCGGGGGCTCGCCCTTCATCTGCGCTACCCCCCCGAAGATAAACAGCGTTATGTTGATTATGGGGAGTTTATATTTAAGGGCCACAAATGAGTGTGACAGTTCATGGAACGCGACGGAGACAAAAAGCAGAAGCGCCGCTACCGCTCCGTTGATCCAATAGGCTGTGACAGGCAGTTGCGGCGCGGCCTTCGGAAAATAGAACGTGGACAAAGACCATGTTATGAGCCCGAAGATAATGAGCCATGAGAAGTGAACCCTTATGGGTATTCCCATGATTGTCGCTATCTTCAGGGAGCCTGTCTGGAGCGACATGTTCATAAAGGGTATTATACCACTGTTTGCCTTGATAATATCCTGAAAATTTGTTTTCATATAGCATGCTGAAAAAGGTCATAATCGGGCTTGCCTTAATGTTCGTCTTGTCGACAGCGGGATTAATGCTCTTCTTCCCTCTTGATTCCTTCGTCCAAGAAAAGATCGGCAGCGCGCTCGGCCCGGATGTTTCGATAGGACATTTGAAAATAGGATGGACTGCCGTGGTCGCAGAGAATATCGGGGTCAGAACGCCTGAAGGCTCCGGCTTCCTCTTCGTAAAAAAAGTTACGATAAGGCCGTATCTATGGAGTCTTTTAAGGAAGAAGTTCGACATTAAAGAGATAGACATGGACTCTCCTGCCCTGACTGTCAGGAGGACGAAAAACGGTAAATGGCTTCTGCCTGTATTCAAAAAGAAAGATGATAAAAAACAGGCGGTCGAGTTTATACTAAAGGCCATAAAAGTGAATAACGGGACTATAATTTTTCAGGACGCTATGAAGGGTTTCAATATCGATCTCAGCAATGTCCGCATAGAGGCGAAAAGCAGTTTGTCTATTTTGCAGCCAGGCAAAACAACCATTGACGCCTCGGCAAAACTGCCAAATAGCGGGAGCGCGGCGATCAAATCGGAAGGGAATATATTCGACACGACTTTTACGGGTAATTTATCCATAAAGGACATGGATATGACCTTATTAAAACCGTACATGAAAGGCGACGTAAAGGTAAAAAAAGGAAGGCTCGATCTTGATTCGAAATTCAGCATCGATAAAGGCGATGTAAAGGCCCCTTCAATGCTCAGGCTCAGGAACATGGACATAGAGACAAAAGGCGTTTTAATGGGTGTGTCCGCGCCTCTTGTCATGGATTTGATAAAGAAAAAGGATACTATTGAGGTCAGTTTTTATGTATGGGGCAGATGGAACAACCTTCAGAATAACTTGAAGGAGGCGTTTAAAAAGAAAGTATTCGACGAGCTTGGGAGGACTATTACTTCGCCGGTCGAAGAGGCAGGGAAATCGCTCGAAGATGTGGTGAAGGGCATCGGCGAACTATTACCATCACTGAAATAAAGGTTTTATATGCAAAGCAGGTATGGCTCAAAGTCTTTAAGAATGCGATAAAAGATATTGGAGATTTTTTAATATAGAAAGTTATGACATATGGTAAGGCTAATCTGATGCAAAATGTCTGGGTTCTCTTAGGGGCAAAGTAACGACTGCCCCTTACCATTGCAGGTGAAAAAACATTCTATTCTGCTGAAGTTTCGAGTTGGCACAAACGACTAATCATTTTGCGAAGATTAGCCTTACCATATGTTTATCCCTATGTTTACAATTTCCCTTTTGTAGTCGGCAGTCCCTTGACCCTCGGATCAATGGTTACCGCCTGCCGCAACGCCCTTCCGATCCCCTTGAATGCTGCCTCTATTATATGATGCGTGTTCCTGCCGTAAGGGACATTTACATGCAGCGCAATGCCGCAGTTGCTCACAAATGCATGAAGAAAATCCTCTATAAGGTCAGGATCGAAATCCTTTAATTTGCTCTTTTTCAGAAATTCCGCTTTATAAACAAGATACGGCCTGCCGCTTATATCTATGCTGACAGTCGCGAGCGCCTCATCCATAGGCACAGACGCGTATCCGCATCTCGATATTCCTTTCATGTCTCCGAGCGCCTGCTTTATAGCCTTGCCGAGAACTATGCCCACGTCTTCAACTGTGTGGTGATCATCGATCTCGATGTCTCCCTTTGCCTTTAGTTTCGTGTCGAAAAGCCCGTGTTTGCACATCAAAGAGAGCATGTGGTCTAAAAAAGGTATAGATGTGTTTATGGAATATTTTCCGCTTCCGTCAAGGTTTATTTCAGCGGCGATGTTCGTCTCTTTTGTCTTCCTTTCAATTTTGGCCTTTCTCATTTCTTTCCTCCGGCTGATTTTCTTAATGCCTTTATAAAAAAATTGTTCTCTTCAGGTGTCCCTATAGTTACCCTCAACGCGTCTTTTATTGCGCTGCCGAGATTTCTTATAAGCACGCCTTCTTTTATTAACCGCTGATATACGGCATTTGCATTTTTTGCCTTAAACAGTATGAAATTGGCCTCCGACGGATAGGGCGATGTGCCGGTGATTTTATCTAACTCCTCGAAAAGCCTTTCTCTCTCAGAGGTGATATTTTTTATCTGCGAATCCATAAGTTTTTTCCGTCTGAACGCCTCCAATGCAATATTTTGTGATAGCGCATTGAGGTTAAAAGGAAGCCTTACTTTATTGACTTCTTTAATCAAGCCGGGATCGCCGATTAAAAAACCTACTCTCAATGCCGCGAAGCCTATCTTGCTCAATGTCCTGAGAATGGCGAGATTTTTATAATCATTCAACAACGGCAGAAAACCTTTTTCGCTCGAAAAAGGCTGATACGCCTCGTCAACAACAACTATGCCTTTTGATGCCTCAATAATCTTCAGCATCCTGTCCGCTGAAAAGCAGTTGCCTGTCGGATTATTCGGCGAACTCAGGAAGATAAGTTTCGGATTGTATTTCCTTACAGCCGCAAGCATTTTGTCCGTATCGAGGTCGAATCCTTTATCCAACGGAATTTCTATTCCCTTCTCGCCGCATGCCTGAGAGATTATCCCGTACATCGAAAATGTCGGAACAGGATAAAGCACAGGGCCTCCGAATGCTGTTATAAGATAATAGATCAATTCATCAGAGCCGTTGCCTAAAAGTATGCTGTCGGTATTTACCTTTAGATTTTTAGATATTGTTTTTTTTAATTTTTTGGCTTCCGGGTCGGGATAACGGTTCAGTCTGTTGATAATATTTTTAGCCTGAAAAATCTTATCGGCAGGCAAAGAATAAGGGCTTTCATTGGCATCAAGCTTGACTTTGCACGGTATCTCCCTCGCTTCGTAAGGCTTGAGCGAGCGGATATTCGGTCTCGCAAGTTTTGTGAAGTCTATTGTTTTCATCGCCCTTTATAATAAATTGGCGGAGAACCATTGTCAATGTGCGGGTGTTTCATATCAGCCCCGACAGGAATTTATCTGCCGGGATGATCCTTATCCCCTTTTCAAGCCTGTCTATGCCGCTTTTTTTTGTAACCTGATAGGCGTAAGGTATTGAAAGTCTTTCCTTGAAATAGAGCAGATGCGGCGATAAGGCAGTGTCATTCAGTTTTGCTTCTACTGCAAACCATGGCTTTCTGTCTATGGTTACGAGAAAGTCCACCTCCCGCTTATCAACATCCCTTAGAAAATAAAGTTCTGCCTTGTATCCTTCATAGTCGGTTATAAAATGCACGAATTTCGATAAATGTGAGGCGATGAGATTCTCAAACCGGGCGGACTCGTCCTGCACCTCCGACCAGTCCCACAGATAGAGCTTGGGTTCTTTTTTCAGAGAGCGTATCTTTTTTGCTGTAAAAGGATATATGCGGAAATGATAATAAAATGCCTCCAGTATGTCCATCCAGCTTGAAACAGCGCGGAAGCTGACTTCAATATCTTCCCTTATTGAATTGAGAGAGAGCAGCGAGCCGACTTTTGACGGAAGGATGTCGCTTAAAAGTTTCATGCTGCCGATATCCCTTATTATCTGCACATCGAGGATGTCCTCGCGGAACATCCTCTCATTCTTCTCATTATGCCAGCGCCTCAAATGTCTTATGCTCTGTTTTATAAACGGTTCGGGGAAGCCGCCGAAGGTATCCAGAGCTTTCAGCGTCTCATGATGTGTTCCCTTACCGATAGGCAATTCATGAAATAAGGATGCGGTATAAGCAATCTTTTCTACTTCAGCGAGAGTGAATGGATGAAGCCGGTAATAGTGATATCTTCCCTGAAGGGAATCGCCTCCCCTGCGATAAACATCAAGACGGGAACTGCCTGTAACAAGAAATTTGTAATTATCTTTCAGTTTGTCGTATTCACCTTTGATAAAGCCCTTCCACTTCCGGTATTTATGTATTTCGTCAAAGATAAGAAGTTCGGCGTCTGCCGGCCATAAGGATGCAGTAATGCCCTTTCTGTCAGCCCTGTTGTCCCAATTGAAATACGCATGACTTCCGAAATGCCCTGCTACAAGATTCCGGCAAAGAGTGGTTTTGCCTACCTGTCGGGGACCTCCTATAAAGACCATTTTATCTTTTAGGTCTTCCAATATGTAAGGCAGTAAATATCTGGTTTTCAGCATATCAATATTATACGAATAAATTTGCCTAAAAGCAAAAAAATTAGCTGATAAATTTGCCTAAAAGCAAACATATAACAGTGGGTTGCTCCTCTGCGGGCTAAAAACCTATAAAAATGGTAAAATTGTTTTGTGAAGAGGCTGTTCAATAACAGCGAATAGATTTTGACAAGGAGTTAATAGACTGAGCAGATCAGACAATAAGGCAATGCAAACAGCAACTACAGCACATAATAACCTCAAACAATGCGGCTTGAAGTCCG
>JAJYVD010000072.1 GCA_021792185.1 Nitrospirota bacterium | reverse complement strand
AGAGTGTCGGTCATGTCAACGAAGAAATTGTGAAACGATATATCAGGGAACAGCAGGGCAGGCCATGAGCCAGATTATGCCAGAGACCAGAAACTCCGGCCTTTAGGCCGGAGAGAGGTTCATTTTTAAAGGGGCGCGAAGCGCCGCTTTTGCGAGTCGGTGTTGAACGCGTTGTTATGCATCAGTTTGTGATTCCATATTTCTGTTTCAGGGACTTCTTGACGAACTCTGCATCGAATACGAGACCGGCTATTTCTGGTTTTTCCTTGAAACAAACAATTGTGTTTGTAGCGCTCGGTTTACGAATGATGTAGGTCTGGCCACCATATGTGGTAGTTGTCGCTGAACCATATGCCGTATTCCCATAGCCATAAGCGCTGCCCGTTGTATAAGACTGCGTTGGGGTGGTGTATGTGGACAGGGAGGAGTCTTTTCCAGACTCTACAACGATGAAATAACGAAAGCCGTTTTCTGTTGTGACTTCAGCCGAGCGAAGTAGCGCAAAGTCTGAAGCCCGCTCACCTCGCGTGTAGCCGTTGCCTCGGAATGACACCTGAAATATGTTTTCGCCGAGCTGAGTTTCGGTGTAGCCGCCAGAAAACCCATCGCGTTGGTACGCGGTGGCACAACCCGCCAGTAGCGCACTCACAAGCAGGAACGGTAAAAGCCTCGACATGTTTCCTCCTGATGCATAACATTCTCTTTTAACTTTCTTCAACATTATGATAGATTATAGAAATTAGAGGTTGAATAGTCAAGAAAAAAATCATAAAAATCGTGGGAAATCAGCAATTAAATGCAATATAATAATGCCATAGTAGTTATTATATTGCTGAAATATAGTATTGTATATTGGTTATGTTAGAGTCATTTAAAAAGTTTTTGTCATCAAAAGGCAAGGTAAACGACAAATATCTTCCATATTATTTGAAGTGGGTTACGGAAAGTTATCGTTTCCTCGATATTCCATTATCTCAACCCATTACAAATGACCAAAAATCTCAATTTCTTAAATACTTATCCAAAACCCATGAAGACTGGCAGGTAAATCAGGCAGATAATGCGCTTAGACTTTACAGTTATTTTCTCTCATCGCAACATCCTGATAAGGCAGGCGGCATTCCTGAGACATTGATTAATGACTGGAAGGTAGTTGAGGAAAAAACAATAGAGGCCATCAGGCTCCGTCATAGGTCTTACAGCACTGAAAAAACATACATTATATGGCTTAGGCAGTTTCAGGGTTTCGTCAAGAGCAAAGACTTAAAGGAGCTTAATGGAAAGGACCTCCAGGATTTTTTAAGCTATCTTGCAGTTGAAAGAAAGGTATCGTCATCAACTCAGAATCAGGCGTTAAATGCTATTGTTTTTGTCTATCGCCATGTCCTTGAAAAGAATATAGAAGATCAGATTAATTCTGTCAGGGCACGGCAGAAGCGCCGCCTTCCTGTAGTATTGACCATAAAGGAAGTCAATAACATCTTTGATGAAATGTCAGGGCTGCATTGTCTGATGGCAAAGCTCATCTACGGGTGCGGTCTCAGGCTTCAGGAATGCCTCAGCCTAAGAATAAAAGATGTTGATATTGAACAGGGGATTGTAATTGTTCGTTCAGGGAAGGGGGATAAGGACAGGAGAACAGTTCTGCCGGAAAGCCTTAAGGATGATCTTTTGCATCATATATCTTCTGCGAGGGAAATATACGAGCAGGACAGGAAAGATGATACAAACGGCGTTTATCTGCCGGGCGCTCTTGAGAAAAAATATCCGAACGCGGGTAAGGAATGGGCATGGCAATATGTTTTCCCATCAATGAAATTATCGGTCGATCCAAGGAGCGGCCGTGTTGGACGGCACCATATCAGCGACAATCCGATACAGGAGGCTGTCAAAAATGCTCTAAGAAAGGCAGAAATACCTAAACATGCCTCGGTCCACACGCTCAGGCATAGTTTTGCAACTCATCTTCTTCAGAACGGGGTTAATATTAGGGAAGTGCAGAGCCTACTCGGGCACAAGAATGTTGAGACGACTATGATTTATACCCATGTCCTGCGCGATATGTCTAACGCACCCCAAAGCCCGCTCGATGCGCTTTATGGAAAACAGCAGGGAGTTGATAAATGATAGTAGGCATTGGCACTGACCTTGTTGAAATAAGCAGGATAAGAGACGCGGTCGAGAAGTGGGGTGACCGCTTTTTGAAAAAGATATTCACCGATAATGAAATCGCCTACTGCAATCAAAAGAAAGACCCGCATCCTCATCTGGCGGCGAGATTCGCCGCAAAAGAGGCTGTAATAAAGGCGTCAAGCCCGCTGCGCGACACGCGCTTGGCGTTTCATGCCATCGAAATATTGAATGAACCGTCAGGCAGGCCGTTTATTAAAATCCTAAACTCTAAGCCTTTCACTCTTAATTCATTTGTTATCCATCTTACTTTGACCCACGAGAGAAACTATGCAATAGCCACTGTCGTAATTGACCGTAATCAGTAATGTAATATATGGATGCGAGGCATACTTCAAAAGCCTTTACTAAGTGTAATTACCGGTGCAATCCAAAGATAACCAATGTCTCACTCAAAAACAAAGCACCGATGCGGATGACGTGAGAGAGAATATTGTTATGACATTCCTATAGAGTAAAGACTTTTTCAGCATGCCTCACATCCCGGTATATTCGCCTTGCAAGAAAAAACTCATAAAGGGTATAATTTCAAGCTAAAATCTCTGAAATGTGGAGGATTTTGTGAATATAATTGTCTGCGTAAAACAGGTTCCTGACACGTCCGAGGTCAGGATAAATCCCGAGACAAATACATTGGTAAGGGAAGGCGTTCCGAGCATCATAAACCCCTATGACCTGCACGCCTTAGAAGCGGCGCTCCTGATAAAAGAAAAGACCGGCGCAAAGGTTACAGTCATTACTATGGGTCCGCCACAGGCAGAGGACGCCTTGAGAGAGGCCATTTCAATGGGCGCGGACGATGTAAGGCTGATCTCTGACAGGGCGTTTGCGGGCGCTGATACATGGGCGACCTCCCATGCGCTATATAAAGCCATTGAAAAGCTCGGATACGACATAATACTCTGCGGAAAGCAGGCCATAGACGGAGATACCGCGCAGGTCGGACCTGAAGTGGCGGAATTTTTGAATATCCCTCACATAGCGTATATCAGAAAAATAGAAGATGTCAGTGATAAGGCCATAAAGGTTCAGAGGCTCATGGATGACGGATATGATGTTGTTGAATCGTCTCTTCCTGTCTTGTTGACAGTAGTTAAAGAATTGAATACTCCGAGGTTTCCGTCTCTCAAAGGCAAAATGGCTGCGAAGAAAGCTGTAATCACTAAAATGGATATGAACGACATCGGAGCCGAAGCCGGGAACGTCGGCCTTAAGGGTTCGCCTACGCAGGTCAAGAATATATTCGCCCCTCAGTCAAAGGCAGACAGGAAGATGATCGAGGGCAGCGTGGAAGATCAGGTCGAAGCGCTTATCAGGGAATTAAGGGGGTTGAAATGCGTATAGTCGTTAATATAGAGAGATGCACCGGATGCGGCCAGTGCGTCGAGTCATGCCCGTTTACTTCCATAGAGATAAAAGACGGCAAGGCGTTTATCAATGAATACTGCCAGCTTTGCAGGGCGTGTATGAGCGTCTGTCCCGAAGGCGCGATAATAGAGATAATGGAAGAGGGAGACGTTGTAGAAGCGGATCTCTCAGCATATAAAGGCGTATGGGTATTCGCTGAACAGCGCGACGGCATGGTTGTATCGGTTGCTTACGAACTGCTCGGCGCTGGCAGGAGGCTTGCCGATGAATTGAAAACCGAACTCTCAGCGGTTTTGTTGGGTTCGAGCGAGGATCAGGCAAAAGAGCTTATTAAATGGGGCGCCGACAGGGTTTACCACTGTAATGACGCGATATTCGATAAATTCAATGACGAGCCTTATTCCCAAATGCTTGTAAATCTCATAAAAACCCACAAGCCTGAAATTGTTCTGGCAGGGGCTACCCCGATAGGCAGATCGTTCATTCCGAGGGTCGCCGCAAAAGTTAGGACAGGACTCACCGCGGATTGCACGGCCCTTGAGATAGATAAGGATTCGGGGAATCTATTGCAGATAAGGCCGGCTTTCGGCGGGAACATAATGGCGACTATTCTCTGTCCTAATCACAGGCCGCAGATTGCGACTGTAAGGCCGAGGGTAATGAAGCGCGGGGAATATAATGCAAGCAGGAAAGGCGAGGTCGTTCCCGTGTCAGCGAGCGGCATTACCGGCAGGACAAAGGTAATTGATACGATTAAAGAGGCGTCGGAATGCATGGTAAACCTTCAGGAGGCGGAGGTTATAGTCGCCGGAGGCAGGGGGCTCAGCAAGCCCGAGGGTTTCAAAATGCTTGAAGAACTGGCAGAGCTTTTGGGCGGAGCGGTCGGCGCGTCGAGGGCCGCTGTTGACGAGGGATGGGTCGCTTACAGCCATCAGGTGGGACAGACAGGAAAAACGGTCTGCCCGAAGATTTATATAGCATGCGGCATATCAGGCGCTGTGCAGCATCTTGTCGGCATGCAGTCGTCCGATATAATCATCGCCATAAACAAAAATCCCGAAGCCCCGATATTCAATGTGGCTACTTACGGAATAGTGGGAGACGTTTATGAAATCGTGCCTCTTTTAATTAAAAAGCTTAAAGAGGCAAAGGCTTAAGATGAAGGCATGTTTTGTTTTTCCGGGACAGGGTTCCCAGAGCGTAGGAATGGGCAAAGACCTTTACGAGAGTTTCGAAGAGGTAAAATATCTTTATAACGAGGCTTCCGAGGCTCTCGAATACGATGTTGCCGGTTTAAGCTTTAGCGGCCCTGCCGAGGAACTCAATAAGACATTCAGGACGCAGCCATGCTTACTTGTGGCGAGCATCGCTGCGCATAAGGCGTTGACCCTAAAGGGCATCAATCCATCGGTCGTTGCAGGACACAGCCTCGGAGAATATTCGGCTCTTGTCGCTGCCGGAAGCATATCGTTTAAAGACGCGGTAAAAATAACCGAGATAAGGGGCAGGATAATGCAGGACGCTGTGCCGGAAGGCAAGGGATTAATGGCAGCGATACTCGGACTCGACAGAAAAGTTGTCGATGAGGTTTGCGGCAGCGTTAAATCAGGCTATGTGTCTGCCGCTAATTATAACTGCCCGGGACAGATCGTTATATCAGGCGAAAAGGCTGCTGTCGAAGAAGCAATGAAACTCGCAAAAGAAAAAGGCGCAAAGAGGGCTCTTCCCCTTGCTGTGAGCGTTCCTTCGCACACTAAATTGATGGAGGAGGCAGGTAAAAGATTTGAAGAGGAATTAAACAAAATTGATATAAAAGATGCAGGGGTTTCTTTTGTGAACAATGTTGAGGCAAAGTTCATATCAAATGCCGGTGAGATAAGGAAGTCGCTTGTCAGGCAGTTAAGCGAGTCTGTTCTTTGGGAAGATTGCGTAAAGACGGTATCTTCGTCGGGAGTTACTGTGTTTATAGAAGCCGGCCCGGGCAAGGTTCTTTCGGGATTGATAAAGAGGATAGAGCCGTCAGCGAAAATATTTAATGTCGAAAATTTAGAAATGCTGAACAAGGTTATATCGGAGTTGTAAATGATTATTGACGCGAGAGGGTTAAAGCATCCTGAACATATAAGGGAATTCAGGAGGCATTTTGAAGGTCTTTGCGCTGTTTATGAGGATATTACGGTATACATGGATGACAGGGTTGACGATTTGAAGAAGCTGGAGATGTATATACGTTCATGCAACGCGAAGTATAAGGTGCATAGGGAAGAAGGGTATTTGAGGATACAGATAGCGGAGCCGTTCAGGATATGCGGATAGTGATGCCTAAGCAGTTTATATACGGCAGGCATGCTTTCAAAGCCTTTATAAGTGTTGGTTGACAGTGTTAGTGAAAGATGATAAAAGATTAACTCAAATAGAGAGCACCGATGCGGATGACGAGAAATCGTATGTGGATTTAAAGTTTTTGTGATAAAGTCTCTGAAAGCACACCTGCCGTATATATCATGGTGGGAGGATTATTTAAGTTAGTTTATATTTTAAGGAGAGATATTTAATGAAAAAGAAGGTTTCTGTAATAGGCGCGGGGAATGTGGGCGCGTCGCTCGCGCAGATGATAGTGCAGTCGGCAATAGCGGATGTCGTGCTTTTCGATATTGCCGACGGAGTTCCGGAAGGCAAGGCCCTTGATCTTTCGGAGGCGTGTCCGCTGTGGGGTTCGTCTTCATCCATTGTAGGCACGAATGATTACGCTCACACGGCCGATTCGGATGTTATCGTCATCACCGCCGGTTTTCCGAGAAAGCCTGGAATGAGCAGGGACGATCTTTTGAATGCCAACGCAAAGGTGGTATCCGAGGTAACGGAGAAGACAGCCAAGGTCTCTCCCAACGCGGTGATAATAGTCGTTACAAATCCTATGGATGTAATGGCCCAGGTGAGCTTGAAGGTATCAGGCTTTGATCCATTTAGGGTAATGGGAATGGGCGGAATCCTCGATTCAGCGAGGTTCAGGACATTCGTTGCCTGGGAATTGAACGTATCTCCTGAAGACGTCGAGGCCCTTGTGCTCGGAGGGCACGGAGACCTGATGGTTCCGATGCCGAGGTTTACTACAATTAAGGGCGTTTCGATAATAGAGCTTATAAGCAAGGAAAGGATAGATGCGCTTGTAGAGAGGACGAGGCACGGGGGAGCGGAGATCGTAGCGCTTCTAAAGACAGGCAGCGCTTATTACGCCCCTGCCGCTGCGACATATCAGATGGTGAAGGCGGTTCTATTCGACGAGAAAAGGATGCTGCCGTGCGCGGCTTATCTTGACGGAGAATACGGCGCTAAAGGCATTTATACTGGCGTTCCTGTGATGCTCGGCAGTGGAGGCGTGGAGAAGATTGTAGAACTTAATTTAAATGAGCAGGAAAAGGCTGATTTAGAAAAATCAGTGGCAGCAGTAAAATCGTTGGTAGAAAAGTTAAATTTGTAGTTTATGATGGCAGGTATGCCTCAAAGCCTTTACTAATGCGATAAAGTTTATTAAATGGCTGTTTATTGATTGAATGTATAGGTGGTGTTGAAATTGCCTTTAAATGGCAGGAGGGTTCGCCTTTATGGTATCGCTACTAAAGGCTTTTCAGCACACCAGCCATCAATTTGAGATAAAATATCTTAAAATCATACATTAGGAGGATTTGCAATGGAGAGGACGTTATCGATTATCAAGCCGGATGCGGTGAAAAAAGGAGTTATCGGGGAGATTATAGACAGGTTCGAAAAGAACGGCTTGAGGATTGCTGCGATGAAGAAGATATGGATGACAAAGGAAGAGGCGAAGGGCTTTTATGTCGTGCATAAAGAGAGGCCTTTTTATGATGACCTCACGAATTTTATGTCTGAGGGCCCTGTTGTCGTGATGGTGCTTGAGGGTGAGAACGCAATTTTTAAAAACAGGGAGATTATGGGAGCGACCAATCCCGCTAATGCCGCTCCCGGAACCATCAGAAAGGACTTTGCGGAAAATGTCGAAAGGAACGCTGTCCACGGCTCCGACGCACCTGAAACAGCGGCGTTCGAGATAGCGTATTTCTTTTCGGCATTAGAGATAATGTAATGGCATATAAGGATTTAAGAGAGTTTATTTCAGTTCTTGAAAAAAAGGGACTTCTTCACCGCATTAAGGCCGAGGTCGACCCGATCCTCGAGATCTCCGAGATCACCGACAGGATATGCAAAAGCCCCGGCGGAGGCAAGGCGCTATATTTTGAAAAGGTCAAAGGCTCTCAGTATCCTGTTGTCACAAACATCTTCGGCTCGTTCGAAAGGATGTGCCTTTCTCTTGAGGTCAATCACCTTGACGATATCGGCAAGCGCATAGAAGATTTGTTGACTCAAGCTCCTCCTAAGACGTTGATGGAAAAGCTCGCTATGCTGCCGAAGCTTTTTGAGATGTCGAGATGGCTTCCAAAGACGGTTAAAGACGCGCCGTGTCAGGAAGTGATAGAAAAGGATAATCCCGACCTTTCCAAATTCCCGATCATCAAATGCTGGCCGGGTGACGGGCAGCCTACGGACGAGGGGAGGTTTATCACTTTGCCGATGGTATTCACAAAAGACCCTGAGACAGGCCGTCCTAACTGCGGCATGTACAGGATCCACATCTACGATAAAACTACCACAGGAATGCACTGGCATATACATAAAGACGGGGCAAGGCACTATGATAAATATAAAAAGCTGAATCAGAGAATGCCAGCCGCGATTGCGGTCGGCAGCGATCCGGCAGTAATTTACGCATCGAGCGCTCCCTTGCCTGAGGCCGTAGACGAAATGCTCTTTGCAGGGTTTTTAAGAAAAGAACCGGTAGAGATGGTTAAGTGTATTACTTCGGATATAGAAGTCCCTGCGAACAGCGAGCTTGTTATCGAGGGCTATATCGAGCCGGGCGAGATGCGTGTTGAAGGCCCGTTCGGAGATCATACAGGATTTTACTCAGCGGCTGATAATTATCCTGTATTCCATGCGACCTGCATAACACATAGAAAAGACATGATATATCCGGCAACAATAGTAGGCAAGCCTCCGATGGAAGATTGTTATATGGGAAAGGCGACAGAGCGAATATTCTTGCCGTTGATAAGGCTCGAATTCCCTGAAATAAAGGATATGAACCTTCCTATGGAGGGAGTGTTCCATAACTGCGCGCTGTTGTCCATTAAAAAGAGTTATCCCGGTCATGCCAAAAAGATTATTCACGGATTATGGGGCAAGGGACAGATGATGTTCGCAAAGCTCCTGATAGTAGTTGATGATGATGTAGATGTTCAGAATATTTCATATACGGCATGGAGAGTTTTGAATAATGTAGACTGGAAGAGGGATGTGGTTATTGCTGAAGGCCCGCTCGATGATCTGGATCACGCTGCGAATTTCCCCCGCTACGGTTCAAAAATGGGAATCGACGCGACGAGGAAGACGAGAGAAGAGGGCATGACGCGCGAATGGCCTGATGAGATATACATGTCAGAAGAAATAAAAAAACTCGTTGATAAGAGATGGAAGGAATACGGATTTTAGAGTTTAATTCCGTTTGTATAGGGTCTGCTGATAGTTTATTCCATTCGATTGGTATTCGATAATCAACTGGCCGTCGTTATTGAGACGTCCAGTGCCTTTCCGGGCAGAGAGACGCAAAGTATTGTCGATAACGTAAAATATTTTTCGCACAATTGAGTCATGGTGGCCTCGAATCTGGTAATGTAGTTTCGCTGAAAACAAAAAACCAGAGGAGGAACACCATGACACAAGGACATTGTAACGCAAAAAGAGG
>JAJYVD010000018.1 GCA_021792185.1 Nitrospirota bacterium | reverse complement strand
GAGACCGTATGACTCGGCAAATTATCGATAAATATATAAAGCATCATAGAGAAATAGAGCAAGGGCCTACGCAGCTTTTTTAAGCTGCGTTAAAGATGCCCCGCCCCTTGGGGCGGGGAGTTTCACTATGAGTTCCTCTAATGAATGTTCTGTCTTTGTAGGGCTGTGATGAGGACGCCTGCTTAAATCCTCAAGGCTGCCGTCTCTTGCCCTTCTTACGGTGTTTCTGGATATTGCCAAGATACGGGCCGTCTTTGAAACATTGCCGCTGTTTTTCTCTAAAACCTTTCTCACCAGTTCCCTCGCCTTAGATGATTCTATTTCTCTAAGTTCATGATATAAAATACTCATAGGCTGCCCCTCCATCCGGGAAGTGGTTGGGTCTTTCTCTGCCAGGGTAAACCCAACTTCTTCATTATACCGAGTATTCGGTGGGCAGCCTCTTTTCTGCTTACTGTTTCCCTTGCATCCTTATCTTCTCCTCCCTCTACTTCAATTGCCTCTATAAACTGGTTAATATGTCTATACCTATCTGGTTGCTGGCACGTAATTTGCCTTTACAAGACTGTCCTCCTGTGGTAAAATTTTAAATATGAAAAGACTATCGTTCGTAGCCTCCGCATTAGTGCTTCTGTCGGTGCTTGTATTTTATTTGAGTCAGGATAAGGACGCGAAGATTAAGCTGCGCCTTGAAGACAATTCCTATATGGATAACGTCCGCATAATCCAGAAGAAGGAAGGCGCGGTTAAATGGGTGCTGGACGCTAAGAAGGCCGTATTTCTGACCGCCAATGACATAAAACTCCATAGCATGAAGATATTTTTTCCCGAAAAGGAACTTGTTCTTACATCCAACAGCGGTCTTTATGATGTCGATGATAAAAGCCTGAAGATAGAAGACAATATAAAGGCATCCACAAAGGATTACGACATAACGGCGACGACCCTTTTTTGGGATTCTTCGCGGAACGAACTGCTTTCGGACGAGCAGGTGCAGATAACCGGTAAGAGGTTTTCAGCGGTAGGCGATACCATGACGGCGACAACGGATAAAGCGATATTAAATAAAAACGTAAAGGCGGTTTTTTATGGAAAATAATAAGAAGGCGATGGGCGATAGGCGATGGGCGATAGGAAAAGGCGAATTGTATATTTTTATAGTAATACTTGTTTTTTGCCTCTTGCCTATAGCCTCTTGCCTCGTGCCTGACGTATTCGCTCAGGAAAAAAAGGCTGCTTCTTCCTCAAAGGAGCCGACAGTTATTACCTCCGAAATCCTGACCGCGGACAATAAGGCGAAGACCGCGCTCTTTGAGCGGTCTGTCGTGGCGAAAAAAGGCGAGATGACATTGTTTGCCGATAAGATGCTTGTGTATTATTCCGAAGAAAAAGGCAGCAGCAATATAAAGAAGATCGATGCGGAAGGAAATGTCAAGCTTATAAAAGGGGAACGTATCGTCACCTCCAAGTTTGCTGTATATTTTGCCGAGCCGGAGGAAAAAATCATATTCACCGGGGAGCCGCGCGCGACCGAGGGAGAGAACGTGGTTACCGGCACAAAAATGACCTATTTTATGAAGGACGACCGTTCTTTAGTCGAAAACAGCAAGGTATTTATGATCAATAAAGGTCAAGGGGCGGGCGGTAAAGGGCAAGGCACCGATAAGCAGTAACCCTTTCAGCATACCCATGGCTACAAGAATCTACTATGAATCACGCCCTTGAAATAAAAGATTTATCCAAGGCTTACGGCAAACGGTACGTGGTGAAGAATGTCGATATCTCGGTCAGGACAGGCGAGATTGTCGGACTCCTCGGTCCCAACGGCGCAGGCAAAACTACGACATTCTATATGGTAGTCGGCATGATAATGCCGGAAAGCGGGGATATCACCCTTGACGGCGCGGATATAAGGAGGCTTCCCATGTATCTGAGGGCGGCTAAGGGAATAGGCTATCTGCCGCAGGAACCGTCCATATTCAGAAAATTGACCGTAAGAGAGAACCTCAGGGCTGTTTTGGAGATTAAACAAAAGGGGCAGGGCAATAAAAATAATTCCTCGATAGAGGACGACGTGGAAAGGCTGCTGGAAGAATTCAATTTGAAGAATTTTGCGGACAGGGACGGATACAGGCTTTCAGGCGGAGAGAGAAGGCGCGCGGAGATCGCGCGCGCAATAGCATTAAACCCGCTGTTTATGCTTTTTGACGAGCCGTTCGCGGGGATAGACCCCATCGCTATAATAGAACTGAAGAAGATGTTGGGTTATCTCAAATCGAAAGGACTCGGTATCCTTATAACGGATCACAATGTGAGGGAGACGCTTTCGATAACGGACAGGGCATATATCATAAGCAACGGGCAGGTGCTCGCGGAAGGCACGCCGGACAACCTTGTGAATAATGCTGCCGTCAAAGAAGCGTATTTAGGGGAGGAGTTTAGACTGTAATGGCATTAGAGAACAGGCTTGATTTAAGACTATCGCAGAAGCTTATTCTTACGCCGCAGCTTCAGCAGGCCATTAAGCTTTTGCAGATGCCGCAACTCGAACTCGCCCAGACATTGAATCTGGAGCTTATCGAGAATCCGTTTCTTGAAGAGGTAACGGAAGAGTCCGAGACAGAAGAATATTCCGCCGAAGAGCCGGAGATTCCGGCTCCGAGCGATGATACGGAATTGCCCCTTGAAAGCCTTATAACCTTTGGAACAGATGAATATTTTGACGAACGAGGCAGTGACGGCAGGGACCTCGGATATTTTTCACCGGGGGTGGAAGAACAGCCCTCACACGAGCTTTTCTACGCTAAAAAACCCGATCTCTACGATCACCTGTTCTGGCAGTTGAGGCTGTGCACGGCCGATGATGAGGTGAGAAGGGTTGCCGAGATAGTAATCGGGAACATAGACGATGACGGCTATTTACGGGCTACAGTGGACGAACTTACCGCAGCTGCCGGCGCGGGTATCGATATTACTGAAGCGGCAGTTTCTCTTGTCCATAGCTTTGATCCGCCCGGGGTCGGCGCGCGGGATTTGAAGGAGTGCCTGCTTTTGCAGATCAATGCCTTGAACCTGGGCGGAACGCTCGTCCAAAAGATTGTAGAGAATAACATGGATGATCTCCAAAAGAAGAGATACCCCAATATAGCGAAGCAGTATAATTCGCCGATGGACGACATAATAACGGCGGTAAAGATAATAGAGGGTCTTGAGCCGAGGCCGGCCGTTAATTTTTCGAGCGCCGAGACCAATTATATAGTTCCGGATGTGTTTATAGACAAGACGGACGAGGGATACCAGATAATACTGAATGAGGACGGGATGCCGAGATTGAGGCTTAACGGCGCTTACAGAAAGCTTCTTTTGAAAAAAGAGACGCTTACGAAAGAAGAACGTGATTTTTTAAAGGATAAGCTGAGGCTTGCCACAGAACTGATAAAGAGCCTCGATCAACGAAACAGGACCATATATAAAGTATCGGAGAGCATCCTTAAATTCCAGATGGAATTTTTCGAAGGAGGGGTTCAAAATCTAAGGCCTCTTAATCTCAAGGATGTGGCGGAAGACATAAACATGCACGAAAGCACCATAAGCAGAGTAACATCCAATAAGTTTCTTGCCTGCAATCACGGCGTTTTCGGCTTCAGGTTCTTTTTCAGCAGCGCGATACAATCCGATTCCGGCGATGTCTCTTCTACATCCGTGAAGGATTTGATTAAAAAGATAGTAGCGGGGGAAGATTCTCAAAAGCCGATGAGCGATCAAGCGATAACCGATAGATTAAAGGAACAGAATATCAATATAGCTCGCAGGACCGTAGCGAAATATCGGGAGGAATTGAAGATCCCCCCGCAAAATCAGAGAAAAAAATACGAATAAGGAGGAAGACATGAATATCATCGTCAACGGGCGCCATCTGGAAATAACACCGGCATTGAAAAGTTATTCCGAAGAAAAGATAGGGAGGTTCAGCAAGTATATATCCAATATTACGGAAGCCGTCGTCACTCTCAGCGTCGAGAAATACAGGCACAAGGCAGAGGTGCTTTTAAAGGTCAACGGCGTTATGATTCAGGCCGAGAGCGTAACCGGGGAGGTATATTCTTCCATAGACGAAGTAGTAGAAAAGCTTGAAAAACAGGTCATGAAGCATAAGGAGAAACTCCACGATTACCGGAAGGGAGAAAAACGGAGCGCCCCTGCCGTTTCTGCGGAAACCGCGGAAAAAGGAAGAATAATAAAACATAAGCGGTTCGACATGAAGCCTATGGCGGCTGATGAGGCCGTTGATCAGATGGAATTGCTGGACAAGGATTTCTTCGTATTCGCAAATCAGGTGAGCGGAGATGTCAATGTCGTTTACAGAAGAAAAGACGGCAATTACGGGTTGATAGAACCCATGAAATAGGCAAGAGGCAATGGGCAATAGGCAAGAGGCAAAAAATAAGAATACAGACGCGGAGGCTCAAAACCTATCGCCTATAGCCTATAGCCTATCGCCTCGTGTCGTTATTATCAGCGGGCTCTCGGGCGCGGGTAAGACCGTCGCCCTCAGAGCGCTTGAGGATATAGGGTATTTCTGTATAGATAATCTCCCTGTAACGCTTATAGAATCATTTCTTTCAACGATAGAAACCGGAAAAGACATTCAAAAAATAGGAATAGGCATAGACATACGCGAGAAAGGATTCCTGTCCGGAGCTTATCAGACGATTTCCTCCCTTAAGAAAAAATACAATATCGAGATATTATATTTTGAGGCCGAAAAAGAGGTAATGCTGAGGCGTTACCGCGAGACGAGACGTCCGCATCCCATGCTTTCCATGCGCGGCGGGACGGACATAGAGGCTGCCATGGAAGAAGAGCGCGTAATGCTCTCGGTGATAAGGGACGCGGCAGACAGGATAATAGACACATCTAATTACACTCCTCACCAACTGAGGCATATAATATCATCGACATACGGGGAATTTAAGGAGACGCAGGGCATTAATGTCTCTCTTATATCTTTCGGCTATAAATTCGGAGTGCCGCAGAACGCGGATATTTTATTCGACGTTAGATTTCTGCCGAACCCTTATTTTATTCCCGAGCTTAAGCCATTGAAAGGTACGGACGCGGATGTGAGCGATTTTGTGCTTAATAATGATAGCACGCGTGATTTTTTAGCAAGATTAAATTCAATGCTCGATTTTCTTATGCCGAACTACATCAGGGAAGGAAGGGCATATCTCGTAATCGGCGTGGGATGCACAGGCGGCATGCACCGGTCTCCGGCTATCGTTGAGAACATAGCCGGATATATGAAGGAGAAGCACGGCATAAAACCGAATGTGATCCACAGGGATATGGCATGATTTATCTTGACCACAATGCCACTACTCCTATCGATGATGAAGTGAAAAATGTGATGGTCGATGCCTTTTCTTTGTTCGGCAATCCGTCGAGCGGTCACACTATCGGCAGAGCCGCAAAGGCTGTTGTAGATAACGCGCGGAAACAGGTGGCAGACTTGATCGGAGCAGACCCGCCGGAAATAATCTTCACATCAGGCGGGACCGAATCGAATAATTTAGCGATTATCGGCACTGCGTATAAACATCAAAAAGGGCACATAATAACGTCCGTTATAGAACACCCTGCTGCTTTAAATCCGGTGAAGTGGCTTGAAACAAAAGGATTCGAGGCCGCATATCTTCCTGTGGATTCGAATGGCCGGGTTTCTCCCGAAGATGTGAAGAAGGCGATAAGGAAAGATACGTTTCTTATAACAATTATGCATTCAAATAATGAGACGGGAGTTCTCCAGCCGATACGTGAGATAGGCATGATTGCGCGGGAATACGGTATAACTTTTCATTCCGACGCCGCGCAGAGCGTAGGAAAAATGGAAGTCGGAATTATTGATTTGTCGGTCGATATGCTGACTGTTGTATCTCATAAATTTTACGGGCCTAAAGGAGTCGGTGCGTTATATGTAAGGAACGGAATCGACGTGATGCCGTTGATGTTCGGCGCGGGGCATGAGAGAGGCATACGGCCAGGAACCGAAAATGTCATAGGGATTGTCGGCATCGGGAAGGCGTGCGAAACAGCAGGGTGTAATATGCCTTTCCGATACGACCATACTATTAAACTGCGGGATAAGCTTTTTTCTTTACTGAGAAACGAACTCGACGTCAAACTCAACGGACATGAAACATTGCGGCTTCCAAATACATTGAATGTTTCTGTAAAGGGCGTTAAAGGCAATGATCTCGTTGAAAAGTTGAAGGACAGCGTGGCCTTTTCTGCCGGCTCAGCGTGTCACTCCGGAACTTGCAAACCCTCGCCCGTCTTGAAGGCGATGGGATTATCGGACGAGGATGCACTTTCATCGATCAGGCTGAGCGTTGGTAAAGACAATACTCCGGATGAAATTCGGACCGCTTCGGAAATGATAATCGCCTGTGTAAAAGAGTTGAAAAATAAGAGGTAGTTCAAGACGGAAGACAAAGCATTTCCGCTGTCAAATTTAATATTTACGATAATATCTTTATAAAAAATTATAATCGCTCAAATTCTTGACAAATGATAATGCGTGTGGTAATGTTCACATCAGCCTTTTTTTTAAATAATACCAAAGCTCGGAGTGGTAATTTATGTTAGAGTTCAATCAGTGGTTTTTTGTTCTTCTCGCAAATTTTCTCATCTTATTTTTTGTATTAAGCGCACTTCTTTTTAAGCCCCTCGCGAAGCTGTTCAAAGAAAGAGAAGCCGCCACAAGCGGCGCCCTCGACGAAGCAAAATCCCTTTCCTTCAAAAAAGAAGATGCCCTCGCAAAAATGAACGCGGAGCTTTCTTCGGCAAAAGGCAGGGCGAAGGAGACGTTCGGAGCGCTGCGCGAGGAGGGTCTCGCACGGCAAAAAGAAACGCTTTCCAAGTCCGAGGCGGAAGCGGTTGCGATGATCGAAAGCGCGAGAAAGGAGCTTCAGGCTGAAGCCGGAAAGGCGCGTGCGTCTTTGAAGGCCGATATCGAAAAATTCTCGGAAGAAATAGTCAATAAGCTGGTGAAGGCATGAAAAAGATTTCAAATTTCAATAGGATAATTTCTATCAGCCCGGCAATTTGTATATTGATGCTTGTATTACAGAGTTCTTCTGCCTTTGCATCCGGCGGTGAGCAGGGCAGTTCACTTATGGATTGGGTGTGGAGGATACTTAATTTCGCGATACTCGTATTCGTGCTCGTCAAGTTCCTTAATAAGCCTCTCAGGAATTTTCTCCAACAGAGAAAGGAATTGATCGAAAAGAGCATTAAAGAAGCGCAGGAGGCAAAGGCGCTTGCGTTAAAGGCGCTTGCGGAGGTCGAGGAAAGGCTTAAGGTCAAAGACAAAGAAATAGAGGAGATTATTTCTTCCGCGAAAACCTCCGGCGAAAGGGAGAAGGAAAGGCTGATCGAGGAAGGCGAGAAACTGAAGGCCAAGATATTGGAGCAGGCGAAGGTAAACATAGATTTTGAATTGAAACGCGCGAAAGATGCGATTAAGGCCGAAGCGGTTGAAGCCGCAATGCAGCTTGCAGAAGACAAGATAAAAAGCAAATTGACAAAGGAAGATCAGGAAAGGCTTATGAAGGAATCCATTAAATTGTTGAGAGGGAACTAAGAACCGAGAAACAGGAGCCGGTTGCTTCCTGTTTGATAAAGGCGAGGTCAAAAAAATTGAAAAAGGTAAAAGGCATAAACAAATACGCTAAACAATTTTTAAGCGCTGTCGATTTAGGCGAAGTCCCGCAAGGGATTGAGCAGTTAAGCGCAGTTGCCGGCCTGATGAAAAAGGACAAGAACTTCAGGAACCTCATGACAAGTCCCCTTTTCAGTTATGAGGAAGGCAGTCAGGTCATCACTTACATCAGCGGGAAACTGAAAATGGCAGAAAAGACGGTTAAATATCTGCGGTATCTTTTAGTCTCCCAGGTAATCTATGCGCTGCCCGAGATAATCGAGACGATAACGCTTCAATACTTTGAAATGAAGAAACGGGCAAAGGCGATAGTTACAAGCCCGGTGCAGGTGAGCAAGGAATACGAAGAGAAGCTGGCCGGTTCTTTAAAAGAGATTACAGGCCGGGATGTCGAGCTTGAATTTGTTATAGACCCGTCTCTGCTCGGCGGCATGAGAATAAAGGTCGGCAGCACAATGTATGACAGTAGTATAAAGGGCCATTTGGGGCTTTTAAGAGATAAGCTTATCAAGGGGTGATAATATGGAAATCAAAACGGATGAGATTAGCGAGTACCTGAAAAAACAGATAACCGATTTCGAGAAGCGCGTCGATGTCAGCGAAGTCGGCGTTGTGACCGGCGTCGGCGACGGTATCGCAAGGATTTACGGACTGGACAACTGCATGACTTCGGAGCTTCTCGAATTCCCGAACGGCGTATTCGGAATGGCTCTTAACCTTGAAGAAGACTCGGTCGGAGCGGTTCTTTTCGGCGAGGACACCCTTGTCAAGGAAGGCGATGTTGCAAAGAGAACCGGGAAAATCATGTCGGTGCCTGTCGGTGAAGCCATGATAGGCAGGGTGCTCAATGCTATCGGACAGCCTATAGACGGCAAGGGACCCATTAATGCTCAAGCAAGCAGGATAGTGGATGTTGTTGCCCCCGGCATCGTAGACAGGCAGCCTGTCAGGGAGCCTCTCCAGACGGGAGTTAAGGCTATAGACGCGATGATCCCTATCGGCAGGGGTCAGAGAGAACTTATTATCGGCGACCGTCAGACCGGAAAGACAGCCATAGCAATAGATGCGATCATAAACCAGAAAGGCAGTGACGTTGTATGTATATATGTCGCGGTCGGGCAGAAAAGGGCGAGTGTCGCGCGTGTGGTTAAAACTCTTGAACAGTATGGAGCAATGGAACATACCATTGTCGTTTCGGCGACAGCCAGCGAGCCGGCGCCTCTCCAGTATATCGCTCCTTACACAGGATGCGCGATAGGCGAATACTTCAGGGACAATGGAAAACACGCATTGATAATATATGACGATCTCAGCAAGCAGTCCACTGCTTACAGGCAGCTCTCACTTATCCTGAGGCGTCCCCCGGGACGCGAGGCGTTCCCCGGCGACGTATTTTATCTCCATTCAAGGCTCCTTGAAAGGGCCGCAAAATTAAGCGATGAGCTCGGCGGCGGGTCATTAACCGCGCTGCCTATAATCGAAACACAGGCCGGCGACGTTTCCGCGTATATTCCCACAAACGTCATATCCATCACTGACGGTCAGATATATCTCGAGCCCGACCTTTTCTATGCCGGTGTCAGGCCTGCGGTTAACGTAGGACTTTCGGTCAGCCGTGTCGGCAGCGCCGCCCAGACCAAGGCAATGAAACAGGTTGCGGGAACGCTCAGGCTCGACCTTGCACAGTTCAGGGAGCTTGCCGCATTCGCCCAGTTCGGTTCCGACCTCGATAAGTCTACCATGGCGCAAATCGAGAGAGGAAAGAGGATGGTCGAGATACTGAAACAGGACCAGTATGTGCCCCTGCCTGTAGAAGACCAGATAATGGTGCTTTTTGCGGGTTCCCACGGACATCTCGATGATGTGCCTGTCGAGGCGCTAAAGAAATTTGAAGCGGAGTTTATCGGTTTCATGAAGGACAAAAAAGCGGACGTGAGGACCGAGCTTAAAGATAAAAATGCGATAGACGAGTCTCTGAAAGAGAAGCTCACTGCAGCGATTGCAGAGTTCAAGAAAGGTTTTATCGAGGTATAAAGAATGCCCGGATTAAAAGAGATACGCAAAAGAATAGGCTCCGTAAAGAGCACAAAGCAGATAACAAAGGCCATGAAGATGGTATCCGCAGCCAAATTCAGGAAGGCGCAGACAAGGATACTGGAATTGAGGCCGTATGCGGACAAAATGAACTCCGTGCTGTCGAATCTTGCCGGGACAGTCGAAACAGGACACCCGCTGCTTGAACTCAGGCCGAGGAAAAATGTCGAGATTATTGTTATGACGGGAGACAAGGGGTTATGCGGCGCATTCAATACTAATGTAATGAAGGCCGCCTTCAAACTCATCAAAGAGACCCGGGCGGAAGGCGTAGAGGTGAGTGTCAGCGCAATCGGCAAGAAAGGAAACGACCTTTTTAAAAGAAGGGGAGTTGTTTTAAGGAAATCGTGGGTCGGCATTTCAGGAAGGATATCTTATTTAAACGCGCAGGAAATTATAAGGGACATAATAGAGAATTACACAAACGAGATGTTTGATGAAGTATTGCTTGTGTATAATGAATACAAATCAGCCCTTGTTCAGAAAGTTTCTACAGCGCGTTTATTGCCGCTTTCACCTGTAAAGGCTGCTGAGGCCGAAGCACAGGAAAATATGGCGGATTTTCTGTACGAGCCTTCACAACAGGATATTTTCGATAAGTTGCTTCCGAAAAATCTTGAGATTCAGGTGTTCAGGGCGCTTCTTGAATCCCAGGCGTCCGAAGAGGCTGCGAGAATGACTTCGATGGAGAATGCCACAAAGGCTGCCGACGATATGATAGCGAGTCTGACCCTGCAGTATAACAAGGCAAGACAGGCGTCCATTACAAAGGAACTGATGGATATTGTAGGCGGCGTTGAGGCATTGAAGCAATAATTTGAGATTTGAAATTTTTCAGGGATACAGGAGGTTATGATAATGAATGAAGGTAAGGTGTCGCAGGTAATTGGCGCGGTTGTTGACGTAGAGTTCGATAAAGAGCTTCCGGCAATATTGAATGCCTTGAAGATAGAATCTCCGGGCGATGCCGCAAAGGGCATTCCAACTCTTGATATTACCCTTGAAGTAGCATCTCATCTCGGCGACAACAAGGTAAGGACAATAGCAATGCAGACCACCGACGGCGTCGTCAGAGGGATGAAGGTAATGGACAGCGGCAAACCTATAACCATTCCGGTCGGAAAAGGCACGCTCGGAAGGATAATGAATGTTGTCGGAGACCCTTATGACAAGCTTGGTCCGATAGAGACGACCGATAGACTCCCGATACATAGGCTTGCTCCTGATTTCACAGAGCAGGAGCCGGTATCGCAGGTCTTTGAGACCGGCGTTAAAGTGTTCGACCTCCTCGTGCCGTTTGTGAGAGGCGGTAAGATGGGAATGTTCGGCGGCGCGGGAGTCGGCAAGACGGTCGTTATCATGGAGATGATCCATAATATAGCCCTGAAACACGGCGGCGTCTCGGTCTTCGCGGGCGTCGGCGAGAGGACAAGGGAAGGTAATGACCTTTACCGTGAAATGAAGGAATCAGGCGTCGTCAAAAACGTTGCGCTTATATACGGACAGATGAACGAACCGCCGGGAGCAAGACTCAGGGTCAGTCTTACCGCCCTTACTGCCGCTGAATACTTCAGGGATCAGGGACAGGACGTTTTGATATTTATCGATAACATATTCAGATACACGCTTGCAGGCTCCGAAGTTTCGGCCCTCCTCGGAAGGATGCCCTCAGCGGTCGGATACCAGCCGAACCTCGGCACCGATATGGGGACGCTCCAGGAAAGGATTACGACCACAAAGAAAGGCGCTATTACATCCATGCAGGCGATATACGTTCCTGCCGACGACCTTACAGACCCTGCCGTTGCAACGGCATTTACCCACCTTGACGGAACAGTCGTTCTGTCGAGGCAGATATCGGAACTCGGTATTTATCCCGCGGTTGACCCGCTCGATTCAACTTCACGCGCCCTTGACCCGCTTGTTATCGGCGAGGAGCATTACGGTGTCGCAAGAAGGGTGCAGTCGATACTTCAGAGATATAAAGAACTCCAGGATATTATCGCGATACTCGGTATGGAAGAACTTGCCGAAGACGACAAGCTGACCGTTTCAAGAGCGAGAAAGATACAGAGGTTCTTGAGCCAGCCGTTCTCGGTTGCCGAGGTATTTACCGGAAGGCCCGGTAAATATGTGAAGCTTGAAGACACAATAAAGGGGTTCAAGGCGATAGCCGACGGTCAGTATGACGATGTGCCGGAGCAGGCGTTCTATATGGCCGGGCCCATCGAAGAAGTCGAGGAAAAGGCAAGACAATTAGGCTGGAACAGATAACATTAATTTCAAATTTCAGATTTGAAATTTTAAATTAAGGAAATGAAATGGAAAATAAATTAAGACTGGATATCGTAACACCGCACGGCCTTGTGCTGAGCGAGGATGTCGATGAGGTGGCTGCAACCGGCACTGATGGAGAGTTCGGAGTGCTGCCCGGACACGTTCCGTTCATCACAACGCTGAAGATAGGGATGCTCGTCCTGAAAAAGGGCAGTGATACAGAGTACGTGTTCGTGAGTTCCGGTTATGCCGAAGTCTCTCCGGATAAGGTAGTTATACTTGCAGACAGCGCGGAGAAGTCCGAAGGAATCGATGTGGAAAGGGCTAAGGCCGCGATGAAACGCGCAGAGGAAAGGCTGAAAAAGGCCGAGGAAATAGACTTTGTGAGGGCTACTGCGGCGCTCGAAAGGGCGACGATAAGGATTCAGATAGCGGAGAAAAGAGTGGCAAGATAAAAAGTTTTTCATCGAATAATCCAAAGGGGACATGAAATATGTCCCCTTTTTTGTTATATTGCCTGCCGTTTCGTTCGTTTTGTAATTTCCCAATTCTTTAGGTATAATTACGTTGTCATTGGATTCTGCAATAAGACAGGATAATAGGGCATGCAAACAGTTAAAAAAATAAAAGAAATTTCACAAGAAGCGATAAACAGGCATGGCGCTCTCAAAGAGCATCTGATTGCCTTGTATTTGTTCGGTTCTGTAGTTAAAGGAACCGAAAAAGAAAAGTCCGACATTGACATTGCCTTTGTTTTTGAAGACGCCTTTTATAAAGCCGACCCATTTATTGCGCTTCAGGAGGCGGAACTGTCGGCTGTAGAGATAGGCATAAAGGCAGCGAGGGCAGTTGATGTAACTGTTTTGAACGGGGCATCTTTAATCTTTACTTACTATGTCATTAAAGAAGGACTATGCATTTATGAGCGCAGTACAGCCGAAAGGATCATATACGAGGTGACTCTGGATAACAAATATCAGGATTTTATGCCCTTTATCAAAGAACTCAGGGAAACCAAAAGGAGGGCGCTGCTTGGAAGAGATTAATGCAAAAATAGCGGTTGTTCAGGAGCGGGTGAGAAGGCTGTCTGCATTTTCGGAAATATCTATAGAAGCCTATCTTAAGGATTTTATAACAAAGGACGCCGTAGAGCGGAATATCGAAGTTGCCATACAGGCATGCATAGACATAGCAAAGGTTATTATAAAGAAAGAGGGATTAAGAGAGCCTGAGGGTAATAAAGGCGTATTCGTGGTTCTGGCTGAAAACGGTATTATCAGCGAGGAATCTTTAAAGTTTCTAATTCCGATGGCAGGGACACGGAATGTTCTTGTTCACGGCTACGATAAAATAGACGATACGATAATCTTCGGAGCGCTTAAAAAACATTTGAGCGATTTTTACCGGTTTCTAAAAGAGATAGAGGAAAGATATTTGAAAAACGAAGAGGCATAAAAGTTTGGTCGTTACAGCCTTCTTCTGAACAGAGAAAAGAAGTGTTCCTTCATTTTTTCCATAAACGGTCTTTTATGCCATTCGCCAAGCTCTATCTTTATTGAGCGCTTCAAGTCCTCTTCAAAAACCTCATTCATCCGCGCCGCAAAACCGGAATTCAATATCCCGACGTTCCCCTCGTCATTGTATCTCAGCGACTGGAAATCCAGATTGGTCGAGCCTATAATGCTCCAGCATCCGTCAAATATAAATGTCTTTGCATGGAGTATCTCGCCCGTATAAGTATATATTTCAACGCCCGCCTTTAAAAGCCTTGAAAAGAACGCCTTTCCAGCGTATGACGCGGCAGGAACGTCGCTGTCACCCGGCACAAGCAATCTGACCTTTACACCGCGATTAACGGCATTCTCCAGAGTTTCGACCATTCTCCTGCTCGGGGTGAAGTACGCGGTAGTCAACGATATGCTTTTCTTGGAATGGTTGATGCTGTAATAGAGAAGCCTCCTCATCCTCCTGCGTCCGCGTGCGGAGCTTACAAAGATCGGGATGGCAGGGATCGTTTCGTTGAGATTTGGAATTTGAGATTTGAAGTTCGAGATGGCGATGGGTTCTCCTCTCCATATGCGCCAGCTTTTCTTGAATATATTAAAGAGTTCTTCCACTATCGGGCCCTGGAGCATTACGCCCGTATCGCGCCATGTCCTGCCCTTGCGCCTCAGGTGAAAGCCGCTGTATTCGTTGGCGATATTCAACCCTCCGGCAAATGCCTGTTGGCCGTCTATTACGATCAGTTTTTTGTGATCCCTGTGGATGTAATAACATGGATTCGTCCACTTAAAAGGGCGCGATGCCATTATTTTTATGCCCGTATTTTTTAAGTCTTTCCAGAATTCGGAAGGCGTGCCGAACGAGCCGAAGTGATCGTACAGCAGGTATACTTTAACGCCTTCCCTGCTCTTTTGTTTCAGTATTTCCGCGAGTTCGCAGCCTGTCTCGTCGTTTCTGAATATATAGAATTCGAGGCAGATAAATTTTTCTGCTTTTTTGATTGCGTCAAAGATAGTTGCAAAGGATTCATTCCCTTTCCAGAGGAGATGCACCTCTGTGGCTGAGGAGAATCTGTCCCCGAAGAGTTTTTCAATAGCCTGGACTGTAAAGGTATGCATTATACCACTTCAACCCTGTTTCTTCCTTTGTCTTTAGCCATGTAAAGAGCATCATCCACTCTTTTTAGAAAGCTATCCGAAGTGTCATCATCTTTATATTCTGTCACTCCAATGCTTATTGTAACCTTTCCTGCAACATCAAAGTTATGACTTTCTATTTTCCCCTTTACCTTTTCTGCCAATGCCTTAGAGCCTTCAATCGCCGTGTCGGAGACAAGTATTCCAAACTCCTCTCCGCCTAATCTTCCAAATACATCTATCCGCCTTATATTTGCAGCTACAATATCGGCTATTATGATTAGAACCTTGTCTCCCACATCATGTCCGTACATGTCATTAACTTTCTTAAAGTAGTCTATATCAAACATTATTAATGACAGGGGTCTTTTGTATCTTTTTGCCCTTTCTATTTCATCTTCCAAGAAATTATAAAATTTTCTTCTGTTGTATATGTTTGTTAACGGGTCTCTTTCGGCAAGTTCTACGAGTTTTTCTTCTATCATTTTCCGTTCGGTGATGTCTGAAATCAATCCGTCGTAACCGATAAATTGTCCATGTTCATCGTATCGAAGGACAGGTGTGTTTCTCACCCAGCGGATGGAACCGTCTTTATGGATAATACGGTGTTCAAGGAACGGAGCAGGTTTTCCGGAAACTACTTTAGAGGCTTGCTCTAAAACAGCATTTTTGTCTTCTTCATAGATCATCTGATACCATAGCAATGGATTTTCTTCGTATTCCTCCGGCGAGTACCCGGTTATCCTTATACAATTTGGACCATGGGTCGTTGAAACCACATGACTATTTTCGACTCTTACGGTATAGATGTAGTCTGTCACCGCCTCAAGGAGTCTTTTATATCTTGTTAGTTCTTCTATTAGTTCTTCTTCTGTTTTGTCTTTGTCTTGCATAACTAATTATATCTGAAATAGATGCCGATTGAAATTACCGAATAATATGCGCAGTTGTATGTTATCATTTTTATATGCAATACGAAGTCCTTGATATATCCGGAGATGCGGGAATAAAGGCATATGGAAAAACCTGCGAAGAGGCTTTTGCAAATGCGGGAATGGGAATGTACAGCCTGATTACGGACATCGGGAATATTAATGAGAGACAAGAGATAGTCATAGAGGTAAAGAGCGATTCGATAGAGGGGTTGCTGGTCGCGTTTCTTAATGATCTGATATTCCGGTTCGACACGTATGGATTTATCGGTAAAAGAATGGAGATAATCGCCTTCACCCATCAGCCGCCGGCTTTTATGAAAGCGAATATATACGGCGAGAAATTTGATATCGACAGGCACGAGAGGAGGCTGCTGGTTAAGGCCGCGACATATCATAATATCAGAGTGGAGAAGATAAATGATAAATGGGAGATAGAGGTTATATTTGATATTTAGATTTTTAACAGAAAGAAATGGCAGGGGATTGTATTGTAACGGCTTTAGCAGCTCAAGGTTTAGCCGTATTATATTATTTAAAAACTTTTGTTATGCTGGAAGACAAAGCATTTCCGCTTCATTCTCGGAAGGCATCCGAGCCTTCCTCCGAAGCTGCGCCAGCCCGCTTAAACGTCCATGTTACGCTTGGGCTGCCGAAGTCGCTCCAATACTTTGTCTTCCTTTGTTGTCGTAATTTATGAATCATACAGGTTAGGAGGTGCATCATGTCATTGCCGGAAAGGCTTAAAAGGATAGATGCAAACAAGCTGGAGGTTCCGAAGGATTACAAGCCGGGCATGAGGACTAACGGGGTTATTTATGTGGACACCGTTTTGGAGAAAGAGCTGGAATCAGGCTCTGTTGAGCAGGTGGCGAATGTCGCGACGCTTCCGGGTATTGTAGGCGCATCGATGGCAATGCCGGATATACATACCGGTTACGGTTTTCCGATAGGCGGCGTGGCCGCTTTTGACATTAAAGAGGGAGTAATATCTCCAGGCGGCGTGGGGTATGACATAAACTGCGGGGTGAGGCTTTTAAGGAGCAATCTGAAAAGAGAAACGCTTGTGCCGAGGCTTAAAGAGCTTGCCGATGCCCTTTACAATGAAATTCCTTCAGGCGTGGGATCAAAAGGAAAGATCAGGCTCGGCCCGGACGAGGAAGAAAAACTGCTTTTAAAAGGGGCGCAATGGGCTGTTGAAAAAGGGCTCGGCGATGTGTCCGACCTCGAAAAGATAGAGTCGGGAGGCTGCCTCGATGGGGCGGATCCCTCGATTATAAGCCAAAGGGCATACGAAAGGGGAAGGGCTCAGCAGGGGACTCTTGGCTCCGGAAATCATTTTTTAGAAGTGCAATATGTGGATGAGATATACGATGAAAAAACGGCAAATGCCCTCGGGCTTTTTAAAGACCAAATAACGGTGATGATACATACCGGTTCGAGGGGGTTCGGGCATCAGGTATGCACCGACTTTCTTGAGGTAATGAGCAGGGCTGTTCAAAAATACAATATCGATTTGCCGGACAGAGAACTTGCCTGCGCGCCGTTTAACAGTCCGGAGGCTCAGGATTATCTTGCCGCAATGAAGGCCGCTGCGAATTATGCGTGGGGCAACAGGCAGTGCCTTATGCACTGGACGCGCGAGATCTTTATGTCGGTATTCGGGATGCCTCCGGCAGAACTCGGCATGACATTGATATATGACGTAGCGCACAATATAGCAAAGGTGGAGGAGCATATCGTCAACGGCAAAAAGAGAAAGCTGGTGGTTCACAGAAAGGGAAGCACACGGGCATTTCCTCCCGGGCATCCCGAACTCCCCGCCGTCTACCGGAATTTAGGACAGCCTGTGCTTATCCCCGGCGATATGGGCAGGGCGTCGTTTGTCCTGATCGGCACGGAAAAGGCGATGAGCGAGACATTCGGCTCTACGTGCCACGGCGCGGGCAGGATAATGTCGAGGCATCAGGCGCTGAGACAGGCAAAGGGAAGGGCGATATGGCGGGAGATGGAGGATAAGGGTATAATTGTCAGGGCTGCCGGAAGGGGGACGCTCGCGGAGGAGATGTCAGAAGCGTATAAGGATATATCAAATGTCGTTGATGTGGTGCATAATGCCGGTATTTCCAAGAAAGTGGCGAGATTGAGGCCGATGGGAGTTGTAAAAGGATAAAAACATGAAACTCAGAATAGGCAAAATTCCGTACGCAAATCTTTTTCCGATTTTTTATACGCTCGAAAAAGAGTGCGATTGCTCGTCTTACGAGTTTGTGGAAGGGGTTCCGTCTATTCTTAACAAGATGCTCAGGAACGACGAAATAGATGTAAGCCCGTCTTCATCTATAGAATATCTCAAAAATCCATCCCTCTATCGGATAATAGAAGGCCATTCGATAAGCTCTCAAGGGCCGATAGAGAGCATATTGCTGTTCAGTAGGGTACCCATCGGGGAATTAAACGGAGGCACTATATACGTGTCATCACAGTCCGAGACGTCCGTTGCTTTGCTGGATATAATACTCAGAGAATTTTATGGGATTCAGTGCAGATTGCATATCTCGATAAACCCGGAGGAGTCGGAGGGCGAGGCATTTCTTTTAATCGGGGACGATGCGCTGAAACACAAGGCAAGAGGCAATAGGCAAGAGGCAATAGGTAGAAACATTAATAAACATGCAGCCTATAGCCTATCGCCTATAGCCTATAGCCTGTTTATTTACGACCTTGGGGAACTGTGGTATAAAAAAACAGGGCTGCCTTTTGTTTTTGCGCTCTGGATCGCGAGAAGAGAATTCGGCGATAAAGAGGAACTGCTGAATAAATTCATAAAAGACCTTAATAGGGCAAAAGAGATCGCAATAAATAATTTTCCTGAAACAGCAAGACATTCTCCTATGAGGGCGTTCATGTCCGAGGATGAGATTGTCTCTTACTGGAACAGGATCGATTATGATTTGACGGATAATCACAAAGAGGGGCTTGAACTTTTCGATAAATATCTAAGGGAACTTTTCTGCTATTAGTCCGCTTAAACATCCGTGTTACGCTCGGGCTGCCGAAGTCGCTCCAATACTTTGCCTTCCATCTTTGATAGGGTGTCTAAAAACCTTGAGATTTTTGCGTAAGGTTGTTAGTATATATGCTAAAAGTTTAGAGATTACCGGAGGTGTCGAATGCTGGAATTATTGAATTTTGCCGTTACAGAGGCGTATGCCATGGGCCCCGCTCCGCAGGGTGGGCAGCCGGGCGGCGCTCAGGGTATGATCGCGAGTCTTCTGCCGTTGATATTGATCTTTGTGGTCTTTTATTTTCTTCTCATCAGGCCGCAGCAGAAAAAGGCTAAGGAACATAAGCAGATGCTCGACAACATTAAAAAGGGCGATAAAGTGATAACCGGAGGCGGCATTTACGGGGTTGTTGAGAGCGTGGGCAATAACACGGTTATTTTGAAAATCGCCGAAAACGTGAAGGTTAAATTCGGGAAAGGCTATATTGCCTCCGTAAGAGCGGCTGCGGACGAAGACTAAATTAAGAGTTAGGTTGTTGGATATTAAAATTGGAGGTTTCTGATATAAATGAAGAAAGGTGTGTTGTGGAGGATTGTCCTTATAGCCCTCACCGTAGTTGTTGCCGCAGTTTTCTTCTTGCCTAATACCCCGCTCTTTCAGGGCATGCCAGGGTGGTGGAAAAAGACCATGCCTAATAAGGGGATAGTAATGGGCCTTGACCTTCAGGGAGGACTGCATATTGTTTTTGAGGTCGAGGGCGAGAAGGCCGTCGAGATCGCTACGGAAAGGATTGCGTCTTCCTTAAGCGGCGTGCTCGAAAAGAAAAAGATTCAGGCGAGCGTCAAAAAGGACGGGATGTTCATGGTTGTGACGCCTTCAAACATGGATGTCAGGAAGGTGATAGAAGAGGCGTATCCTATATTGACGCTGGCAGACGCCAAGGATGCTTTGAAATATAAAATATCCGAGAAAGAAAAGCAGCGCATTAAAGACACGGCAACAGATCAGGTGCTGGAGGTCATTAGGAACAGAATAGACCAATTCGGCGTTGCGGAGCCGACCATTCACAGGCAGGCTGAAAACGAGATCGTTGTGCAGTTACCCGGAGTAAAAGACCCGAAACGGGCGGTAGAGATAATCGGTAAGACTGCGCAGCTTGCGTTCAAGATAGTTGACGACGAATCGCCCCTTGCGGCAGAGATGCCTCCATCCATCATGCCGGAGGAAGAAACACAGCTTCTCGATAAATTTAAAAACAGGATTGCCGAAGGGGATGAGATATTATTCCAGAGGGTTGTTAATAAGGAGACAGGCGTTGTTACAAAAAGACCGGTGCTCCTTAAAAAGGAGACGTTGCTCAGCGGAGACCTTTTAACCGAAGCAAGGGTAAGCATAGACGAGAGGTTCAGCGAGCCGTATGTCTCGATTAAGTTCAGCAGCGCCGGGGCCAAGATATTTGAAGACATAACTGCGCAGAATGTAAAGAAGCGGCTTGCCATCATACTGGACAATAATGTTTATTCCGCGCCCGTAATACAGGAGAGGATAAGCGGCGGCGATGCCCAGATAACCGGAAGCTTTGCGATGGAAGAGGCAAAAGACCTCGCCATAGTGTTGAGGGCCGGTGCACTGCCTGCTCCCGTTAAAATACTCCAGAACGTTACAGTAGGCCCTTCTCTCGGAAGGGACTCCATAGAAGCAGGTAAAATGGCGGGCATTATCGGAACGATCTTGGTCGTTATATTCATGATTTTTTATTACAGGCTGTCCGGAGTCGTGGCTGATTTTGCTCTTGTGCTTAATATATTGCTCTTGCTGGGGGCGATGGCGTCTCTTAACGCAACACTTACAATGCCCGGCATTGCCGGTATAATTCTCGCCATAGGTATGGCGGTCGATTCGAACGTCCTTATGTTCGAAAGGATGCGTGACGAAATCCGGAGCGGCAAAACGCCGAAGGCCGCGGTTGAGAGCGGATATAAAAAGGCGTTCTGGACAATATTCGATTCCCATGTAACGACCCTTATTACCGCTGCGGTGTTATTCCAGTTCGGCACAGGGCCGATAAAAGGATTCGCGGTTACATTGAGCCTGGGCGTGGCGATAAATCTTTTCACCGCCCTCATCGGGACAAAGACTGTCTTTGACATCATACACTCCAAAAAAGAGGTCAAGAGGTTGAGCATATGATAGAACTGCTGAAAGGCACAAACATAGACTTCATGGGCAAAAAAATATACGCATTTATCGTTTCTGGCATTTTGTCCACGCTCGGCATTATAGCTATTGTCCAGATAGCGCTCGGCAACGCTAATTTAGGCGTCGATTTCGCGGGCGGGACAGCAGTGCAGATAAAGTTCGCGCAATCCGTATCTCTCCACGATGTCAGAAAGGCATTGGATGAAGGAGGATTAAAGGACTTCGACCTTCAGGACCTTCCTACCGAAAATAAAGTCCTTATAAGGGTAAAAAAACAGGAAGACAAACTCGGCGGCTTTTCCGAAAAAATAGTGCAGGTTCTTTCCGCTAAGTTTTCGGATAAGAAACCTGTTGTCGATTCCACAACCGAGATAGGCCCTAAGGTAGGTTCCAAATTACGCCAGGATGCAATGTGGGCGATAATCATGGCTACCGGAGGAATTCTGATATACGTCGCGTGGAGGTTTCAGTTGAGGTTTGGGGTGGGAGCCACAGTAGCCACATTTCATGATGTGCTCGCGGTGCTCGGGGTATTTTATATCATGAACAAAGAGATAAATCTCATTCTTTTGAGCGCGCTCCTTACAATTGCCGGATATTCGCTGACCGATACGGTTGTAGTGTTCGACAGGATACGGGAGAATATGAAGCGCATAGTCAAAGAGCCTATAGAGGCGATTATCAACAGGAGCATAAACGAGGTGCTTTCGAGGACGATCATAACATCCCTCACAGTGCTTCTTACTTCTGTGGCTTTATTTTTTTTCGGAGGAGAGGTCATACACGACTTTGCCCTTGCCATGATAATGGGACTTGTCGTAGGAACATTCTCGTCCATATTCGTGGCAAGCCCTATTGTAGTGCTTCTTAAAAAGAAGTGAGGAGCTGGTGAACAGGAGATGGTTCATAAACAAGACCAATCCAGAATTCATTGACTATGTATCGCGGCTTGCCTCAGTGTCCCCTGCGTTCGCGCAGGTGCTCGTAAACAGGGGCATAAAGACATCCGAACAGCTTAACTCGTTTCTTTCTCCCGATATCTCCAGACTCTCCGATCCTATGGAGCTTCCTGACATCAAAAAGGCCCTCCACAGGATAAACGAGGCAAAGAGGCTCGGCGAGCGTGTTTTGATCCACGGGGATTACGACGCAGACGGAGTTACGGCAACGGCGATAATGCTGGAAGGGCTTAAAAAGTTTGGCATCGATGCCGATTATTTCATACCGGACAGGATCGCACACGGCTACGGCTTCGGGACTGCGGGCGTCGAAAAAGCAAAAGAAATAGGCGCACGGCTGATAATAACCGTTGACTGCGGTATTACGTCATTTGACGCGGTCTCGCAGGTAAATGCCCTCGGAATCGATGTAATCATTACCGACCATCATGAACCGGTTAGAAAGGCAATAGGCAATGGGCAAGAGGCAATAGGCGATAAACAGCAAGATCCTATAGCCCATAGCCTATCGCCTATAGCCTCTTTTTTTGAATTGCCGGATGCCCTCGCAATTATTAATCCAAAAATCTCAAATCTCAAATCTCAAATCTCAAATCTTTCCGGTGCAGGGGTGGCTTTCAAGCTCATACAGGCCCTTTTTGAAAATAATATCGACGATGTACATGAACTGTTAGACCTTGCGGCAATAGGGACTGCTGCCGACGTGGTTCCCGTAGTCGGAGACAACAGGATTATCCTGAAAGAGGGCATTAAATTGATCCGCTCGGGAGAAAGGATCGGCATCGGGGCGCTGAAAGGTGCAGCCGGGGTAAAACCCGATTTTTTTAAAACGACGTTCCTGCATTACACCCTTATACCGAGGATCAATGCCGCCGGCAGGATAGCGGATGCAGCGGATGTCGTGAGACTTTTAACCACCGATTCGGAAGCAGAGGCCGAAGGTCTTGCGAAGCGGCTTAATGAACTGAATTCAAAGAGACAGGAAATAGAGGAGGTTGTTTATAACGAAGCAAAAGAGATGCTCCAAAAATTCGAAATTGGCGGAGCTATCGTTTTAGCATCGGAGGGGTGGCATCCCGGAGTGGTGGGCATAGTCGCTTCGAGGATCGCGGAGGAATACTACAGGCCGACATTTATCCTTTCGATAGAAAACGGCACGGCTAAAGGCTCTGCCCGGAGCATCCCTGCGTTTGACATCTATGGAGGGTTGACCAGGTGCAAGGATATTCTCAAAAGGTTCGGCGGCCACAAACAGGCTGCGGGATTGAGCCTTTTGTCCGAAGATATCGCACGGTTCAGGGAAATGATTTCGGGGATTGCCGCGGATTCGGTTTCCGATAACGATCTCACGCCTGCCCTACACATAGACGCGTCCGTTTCCATGTCGGATGTTACTATAGATCTGATAAACGAAATTGCGCTTCTGGAGCCTTTCGGATGCGGAAATGAGGAACCGATCTTCGGAGGGAAGGGATTTGAGGTAATGCAGCCCAGGATTGTGGGAAAGAACCATCTTAAGATGCGCTTGAAACAGAACGGCAGAAGCGTAGACAGCATAGGTTTTGATTTCGGAGGGCTGCTTGATGTCGTTGAAAACGCCGGTGCGATTGACGCCGCGTTTCATCCGATAATAAATGAATGGGACGGCGGAAAATACGTGCAGTTGAATTTAAAGGCGATAAGGCCGTCAAAATCAAATAACGGAGCGATGGAGTAATGGAAAAACAGAAGATAACAATTAATGATTTTTTGAAAAAGAAACAGGAAGGGCGGAAGATCACCATGCTCACCGCCTATGATTATCCCTTTGCACGTATAGTGGATGAGGCCGGAATAGACGCAATCCTTGTCGGAGATTCGCTCGCCATGGTCGTTCAAGGGCTCGAAAATACCCTCCCTGTCACTATGGATGAAATGATATATCACACAAAGATGGTTTCGAGGGCGGCAAAGAGCGCGATGGTTATCGGAGATATGCCTTATCTTTCTTATCAGGTAAGCGTCGAGGACGCGGTGAGGAATGCCGGACGCTTTATTAAAGAAGCGGGCGCTCAGGCGGTGAAAATAGAAGGCGGCAGAGAGACCGCGGAAAAAATAGAGGCGATGACAAAGGCTGAAATCCCGGTAATGGCTCATATAGGGCTTACGCCGCAGGCCATTCACAGGATGGGAGGTTATAAAATTCAGGGCAGGACCGAGGATGCCGCAAAAAGGCTTATTGAGGACGCAAAGATACTTCAGGAGGCAGGCGCGTTTTCTTTGCTTCTGGAGGCTATACCCGCGAAACTTGCGGAGCAGATAACAAAAAAACTGTCGATCCCGACCATAGGCATCGGCGCGGGTGTCCACTGCGACGGGCAGGTTTTGGTGCTGCACGACGTTATAGGATTATTCGAGAGGTTTACTCCTAAATTCGTAAAGAGGTATGCCGATCTTAAAAAAGACGCTTTGAAGGCTGTAAAACAGTATAAAGAAGAAATTGAGAAGGGCATATTTCCGGGGAAAGAACATTCGTTTTAAGGGAGGATAGATGTCAAAAAAATCGGTTCTGGTATGCGTGAAAAAGGATCTGGTGCATCCCATCGGCTGGGCATTGAGGGAATTTGAAAGCAGTGTAACCGTAAAATATTTCGACACTACAAAGCAGCTTGGAGCGGTTATTGGAAATATAGAAAACTGCTGCACGATTATCCTCGATTCCGTCATCGGGGATGAATCCACCGTTGATTTCGCGAAAGAGATAAAGGGTAAAGATGAGTCTCTTAAAATCCTCCTCATCGCTTCTTCCGGGACCACAAAGGAAGAACTTGTGGAACTCATCCAGTCGAAGGTGGTGAGCGGCGTTCTCATGAGGCCGTTTACGGCGGAACAGGTGAGCGATTATATTTATAAGCTCTGCGGCTTCCAGAAGCCTACGGAAGTGCCGTGGTATATGCAGACCGGATTGAAACCGTGACCCCTCCCGCCCTCCTCCGGGCGTGAAAAAATAGAACGCGAAATCTCAGTTACTGACGAAAAGATAGACTATATTGTTTATGAGCTTTATGGAGTGACGGAGGACGAGGAGAGATGCTGGCGGTAGTGGAAAAGAAGTTAAAGAAACGTCGCAATGATGATAACGAGAGCAAAAATGGCAATACCGAGGAAAGGATTGATGAATAAGGCAAGCAATCCTATGATGCCGCCGTATAAAGCGGCATTGAATCCGGCAGTCCAAAATAATGTTTTTAATAATTCCATGATTAATTATACCAAAATGTGGCTGAAATAAATGATTTTAGCGTGTTTTTCAGGTAAAATAAGGGCATAAGGAGGTTGCGAATATGAAAGCCAAAAGCTATGTTTTAGATGAGGATGCTATTGTAGAAAAACTGATGCCAAAAATTGAGGAGCGGGTGCGGGCAGATATTATACGGGGACTAATAGCTTCGCTGGAAGATCAGCTCTATCCTCCTGAAGAATCTTTCAAAGAGAGTTTTATCGAAAGAGTGAAAAGTGCCGGCAAAAGCAAAGGTAAAGTGTTCAAAACCAAAAGGGAGCTTGAAGCCCATTTGAGAAACATAGGCGGCTAAAGATGTATGCATATGAGATAAAGCCGGAACTTGAAAAATCTCTACAAAAACTTGCAAAAAAAGATAAAAGGCATTACGAGTCGGTAGTCAGAAAGATTTTACAGGTAGCAGGCAATCCCGAAATCGGCAAGCCTCTCAGAAATGTTCTTAAAGGCAAAAGAAGAGTGCATATCGGGCATTTTGTTCTCATATATGAAGTTCATGAAAAAGAAAAGATGATAAGTTTTATTGACTTCGAACACCATGATGATGCTTATAGGCGATGAGTCAGAAAAAGGAGCCTTCAGATTGATTTTATGAAAGTCGTTACATCTCAGGAAATGCGGGAGATCGACAGGATTACTATTGAGGACTGCGGTATTCCGTCATTAGTACTTATGGAGAGGGCCGGTCTTGCGGTTGCTTCAAAGGTTAGAGAGCTTTATCCGGATAAGAAGGTTATTGCCCTTTGCGGCGGAGGCAATAATGGCGGCGACGGCATTGTTGCTGCGCGTAATCTCCATAATTGGGGGTTTAATGTACAGGTTTTGATTTGTGCAAAGAAGAATGAGCTTAGCCCTGATTGTAACAAGCAGTATCAAATCGCTAAAAAGATTGGCATACCTATAGAGTTTCGCAATGCCGTGAATGCAAAGGATGTTCACGGCGCGTTCATTATCGATGCCGTTTTCGGCACAGGCCTAAGCCGCCCTGTAAAAGGGAGTCTTGCCGGAATCTTTGAATTTATAAATAATTCGGAGGCTCCTGTTTTATCGGTCGATATGCCGTCAGGAGTTTCTTCGGACACAGGCGAAATCTTAGGAGAAGCTGTAAAGGCCGATTTCACCGTAACCTTCGGATTGCCTAAGCGCGGGCATTATCTTTATCCGGGCGCGGAATATACAGGCAGGCTTTTCATAGAGGATATAGGCTTCCCTGAAAAGCTTCTTTTATCAGACAAACTAAAAGTCGGTTTAATCGATAGGGAAACCGTATCGGGTCTGATTCCCCCAAGGCCGAGATATTCCCATAAAGGCGATTACGGCCATGTGCTGGTAATAGCGGGATCGAGGGGTAAAACCGGAGCCGCATTGATGACCGCGCGGGCATGTCTCAGGAGCGGGGCCGGTCTTGTTACCCTTGCCGTTCCTGAATCGCTGATGGACGTGTTTCAGGGCATGGTTATTGAGGAGATGACATTACCTTTGGCGGATGACGGAAGCGGGATGCTCTCATATAAGGCAATAGACCAAATCCTCGCATTTGCCGCGCAAAAAGCGGATGTTATTGCGATCGGGCCCGGCATCGGAGTTTCAGACGGTACGGCAAAAATAGTGAAGGAGCTTGTTCAAAAATCCACGCTTCCGATGGTGATAGATGCGGATGGAATAAACGCGATCAGCGTGGCAATAGGCAATAGGCAAGAGGCGATAGGGATTTTGAAAAAAGCAAAATCGCCGATTATTCTCACGCCGCATGCGGGAGAGATGGCGAGGCTTCTCAAGCAGAAGCCAGAAGAGGCGCAACAAAAGCAAATAGAAAAAGACAGAATTAAGACGGCGATAGCTTTCTCGAAGGAAACCGGAACATATCTCGTATTTAAAGGAGTCCCTACTATTGTTGCAGAGCCGGACGGCAATGCATTTATAAACACTACAGGCAATTCAGGAATGGCCACTGCAGGCTCCGGTGATGTTTTAACGGGAGTGATAGCGTCTCTTTTAGGACAGGGTTTGGATCCTATAAACGCTTCCGTGGCTGGAGTTTATCTTCACGGACTTGCGGGAGATCTGGCCGCAGGGCGCATGGGCGAACATTCCATGATCGCTTCCGATATTATAAACTTTTTGCCGGAGGCATTCATGCAGACGATTGACCATAATCCGTAATGACAGGTAATAAGTTAAACTATGACACGTCATTCCCGTGGAAACGGGAATCCATTTTCTCTAAATAAAATCTGCAGATGAAAGAAAGTTTTTACGTTTACATTTTAGCCAGCCGAAAAAGAGGGACCTTGTATATAGGGGCAACCTCGAATCTGACTAAAAGAGTTTATGAACATAAAAACGGCTTAGTTGAAGGTTTCACAAAGAAATATGGGGTTCACAGACTTGTTTACTACGAAGTTGCAGAGAATGCCGAGACGGCATTATCGAGGGAAAGGCAAATGAAAAGATGGAATAGGGTATGGAAACTCAAGCTTATCGAGGAACATAATCCCGAATGGACGGATTTATATGACAGCTTAACTACATAATAAGAATGGATTCCCGCCTTCGCGGGAATGACGGACAAAGAAACAAAAAAATGGGGGAACTCCTCGCTCTATATATTGATTGACAGTTCTCTCATTTCGTGATATTTTAAAGCACTTACGCCGAGGAGGGTTGATGAGAGGAGCAGCATGGTTTGTGTTGTTTATATTTGTCTTAGGCATCCCGTCCGTCAGTCCTGCGTTGGACATTCAAAATAAACCCCTCTTAGAAAGAATAAAGCTTGCGCAGACACGTACGGGTGATTCAGCGAGGGAAGAGCTTCTCCTGTTTTTCGAGGAGAAGGATCTTGTAACGGCAACAAAACGCGCAATCCCGCTGAAAAAGGCGCCTGCAATCGCAACCATTATAACCTCTGATGAGATAAAGAACATGGGCGCCCGGAATATCATGGACGTATTGAAGATGGTTCCGGGCATAGGAATATCCATAAACGAGTTCGGCAGGTATATGTTCGAGGTCAGGGGCATAAGGACAACTACATCGGAAAAGATACTCGTTATGATCGACGGGCACAGATTGAACGAGTCTTATACGGGAAGCGCACTTGCTAATGCTTACAATGATCTGCCCGTCGAAAATATAAAACAGATAGAGATAGTAAGGGGTCCAGGCTCTGCCCTTTACGGCGCCAATGCATTTGTTGCCGTTATAAATATCGTTACCAAAGATGCTGGTGACATAAAGGGTGTGAATGTATCTGCTGCAGGCGGAAGTTTCGACACGAAGAAATTCAATCTTCTTGCAGGTGGTTCTTATGAAAAGCTGCAGGTATCCGGAAGCGTGGATTACCTGAATACAAACGGCCAGAAATTGTTAATAGACAAGGACAGATTTGCAGGAAGATCATATACGACAGCCCCCGGGCGGACAGACGCCAATCTCGAAAAGACCGATATATTCTTGAAGGCTTCTTACGGCAATTTGACGTTCAAGGGGCAGTATACAGGCAAAGACAGGGGCGCATACATCGGCAATGCCTATGCCCTTACGGACGAGAATTTTATCACGTATAGAAATTTTTGGAATGAGCTGAGTTATAATCAGACAATTACGGAAAGCCTGTCTTCAAATCTCAGGCTCTATTTTGACCAGTTCGAGCAGGATGCAAAGGTCGAGCTTTTCCCTGAGGGATTCACATCAACTGCAGGGACATTTCCTGACGGCGCATTTGCGCGTGCCCTTCTTAAAAATAGAACCCTCGGCGCAGAGATGCAATTCGATTACGAACTGTTTGAAGACAACCATTTGATCATCGGCAGCCTCTATGAAAATATAAGGCAGTTTGATGTAAAGCTCTACGCAAACTATGACCCGAGGACTTCTACAGCAAGCCTTCTTCCGCTCGGCTCTTTTCAGGAAGTGACATCATGGGCAAACTTCAATAAGGATACAAGAAGGGAGATATGGGCGGCATTTATTCAGGATGAATGGGACATCAGGGAAAATTTAAACGTTACAGCAGGGGTCAGATACGACCACTACAGCGAGTTCGGAGATGCCTTTAATCCGAGAGCCGGTGTTGTATGGGGCTTCATGGATAAGGCTGATTTGAAGCTCCTCTACGGCCAGGCATTCAGGGCGCCGAACTTTCTCGAATTATATAATGCCAATAATCCCACTGTTATAGGAAATCCGAATCTCAAGCCGGAAAAAATAAGGACGTATGAAGCGGCTCTGGGTTACAGGTTTACGGATAATTTCAGGGTCGATATGGGTTATTTCATAAGCCTGATAGATGACCTTATTGTAAGGGACGCGGCAGTATCTCCTGCCAGATACGCAAACAAAGAAGGAGCGAGGGTCAGGGGTATAGAGGTGGAATTGACAGGAAACTATACCCCTTCGAATTACTGGAAAGCAAGCTATACATATCAGGAGCCAAAGGACTCCAACACAAAAAAGAGATTGGTTGATGTGCCTTCCCAGAGGGCGGCAGCAGGTCTGAATTATGGACTCTCAAAGTATTTAATTTCACATATCGATGTATTATGGACGGGTTCAAGGCCGAGGGCATCTGGAGATACGAGGGGAAGGATACCTTCTTATACGACGGTCGATTTAGCTCTTATTGCCAAAAATATTTATAAGAATCTCGAAATAAAAGGCACGGTGCATAACCTGCTGGACAAGAGATACAGGGACCCGGATACCTCGGGTTCTTCAAAGCTCATACCCAATGATTTTCCGAGGGAAGGCATTTCCGCTTTGATAAGCATTAGTTACAAGTTTTAAAGGCTACTTTCCCCATCTCATTACAACCGCCGAGTAATGAAATCCTGCGCCCGGGCCGCACATTACAACCAGGTCTCCGTCTTTTATCCTTCCCATTTTAACGGCCTCATGAAGATTGGCTCCGATACTCGCAGCGCTCATGTTGCCGTATTTTTCGAAGGTAATGTGCGCCTTTTCCGGCGGGACATTCAGCGCCTTTTGCCATGCATCAACAAGCGCAGGGGCAGGGTTGTGCGTTATTAAGAAATCTATGTCTTTTTCGGTATATCCTGCCTTTGCAAGCGCCTTTTGCGCCGCTTCCGGAATCTTTATAGGTCCGTGCTCCCTTATTTTTCCGATACCGGCGTCTCCGCGGTCGATATAAAGATATACCCTCTCCCTCGGCCCTTCGAGATAATTGCCCGGTTTATAATTCTCTATGAGCGCCCTTGGAAGTCTGAAGTTTCTGCCCACAGCGCTGTAACAACTTCCGTCGGTCTCGAGATGCGCGCTTAATATTCCTTTACCGGTGCCTACAGGCTGCATTATCAGGGCTGCAGCGCCGTCACCCATGAACATGCAGTTTTTTTCGGTGTAATCGGCTGTTATCGTCCAGTTGGTTGCACCTATGCATGCTATGGTATTGTACATGCCGCTCCCTATCAGCGACCACGCTATAGTGATCTGTGAAAGCAAAGAGGTGCATGCGCTCTCCACATTTATTGCAGCGGCATTTTTTGCCCCGGACTTATACTGCACAAGGGCGGCATTGCCGGGCTGCGGCTGGTCATGGAGATTCGGGCCGTCGAGGATTAGTTCTACATCCTCAATACCGATCCCCGCATCCTCTACCGCTGATAGGAGCGCCTTTGTTTCGATATCAGAGGACTTTTCACCCTTAGCGCAAACCCTCCTTTCCCGCACTCTCGCATCATCGAAGAGTTCATCAAAGGGCAATAATTCGAATTGTTGAAACCACTCATTCGTTCTTACCTCTTCAGGCACATACAGACCTGTTCCTACAATTCCTGCTGCTTTCATTTTTTACTCTCCTTAACAACAAAAGTTGTCATTGCGAGGGCGGCAGCCCGAAGCAATCTTAATTGGAATTAAATTAATTATAGCAAAAAACACCCCGGACTTATTGCTATATCCGACTCTTTGTGCTATATTCCTTAACAAAATGACTGCAGCAGAGCTTATCATTAAATGTCTTGAGGATCATGGCGTCGAATACATCTTCGGCATACCCGGCGGAGCCTTGGAGCCGCTTAATAATGCCCTCTACAAAAGCAAGATAAAGGTAATTGTTACAAAGCACGAAGAAGGCGCTGCATTTATGGCAGACGGATATGCGAGGCTGAGCGGTAAAATAGGAGTTTGCTGCGGGACATCAGGCCCCGGCGCTACCAATCTTATAACAGGCATTGCATCTTCCTATGCGGATTCCATACCCGTTCTTGTTCTTACCGGCCAGGTCTCCACATCTGTATTTGGTAAAGGCGCTGTTCAAGAATTCACAAGCGAGTGGTTGAGCATAGTTGACATGTTCAGAAGCATTACAAAATACAGCGATATGATAATAAATGAAAAAAAGACACAGGAAATGGTTTCAAGGGCATTAAGGACAGCATTGACAGGAAGAACCGGACCTGTTCACCTGAATCTGCCTACAGACATAATGAAGCGGGAAGTTTCGTATAAAGGCGGAAGAATTTCTATTGGACAGGCGGCGGTTTTTGATAGAGAAGGGGTGAAGAAGGCAGCAAGACTTCTTCTTAGTGCAAAAAGACCGGTGATGATAGCAGGATGGGGAACGGTGCTTTCAAGGGCTGATAAAGAACTTTTAGAACTTTCAGAAATGATGGATATACCTGTTGCTACATCACAGAAAGGGAAGGGTATTTTTAATGAACTCCATCCTCTTTCCCTCGGAGTTCTGGGCTTTGCGGGTTCACCGATAGCAAAGAAATATATAATGGAAAATAGTGTTGATGTCATGCTTGCCATAGGCACGAGTTTTAATGAATGGATGACATCGGGTTGGGATGAGAGGCTTCTTCCAAGTGTAGCAAAAATTCAGCTTGATATAGATCCTGACGAAATCGGTAAAAACTATCCTGTAACTGTTGGAATTGTTGGAGATGCTAAGGTTGTCTTACGGGAACTCATTTATGAACTGAAGAGGCAAGGAAAGAAAATATCTGTTGGAGATAGGAGACAGAGAGAGGCAAAAAGATTAAAGAAGAAATTTGCTTTGATTGATAGACAAGAGCTTATTAGATCAGGTGGAATGCCATATAAACCACAAAGGTTGATGAAAGACCTTATGGATAGTCTCCCTGAAAATGCAATTTATTTTGCAGATAACGGGAATAGCATGGCATGGGCGATACGTTATATAAATATTTTAGAACCATATTCATTTTATGTTCCTCTCGGTTTTGCCTCAATGGGATATGCGGTAGCATCACCTGTTGGAGCTAAACTCGCATCGCCCGAAAGACCTGTTATCACTTTAGTCGGCGATGGAGGGTTTTTGATGAACGGCATGGAGGTGGCAACAGCATCTAATTATAAGATTCCTGTAATATGGGTTATAATGAATAATTCCATGCTTGGTATGGTCTATCATGCAAGAAAGCTTGCCTCTCTACCTGAAGGCATCCCATCAAGGTTCAAGCGGGTCGATTTTGTTAAAATTGCAGAAGGACTTGGCGCAAGGGGGATCAGGATTACAAAGCCGGGAAAAATAAACAGGAAAATGATAAATGATATAATATCATCAGGAGTTCCTACGGTGCTGGATGTAATTATCGACCCGGAAGAAGTCCCGCCGATTCATTCGAGGATTAAAACACTTGATAGCGTCTATACTTAATAACATCGAAACTTACAAGGTGGATAAAAAGAAAATTTTTTTTCTGCTTTTCACGCTAATCGTCTTTTTTTATGCATCCCCGTGTCATTCGGCAGATGTGATTATCGTCGGAGATACGCAGCTTAAACCCGTAAACGAAATTATTTCCGGCGTAAAGGAAAAACTGGATTCTGTAAAAATATTATCCCCGTCCGATGTTAAAGGCAGGCTGAAAGGCATTGCAGCAAAGGAGGAGGCAAGCGTTGTTATAGCGCTCGGAAGGGAGGCGCTTGAAGAATCGCTTAAGCTCCCGCCGTCCATTGCCGTGATCTATGACCTTGTCATAACGTCTCCGGAGATTGACAGGCCTAACACAACAGGCGTTTATATGGCAACGCCTGTGAAGGAGTATGTTGCCCTTATTAAGAGTTACCTGCCGCAAATCAGGCGGATAGCGGTCGTGGGAAGTCATGACTTGATGAAGATACTGGACGGGACTGCCAGCCCGCAGGTTTCAACTTACAGCGTGAGAAGCTCATTTGAGTTCGTGAGCGCCGTCAAACAGGTTGATTCAGCCGGCGCTGTTTTACTTCTGCCCGATGTGGGGCTGCTTACCGACACAACCATAGAAGAGGTTTTCCTGACGTCCTTCAGAAAAAATATCCCGATACTCGGGATTTCGGAAAAACATGTAAAACATGGCGCGCTGCTCGCACTTACCTTTAATACCGTCAATGTCGGAAGACAGTTGGGTGAAAAGGCGTCTAAAGCGCTTAAGGGGGCGGATATGGGGACAATACCTCCGTCGCCGTCCCATGATTTCGATTTATACATTAATACGAATACAGCGCGGAAGATGGGGATACATATCCCTGCCGAACTTTTAAGAAAGGCAAAGAGGATATATCCATGAGATTGACATTCAGAAAAAAGGCGCTTTTATTAATAATCCCGATCCTTATTTTTGTATCCATAGTATATACCTATGAGGCCATAAGGACGGAAAAGGATATATCGAGGAAGGAGATTATAAAGAGGTCCGAGGTCGTAACTGCATTGGCGAGCAAGACGGTGGAACTGCCGATCCTTTCAGGGAATGCCGAACTCCTGAAGAAGACTGCATTATTTATCAAGAGTTCTCCTGATGTTGCATTTGTCTCCTTCTATGACAAAAAAGAGAACCTGCTTATACATGAAGGCAGTCCATTCTCAGGAAAGCTTCCTTTATTGTCTTCCAATTCTCCGCTGTCATTCTTTGAAGACAGCGACTTCTTCAGCTTTTATGCCCCTGTATTTACGGTAAGGGCGTCCGAAGATATCGGCATATTTCAGGAAGACACCGTGAGACAAACCACGGAGAACATCGGATGGGTGAGGGTAGGCTTCTCAAAATCCACCATGAAAGAGACCGAAAACAGGATTGTTCTCAGGGGGGTCATGCTTGCGCTGATATTTGCGGCAGGCAGCAGTGTTGTCGTCTACTTCTTGATCACCATAGCCACACGTCCTTTAGCAGTGCTTTCCGGTGCGGTAAAGAGAATCGGGGAAGGAGAGTATGCTGAAATAAAGATCGAGCCCACCGGCGACGAGATCGGTGAACTCGCTATGGAGTTCAATAGAATGACCGTTGCCATAAAGGATAGGGAGTCGAGACTGATAGAATCGGAAAAGAAAATAAGGGACCTCTTTGAAAGGGTAGATCACGCCATTTTCAGGCTCGACAAAGACGGCGGTATCATAGGGACCAACAGGAAGTTCGGCGAACTCTGCGGCGGAGTAAAGCAGTTCTCCGCGCTTTTCCCCAAAGGGAAGGAGAGTTTAAGGCTTGAAAAGGCTGTAGAATCGGGGGTTAAAAATTCGGAAGAAAAGATTATAGGCGCCGACGGCAGCGAGCTTATCGTAATTATGAGCGTCTATCCCGAGTTGAACGAGGAAAGAGCTATTATAGGCTTTGACGGGTATTTCGTGGATATAACCGAAAAAAAGCGGCTGGAACAGACCCTTATGCAGACCCAGAAACTGGACAGTCTCGGTATGCTGGCAGGGGGGATCGCCCACGATTTCAATAATATTTTGACGGGCGTCCTGGGCTATGCATCGCTGCTGAGAAGCATTACGCCCGAGACCGATAAGATATACAAATACATAGACACCATAGAAAAGTCGGCTACAAGGGCAGCCAGTCTCGCGCAGCAGCTTTTAGGTTTTGCGAGGAAGGGCAAATATCTTATGACGAAAATGTCCATAAACGACCTCGTAAAAGAAGTTATTTCATTCGTGAAGGAGACCATTGACAGGAGCATAACGATTGTTGTGGATACCGAAGAAAACCTGCCGCCGATAGAAGGGGACAGTAACCAGCTTTATCAGGCAATTATGAACCTTTGCATCAATGCGAGGGATGCAATGCCGGAAGGAGGAAGGCTTTATATAAAGACCGAGTTCTATCTGCTTCACGACGAAAAGGTCGTCGATTTTTTCCAGATACCGCCGGGAGAATATATACGTGTCAGCGTTACCGATACCGGAGTAGGCATGCCGCCGGAGGTTAAGAAGAAGATATTCGAGCCTTTCTATACTACAAAAGGCATCGGCAAGGGAACGGGTCTCGGTCTTGCTATGGTCTACGGCATAATCAAAAACCACGGAGGCCATATCAATGTTTATTCAGAGCCGGGTCTCGGCACTACTGTGCGCTTATATCTGCCGAAGGCGGAGGGGAAGGTAGAAGAAAAAAGGAGGGGCGAGGTTATGGAGGAGAAGACAAGGAAAGGGACAATCCTTCTTGTCGATGACGAGGAGGTCGTACGGGAGCTTGGAAAGGATATTCTTGAGGCATATGACTATAAGGTGCTTCTTGCAATTCATGGTAACGAAGGGGTGCGTATATTCAATGAGAACAAGGATAATATCGACCTTGTAATCCTTGACATGGTAATGCCTGAGAAAAGCGGCAGGCAGGTATTTAAAGAGATGAAGGCATTAAAACCCGGTATAAAGATAATTATCTGCAGCGGCTATGGAGAGGAGCACTATTTTCATGAATTATTCGAGGAGGGCGCGGTAGGTTTTCTCCAAAAGCCCTTCCAGCATACGGAATTGTTGAGCAAGGTCGAAGACGCCATGTCGATATAATAATGACGACATACGGCATAGTAATCCCTCCTATATTTAACGGATCGCACGTAACGGCCTTTTTCACAACAAAGGCGTCAGGCTGCGATAAGGATGCCGTCTCAAAGATAGCCGGCATAGCAGCGAATAATATATATCTGCCCGTTCAGAAACATACGGATAAGGTTTTGGCTGTCGATTATGAGCTTGAACCTAAGATAGCCGATGCCGTTATTACAGACAGAAAAGGTATTCTGATAGGCGTTCAAACTGCGGACTGCGTGCCTGTTCTTCTGTATGATGCTAAAAGGCGCATAGCAGGCGCCGTTCACGCCGGATGGAGGGGAACCGCAGCCGGGATATTGAAGAACACGATACAGGCTATGACGGACAGGTTTTACTCATCGCCGGACGATATCTTGATTGCCGTCGGTACCGGAATACGGTGGTGTTGTTATAATGTAGGATACGAAGTTGTTGAGGCGGTTGAGAAAGTGACGAGTTCAGAGTTAGGAGTTAAGAGATCAAAGGACTACATAATTAAAAAAGGTGAAAAATACTGCCTTGATCTGCCCACCGCGAATAAATATCAGGCGCTTTCTTCGGGAGTTCCGGCGGACAATGTATGGATGTCGGAAGAATGCACCTCCTGCCTGCCCGAAAAATATTATTCGTACCGGCATATGAAGGGTGTTACAGGCAGACAGTGCGGATTCATAGGGATTGTCTAACATGATTACACAGATTAATATAGATTGCGCAGATTATGGAAAATAGAGACCCTCTTACAGAACAGATAATAGCATGTTGTTACAGGGTTCACTCCGATTTAGGTCCTGGATTTAATGAGAGGGTATATCATGCTGCTCTTAAATTAGACTTTGAACAGGAGGGATTAAAATACGAAACGGAAAAACGATTTGGAGTTTATTATCGGGGTAGAAAAGCAGGTGATTTTGTTGCAGATTTAGTTATTGAGGATAAAGTTATAGTTGAAATTAAGGCAGTATCTGGGAATATTCCAGATATTTTTAAATACCAGGTGCTTTCTTATTTAAAGGCATCTAATCTGAAGGTTGGCTTGTTAGTTAATTTTGGAAATAAGAGTTGTCAAATCAAAAGATTTGTGTTTTAATCTGTGTAATCTGATAAAATCTGTGTAATTTAAGTATAAAAAGGAGATACTATGCTGAAGGCTAAAGACATAATGACAAGGGATATAATAACTGTCAGTCCAACGACCACGATAGAGGGACTTGCGCGTACTCTCATAGAGCATAAAATCAGCGGAGCGCCGGTTGTGGACGCAGACGGCAACCTGTCCGGCATTGTCACGGAGAACGACCTTATAAGCCAGAACAAGAGATTCCACATCCCTACCGTCGTCAGGCTGTTCGATGCCTTTATAATGCTCGAAAGCCCGGGCAGGCTTGAAAAAGAGATCAAGAGAATGGCGGCAGTTACGGTGGATGATATCTGCACAAAGGACGTTATAACCGTTACCGGAGACACGCCTGTTGAGGATTTAGCGACCATTATGGCGGAGAAGATGGTGCATCTGATTCCTGTTGTCGACGGCAAAAAGATTATCGGCATAATCGGCAAGATCGATATGATTAAAGTGATGATGAAGTAGCTGATAGCTGATAGCTGATAGCTGATAGCAAAAGACTATTAGCTATGAGCCATGGGCCATGAGCTGCGGATTATTACAAATTCTCCGTCTGAAACGGAAGAACTGGGGTTTAAACTCGGAAGGTTTTTAAAGGCAAACGGCAAAGGCACAGTGCTGCTTTATGGAGATCTCGGCGCCGGTAAAACGGTATTTGTCAAAGGCGTGGCATCGGCCTTCGGCATTGCCGGAAGGGATATAGGGAGCGCCAGCTTTGTGATCGCCGCCGAATACGAAACCTCTCCGCCTTTTTATCATATAGACCTTTACAGGGTGGAGCGGGAAGGGGATATAGATAATCTCGGCATATGGGAATATATAGGATCGGGTGGAATTGCCGTCATCGAGTGGGCTGAAAGGCTCTCGGAAATCCCCGAAGACTCGATAATCGTTAAGATGAACTTTATGGACGACAGCACGAGAGAGGTAATTATAGAGGGAATAGATGAAGAGAATTGGGATCATATGTAAGATAGGACGGCCCGAGCCTGCCGAGATATTGAAGGAGTTCATTCCGTGGCTCAGGAATAAAGGGTACGAGATATTTCTCGATTCCGAAACGGCATGGATTCTTAATATGGAGGGATATTCGAGGGCTCATATCCCGTCTCTCGTTGATGTGATCGTGGTGCTCGGAGGCGACGGCACTATGCTCGGCGTTGCCCGGCTTGTGGGAGATAAAGGAATCCCGATACTCGGCGTCAACCTCGGCGGGCTCGGATTTATTACCGAGGTCAACAGGGACGAAATATTCGACGCGGTCGAAAAAGCGCTTTCCGGAAGCTGTTCCGTGGAAGAACGCATAATGCTTACCGCCTTTGTGGTAAGGCATGGAGAAAAGATATCGGATTTTATCGTCTTGAACGATGTGGTTGTGAACAAAGGCGCGCTGGCGCGGATTATAGACCTCGAGACATATATCAACAACTCTTATGTGACGACATTCAAAGCGGACGGACTTATTATCGCCACTCCTACAGGCTCTACGGCGTATTCCCTGTCTGCCGGAGGACCGATACTCTATCCCACGCTGAAAAGTATCGTGCTGACCCCTATCTGCCCCCATACGCTCACCAACAGGCCTATTGTCCTGCCCGACGATTTCACCATAGAGATCATCCTCAGGTCCGAGAGCGAAGACGTTTTCCTCACCCTTGACGGACAGGTCGGATTTTCTTTGAAAAAAGACGATATAATCGAGATAAGAAAATCCGCATTTACGACACGGCTTCTTATACCGTGCGAGCGGGATTATTTTCAGATATTAAGGACAAAATTGAAATGGGGTGAAAGATAAGGATAAAAATATAATGAATCGCATTATTCCTTATTATTTAAAAAGGAAATTCATTTATATATTCCCGCTCTTTCTGGTGATTTTTATTTTATGCCACGAAGCTTCAGCGGAATACGGCACCAATCTGACAATCCTCCAGAAGATACGGTACATTGACGGCAAGCGGGAGCATGTAATCAAAGCGGCATATATAATCACAGAGATTAAAGAGACAAAATCCATCGGAGAAGGGGTTTTTTCAAAGAAGGCAGACGGAAAGTTTATAATCGTAAGGTTCAAGGTTTATAACAAAGGCAGCATCGCGATTCCTACAAACACTCTTACAGACCTTATGCTGATTGACGGCAAAAAGAAACGGTGGGATTATTCTTTGGGCGCAACAGGCTCTATGAGGCTTGGCACAGAGAGTTTTGGGAGAATGGAAATAGTCCCGGATAAATGGATAGACGATGTTGTAATATTCGAAGTCCCGGAAGATGTGCGTGATTATCTTATCCTTCTTCCCGGCGGCGCAAAGGTATCTGCCGGCGCACAGATGGATAAGAAAAAGACAGCAAAGGCTGAAGAGGAACTGAAGAGGGAATCAAAAGAGAATAAAAACTCGAAAGAAGATATAGTGCCTGCTGCAAAAAAGCAAAAAGATGCGAAGATCGAAGAACCGAAATCAGAGGGCAAAAAAAACATAAAAATCATAACCAACTCCGCAACTCTGAGGTCAAGACCATCCTTTGACTCCCAGCCTGTCACATGGGCTGTAAAAGGAGCAGTATTTGATGTTATAAGTGAGATTACCGACAGCGAAGGCAGAAAATGGTATAGGGTGAAAACCTCTGACGGCCGGGAAGGCTGGATAAAAGATAAGGTTGTCAGTCTGTCGTCATTTAAGTCAGAAGATAATCAGGATAAAGTTAAAAAGGCTGACGCTGCCGGTTTAAAAGCTGAAGAGAAGGTGGAAACGAAGGCGGAAGAAAAGATAAAGGGAAAAGGGGTTAAGGAAAAAACAAAAAGGGATGGCAGGCAAAAGGAACAAGCCTCTGCAAAAACTGTTAAAAATAAGTCAGACAAAAAATCCCTGCATGAACTGCTGGATACGGCAGGTATATTTTACAGGGAGGGAAAGTGTGAGGACTTTATCAATGCCAATGAGAAGGCCATCGAAATAGCCTCAAAACAAAACAGCCTGGCAGTTGAAGGGAAACTCCATTACAATGTGGCAGAATGCTATACGAGGTTAAATAAATATGAGGATGCGAAAAGACACCTGGACAGCGCTATAGCCATAGGCGCAAAGATTAAAGATGCAGAACTCGAAACCCTTGCCCTGATTGACAAGAGCAGGGTGCTTGCTGCTAAAGGAGACAAAAGAAGCTCGGCAGAAATTTTTAAGATAGCCTCCGAGAGGGCAAATAAGGAGATATTCCTGAATCTCGCAGTTAAAGATGATATAAAAGCGCTTGTTTCACTGCAGATTGCCCACATTCTGTTTGACATGGGAGAAAAGGATAAGGCCAAAGAGAGACTTGAGTATGCCTTAATGGTGAATCACGATTTTAATCTTGAGAAGAGCATTGTAAGCACTTTGAAGTCATCAGATATTGAGATGCATAAGGAGATATCCGATATAGACGTGGGGCTTGACGAGGCATGGGCATCTTATGAGAGGGGCGATTATAAAGACATGGAGAGGATTTCAAGAGACGCCGCTGATACAGCAAAGAGATTAGGTTATAAGAGAGGAGTATTCGGCGGTAATTACTACCTTGCCATGTCATTTATAAACATCGATGAGTACGACAAGGCGATAGATCATGCACTGCTTGCTCAGGAGATGTCTGAAAAAGGCAATGACGAAACGAGGCTTGGCATGGTCTACAACCTTATAGGGAATATCTTCAAACAGAAGAAGGCATACGAAAAGGCATTATATTATTACAACAGATACCTTGATAGCGTGAAGAAGACAGGGAACAGGGAAGGAGAAGCAGTGGCGCTGAGCAATATTGGGAATGTGCTGCTGGATAAAGGGGAATACAGGGTTGCACTTAAGTACTATGAGGATTCCCTGAAGATAAGTATCGAAATAGGAACCGTTAGACATATGATTGCTCAGGAATATCTGGGCATCGGCCGTGTTTTGAAAAAACTTGCTGATTATAAAAACGCAGAAAAGAGTATAGCTATTGCCATAAATATCTTCAGGGAATTGGGAAACGAGGGAGGAGAGGTTGTGGGATTGTGGGAGATGGCCGGAAATTATACGCTTCAGAACGAATATCTTTCTGCCATAAAACTTCTCGATGACAATCTCGGCAGGGCAGAGAAGTTCGGAATGAAACAGGGCTTTATTGATGACCTGATAGATAATTCTGAGAAGAATAAGGACTACTTAAGGGTCGAGAAGTATAAGAATATGAAAGCCAATTAAATTATGAACACGATTGACAGTTTGAAAATAGTGCTGGAGTTCTATAGGGATCTCGGCTTTGACAGGCTGCCGATAAAAATGGAGTATTGGAGTAATGGAATAGCAGAAAAAAGTTCTCATCATTCCAACACTCCAACACTCCAACACTTCAATTTGCCACCACATATTGGCAACCACAATAAAGTTAAGGCATTGGAGGCTCTTCGTGAGGAGATAGGCGACTGCCGGAGATGCAAGCTTTCGAAGGGAAGGACAAATATAGTATTCGGAGAAGGCAATGCAAACGCCCCGATTATGTTCATCGGGGAAGCGCCGGGAAAAGACGAAGACATTCAGGCAAGACCGTTTGTGGGAGAGGCCGGGCAGATATTGACGAGCCTTATTAATAATATGGGAAAGGCATCCGGATCGAGATTCGGAAGAGAGGATGTTTATATCGCGAATATTGTCAAATGCAGGCCTGCGGTGAATCGCGACCCCCACGATGATGAGATAGCGGCATGTTTACCCTTCCTTGAGAGACAGATTGACATAATAGCTCCGAGGGTCATAATGGCGCTCGGAAAGATAGCATCCCACACGCTTATGGGATTGAAGACCTCTTTAGCCGAATTTTCTATTGTGAAGGTAAGAGGGCATTTCTTCGAATATAAGGGAATTCCTGTTATGCCGACATTTCATCCGGCATATTTTCTGAGAAATCCTAAAGACAAGCAGTTGACATGGGCGGATGCCCAGGCGGTGTTGAAAAAGTTAGGAGTTAAGAGTTAGGGAGAGACGATATGAAGGTATTATGGGCACCGTGGAGAATGGAGTATATCCTTTCCGAAAAGGAAAAGGAGTGCCTGTTCTGCATGAAGCCCCATGAAAATAAGGACAGGGATAATCTTATCCTCTACAGGTCTGAAGATGTTTATGTGATCATGAACAAATATCCTTACAACAACGGACATCTCATGGTCGTACCGTATGCCCATACATCGTCCTTTGAGGGGCTTTCTAAAAAAGCGCTTTCGGAACTTATGGCGGTCACCGCATATTCGACGGATTGTTTAAAGCGGGCATTTAATCCGGAGGGGTTTAATATCGGGATCAACATCGGCGAGGTTGCGGGCGCGGGAATAGAAGAGCACATTCATATTCATATAGTGCCGAGATGGGCCGGAGACGCGAGTTTTATGACGGTGCTCGGAGAGGTGAAGGTTATACCGGAACATATCCTCGATACGTATGACAAGCTCTATCCGGTTTTCAACCCTTGACAGAGCCTCTGTTTCCTGTAACGCCAAAATGATAATGTCCTATATAGCCAAGATAGAAATGTCCTATAAAGAGACTGCTAAACTGTCCGATTTAAGGGGAGGACAGGATGGCAGGAAAGGACATCATCATGGTAAGGCAGAAA
>JAJYVD010000017.1 GCA_021792185.1 Nitrospirota bacterium | reverse complement strand
TCATCCGTGGAGAAAGACATATAGAAAAACGGCGGCAATGATAAATAATCCTCCTTTGGAGGCAGCAGCATAAAACCGGACATTTCTATTTTGGTAAAAATAGGACATTTCTAAATTGGCTTGACAGAAATAAATCCGGCAGTAGCATTACCGACAATCTTTAGATATAATAGAACTAAAAAGCGAGGCGAACACATGTTATTAGAATACAAAGAGAAAATATTAAAAGAAATTGAAAAAGTACCCGATGCCAAGATGCCGGGCCTTTACAAGATTATTCATTTGCTCGCGGATGAATTGATATTAGGTTCAAAAAAAACAGGCAAAAAAGGTTCCTTAAAAGGAATATGGAAAGGCAGCTTGGTTAACGATTCCCTGTTTGTTGAGGCAAAGAAATCATTATTCCCCTATGAACATAAATAGCGTATATCTATGAACTATGTAACTGATACGCACTCCCTGGTATGGTATTTCACTGAAGACCCCCGATTAGGCACATCCGCTTTAAATGCCTTTGAAAGCACAATTAACGAGGGAATAATATTTATTCCGGCAGTAGTTTAGCGGAAATAATGTATATTGCCCAACGAGGCCGCATTACTATTAGTTTTGAGGAGACCGTAAAAAGAATAGAAGAAACCGAGAACTTTGAAGTTGCTCCGCTAAGTTTAGATATTCTTAAAGTCGCTGACAAAATTGATGCTGATATGGAAATGCATGACAAGCTTATTGTGGCAGCAGCTAAATATCTCGAAGCTGGAGGAGCTGTCATCATTTATTTGCAGAAGAAATAAGCTATCGGTTTAAGCGTGGTTTTATCCGCAGTTTATTTTGACACAGGGAAAAATAGAAACAGAGATGTAAATCTAAATTCATGACGCATCCCATATCCCCTTGCAGGTGAGGGCATCTCTATCCCTAACCTTGACAAATGTAACCATACAGGTTACACTTTAACAGGTGATTAAATCGTTTGCGCATAAAGGGCTCGAAAAGTTTTATCGCGCGGGGACTACCTCCGGTATTCAGGCCATACATGCCAAACGGTTAAGATTGATACTGACCTTGCTTGACGCGGCGGTTGTTGTTGAAGACATGAATGCCCCAGGGCTTAACCTGCACAGGCTAAAAGGCAGCAGAAAAGGCATGTGGGCAGTAACAGTGCAGGCTAACTGGCGGGTAACATTCAAATTTGAAGGCGGCAATGCCGAAATTGTCAACTATGAAGATTACCATTAGGAGGTATGATATGGGTATGCATAAACCGGCGCACCCCGGAGAGGTGCTGAATGAATTGTGGCTTGAGCCGATGGGCATGACTCTTACCGAGGCGGCCAAACGGCTTGGCGTTACACGCAAGACAGTGTCCAAAATTATTAATGAACGAGGCTCTGTAACTCCTGAGATGGCATTGAGGCTTGAGATTGTTTTTGGCGCTTCGGCTCAGTCGTGGATGAACATGCAGACTGCTTATGATCTGTGGCAGACTTCAGCATTGCGTAAAAAGCTTCTCAAGTCGTTGCGTCAATCCGTCCACACCTCGTCGGCGGCAGCATAAGGTTTGCAAACTGAACATGGGGAATTGATTTGTACAGCAAAAAAAAAGCTACGGACATACCGCCTCGTAAAGCAATTCGTCCGAACCTCCGGCGATGGCGAACCACTCCGACGCGCCTGAATCAAGCCCCTAAAGAATATGTAAGTTTTCATTTGCCCTCCCCCTTTAAATAATCTGCAAGCAGCCCCCTGCTGTGCTCGTCGTCATGACAATAGATACATAGATTCTCCCAGTTGGAGCCGTCGGAGGGGTTATTCCGGTTATTCCCGTCTTTATGGTGCACGGTAAGAAGATTCCGGTTTTTGAAATCGAACTCTCGCCCGCATTTGGCGCAGATCAGGCCATGAATTTTCAGGGATTGTTCCCTGTAATTGGATGCAGGGGCAGCGCTCTCTTTTAATTCCCTGACGATTTCAGCGGCGGTCTTGCCTGCCGCAGGCTTTTGCGGCTGAAGTTTTCTGAATTTTATTCGCTGCCTGTTTCCCAAAAAACTCACCTCGCTAAAGGGAGCGTCTATGTTATATCGCCAATTCTGTCATCCGGTCGAGGTATTCTCTCAAGACATTGGAATCTACCTCTTCCAGTTCGATGCCTTTGAATACCACGCGCATGGATGCCCCCTCCGAGAAAAGGCTTGAGTCGTCACGGTTCAGCAACTTGGAGATCAATGTCCTTCGAGATTGCAGTTCAAGACAATTGCGCGAGGAATGCCCCTGCCTTATCCTGACAACAAAGAGCTTGTCGAAATCGGCGTCTCCGGTCTGAATTTCTTCCGCCCCACCTGTCCTAATCGCTGCCCTACCGGATTTTTTCCTCTTGCTTATGCTGAGCCCTGCCGGAAAACTTCCGTATAATGAGATAGCGAACTCGGAAGGGTTATTTTTTGCAGGCGTAAAGCTGCACCTGTATTTTAGATTGTTGTGAACGGCATGAAGAAGATAAATCCGGGTGCGTAGGCTCGACAATACCTCAGCAGAGCCATCAACGGCCTTCGCGAGCCCTTCCATGTAAGTTTTATACCGTCTCGCCTTGAGTAATATGGCGAGGAGCGCGACGGCAAGAAGGATAAGAGCCGCTATCAAGAAAACCTGAGTGATATTCATCTCATCAGAAGTATAACAAAGGCCGGGTATAACCACAAGAGCGATGAGGCGGATTCATGTTATTATAAAGTTCATGGCGAAAATAAATATCACAACCCTCGGCTGCCCCAAGAATCAGGTCGATTCCGAGCACCTGACAAAGGCATTCTCATCGCAAGGCTTTCTGCCTGTGGATGATGCCGGCGCCGCGGATATAATCCTTGTAAATACCTGTGGATTCATTAAGGACGCAAAGGAAGAATCCATCGAAGAGATACTCAATCTATCTAAGCTGAAAAAAGGCGGCAAGAAACTCATAGTATTCGGATGTCTTGCGAAACGATATAAAGATGAGCTAATGAAAGATATCCCTGAAATAGATGCCATCTTCGGGGTTGGAGAAGAAGAAAGGATTATTGAACATTGCAAGCATTTGGCATTCGGCAAAAGGCTAAAGACTAAGGAAGATACTAAAATACCTGTTACCTACCGCCCATCGCCTATTGCCTCATCTTACGCTTATCTCAAGATAGCGGAAGGCTGCAATAAAAAATGCACGTTCTGCGTGATACCCTCGATCAGGGGAAGATTCAGGAGCGTCGATTCCGTGCAAATATTAAAAGAGGCAAAGGAGTATATCCGTAAAGGCGCGAGAGAGCTTATACTCGTAGCTCAGGACATTACCAATTACGGAAAGGAATCCGAAAAGTATAACCTCGTCTCTTTGCTCAGGGACATGGCAGCCATCAAAGGAAACTTTCGAATCAGGCTACTTTATCTCTATCCCACAGAAATTACCGATGAATTGCTTGAGTGCATAGCAAAAGAAGACAAGATACAGAAATACCTCGACATACCGTTGCAGCATTCGGAAGACAGGATACTGCGGGCGATGGGAAGGAGAGGAACCAGAAAGGAATATATCAAGCTGATAAGAACTATCAGAAAAAAAATTCCGGGTGTCGCGCTGAGGACTACATTCATTGTTGGATTCCCCGGAGAGACCGAGGAAGATTTTCACGGCCTTGTGGATTTTATAGAAGAGATAAGGTTCGACCGGCTCGGCGTGTTTAAGTATTCAAAGGAAGAAGGCACGCCTGCTTCAAAGCTTAAAGGACATGTACCGGAAAAGACTAAAGACAGAAGGCTCGACGAAATAATGAGTCGTCAGGCAGCCATATCTCTCGAAAAAAACAGGGAGTTGATAGGCAAAAGATACGAAGCGATAATAGAAGAGGTCGACGGCAACATAGTCATTGCGCGTCTTTATTCCCATGCGCCTGAGATAGACGGAGTAGTGATTATAGAGCAGTCGGCAGACAGCAGTCGGCGGTCGGGAATAAAAATTGGAGAGATCGTCACTGTCGAAATTACGGACGCGTTCGATTATGATGTAAAGGGCAAATTGGTATAGATATGCGGAGGTTATTTTGGATATGGAAATATTTAAAGCCGTAATACTCGGCATAGTGGAGGGCGTTACTGAATTCCTGCCGGTATCTTCAACAGGCCACCTGATACTTGCAGGAGATATGCTCGGCTTTACCGGAGATAAGGCTAAGACCTTCGAGATATTCATACAGCTCGGTGCGATCCTTGCCGTGGTTTGGATGTATCGCGAGAAGATACTGTCATCCATCGGCGGGATAGGCACAAAAGGCTCAAACAGATTTTTATTAAATCTTTTCATGGCGTTTCTGCCTGCCGCGTTTATAGGGCTTCTAACGCACTCATTCATAAAGCATTACCTGTTTAATCCCGTAACCGTTGCATTCGCGCTCATAGCAGGCGGTATCGCCATATTTGTTATCGAAAATATAGTCAAAACACCCGCTGTAACGGACATAGACAATGTCTCTCTTAAACAGGCATTAGGCATAGGCTTGGCGCAGGCATTGTCTCTTTTCCCGGGCGTATCGAGGGCGGGCGCGACAATAATGGGCGCCATGTGCTTCGGCCTTGAGCGGAAAACGGCTACCGAGTTTTCCTTCTTTTTGGCAATACCTACCATGTTTGCCGCGACATCGTATGATTTATTAAAAAACATCAATAATCTAAGCGCAAGCGATACGCCTGTCTTCGCGACCGGTTTTTTCATCTCTTTTTTCTCGGCACTGCTTGTCATAAAGGCCTTTTTAGGGTTTGTTACGAAACATACGTTCAACTCCTTTGCAATATACCGCATCGTCTTCGGCGCAATTATACTTTTTTACTATTTTTGAGGGAAATGATAAAATCAGACATGCAGGAAAAATTTGACGACGCTCAAGATAACAGGAGCAAACGGCTGCAGGAAATAGCGGGCGTAGTCTTGATATTAGGCGGATTATACCTCGCTGTCTCGCTCTTTACTTACAATAAATGGGATCCCTCACTGTTCTCTTTTTCCAATACGCCGCCTAAAAATTACGGCGGCATCTTAGGCGCGCATGTATCCGACATCGTATTCTCTTTGATAGGCCTTTCAGGCGTTTTAATCCCACTTTTTCTTATCGTATACGGCATCAGAAAGGTTCTCGGCAAAGAAAAAAATATCGCTCATGTAATAGGCTCCCTTCTCCTCTTGGTCTCCTTATCAGCCCTTTTGCAGGTTGTATCCAATACCATCCATATAGATGTATCTGGAGGGATTATCGGCCTTCTTCTTTCGGACATTTTTATAGGGCTGTTATCCGGCACAGGAGCATATATTATTTCGATAGCTCTTGTTATCGTCTCTCTGATACTCGCAAGCCCCGTATCCATATTTTCTTACATCAAAGAGATGCGGCGGAAAAAGATAATCGAAGAAGAACCTGAGCCTGAAGTTTATGATTCCGGCATCATAATCAATGAACCGAAAATTGAAACGGTGCGGGTGCAGCCTTCGCCCGAACAAAAAGCCGTGAGGGAAAGGCGTGTGAAAAAGACATCGGGAGACGGGGGGTATAATCTCCCTCCTCTGGAATTTTTAAAAGACGCCGAGGGAGTATCAGGGCCGGCAAAGGAGGAGCTGAACACCGCCGCAACAGGCCTTGAAAAAAAGCTCTCTGATTTCGGGGTCAACGGAAAGATAAAGCAGGCGCATCCGGGGCCTATAGTCACGATGTATGAGTTCGAGCCGGCCGCCGGAGTGAAAATAAACAGGATAGTCTCGCTTTCGGACGACCTCGCACTCGCCCTTCGCGCCCAGAGCATCAGGGTCTATCCCATCGCGGGTAAGGCGACCATAGGAATAGAGGTGCCGAACAACGAGCGTGCTACCGTCTCTCTGAAAGAGATAATTTCCTCGGATATATTCCAGAAAAGCAGTTCGCTGCTTACGCTCGCACTCGGGAAAGATATATTCGGCAATCCGGTAGTCGCCGATCTATCAAAGATGCCTCACCTCCTTGTTGCAGGAGCTACGGGTTCCGGCAAGAGCGTCTCTGTAAATTCAATGATAATGAGCCTTTTGTACAGGGCCACGCCCGACGAAGTTAAAATGCTGATGGTAGACCCCAAACTTCTGGAACTATCGGCTTACAGCGATATACCGCATCTTATATCTCCGTTGATAACGAACCCGAAAGAGGCGTCCGATGCGCTGAAAAAGATGGTATTCGAGATGGAAAGAAGATACAGGCTGCTTGCTGAAAGAGGCGTGCGGAACATAGAGACATATAACAGGCAGGCAGCAGAATCAGAACGCCTTCCGTATATCGTAGTATTCATAGACGAACTCGCAGACCTCATGTTCACGGCGCCGAGCGATGTCGAAAGCGCCATTGCGAGGCTCGCGCAGATGGCGCGGGCATCCGGCATACACCTGGTACTCGCAACGCAGAGGCCCTCGGTTGATGTCATCACAGGATTGATCAAGGCAAACTTCCCTGCAAGGATATCGTTTCAGGTAACGTCAAAAATAGATTCGCGGACTATACTTGACGCTCAGGGCGCCGAGCAGCTCCTCGGAATGGGAGATATGCTGTTCATGGTTCCGGGCGTTAAAATCATACGTATTCACGGCGCGTATGTAAGCGACACTGAAACCAAGACGGTTACGGAATTCGTAAAATCACAGGGCAACCCCGATTACTCATCGTTTGAAAATATTGTAGTGGCGGATGAGCAGGAAAAGGGAATAGACCTCTCCGGCGAAAGGGATGAGATGTATCAGAGGGTAATCGAGTTCGCCGATTCCATCGGAGAGGTTTCGATTTCGTCGATTCAGAGGAGATTCAAGATCGGTTATAACAGGGCCGCGAGGATGATGGAGCTTATGGAAGAAGACGGCCTTGTAGGGCCGCCGAAGGGCGCGGGAAAACCAAGGGATTTTTTGGGCAGGAGATAATGGAGACAGAAGGCAGGGCAGTCATGGGAGGGCACAGCATTTCCGCTCATTCTCGAAAGGCATCCAAGCCTTTCTCCGAGGCTACGCCAGCCCGCTCAGACATCCATGTCACGCCTGGGCTGTCGAAGCCGCTTCAATGCAATGCCCTCCCTGATAAATTGTTCCTGTTAAAAAGTCTGACAATATTATTCTTTTGCCTTTTGCCTTTTGCCTTTTGCCATGCCGATGATCAGGTAGAGAAAATCCAGAAGGCTTATGAGAACATAAAGGACATCAGAGGAAATTTTATTCAGAAAAGCCATATCAAAGACCTTAAACGGACAGATACATACAAGGGAGAATTCTTCATAAAGTCCCCGAAAATGAAATGGGAATATAAAGGCGACAAGCCGCAGGTCGTATACATTACCGGAGACGAGATAATCATTTATCAGAAAAAAGAAAAACAGGCATTCAAGGCCAAATTCGACAGGGCGACCTATGGGCAGGCGCCGATAGCGCTTTTGGGAGGATTCGGCAATATCGGGGAAGAATTTGACGTATCAACTAAAAATGATAAATTGATTTTAAAGCCTAAAAAGCCTATGGGGAATATAGTTTCGGTGAGCATCTCTTTATCGGACGGAGAATTTCCCATAGAATCCCTTACGATTATAGACACGTTATCAAACAGGGTCGAGATTTATCTTAAAGACGTGAAAATCAATACAGATTTGAAAGACAAAATTTTCGAGTTCTCGCCGCCGGAAGGCGTAAATGTTTTACGGCAATAAGATGAGAACTAAAAAAATCGCCATTACCATCGGAGATCCGGCAGGCATCGGGACGGAGATAGCGCTAAAGGCGATCTTCGCAGAAGAGATTGCCGGAATATGCAAACCGGTTATTGTAGGAGACAAAGCCGTCATTGAAGAAGCTATCGACAAACTCGGCATTCCTCACAGTATAAAAGACCTTGAATTAATAGACGCAGGTTCAATCAAAGACAGGAACTTTCAAAAAAACAGACCCACTGCCGAAGGCGGAAAGGCTTGCGTAAGCTATATAAAAAAAGCTGTCGAGCTTGCATTAAATAAAAGCGTTGATGCCGTTGTAACAGCGCCCATTTCGAAGGAGGCATTGAAAATGGCCGGATTTAAATGGCCGGGACATACCGAAATGCTTGCCGAATTAACAAACACAAAGGATTTTGCGATGATGTTTTACAGCGATAAATTGAAGGTCATCCTCGTTACGATACATACGGCCTTAAAAAATGTCCCTAAGATGATAAAAAAAGAAAAAGTCCTGAAAACTATCATGCTCGCTAAAAAATCCTCTGATATGCTGGACATTAAAAATCCAAGAATCGCGGTTTCAGGACTTAATCCTCACGCAGGAGAGTCGGGCATATTCGGGGATGAAGAGATACGAGAAATCATTCCGGCTGTCGATGAAGCGCAAAGCATGGGAATTTCCGTATCAGGCCCCTACCCTGCCGACGCGTTATTTCATAAAGCATACAACGGAGAATTTGATATAATAGTCTGCATGTATCACGATCAAGGACTTGCGCCGTTTAAGATGATAGCCTTTGAAAAAGGCGTGAATATGACTGTCGGCCTGCCGATAATAAGGACTTCTCCGGATCACGGCACAGCGTATGACATAGCATGGAAAGGCATCGCAAACCCGTCAAGCATTATAGAGGCGATAAAACTGGCGGCAAGAGTAAAGATATGATTAACGACATCCTACAAAAAATCGACTCCATCAAATCCGTCCTCGACGGCTATCGTCCTTTCTCCGACCATGTCGTCAAACAGCTCAGGGATTATTACCGCATAGGGATGACTTACACATCCAATGCGATTGAAGGAAACACCCTTACCGAGTCGGAGACAAAGGTTATCATCGAAGACGGCATAACCATTGGCGGCAAGTCGCTGAGAGAACATTACGAGGCCATAGGTCACGCAAAGGCCTATGACCATATCTACTCTCTGCTGGATAGACCTATATCCGAAGAAGATGTCTTGTCTCTGCATAAACTATTTTTTCAGCAGATAAATCCTGAAAATGCGGGCAGATACAGACAAAAAAATGTTCTCATTACCGGAGCCGATTATCTTCCTCCTGATTATCAGAAAGTTCCTGAGTTGATGAAAAAGCATATCGAGAATCTCAATACCAATGCAAAAGATAAACATATCCTTGAACGGGCAAGTGATCTGCATGCTGAATTCGAGGCGATTCATCCCTTTACGGACGGCAACGGAAGGATCGGGAGGCTTCTATTGAATATTTTGACATTGAAGAACGGCTATTGCCCTGTGATTATTCCTCCGGTAAGACGGGCCGAATACATAACCGCACTGCAAAAAACAAACAAAGGCGAGATGGGAACCCTTGCTGCCTTCATCCTGAGCGTTATCTATGAAGAGATGAAATCATTAGAGAGGCTTGTCCAAAGCCTTGTCAAATAATAACTCCGTTACGGACAAAAAATGTTAAAATGATGCTATCACTGCGACGAGAGGTGCTTATATGTTATTCGAACCTTATAATTTAGCCGGAATGGAACTTAAAAACCGCATGGTACGTTCCGCCACCTATGAAAAACGGGCCGATATCGACGGCTTTGTAACGGATGCCATGATAGAGTTTTATAAAGACCTCGCAAAGGGCGGCGTGGGACTGATAATAACCGGCAACGCACTGGTGCATACCTACGGGAGGTCGGTGCCGCAGATGATTTGCATCCACAACGATTATTACATAGATAAGCTCAGGCGCCTCGCGGACGCAGTTCACAGGCATGACGGCAAAATCGTCATGCAGCTCGTTCATGGAGGAAGGCAGTGTTTCCCCTCCCTCCTCGGCGGAGAAAAGCCCGTTGCTCCTTCCGAGGTTTATGACCCGTCCACAAAGATCACTCCGAGGGAGATGACCAACGAAGAGATATGGGAGACAATCGAGGCATTCGGCGATGCGGCAAGAAGGGCCATGTATGCAGGGTTTGACGGCATTCAGATACACGGGGCGCACGGCTATCTTATAAGCGAATTCCTTTCTCCGCATACGAACAGGAGGGAAGATTACTGGGGAGGAGACGAAGAGAGGAGATTCCACTTTCTTGAAGAAGTTTATAAGGCCATGAGAAAAGAAGTGGGGGATAATTACCCGATCCTTATAAAAATGAATGCGGATGATTTTGTCGAGAACGGATTAAAACCGGAAGAAAGCGTGAAAATTGCAAAAAGGCTCGAAGAACTCGGTTTAGATGCTATCGAAGTAAGCGGCGGCATGTATGAATCGGGAGCAAAGACGGCGCAATTGAATATTCTCAAAACCGAACAGGAGGCATACTTCAGAAGTTCATCAGGGCTGTTTAAAAAAGAATTGAACATCCCTGTCATCCTCGTCGGCGGAATCCGTTCGAAGCCCGTAGCTGAAGACATTATCCAAAAGGGTGACGCAGACCTCATATCCATATCGAGGCCGCTTATAAGAGAGCCTGACCTGCCGAATAAATTCATGGCAGGCAAGGAGAAGGCGGACTGCATCTCATGCAACGGCTGCATGAGATTTCAAAAACTGGATATGGTGAAATGCACGCAGCTAAATGGATAATATCGGCTATTGCCTATAACCTGCCGCCTGTTTTATCATATCTGTCATGCTTTCACCTGAACAACAACTCGAAATAATAAAGAGAGGCTCGGTTGAGATAATCCTCGAAAAGGAGCTTCTGCACAAACTCGAAAAAGCGCACAAAGAGAACAGGCCGCTGAAAGTAAAGGCGGGCTTTGATCCGACAGCGCCCGACATCCATCTCGGCCACACCGTGCTTCTTGAAAAAATTCGGCAGTTTCAGGAATTGGGGCATGAAATCATATTCTTAATCGGTGATTTTACAGGGATGATAGGCGATCCGACCGGAAGGTCCGAAACAAGAAAGCCGCTCACAAAAGAAGAAGTATTAAAAAACGCAGAAACATATAAAGAGCAGGTATTTAAAATCCTCGATCCTGAAAAAACCAAAATACTATTTAACAGCGAGTGGTTCGAAAAAATGAGCGCGATGGAAATCGTAAGGCTCGGAGCGATGAAAACGGTTGCGAGGATGCTCGAAAGAGAGGATTTTAAAAACAGATTCCAGAGCCAGCAGGAAATAACCATACTCGAATTTTATTATCCGCTGTTTCAGGCGTATGACTCCGTGCATCTTAAAGCCGATGTAGAACTCGGAGGCACGGATCAGAGATTTAACCTGCTCATGGGAAGGCAGATGCAGGAAACAATGGGAACGGATAAGCAGGTGGTTGTTATGATGCCCTTGCTTGAAGGAACAGACGGCGTCCAGAAGATGTCAAAAAGCCTCGGCAATTATATCGGTATCTCAGAGCCTCCAAAAGATATGTACGGCAAGCTCATGTCCATCAGCGACGAGTTGATGATTAGATATTACGAATTGCTGAGCCATATAACGGTCGAAGAATTCAACTCACTTAAAGACGGCTTAAAATCAGGCTCTGTCCACCCCAAAAAAGCCAAAGAAAATCTTGCGATGGAGATTGTAGGGAGATATTGGAGCAGGGATGCGGCGCTGAAGGCGCAGGAAGAGTTCGACCGGATGTTTAAAGATAAAGGGACTCCGGATAAAATACCCGTATTTGAGCTTGAATGGGACGAAGAAGATATGTGGCTTCCGAAGCTGATGAAATTATCCGGACTCGCTCCAAGCACCGGAGAGGCGATGAGGCTTATTAAACAAGGAGCTGTGCAGATAGATAGCCGGAAAGTCTCCGATACTGACATGAAACTTGGTAGAGGAAATTACCTGATCAAGGCCGGCAAGAGAAAATTCGTTAATATCCTGTCAAGATAGCGCTTATTTTATTTGGTTACAGCCAGCACCTTGCCTGTTAATTCATCCATAAGGGTTTTGACGGAAATAATAGTATCAACCCGTGCGGCATTGGTGCCGACGGTATAAAGCGGCTCTTCCTTATCACGGTTATATCCGGCTGAACTGAGAAGCCCGTTGCAAATGCAAAAGTGGTGCTCGTTGCTTTCCTTTGCCGGGCAGATGGTGAATTTACCTTCCTTGTCTTTGAGTAATACATAGCCCTTATCGCATTTAGGCGGCCTTAACCGTTTAATAGCCGAAACATACATGGGAGATTGTTTTATAACCCTGAACGGCAGGCCGCATGGAGAACCCGGATCATGGCCGACGATTATATCATCTTCTTTTGCGGTGATTACAGCCAGTTTATATTCCTCGGATGCGCTGCTTTCCTCTGTAGCTAAAAATCTTGTCCCCATTTGAACGCCGTCAGCGCCCATCTTTAAAAATTCAACTATATCATCATGTGTATAAATGCCTCCGGCAACAATAATCGGAAAGTCGCCGTATTTCATAGCCGTATCCTTCACGGGCGGCAGAAGGTTTTCGAGTTTATTCGAATCTTCGTCTATCTGGTCTATTTTAAATCCGAGATGCCCTCCGGCAAGCGGGCCTTCGAGCACTACGGCATCAGGTCTGTAGCCCAGCTTCTCCCACTTCTTGCATATTATATCGAGCGCCCTTGCTGACGAGACTATCGGGATCAAGGCAGTATCTTTCGGCGGCTGGATGGCAGGAAGATTCAACGGCAGACCAGCGCCTGAGATAATTGCATCGGCTCCGGCATCGAGGGCGCCTTTAACCGAATCATTATAATCCCTGACAAGCGCTGCCATTATATTAATGCCGGCAAAACCGCCGGCAGCCTTTGCAAGAGATACCTCTTCATATGCGGCCTCATACGAATTATATTTTTTGCCGACCCTTTTTGAAACGAGCCTGTCGAGACAGGCGCTCGATACTATTCCCAATCCTCCCTCGCTTGCAACGGCTTTTGCAAGTGGATGGAGAGATACTCCTACGCCCATCCCGCCCTGTATGACAGGCACTCTTATTCTTTTGCCTTTAATTACAATCTCAGGCAATATTGATTCATTACCAGACATTCCAACCTCGCAAAAAAAAATTGCAGAAAAACGCTTAACAGAATATCCGGCTTTAAGGAAGATCTGTGTCGTTTTTACTGATTATTTATAATCGCCTATTGAGGGCTATTTAATCAAGCTGAATCTGCTTTAAGCTTCAGTGGTGATCGCCTTCCGAATGACCGCCGGAAATAATATAGACAGCTTCGGAAATGCTTTTATTCTCTAAAAAACATTCATTTGCGCCTGCTATGTGGAATGCGGCGCCTTCTTTTAGAGTCCCTGAATAATGCCCTGTAACCTCAAAATCGCCTTTCATGGCAAGGACAATCTCTTCGTGTCCCGCTCCGGCCTTTATGAGCCTTCCCTTTTCGCCGGGCTTCAAAATGCCGTATATCATATAGCAGGCATGGCTTCCGGTATCTTTAAAACCGAGGATGTGCTCCCCATTTTCTGATGCAATGGCCTTATTTTTAAGCTCAAAGATCTTCATTTTTATGTCCTATACTCTGCATTAATCTTTACATAATCCTCTGTCAAATCGCAGGTGAGCACCTTTGCCGCCCCTTTGCCGAGACCGAGGGCAACAACGATTTTAACTTCTTTGCTCTTTAATCTCTCATTCGCCTCTTTATCCTTCCCTGTTCCCATTCCTTTGCTCACCATCTTAAGCCCGTTGAGAAATATATCCGTCTTTTCCTCTTTTATCGAAATCCCTGAATACCCGAGCGCTGCCATTATACGTCCCCAGTTTGCGTCATTGCCGTAGATGGCGGTCTTAACAAGCATGGAATTTGCAACGGCAAAAGCAGCTTTTTCAGCATCATTATCATTCTTTGCGTTCTTAACCTCTATCTCTATAAGCTTTGTCGCACCCTCTCCGTCCGTTACAATCATTTTGCTCAACTCATAGGTCATACCTGAAAGCGCTTTTGCAAATATTTCAAAATCCTTTGAGTTAGTCTTGATTGGCTTATTGCAGGCCAGGCCGTTAGCCATAATTAAAACCGTATCGTTTGTGGACATATCGCCGTCAATAGTTATCCTGTTAAATGATTTGTTCGCTGCATTTTTCAATGCCGTATCAAGCGCTTTTCTGTCTATATTTGCATCGGTCATAATAAAACAGAGCATTGTAGCCATATTAGGGCATATCATGCCCGCGCCTTTGCATACAGCTGAAATAGTAACCGCCGTTCCGTTAATCTTTATCTTTTTACTTATCGCCTTCTGGAATGTGTCTGTAGTCATAATGGCAGCAGCTACATCGTCAATCCCCGCCTTGCCGAGATTGCCTGCAAGCTCTGTAATCTTAGGCTGTATCCTTTCCATAGGCATGGGAGTGCCGATAACTCCGGTTGAGCAGACATAAACATCGCCCTGTTTCAAACCCAATGTCTTAGCGGTCAGAGCCGTCATTTCTAATGCGTCTTTCATTCCCTGGCCGCCCGTGCATGCATTGGCATTGCCGCTGTTTACAATGATAGCCTGTCCTTTGCCTGATTTAATCCGTTTCATATCGAGCTTCACAGGCGCAGCCTTGATATTGTTCATCGTGAACATGCCGGAAACAACCGCCTCTTTCTCGGAGTAAATCAGGGCAAGGTCTTTCCTGCCGGGTTTTTTGATGGCAGCCTCAGCAGTTGAAAAAAGAAATCCTTTAGGTGCGATAACTGAATTCATGGGAACACCGCCAATGATTCAAGCGCAGTCGTTTCTTTAAAGCCCATGATAATATTCATATTCTGCACGGCCTGTCCTGACGCGCCTTTGACAAGGTTGTCTATCGCGGAAACGACAATCAATGTGTTCGTGCGCTTGTTGACCTTAAGCCCAATTTCGCAGTAATTGCTGCCCCGCACATTCTTTGCGTTCGGGAATATGCCTTCATCGATCACATTAACAAAAGGCTCTGAGACATAGTATTTTTTATAAAGCGCAAGCATATCCGCGGTATCAAATTTTTCAATCATCTTCCCATACATAGTAGAGATTATGCCCCTGTCCATCGGAACGAGATGCGGCGTAAAGTTTATCGTAATCTTTTTGCCCGCTATCCCTGACAACTCCTGCTCTATTTCAGGCGTGTGGCGGTGAATGCCTATTCCATAAGCTTTAAACCCCTCATTGACCTCGCAATAAGAAAATGCGGTATCTGCCTTCCGTCCTGCGCCCGAAGTGCCGGACTTGGAGTCCACAACAATAGTTTCAATATCAATAATTCCCTCTTTCATTGCCGGATACAAACCCAAAACAGCGCTTGTAGGATAACAGCCCGGATTCGCAATAAGATTTGCTTTTTTTATTTCTTCACGATGAAGTTCAGGCAGTCCGTAAACCGCCTGTTTCAGGGTATCGGTATAGTCATGAGACGCCTTATACCATTCGGCATAAACAGAGGGATCAGACAAACGGTAATCGGCGGAAAGGTCTATTACCTTTTTGCCCTTTTTAAAGAAATAATCAACCGCTTCCTGAGAGGCGCCGTGAGGCAGCGCCATAAAAAACAGATCTGCTTTTTTGAGGACATTCTCCTTATTTAGAGGCTCGTAAACCAAGTGTGCGTATTTATGAAGATGCGGGAAAAGGTCTGTCACCTTTTTCCCGGCAGACTTCTCGGATGTAACGGCGGTTATCTCGACTTCAGGATGACCTGAGAGGATGCGCAGAAGCTCCGCGCCCGTGTATCCGCTTCCTCCGCAAATCGCTATTTTTATCATAATCCCTCACCTAAAAACAAAGCCCGTTCTGAAGAACGGGCTTTCCTGTTATCGTTATCGTTAAACAGCTTATTATCTCTTGGAGAACTGGAACCTTGCCCTTGCGCCCTTCTGTCCGAATTTCTTCCTCTCCACTTCCCTCGGATCTCTTGTGAGAAGCCCTTCCTTCTTCAATTTTGTCTTCATGTCTGCGTCAACCGTAACCAATGCCCTTGCGATACCGTGCCTAACCGCCCCGGCCTGTCCGCTCAGGCCGCCGCCGTCCACATTCACAAGAATATCGTATCTTCCTATCATCCCCGTAACCTGAAGCGGCTGCTTTATTATCATCCTCAGAGTTTCCCTCGGGAAGTAATTTTCGAATTCCCGATTATTGACCGTAATCTTGCCCTTGCCGGGAAGCATTGTGATCCTTGCCACCGACCTTTTTCTTCTGCCTGTTGCGTTATATTTTATCGAAGCCATCTTTACTCCTTATTTTGTAATTTGTATTGTTTCCGGTTTCTGTGCAGCGTGACCATGCTCGGCTCCACGATATACCTTCAACTTCTTGATCATCTGCCTTCCAAGCCTGTTCTTTGGAAGCATCCCCCATACCGCATCCGTTATGACCTTTTCAGGTTCATTCTTCATCCTGTCCTTCAGCGCCGTCTCCTTTATGCTTCCGATATAACCCGAATGGCGGTAGTACATCTTATCGGTAAGTTTTTTGCCTGTTACCCTGACTCTATCGGCATTCACGACAATCACAAAATCGCCGGTATCGACATTCGGAGTAAATATAGGCTTATGCTTGCCGCGCAGGTATGACGCAATCCTGCACGCCATCCTTCCAAGCACCTCATCCTTTGCGTCTACAACATACCATTTGTGATCAACTTCCTGTTTCTTTGCAAACTTCGTCTTCATTTATACACCTTCCTAAGATTTAAGTGTCGGATAAATTAAGATAAATAAGATAATAAAAACAGTAGACATTTGTCAATATTTATTACCGGCTGATATAATAGCTCTTATGAAAACGGCTCTTACCATAGCAGGTTCCGACCCTACGGGGGGAGCGGGCATTCAGGCGGACATCAAGGTTTTCAACCATTTCGGGGTTTACGGACTTTCGGCAGTAGCCGCGCTGACCTCCCAGAATACATATGAGGTAAATGCGATATTAAAAGTGGACGGCGTATTTCTCGAAAGACAGCTCAACACCCTCGTAAGCGATATAAGGCCGGATGCCGTAAAAACAGGAATGCTCTTTTCCATCGAGGCCATTAAGGCCGCAGCAAAAATCATAAGGGGTTATGAGCTTGAGAATCTGGTTATAGACCCAGTCACAATATCCTCGACAGGCGCAAATCTTATGGAAGACGGAGCGCTCGACATTCTTAAGGAAGAGTTATTCCCGCTCGCAAAGGTTATCACGCCCAATATTTATGAGGCGGCTGCCATTTCAGGCATAAATATCGAAAGTGAAAAAGACATAGAAAGGGCTGCAATGAAGCTGAAGCAGTTCGGCCCTGAAACAGTCATAATAACAGGCGGGCATTTCGATAAAAAAACCCTTGAGCTGATTTATAACGGCGAAAACGTTAATCTTATCGGAGGAGAAAAGATAAAAGGAGAATATCACGGAACCGGATGCGCCTTTTCAGCGGCAATAACCGCCTGCCTTGCAAAGGGCATGACGGTTATAGAGGCGGTTAAAAAAACAAAGAAATTTATGAATGCTGCGATAAAAAACGCGCATACTATCGGAAAAGGAATGAGGCTGCTCAATGTCTAAGATAAAAACCGTCTTCCAGTGTCAGGCGTGCGGTTACTCAAGCCCCAAGTGGCTCGGCAAATGCCCGGACTGCGGCGCGTGGAACAGCTTTTCCGAAGAAAAACAGAGCCCCAAGCCGTTGAAATCTTTTGGCCTGTCAGAACCTCAGCCCTTAAGCAAAATAGTCGGCGGAAGGGAAAAGCGAATACCGATCGGCATACAGGAATTCGACAGGGTGCTGGGCGGGGGGCTTGTAAACGGCTCGATAATTCTGATAGGCGGTGATCCGGGCATCGGCAAATCAACGTTGCTCCTTCAGGCTGTGGCAAAAATAGTCAAGAGTCAAGAGTCAAGAGTCAAAAGTCAGATATCAGAGACTAAACTCCGAACTCCGAACTCCGGACTCCGGACTGTTTTATACGTATCCGGCGAAGAGTCCCCTGAACAGATAAAATTAAGGGCGGAGCGCCTTTCCATAGACTCGGACAATATCATTCTACTGCCTGAAACGCTCGTAGAAAACATCATAAACGCTGCAAATGACCTGAAACCATCCGCCGTTGTTATCGACTCCATTCAAACAATTTATACCGAAGAACTCACCTCCGCGCCTGGCTCCGTAGGCCAGATAAGGGAGTCGGCCGCAAAGCTCATGTTCTTTGCAAAGAGGTCGGATGTCCCGGTATTTCTGATAGGCCATGTAACAAAAGAGGGGGCGATTGCGGGCCCGAGGGTATTGGAGCATATAGTGGATACCGTTCTTTATTTCGAAGGGGACAGGGGACATCCGTACCGCATACTCAGGACGATGAAAAACAGATTCGGCTCGACAAATGAGATCGGCGTATTCGAGATGACCGACGAAGGCCTTATGGAAATAAGCAATCCGTCCGAACTGTTTATGTCCGAGAGGCCGTTAAATGTATCCGGCTCTACGGTGATTGCGACCATGGAAGGCACGAGACCTTTACTGGTCGAAATGCAGGCGCTCGTTTCTCCGACGACATTCGGAATGCCGAGAAGGACAAGCATGGGAGTCGATTTCAACAGGGTGAACCTATTGATAGCAGTGCTTGAAAAAAAGGCTGAAATCCATCTCGGAGGCATGGATGTATTTATAAATATTGTAGGCGGGCTGAAAATACTCGAACCTGCGGCGGATATGGGCATCATTTCGTCTATCGTATCGTCATTCAGGGAAGTGCCTATAGACCCCAAAACCATTCTCTTTGGAGAAGTCGGCCTGTCAGGCGAAGTAAGGGCTGTTGCTCAAGGCGAAGCGCGGCTGAAAGAGGCGGCAAAAATAGGATTCAAAAAGGCGATCATTCCAAAAAATAATGCCGAGAGATTAAAAAACGATTTAGGATTAACGATTATAGGAGTTAAAAATGTTGAAGATGTCATCGAAAATATCAGGATATAGTAGAGCAGAAGTGCAGAAGCGCGGAAGCGCGGAAGTTACATTAAAAAAATTTTTATTTTTCATAAAAACTTCTGTTCTTCTGTTCTGCTGCTCTGCTGCTCTATCTTTTATTGTCTCGTGCGCTCCGAAGCATGTGGAAATGCCCTCTTATGAAAGGGCAGACCTGAACGAAACCATATCCGAACTTAAAAAAATACAATCTATCGAAGCGGTTTTATCGGTTGACTATGAGAAAGGCGACAGCGCGATGAGCGGCGATGCGTCTTTGGTTCTTTCAGAAAACAACCTCGACTTAAAGCTCTACTACCTCGGTTTTCTGGCAGGGGAAGTAAAAGAGGAAAACGGCGTCATCATAAAAAATAAACCCAAACTGGACAGAAACAAAAGCGCCATTCTCGTTGATGGCCTTAAAAACAGCTTTTTCTGGTGGAATATAAGAGACTATACGTTACATGAGAAAGAGGATTCTTACGAATTGAAAAACTCTTATAGAAAGCTTTTTATCAGCAAGAAGACATTACTGCCTGTGCAGCAGATAATAGAAACAAATGACGGAGAAAAACTGAATATTTTCTACGATTCGCCGGTAAAAATAGAGGAAGAATGGTATAACTCGGCTATGCGAATAGAGTTCAAAAATTATATCGTGAGAATAAAGGTAAAATCGTATTCGGTGATGAGATAAAAATATTTATAGCAAAACCTTTAATACGACAGCTCCAATTTGTGAAGAAATGAATTAGCAGCTTCCGGATCTAATGTTTTTCCTTTCTCAATATCCCTAACAGCACCAATCATATCACCAATTTTAGCCTTTGAAAATCCCCGCTCAAGATATGCCTTAGCAAATCTGCCATCTATCTCAATGGCCTTATTTAATTCTACAATTGCACTTGAAAAATCGCCCTTTTTATTTTTCAGAACGCCACGATTATAATATACCCAGAAACTATTCCATGGATTAATCTCTTCGGGCTCTGGGTTGATCTCTATAGCCTTATCATAATCCTCAATGGCACCTTTTCTATCACCAAGTTTTTCTTTTACATTACCCCGATAAATATATGCATCCACAAGTCGCGGCGTTAACTCTATCGCCTTACTCAAGTCTTCGACAACACCGTTCATTTGCCCCATTTCATAATTTGAAATAGCACGGTTATAGTAGGCATTGGAATAGTAGGGATCGATCTCTATCGCCTTGTCATAATCTTCAATAGAACCTCTAAGATTACCTAAGTCCGCCTTTGAGTTGCCTCGTTTATAATATGCCACCTCATTTTGTGGATTTAACTCGATTGCTTTATTTAAGTCATGCATAGAACTTAAAAAGTCCTTTATTCTTCTCTTTGCACTTCCTCTATTGGTATAAGCTGCAGAAAGATCATCGTGTGAAAGACCTCCTGCCTCAATAGCACGCGTGCTGAGTTCAATCGCTTCATAGTAGCACGCAGATTCAAAGGCTCTAACTGCCTGTTTGTGAATCTCTGATGCCTCATTTGCTGTACGGATCGAAGCACATGCCCCTGTCATCATTAGAATAACTGCTATTAAGAATAGCCTCATTATTACTCTCATTTTCATCTCCTATATGCCGATAGGTTGTCTACTCGAACTTTATAATAAATGTCATATCAGGCGGCATTTCTACTGAACTGGGTCTGTCCTTCCAGAACCATACGACAACTTGGGCTGGCCAGTTAATGATTTTAATGTTATCAATTGGCGGAGTGCTTGGGCTTAGGTTATTGCATCCACCGGGATAGCCGCAACTACTACCGCGATGTATAAACTGAGGATTAAGATACGGCTCTGTAGGGGGATTCTGTTTAAAAATATTGCGCGAATCTTTGTAGGACACATAAATATAGTTCAGGTTAAAGTCACGGGCATTATAGGCCATAAGCGAAATTGCTGAATTCGAGCTTAGTCTCGCGCAGGAAGCCTCATAAACTGCCTCGGCATGCTTGAGCTTCGGATACCAACGCAGAGATCGCGGCTCACAATGAGTCGGGTATTCTGCTCGACCAACCTCTGCGATAGAAACTTGCGCCGGACTCCATCCAAAATAGAAATCGGGCACGACTAAAAGATAAGGATTTAGTATAGAGATAGATTGCAGTGATGGCCCCTCGATACTTTTCTCGCCGTTCCCATAATACGACATTCCGAGAACACCCCACCATGGCGCACAATCTTCCATCTGACCAAAAATAGGCTCTGAGGGTTTGTAATCTCCTAAAATAAGATGCGAATGCTTGTAAACAGCCTCTGTTCTAAGTTTTAACACTTCTGCTTTTGATTTAAAATCCAGTTCAGTTACAGGCTGCAACTCTATTTCAAGCATTTCTTCTTTTGCAAGGTTATTAATAGATAGTGCATTAATGTTATGTCTCGATTTAATCAGCGATTTATCTTCAAATTGCTTTAGGGAATATCCAAGCAAAATCATAGAAAGGAGGATAATTAGCATGGCTAACCCTAGGGCAAGGCCGCTTTGTTTAGACATTTTAGTGACCCCTCAATAAAATTATCTCGCCAGATACTTTACTATCGCCCTTTTATATTTCTCAAAATCACCTAAATCATAACTGTCAGACTCATGTTATTTTTATCCCTTCCTGTTTTAACGCCTTTCTGACGACCTTACGCACTTTTGAAGCTATTGTTATAGCATCCAAGGCATCTATTTTAGTTACCTTGTCCCTTCCGGGATAGCGGGCCGTGACAGCGTACGGAGTTAGGGTTTTTGCTTCCTGTAAATCATCTGTCCAATCCGCGTGAGGAACGCATAATTCTAATAGGAGAGAGATATTATGCGTGTATGGGAAATCAACTTTCTTAAAAGCTAAAAATGCCTTTAAATATTTTTCGGCGCACTGCTGCGCATGAAAGGCAATAAGCTTATACGGACATGAGCTTGAGAGCTTAAGGGCATGTTTGGCCAACCGTAAATCCTCTTCCGCATATTCCAGCCACTGCTTTACAATCTTATTTATCTTTTCGGGCTTGCTCATAAAGCAGTTTCCCCTCTTTTGATGCATATCGCGCGATTGTGCCGGGTATCTCTTTTTCTGTTTCAAATTCTTTAGGGGTAAGAACAACGATATCTCTTGCCAAACCCAATCCCCACAAAGCACTATCCATTTCGACCATCAATTCCCTTCGTTTCTTTTTCAGAGGACATAACACCAATAAATCAATATCGCTCTTATTGTCAGCAGTCCCCCGCGCGTATGAACCGAAAAGAATAATGCGCTGCGGATGAAACCGCTCGACAATTCTTTTAGCCGCCTCTTTTATTGTGTTCTCGCTTATCATTTCACCTATATCCTATCCCAGAAGTATTTTCAACTTCAAATTATTCATGAATATTATCATGCTTTAAAAATAGCATAAATCGCGGCATATTTGTAGTATTATAATCCCATGCCTAAAAAACATCTCGGACAGAATTTTCTCTTTGACCCGTCTATTCTTCACAGGATTGTTGAAGCGTCAGGAGTTACAAAAGAGGACACGGTAGTCGAAATCGGCCCGGGACCGGGCACTCTTACAAAAATACTTGCCGGCGCGGCAAAAAAGGTAATCGCCATAGAACTTGATTACGAGCTTTATGCGAGATTAAAAGATGAGTTGAACGAATTCAAAAATATAGAACTTATTCACAGCGACGCGCTCAAATATCCATATGAAGCACTTGAACCGTTCAAAGTGGTTGCAAACATTCCATATTACATAACCACGCCGATTATTTTCAGACTCCTCGATGCCCGCAAAAATCTGAAATCCATGACGCTGACGATACAGAAGGAAGTCGCTCAACGAATTGCCGCAAAGCCTGATACAAAAGAATACGGCGTTCTCTCGATTGCCGTTCAGTATTACAGCAAGCCGGAATTGAAATTCGTCATCCCCAAAGGCGCGTTCAGGCCCGTTCCTAAGGTGGATTCGGCAGTAATTCGCATAGAGATTCTCGACAAACCGGCTGTAGCAGTAAACGATGAAAAACTATTTTTCAGGGTAGTCAAAACATCATTTGCGCAGCGCAGAAAAACGCTCGCAAACTCCCTGAAATCGATCTCAAATGATATAAAAGAAATTTTGATTGCCGCAGGGATCGACCCTCGCAGAAGGGCTGAAACATTAAGCATTGAAGAATTTGCAAGACTCGCCGATTTGATAAAAAAAGCCATGCCCCGTTAAGCGGGACATGGCTTTTCTCTACACAAAACAGAGTTACTTCACCGTAACCGTCTTTGATGCCTCATAGAAAAGATATTGGTCTTTACCTACAACGCCCTTTTTATGGTCTCCGCCTGCAGGCATATACCAGAGTTTTACCGTTACATCCATTTCTTTTGCCTTGATGTCTCTGGTCTTTTTGCCGTCCTTCTCAACATCTTCATACGGGAATTTAATCTCAAAGGTCTCTACAACCTTCTTGCCCGGCTGAAGCGTTGTATCGGCGATCATGCCGGACTTTCTGAAAGGACCATATACCATCTTGTCGCCTCTTCCTTTTGCAGGAGACTGCGGGGTATAAATCTTTGACGTATTAAATACCTCTTTGCCGTCTTTTGTTTTTGCGGTCACATCCAGGACCAGCCTGTTCGGAGACGGTCAGCCGTCAGGAATTCTGTGACCAGCCTTGTTCATCATTTTTACTGTAACCTTTGCGGTAGGTATCGAATCCCCTGCCTTCGGCAGGAAATAATAGCCCGTTGAATCCACCTCTACGGTCACTGCCTTCTTTGCCTGATCAGGGTCTCTATAACCGGGCATAAAATGACCTTTGTCCATGTGACATTCCTGACAGGTTTTATTGCCCCCGGCCGGAACATAGGCATGCAGATAGCTTCCATAAAGCGTTGCACACTGTGTAGGCTCCGTCAAATCAAAATTCGGTCCGAGGCCGTGGCACTGCCCGCAGAGTATAGATTCTTTCATTATAGGACTCTTTTTCATGGCCTTGAACTTCGCATCGGCATGGGCGCCTTCTTTGTTGCCGTAAATAACATTGGCTTCAGGCTCGCCGTCCGTCCATTTATGAATAAGAGCCTTCTGGTTATGGCAAACAAGGCAGTTGATTCCAACCTTCTTAAGCTTTGCCTGAGCAGCTTCGTCACCCGCAGCACCGTCGATTGCTGCCTTTGCAATCTCCTGTGCAACTGCATCGGTTGCGTCTTTTATCTGCGGCAGATGACATTTCAGGCAGGACATCATATGTTCCACCTTAATGTCTTCTATCTTTTTAATCCCTGACTTTGTCCATTCCTTCATCATCCCGTCCTTAACGGCACTCGCTATTGTCGCCATTGTCCTCGGAGAACCGACGAGCGAGGTTGCATGGTAGGACTTCTCCCATTCCTCAAAAATCTTGGCATGACATGTCTTGCATGAGGACACATCATACATCTTTGCGAGATCATCGATCGAATTCGCCTTTTTCTCAGCGGCAAACGCAGTCAACGGCACCGCAATAAAAAGCACCGCCAAAATAAGCTTTAATACTCTCATAAACCCTCCTTTTTAAATTCTTGAACTTGCATGACAGTTACCCCCAATGCGGCTTCTCGATATGCAGAACGGCCTTGTACTGTTCCCAACACGACATTCGGGAACTTTAGGTTCCCGCTGAAACAATTTTAAGAATTTTCATACCCCACTCGAATTATACAGACAAAAGCCTTGCCTGTCATTATTTTCTAAAGAATTTTACTTCTGTTGCCAGACATTGTCAACTTCAAATTAAAACTTTAGATAATAATCAGCCCGTGACTGTTCTTTATTGATGCATTTTGAAATAGATTCGGTTAAGTCAATAATCATTGCCGATGGAACTTAACAACGTCTCTACTCAGTTAAAACCGTCTGGAGTTTAAAATGTGCATCAGCATATTCATCCCTTTTCTTTATAAGAAGCCACTCCTTATCCTTGCCCTTCATCCTTGTTAATACAAAAATCCCTTTTAACTTTTTCCCTTTCAACAGAAATTCAATCCTTCCGGAATCAATGCCTCCGCCGAGCAATTTGTATGTCCCCCTGTCCCATATAACCACCGTCCCTGGCCTCGCATGATGCTCATGAACAACAAATATGGGCATAAAATCAGGATACATTTTTTTATTCTGTGATGCAATGATATTTTTTCTTGACAATTTTTCATATAATCATATATAAATATGTTTATGAAAGAAATCACCGAAATATTCAAGCTCCTCTCGGACGAATCAAGGCTGAGGATACTCATGCTTCTCGAAAAAAGGGAATTGTGCGTATGCCAGATAATGGGAGTCCTCAACATGTCACAGCCCCTCGTATCGAGGAATCTCTCCCTTCTTGCAAAGTCAGGGTTTCTCGCAGGAAGAAGGGAGGGCAAGCTCATGTTTTACAGAATTAAAAGAAATCTCACCAAAAAAAATCTGCTCATTTTATCCGTATTGAAAGAGCTTTTAAAAGATGATAGGGTTTTACTGAAAGATTTCCGTTCATTAAAGGAATGCCATGATTTTCAGAAGAGAACAGGCAAATGCGATATGGAGACATTCAAGGCATTTATGAAACAAAAGATAAGAAAGAGAAGTGGGAGGAAAAATGACGAAGTTATGTAATCTGAGTTTATTTATATTCTTTTCTTTTCTAATACTCGTGGCAGCGCAGAATGTTAACGCTGCTGAAAAACAGATCTCCCTTTCTGATACAATCAGAACCGCACTTGAAAGTAACCACGAGATTTTGGCATTTAAAAACTCCCTTTATGCACAAAAGGAAGATATAGGGGTTGCGCGGAGTTTCCTGCTTCCAAAGATAACATTCGAGGAAAGATACATGAGGACAAACAATCCGACATATTCTTTTATGGCAAAGCTTAATCAGAAACGCTTTGCACAGTCCGATTTTGCAGTAACATCATTAAACGACCCGAAACCGATAAACGATTTCCAGACATCTCTTTCATTCGAACAGCCTTTATTCGTAAGAAAGGCATACATCGGACTGGACATGTCAAAGACCGAGTTTTCGGCGAAGGGCGAGGATTTTATAAGGAAAAAGGAGGATATAGCTTTCAGGGTCGTGCAGACATACCTGATGGTTCATACTGCAAAGGAGCATGTGAAGGTTGCAGAAAAGGCAGTGGAGGATGCAAAAGAGCATTTCAGAATAGCCGAATTGCGATACAAGACAGGCTTGGGCCTTTACTCCGACACTTTGAGGGCATCCACTGCCGTAACAGATGCTGAGCAAAGGCTCGTGAGTGCACAGAAAAATCTTAACATTGCCAAAAGGGCATTAGGATTGCTTCTCGGCATGACGGAATCAGTCGATTCGGATGATGAAAGCCCTGAATTTACAGTGATGAGCGCTGATTATTATACAAATGCATCTATAACACGAAAGGACATAAAGTCTCTCGAATTAAGATATGAAAATGCCCAAAATAGCATAAAACTTGCGGAATCAGGCTACTTTCCCGCAATAGGCATCGGAGGCTCTTATCAATTAAATGACCGCAGGAGGCCCCTCGGCTCAGAGGGCGATAGCTGGCAGATTACGGCATTTTTAAGATGGGAACTACTCGATGGCACAAAGAGGGAGTATGAAAGGTCAAAGGCAAAATATAAAGTTGCAGAGACAGAGGAATATCTCAATGGTCTCAAAAAGGCAGTGGCATTCAAGGTTTATGAGGCATACCTCGGAGTACAAGAGGCAAAGAAGAATGTTGAGTTATCAAAGAATGCATTAAAGACCGCAGAAGAGGGAAAGAGGCTTGTGAAAATAAGATACGAGAATGCCTTGTCGCCAATAGTGGATCTGATGGATGCACAGGTAAGCCTTGACCATGCAAGGGCAAACCTCGTGGCAAAGGGGAACGAATACAGGATTGCAGTAGCAAACTTAAGCTATGAAAGCGGAACTATATTAAAGGATTTAAAGATTGAGCAATAGATCTGGAGGAATACTATGAGCAGAAAACTGACTTCTTATCTTCTCATCTTCTCTTTGCTTCTACTATTCGGCTGCAAAGACAAGGTTAAGCCTGGCACTGCCGAGGTGAAAAGGCAGGCTGTCACAGGTGTAACATTGGCAGAAGTCCATCCCACACAGGTGGATGAATACTACGAAACATCCGGTACTGTAAGGGCGAAAACAATCAGCGTCATTGCGAGCAGGGTGATGGGGACTGTTACTTCTGTAAAAGTAAAAGAAGGCGACAGGGTGCATGCAGGCCAGGTTCTCATGACCATAGACGACAGGGATGTTGCCCAGAGGGTCAAGGCAGCAGAGAAAACAGTTGAGGCGGCAAAGCAGAACAAATCCTTAATGGACATAACATACCAGAGATATAAAAATCTCCACGATGAAAAGGCCATATCACAGCAGGAGATAGACCAGATAGAGACGCAGAAAAAGGTCTCTGATATGGAATATGAAAGGGCAAAGGCAATGCTTGCAGAGGCACAGATATATCACGGTTTTACACGAATAAGCGCACCCACATCCGGAGTCGTAACCGAGAAAAAAATAGAACTGGGCAGCATGGCTGTCCCCGGCATACCAATTTTAACCGTAGAAGGCAATTCGTATTTCAGGATAGAAGCCAATGTAGATGAGAGGCTTTCAGGGAAGCTCAAGATAGGAATGCCTGTTGATGTGATCATAGACTCCATAGGACAGGAGGCAAAGGGCAGGATAACGGAAATAATCCCTGCTGTTGATCCCATGTCCAGGACATTTCTTATTAAGATTGATTTGAAGATGCCGTCGTTAAAAACCGGCCTTTACGGCAAGGTTCTTATACCGGAGGGTAAGAGAGAGGCAATACTCGTTCCTCAAAAAGCAATTGTGGAGAAGGGACAGCTCGTTGGAGTTTATGTTGTGGATGATAAAGGAGTCATAACATACCGCCTGATAAAGGCAGGAAAAAAATACGGCGAACAGATAGAGGTATTATCAGGATTGAGCGGTGGAGAAAAGATAATTGTTGATAGAGTTGAAAATGCTGTAGACGGAGGAATCATTAAATAATGGAAGTAATAGGCACAGCAGGCAAGATTGCAAAGGCATTTATAAAATCAAAGCTCACACCGCTTATTGTAATAGCCTCGCTTATACTCGGCGTGTTCGCAGTTATTGTAACGCCGAGGGAAGAAGAGCCTCAGATAGTAGTGCCCATGATAGATGTCTTTGTCTCATATCCTGGCGCATCGGCAAAAGAGGTTGAAGAGAGAGTTACAAAACCCATGGAAAAGCTCCTCTGGGAGATAAAGGGTGTTGAGTACGTCTATTCCATATCGAAGCCCGGCATGAGCATGGCCATTGTACGGTTTTATGTTGGGCAGGATATGGAAAAAAGTCTCGTGAATCTTTACAACAAGCTATGGTCTAATTTGGACAAAATCCCCCATGGGGTGTCGCAGCCACTCGTAAAACCGAAATCCATAGATGATGTCCCGATTCTTACATTCACTCTATGGAGCGACAGATACACCGGTTACGAACTTAGAAGGGTCGCACTTGAAGTTGCAGATGAACTGAAAAAGGACAGCGATATATCTGAATTCAGTATAATCGGAGGACAGAAAAGACAGATAAGGATAAGTTTGGAGCCTTCAAGGCTGAGGGCGTATAACATTTCTCCTTTACAGATAACAGGAATGCTCCAGAAGGCAAACTTTGTCCTGCCATCAGGCGCATTTCCTTCATCTAACAAAGAATTCTTAGTTGAGACAGGCGGATTTCTCAAGGATGCACAGAAAGTGGGAAATGTGGTTATAGGTGTATTCGATGGAAGGCCTGTATATCTGCGAGAGGTTGCGAGAATAACCGACGGCCCTGAAGAACCTGCAAATTATGTATTCATGGGCTTCGGACCTTCTGCAAAGGAAGGCAAAAATGGTACTTATGAGGCCGTTACCATTGCCATAGCAAAGAAAAAAGGCACTAACGCCACCCATATTGCAGAGAGGGCGCTTAATAAAATAGAAGCAATCAAAGGCAATATCATACCATCAGATATCCAAATCACAACCACGAGAAATTATGGTGACACGGCAAAGGAAAAGTCCGACGAACTCCTCGAACATATGTTCATCGCCGCCATCTCGGTAACAATACTCATAGCCCTTGCATTGGGATGGAGGGAATCAATAGTTGTTGGAGTGGCAGTGCCTGTGACCCTTGCACTTACGATACTTGTCAACTACATGTATGGCTATACACTCAACAGGGTTACGCTCTTTGCACTCATATTTTCAATAGGTATACTTGTTGATGATGCCATTGTTGTGGTGGAAAACATTCACCGCCATTTTAAAATGGGCACGGTTGATCCAGAAACAGCAGTACTTGCTGTGGATGAGGTGGGCAATCCCACAATACTCGCAACCTTTACAGTTATTGCAGCCCTTCTTCCGATGGCATTCGTTTCGGGATTGATGGGGCCTTACATGCGTCCCATACCGGTTGGTGCATCTGCAGCAATGCTCCTTTCATTGCTCATCGCCTTTATCATCAGCCCGTGGCTGAGTTATATAGTGCTGAAGGGAACGAAACACGATGACAGGGGAGAAAAAGAAAACAAGATACTCGGTGCATTAAACAGGATCTATGAGAAAAATCTCATGGGACTCCTCGAAAGCAGTAAAAAGAGGCTGGCATTCATGGGATTTGTCCTGCTTTTATTGGGAGCCGCATTCTTACTGGTTCCGCTCAAACTGGTCACAATGAAGATGCTTCCCTTCGACAACAAGAGCGAGCTCCAGGTGATTATCGATATGCCTGAAGGCACGACCCTTGAAAAGAGCGCTGCATTGTCGAGCGAGATGGGCGAATACCTCAAGACAGTCCCTGAGGTCACAAACTACCAGGTATATGCAGGGACTGCTGCGCCATTCAATTTCAACGGTCTCGTAAGACACTATTTTCTGAGATCTGGAAGCAATGTCGCTGATATTCAGGTCAACTTTGTACCGAAAGACGAAAGAAAGGCGCAGAGTCATGACATTGCGAAAAGACTGAGGCCGGAGATTAAGAAAATCGGGGACAAATACAATGCAAGGATCAAGGTTGTGGAGATACCTCCCGGCCCTCCAGTCTTAAGCACCCTCGTTGCGGAAGTTTACGGCCCTGATTTTAACAGGCAGATCGACATAGCAAAGCAGATTAAAGGCGTCTTTGAAAACACCAAAGGAGTTGTGGATGTTGACTGGTATGTGGAAGATGACCGGAAGAAATTGATATTCGAGGTGGATAAAGAAAAGGCCGCATATCATGGGATAGATACAGAGAAGATCGCCCAAACCCTGCATATTGCTTTAAACGGCTCTGCAGCAGGCCTTGCCCACTTTGAGAAGGACAAGGAGCCTGTTGAATTATATATGAGAACTCCAATCTCCCAGAGGGCAAGCATAAATGATTTGATGGAAGTGACAGTTCCATCACAATCGGGCATCCAAATTCCCCTTGCTGAACTTATAAAAGTTAGAGAAGGCATTGAGGATAAGACCATATACAGAAAGAATCTGAAGAGGGTTGTCTATGTAACCGGCGAAGTGGCAGGGACAGAAGAAAGTCCTGTCTATGCCATATTGAAGATGAAGGAGACAATTAAGAATCTCAAACTGCCCGAGGGATACGAGCTAAAGCAATATTCTGCTGTACAGCCCTGGCTTGAGGATAAATATTCCATGAAATGGGATGGAGAGTGGCACATTACATATGAAGTCTTCAGGGATTTGGGAATAGCCTTTGCTGCGGTTATGATTTTGATATATGTGATGGTAGTGGGTTGGTTTAAGTCCTTCATGATTCCCCTTGTAATAATGGCTCCTATTCCGCTTTCGCTTGTCGGAATACTTCCCGGGCACGCAATAATGGGTGCATTTTTCACAGCAACATCCATGATAGGTTTCATAGCAGGCGCTGGAATAGTAGTAAGAAACTCCATCATACTTGTTGACTTCATAGAACTGAAACTCTCCGAAGGAGTGCCTCTTAAAGAGGCTGTTGTACAGGCAGGTATAATAAGGTTCAGGCCAATGCTCCTTACTGCTGCTGCAGTTGTTGTCGGCTCATCCGTAATACTCTTTGACCCGATATTCCAGGGAATGGCGATTTCCCTGATGGCAGGAGAAGTGGCGGCAACATTGCTTTCAAGGACAATGGTTCCTGTCCTTTATTATGTATATAAAGAGTGGCAGATGAAGAGAAAAAAGGAGGTGTAACATGTACATTGCAAAAACAGATAGCTGGTATCTGGAGAGGCTTACATGGCTCATTGGAGGAATATTTACCCTTGCAAGTGCCGTGCTCGCAGCCGTTCACAGCCCGTACTGGTTGATTTTGACAGGGCTCGTGGGTGTAAACTTAATTATATTCGCCCTCACAGGATTCTGCCTCATGGCAAACATCCTGTATAAATTAGGGGCGAAACCGAGACTGCAAAAATAGGCCGAGAAAGATATTTTCTATTTAGGTCTTTTTATAAGGCTCAGGAAGTAATTTCTGAGCCTTTATTTTATCTTCTTCTCCACCTGCGAGCATATTCCATGAAGCATCTTTAGCTCCCAATCCGTAAGCCCTGCCCTGCCTATGAAGTGCTTCAGGTTCTGCATAATCTTCTTTTCAAGATTTCTATCGCCTTTAGGAATATATTCAAGGAGTTTCAGTGTCTTTGATATCCTCTCATACAGGGACGCAATCTCTTTGTGATTAACCATTTCTTGCCTTTCGCCTATTGCCCCTTGCCCTTTGCCTCCTGCATATTCCGCCTTTGAAAGCTCATATGCAACAATCAGGACTGCCTGAGCTAAATTTAAAGACGGTTGCTCTTTGCCTGTTGGTATTGTGATAAGAAAACCGCACTCTTCCACCTCCTCATTAAAGAGCCCTCTGTCCTCCCTGCCAAACAGTATTGCAACCTTATTATCATGGGCAATATTACAGAGCCTTTTTGTACCCTGTTCAAGAGGCAGAATTACACCCCGCCTCTTGCCCTTTCTCCTCGTTGCACCTATAACTATTGCTTTGTCCCTTATTGCATCTTTCAGGTTGTTGTATATTTCTGCGGAATTTAGGACATCGAGGGCATTGCACGCAAGCCGGCGCCCTTCATCCGTAATCACAGCCGGTGGATTAACAAGACAGAGGTTTTTAAAACCCATATTCTTTATCGCCCTTGCAGATGCACCTATATTGCCAGATTCTTTTGGTTCAACAAGTACAAAATATATATTATCCTTCCAGTGTTTCATACATTTCTAACAGTCATCGAGCAGGTATGCATACGGTGAAAAGATTTACAAGCACCACCGATGTAAGGCTTTTAAATACAAATAAAACAATCGTTCTTTAGTGGATAAAGAACTGCATGTTTGTTTAAACCCAATCGTGCATTTGTAAAGCTTTTTACCATGTGCATGCCTGCTTTAATTTGGTTAAAACAAAAAATAGGTGGAAGCCTCAACTCCCACCCTTAATTATCTTAAAAACGGTTAGCAACCTTCTATAGCCTTTTTCTTCGTCACCACTCCACCTTTAATATTAACCCTCTCACCAACCTTCACCATGCCTGCATCTTTAACCTCAACTGTTGTCTCTTTGCCGGCTGCATCCTTTACTGTTACTTTCTTGCCTTCAATTTTTGTAACAGTACCAGTTGCATCTGCTGCAAAAGCAAGGCCGACAACGCCGAGAGCGAATATCAAGGCTACCAGTAATACGAGTATCTTCTTCATCCAATTCACCTCCTTTCGTTAATTTTATTTAAGCAATTAACATGCCATGCATGTTTTGCTTAATTTTACAACAAACTTAAAATTTTAAACAATAAATCTCTTCCAATTTAAGGATTCATTTCCTATTTTAAGGAATTAATCCTTCATCGGCTTTATGAACATAAAGTAAACCATTGTCCAATTGCCGAGGATGATAAATACAGTTGCAACAATACTCTGCAGAGATAATGCCGACATACCTGTCAGCGCATGCCCTACAGTTCAACCACCGGCAACTGCACCGCCGAATCCCATTATAAGACCTCCACCGAATACCCTAAGAATCTCGTTTGGATCTTTTGGTATGGTCAATTTGAACTCCCCAAGTCCTTTTGCACTGATATACGCCCCGATGGGAACACCTATAATATACAGAGCGCTCCATGTAGCCACGCCTATGCCTAAGATACTGAACATCGGATCGAACGGCGCCTTACTGTTCGCTGTAAGTACAAACATGAAGAAGTCAGACAAAGGACCGGAGAAAGAAAGCCCCCTTGCCTGTCCACCCCAGTAATAAGACGCCCACCATGCAAAGACTACAACCACCCCTATAAGAGCGCCGCCTACCGACCATGACCACCCTTTCTTTGGGCCTTTGGCAAATGGCCTGCCTTTCAGCACCACCGTGATGATTATAGCTGCAATCACAGCAATAACAACCCATTTTATAGTCGCTCCGCCTCCGAATATATCCCACAAGGCAGGACTGCCAATGGCATCTTCACCTTCACCGATAGAAACCTTGAAACTCTTTAAAAATTTACTTATAGGCTGCAATGGGCCATGCATCGTGGAAACAAGGCCTATGCCAAATCCAAGGGTAGCAATAAGCGCTGCAAGTGTACCTTCACCCTGCTTATATAAGACACCGCTGCCGCAACCGCCTGCCATAACAATACCGAGTCCGAAGATATAGCCTCCGACTATAGCTGCAATCGGCGCAAATGCCTGACGCCTTAAACCATCATCTCCCATGAAGCCGAGAGATTCAATCAGATTTGAACCAATAATAGCAATAAAAAGCGCCAAAAGCCATGCCCTAAACAAAGTAAAATCATTTACAAAGATCACGTCTCTGAATGCTGAGTTCATTCAATACCGGCCGCGCTGAAGTACAAAACCGAAAATTACGCCCACCAGCACGCCGCTTAAAATAATCATGATGCTCGCCTGCGGTATCCCCTCCATTTAGACCTCCCACTGAGTTTTTTATACAGGCCAATGGCCTGCTTTACCACGAAATGACCTTATCTGCTCTCTCCACAAGCTCTACGATCAAATCGTACTCCTTGCTTTTATATATCTCTATAACAGTAACATCGTGACATTTTCTATGCTCCTCTATTACCGCCTTCACGCTATCTTCCGGCTCCGTTTTCAGAATATGCAGAATTTTCATAATATCGGCCTAAATCAATATGGGAGAATATTATCATATTCCAAAAGCCTTTTTGCAATATCCTCCATAGGCATATATGCTATATCCTCATTCGTTTTCGTATTTGTATAAAATCCCATCCGCATCTCCCTTATCATTTCGAGGTTCATGGCAATCTCGTCCGATGCTTCAAGTTTCCTGTCGAGGATATAAACATCCACTTTATTAAGCACCGTAAGCCCAATGGCCATGCGCAGCGCCTCGGCCTGCCTGTCTCTTACTATGACAGCTATTTTTTTCATTAAAAAGCTATTACCTTGTCCGCGTCCCTGTTCATAGCCGCGTTGTCATACTGACTGCCGCAGGCAACGCCTTCAGGAACTTCTTCCTTCGCAATCCCCATTTTATTACGGTTATAATCGCACATGCTCATGGAAATGGAATCAAAACTGCAGAGCGAGGCAATGCCGCTGTCCGTTGCGAGGCGGCATCCTTCATCCATAAAAAAAATAATAACCTTATGGCCTTTCTTAACGGCCGCCTGCGCGATGCTCCTGATGTCATCGCCGTACTTATCCGTGGTGACAAGTATTCCGAGCGTCATAGGTTTGATTTAACTTCTTAACAACGGCTATTTTGTAGCATAAGGCAATAAAAAAAGTAAACCCGTTTCCCATAAATTTAGATGCGTTAATAATCGCAGTTATACGCCTACATCTCGACCCTTGTAATAACGCCGTGAAGCTTGTGGGACGGAAGCTTATAAAACTGGACATACGCAGGCGTAAGCCTCTTGAATATCGAGAATATCTTCCAGACGATATTGCGCGTGGCTATGTCCTCAAGGCCGTAGAATATGGATTTCTCTTTTATTCCCGCCTCTCTCAATATCTCCTCCACATCTATAACTTCCATGTATCCGAGCTGTATCTCGAAATGCCTGAGCCCGTCTGCAAGCTCTCCTTTGAAATAACCTGTTACTCCAAAGGGGTCGTCACGCCTGATTATAGAGACGATAATATTGTCTTCGTAGAGAATATTGTTGGTGAACATCGTCCTGACTATATAAGGAGGAATCCTCTCGACATCGCGGGCAAAAAAGAGGGCCGTGCCTCCGATCTTTGCGGTTGTCTTATGAAGGATATCATACCTCTTGAGAAATTCAACCTTAGGCATAGGCTTCATGGAACGGTAAAGCCTTACCTGTCCTCTCGTATAAATCATAATAATGCTGAACGGTATTAAGGCGATTATTATCGACCAGTAACCGCCGTGCGGGATCTTAGTAAAATTGGCTCCGAGATACGCAATATCGATAAGGGTAATAAATACCGATATGGCCGTTAGATAGTATTTCCTTTGAAGCGAGAATATCCAGATCATCATAATGCCAGTGAGAGTCATAGTGCCGGTAACCGCAAGCCCGTATGCCGCAGCGAGCTTGCTCGACTCTCCAAATTCAAACATAATGAAAAGAACGGCAACAAGCAAAAACCAGTTAATAAAACCGATGTATATCTGCGAACGCAATTCGGTAGAAGTGTAATCCACTTTAAACAGCGGCATTATATGCGTCGTGATCGCCTGATAGACTATGGAGAATGTTCCGCTTATCATCGCCTGCGACGCGATAACCGTAGCGGCGATGCTGAGAAGCAGGAACGGCACATAAAGGGTCTTTACATGATAAAAGACCATCTCGAAAAGAATGCTCTTAGCGCCGGGATGGGCCAGCAGGAACGCGCCCTGTCCAAGGTAATTCAACGAGAGCGCGAAGAAGGCGATTATCCAGCCGTGCCTTATCGGCTTTGCGCCGAGGTGCCCCATATCGGCGTAAAGCGCTTCGCCGCCGGTAGCGCATAGGAATATCTCGCTGAGAACGATAAATCCCGCCCACCCGTTTTCGAGCAAAAAGCTCACCGCATAATAGGGGTTTACCGCTTTAAGCACCTGAGGAGCATCGAAGATGGATATAATGCCGGAAAATGCAAGGGAAGAAAGCCACACAGCTACGATCGGCCCGAAGGATGCGGATATTTTCCCGGTTCCCTTGAATTGTATTGAAAAAAGGCAGACGGCGATAAAAGCGGAGATCAGCACGATGGCGGTCTTCGAAATATGCTCAAGACCCGGTATCAGCGCCGTGCCTTCGACGGCGCTAAGTATACTGATCGCAGGCGTGATCACGCCGTCGCCCATAAGGAGAGATATTCCTATAAAAGCCATTATAGTTACGCAGATTGCCTTGCGCTTTGAACTCAAAAGAGACGAAAGGATTTCCTTCAGAACTATAGTGCCTCCCTCGCCTCTTCTGCTTAGACGCATGGCGAGAATTACGTATTGAAGAGAGACGAGTATCGTCATGGTCCAGATTATGAGTGACATAACGCCCATAACGTTGTCGGCGGTGGGCTTTAAAAGAAGAAAAACGACAGTGACCGTGTAAATAGGGCTTGTCCCTATGTCGCCGAAAACGAGGCCGAGGGACTTTATTATTCCCTTAATGGGTGATTCCTTTTCGAGCATAGTTCAGTATTAAACATCATGAAGCGGCTAAATTACAAGGCTGTAATTCATAAACAATAGGGCAATCTGTTAAAATATCTATATAGCGAACAGCTTAAGCGGCTTATCATGAAAAAGCAGGAGAAATTTAAAAGAAACTATTTCAGAATAGACACCTTCCTGCCGATGCAGGCGAATGTCGTTCCTCCGGATATGGTGCAACACGCAAATCCGGCAATAATAGGAAATATTCAGGACTTGCAGCCGGTTATCGTCAATATCAGCGGAGGAGGGATTGCATTCAAATCCGAGAAGGAATACAAGGAGGGCGATACGCTCGAAATTATATTAGCCCTTTATGTGTTATCAAGCCACGCGATAAGCGTTTATTTTCAGAAGGCGCTTACGATAAGGGAAAACATGCCTATAGCCGCTACCGTCCGCGTTTACGGCAAGGTTTTGCGGGCGCAAAAAACAGAGGAAGGCCATTATCATACCTTTGTAGCGTTTACTTCCATAACCGAAAAAATACGCGAGATAATAATGAATTTTGTCTTCCAGTGGGAAAGAGAACTGCTCAGGAATACGCAGATCAACGCCGGAACCGCTTTTGAACCGGTCTTTACGGATAGGCTATCGACCGGGATCAGGCTGCCGTTCGAAATTTTTATAAGGGACGACACAGGTATAAAATACCTGTTCGCACCCGGACTGCCCTATGATGCCATAGCAAAAGAATTCTTCGAGGAACGGGGCATATCGAAAATCTACGTGAAAGAAGAGGACATTCCGGCTCTTGAAGATATCGTATCTAAAAAGAGGGTAATGCCCGAATTGTTCGATAAAGAAAATGTCCTCTCCTTCAAAAAATACTCGTCCTATAAAAACCTCTATCACCCCGTCGACAGAACACTTTTCTTGCCTCATACGGATATCAATTTCAGCGTTTTCGTAATGAACGATTTCAACTATGCCCCTCTATCTGAAATAACGCCTGAACAGCCTGTAACGCTGGATGAAAAAATACTGTCCGAAAACGGATACCTCATGATAAAAAAATCGGATATGCCGTTTTACTGCAGTTATCTCATCTCTATCTCCGATAACGCCTCGGTGACAAAAAACCTGAAACCTCTCATTATAAAGGAGAACGCAATCATAGCGTTGGGCGACCTCCTGTCCTATCCCGAAAATACGGAAAAGATGAAGACGGCAATATCGGCTGTCGAACATATTATCGACTGCCTGCTTGAATATCCGGATTCTTTATACGCACTCCTTTCGGTCAATAAAGGCGACTTTTATACGAATGTGCATTGCGTCAATGTCGCGATATTATGCATAGCGGCAGGGATCGAACTGGGCATGAGCAGAAAATCCCTCCAACAACTCGGCATTGGCGCCATGTTACACGATATAGGCCACAGTTCAATGAATAACGAACTTATAAACAAGCAGGGAAGGTTCAGCGATACGGAATACAGCCTGTTCAAAACACATGTGGTCGAGGGCATAAACATACTGCGCAAACATGAAGGAATGACGACGGAAACCCTTAAGCTCATATTGCACCATCACGAAAAAATGAGCGGCAAAGGATATCCATTTATGCTCTCCGGGGACAAAATATCATTTTACGCGCAGATAGCGGCAATCGCCGACGCGTACGATCTATTGACCACAAACCGCCCTTACAGGAAAGCGTTGACCTCATTTCAGGCGCTGTCCACCTTTGCAAAAGAGGCCGCCAATTATGATCCAATGCTATTGAAAATTTTCATAAAAATACTCGTGAGGGAATAATGGAACAATTTAAACGCGCCGCCTTTTCTATACTGCTTACAATCACCCTGCTCTTATTTCATTTCCATGCGCATGCCCTTCAGGTAGATGTAGAACCTTCTGAAATCAGCATCGGGGACGCATTCGTCATTAAGATAAACGGCGTTGAGACGGTTATGCCTGAAGCGTCTTTAAACGGCGCTGCGCTTCATTTCGGCAAATGCGGAGACGGTTGTTTTATGGCAATAGGAACAGCGGGTCTTAAAACACCGCCGGGCGTTCATAGCATCAGGCTTGAAATCAGAGGGAAAGCAACGGAAATACCGTTAACCGTTAAACATACAGCATTTCCGGAAATAAAACTGACCCTTGACGCTAAAAAGGTATTTTTAAGCCCCGAAGACCTAAAAAGGGCCGAGATAGAGCGTGAAAAACTTAAGGCCATATTTCAGGCGGCATCAGGTAAGCACTGGGACGGAAATTTTATAACACCTCTGAAAAACGAGTTTTCAACAGGATTCGGCGTAAAGAGGATTATCAATAAAGAAAAAATAAGCATTCATGAAGGTCTCGACATAAGAGGCAAAGAGGGAGAAGAGATAACGGCTTCCAACAGCGGTAAAGTTGTACTGGCCGAAGAACTCTTTTTCGGAGGCAATACTGTTGTCATAGATCACGGTCTGGGGATATACACCGTCTATATGCACCTTTCGGAGATCAAGGTCTCTCTTAACAGCATTGTCTCAAAAGGCGATGTGATCGGGCTTGTAGGAGCAACAGGCAGGGCGAGCGGCCCGCACCTGCACTTCGGGGTAAAGATAGGCGGAATCAGCGCGAATCCGGCGTCGATATTTAATCTTAAGCTGTAAGCTGCGGTATTTATGACTTTATTACAAGCACAGAGTAACGATTTTTTTTCGAGCATGATTTGAATATTTCCTTTTTTAAACTCGTTATTGCAATTCGGTTTGAGGTTATTTGACAAGCCCTTTATAGCGCCCTTCTATAATACTGTTTAAGCGTATTCGCCATAATAATGCATAAAACAAGCCATGAGAGCCCTGCAGCATATCCACCGAGGACATCTGTCAGATAGTGAACATTCAGATAGATGCGGCTTATCCCGATAAGTATGATCAAAAGGATCGAAAGGAAAAATACTATAAACCTCAATGCCTCACCTTTTATAAATTTCCATGTCATATAAATAAGGGAGCCGTATACAATCATGGCAGCAAAGGAATGGCCGCTCGGAAAGGCATATCCGTGGGCTGCCACCATCTGCGGCATCGGCCTCGGCCTGTGGAAAAATAACTTCAGTATTACGAGGAGCGATTCTCCAAATCCAACTATAAGGAAAAGGGTGAAAAGCTCCCACCAATGCCTTCTATACAAGAGATATAAAGCCATTGCAGCAGTAGTAATCACAATAAGATATACACCGCCGATATTGGTTATGTCTACCATGAATCTTGTTATCTCAGGGCTGATTACCCCTTCCACGAGCCTCTGTATTTTAAAGTCAAGATAAAACAGGGTCTCCTTATCTATGAGATCCTCAACAATCTCACCAAAAGAAAAAAGGGCTAAGATGAAGAACACTAAAGATATCGTGAGGTTCAATCCATACCACTCTCCGGCGCTGAAACGCCTTTTCACAAATTCCCATGTCCCGGGCATATGGGTAAAAAGCCTCCTATCAATCCAGCTGACCTTCTCCTTGATCAACCGCCTCTTTTTCGTGAAAAGAAAATAGAGATATATGATGACAGCGCCGATTATAAATCCAAATATACCGAAGCGGCCAAGGTATGTTTTTATGATGTCCCAGCTATTTCCGACAAAATATCCGAGCAAAGAAAATATCGCTGCCCATACAATCCCGCCGGCTAAATTAAAAAAGAGAAACCTCGAATAATGCATCCTTGAAATCCCGGCAACAACAGGGGCAAAGGCCCTGAGCCATGCCATGAAACGACCAATAAACACGGTCTTTCCACCATGTTTATCAAAGAATCCTTTGGCCTCATCAAGATACTCTTTCTTGAAAAAGAAGTATTTGCCGTATTTCAGAAAAAATCCCTCTCCAAACCGATAGCCAATAAAGTATCCAACAGTGTCTCCCGTTATCGCACCAAGGGATGCAACCCATATAACATCGCCTAATTCAAGCACTCCCCTTGATGCCAGCAGCCCCGCTATCACGACCATACTTTCGCCCGGCACAAGAAGGCCGAGAAATGCAGAGGTCTCAAGAAATGTCATCAGGAATAAAACATAATATCCCCAGTGGTTGAGGTGTGGGAAAAGGAACTTAATGATTTCGGATTCCATTATCTCCCTTCAACATAAAATATTCTTGTTTTCTTTTTTAAAGCCCTCAGTGTTAAATAGAGCATGAAACCAGATGCAAATACCATTATCCATGCCAAATCCAACTTGCCTTCTACAAATATGTCTTCTGTAATGTCTATCAGAGAAAAAGAGGCTATTATTACAAAAAGGGTTGTATATTCCCGCGCAATAACAGACTTAAATGAAAAAGGCAAATCCGGTTTTTGCCAGTTTCTGAATTTCGGCAGAAAAGCAGGAGTTTCTCCTGACCATGCTAAATATAAATCTCCAAATTCCCTTCGTAAAAATCCCTCCTCTGCGATTATTATCCGTTCGTAATATAGCCAAAATGCCAAAACAGAAATCAGAGTTAACCACCAGACCTCAACAAACAAGGCCATACCCAGCAGTATAAAGAAATTGCCAAGGTAAAGCGGATGTCTTACTATAGAATACATTCCTGTTGTATTGAGCAATCCAGCCTTCTGTCTTTTTGTATTTCTCCCCGATGTTTCTTTCGGGACATAACCACATGTTATACAGCGGATAATTAATCCCATGAAAGAAATGGTTACACAAAACCCCTTCCAGAGATCATCTGCCATTTCTCCTACAACTTGTTCCATGTATTCAGAATCTTTTAAAGCAACAAGCACAATGGGCAGAATGAGCAAAGGCAGATAACTTCTCCATTTAAAAAGCCATTCACCCTGTTTTTCCAATTCTTCCTTTAAAGCCATTTTCAATTCCTCCTAAAATAAAATCATTGTATATTTTACCTGAAAATCTTGAAAATATTATAGAAAATGCCACAGAATATTATGTTAATCAGGGGCAGCGCTGATAGGTCAGGGCTGGTCGCAGCAATGTGGAAAGTAATAGTTGATAGAGAGCCAAAATCAGAGGCGGGGAAACAGTTGTCCATTTTATACGGTCATCTCCCCATGGGCAAGGCAACTGCTATGGACCGTTTTTTTGAGAGATGGAGACCATCAGAGGTTCTTAATTGAAACGATTATACAACAGAAAAATATTATTCATTGCAATATCTTTGCTGATAATAACAATTGGGATAAAAATTCATTCAGCCATTACATTCCCACAGATAACAGACTGGAACTACAGGCAATTGCAAAAGATTGACAAGAAAGCAAAGAACTTTTCATTTGCCGTATTTGGAGACAATAAAAATTCCATAACAACATTTGAGAATCTGATAAATGCAGTTAATTTAGATGATGTAATGTTTTCCATCGATATTGGAGACCTCGTGCAGGATGGAGAAAAAGAGAAATACAAGTTTTTCATCAATCAGATAAAGGAGTTTAAAAAGCCTTTATTAACTGCAATCGGAAACCATGAGCTTAGAGAGAATGGGAGAGGAAACTATTATGACCTCTTTGGCAGGTTTTACTATTCATTCACGATTGGAGATGCATACTTTATTATCCTTGATGATGCCAATGAGTATAATTTAGACCCCTGGCAGATGGAGTGGGTAAAGGAGCAGTTAGAAAAGGCTCTCAAATATAAGTACAGATTCGTCTTCATGCATGTCCCGCTTTTTGATCCAAGAAAGGAAGGCCCCAGAATAGCACATAACCTGAAGGATATAAGATTTGCAAATCAACTAAATTCAATCTTTGATAACTATAATATCACAATGCTCTTTACCTCCCATATCCATTCTTTTTACTGTGGAGTGTGGAGCAAAACACACTATATCATCACAGGTGGGGCAGGCGCTGAACTTGTTGGCGCAAATCCTGAACACGACTTTTATCACTATATAAAGGTGAATGTGAGCGATGCAGGGGTAAGGTATGAGGTAAAAAAGATTAAGTCGCCTGATTTTGAGGTCATAGACCGCCTGATGCACGATGCGTGGATATATGCCTATTCCTTCTTCGCAATACACTATATGGATGTTGCCCTTGCCATAATCATTTTATATTTATCTCTTTATTTGCTTTTAGTCATGGAAAAGAAGATCATCAGGAGGCATAGATGTTAGAAGAGATTAATTATTCCCTGTTTAGCAACGTCAACAAATTTGCAGGATATAACCCCATATTTGATATAACAGCCGAACTGACAGCAGAATACTTACCTTTCCTTTTTATTCTATTAATGATGTATTACTGGTTTTTCAAAAAAGATGATACCTCCAGAATAAATCTTTTATCAATTGGTTGGAGTACACTTTTAGCCTTATTCATCAATTTTTTGATAACCATTTTTTATTTTCATCCCAGGCCTTTTATGCTGCACATGGGAAAGCTGCTTATATCGCATGGGACAGAAACATCGTTCCCCTCCGACCATGCAACTTTCATGTTCTCAATCGCTTTTGCTTTCATTATCCATGATGAATTCAGAAAAACCGGAATCATATTAACTATTCTTACATTGATTGGCGGCACAACAAGGGTGTTTGTGGGTGTGCACTTTCCATTCGATATAGCAGGTTCATTTGGAGTCGGTCTTATTTCCACAATGATAATTTTTATATTAAGAGATGTGTTCGCACCAATGAATAAACGGCTGGTTGAATTTTACAAAGATGTTTTACTACGCCTGGATTTAAAGTGTCTAAAAAGTAAATAGATTGTCAGCAGGATTATGATTAACAAAATCCCTATATGTTCAATCCTTGTTATATCCCTTTTTATGACCTGCAAACTATTTCCTCCCATGTATCCTGCTCCGACCATTAAAGCAATCGTAAATATTGAAGAAACAGCATCAGCCATTATAAATTTCAATGCCGACATCCTCATAACGCCTGCTGCAAGAAATATCTGCGCCCTCAGACCAACCAAATGTCTTCCAATCAATATCACAAGAATTCCTTTTTTATTAAATTTATCTTCAAGTGCTGCGAGCCTTTCCGGTGAAACAATTTTCCGAAATTTCTTATGCGTAACAATCATACGGCCATATTTCTTTCCAACAAAATAGAGTCCAAAATCGACTATTAATAATCCTGAGTAAACAACAATTAAGGCAGGGATAGGCTTTATCACATGCGTTGCGATGAGAAATCCGCAAAAAATAAGTGTTGCATCCTCAGGAAATGGAAATCCAATGCCCCCTAAGATGAGAAGGATAAAGAGCCCGAGGTACGGAAAATGTTCTACAAATACCTGGATGGTCATGAATAAATAGTATCATTTTTTGAAAAACTCAAATACTGTGAATCAAATGAACCTCTCTCCGGCCTAAAGGCCGGAGTTTCTGGTCTCTGGCATAATCTGGCTCATGGCCTGCCCTGCTGTTCCCTGATATATCGTTTCACAATTTCTTCGTTGACATGACCGACACTCTC
>JAJYVD010000071.1 GCA_021792185.1 Nitrospirota bacterium | reverse complement strand
CAAATCTCATCTTCCGCACCTCCTGCAGTATTTCTGTCCTTTTCATGGATAGCCCTCCTTGCTCTATCCAATCTTAACCGGACAGTTTATGTGCTACTGATGCGGACAGTTTATGTGTTCTCTACAGTCAGGTTGTAGCCGTCGCCGATAAAGGGTATAATAAGAGAAAAATAATTTTTGGAAAGGAAGCATTTGTGATACGGCACACGTTTTCGCTGCTCAACGGCATAGGAGAAAGGCTTGAAAGGCATATCTGGGGAGGGGGAATCCTGTCGTGGGATAATTTCTGTAACTGCAAGGAGATAGAAGGCATAAGCCCGGAAAGGAAAATACTTTATGATAATCAGTTGATGCAGTCTTCTATGGAACTCGGAGTCGGCAACGCCGAATACTTTGCAAAGATAATGAAGAGGAGGGAGCACTGGCGGCTGTTTGACGTGTTTAGGGACGGAGCACTCTGCCTCGATATAGAGACCAACGGGTTTCATCCTGGGCGCGGGGGTTATGTTACCGTGGTAGGTCTTTACGACGGATATGAGTGGCAGCGCTTTGTAAGGGGCGAGAACCTCACGGTAGAGAATCTCAACCGCGCGCTTTCCGGATATAAATGTCTCATAACATTCTATGGTTCTTCCTTTGACGTTCCCTTTCTTCTGAGGTCTCTTCCGGGAGTGAGGTTCGATATTCCCCATTTTGACCTATGCTTTGCGGCTCGCAGGCTCAAGATAAACGGCGGGCTGAAAAAACTCGAGACAATGTTCGGCATAGAGAGAGACGATTCGGTTAAGGGGATGGACGGTTATGAAGCGGTAAAGCTCTGGGAAGCTTACAGAAAAGGCAGTTTGGAAGCAAAGGAGTTGCTTTTGACATACAACAGGGAAGATACCATCAACTTATTGAAGCTTGCCGATATCCTATACCGGCGGCTGAAAATTTCAACAGGTATAGAGGAGTATATAACTAACGAGTTAAGAGTTAAGAGTTATGAGTTATGAGCTGAAGAAGAAAAGAGAAGTTTCTGAGATTCATCCGTTGAATGCCGAAACCGTCTCATTGCTTAACGGATTTCTCTCGTACCTTACCGTTGAAAGAGGGTTGTCTAAAAATACCGTCCAATCCTATTATCTCGATTTGAAGGGGTTTTTAGGCTATCTTAATGCGCGCTTGGATTCCGGACTCCACGAAGTGGCCATTGGCCGAACTCCGAACTTTTTTACAAGGCAAGACATTGTGAACTACATGGGCAAGCTCAAAGACGATAAATATTCCGCCGCAAGCGTCTGCAGGTTTATATCATCCGTTAAGGGTTTTTGCAGATTTTTAATTATCGAGAAGCTCATTGCCGAAGACCCTTCCGAAAACCTCAAAATGCCCAAGCAATGGGAAAGACTTCCCAAGGCACTGAGCGTCGAAGATATTAAGAAATTACTAAGCTATGAGCCATCAGCCATGAGCCATCGGCTATTTATCAGGGACTCCGCAATGCTGGAACTGTTGTATTCGTCGGGGCTGCGGGTGAGCGAGGTCGTATCCATCAAGATCAACGACTTGAATTTCGAAGGAGGATTTTTGAGGGTTATGGGTAAAGGCTCAAAGGAGCGCGTAGTTCCCATGAACCGCCGGGCGGTTGAAAAGATAAAGAAGTATATGCAGGGGCTGAGGCCAGACCTGCTTAAGAATAAACAATCGCCTTATCTGTTTTTGACAAACATGGGAACGCCTATGACAAGGCAGAGGTTCTGGCAGGCATTGAACAAATTTGGCGATATGGTCGGCCTGGAACTTACGCCGCATGCCATAAGGCATTCCTTCGCGACGCATCTTTTAGAGGGCGGCGCAGACTTGAGGTCTGTTCAGAAGATGCTCGGTCATGCCGATATATCGACGACACAGATTTATACAAAGGTAACCGGAGACAGGATAAGAAAGGTCTATCTTGAACACCATCCGAGGGCGAAATAATACAGGAGGAAAGATATGGCAGTGAAATTGAAACCGGAGGAACTTTATACTTGTTGCGACTTGGGCAGTTTTAAATTCAACACAACGGCCGACATAGGCAAATTCGAAGGCACCATCGGACAGGAAAAGGCGTTGAAGTCCCTGGATTTCGGCCTCAGCCTGACCAGCAATGGATTCAATATATATGTCCTCGGAGAGAGCGGAACAGGCAAGATGAGGACTATCAGGACGCTGCTGCACGAAAGGGCATCTAAAGAAAAAATTCCTCAAGACTGGTGCTATGTCTATAATTTCAAAGATCCCGACATGCCGCTGGCCGTATCCATCGAGCCGGGGAAAGGCATAATTTTCCACAGGGATATGGACGACCTTGTCAAGGCGCTGAGGATGGAGATACCTAAGGTATTCGAATCCAAAGAATACGAAAAACAGAGAAGCAAGATAGTAGAAGAATTCCAGCAGAAACAGAAGAATCTTTTTACAAGTCTCGAAGAAGAAGCGCAGGCTAAGGGCTTTGCCGTAAGAAAGGCCGTAACCGGTCTTTTGATCGTGCCGGTAAAAAAGAGCGGAGAACCTCTCACGGAGGAAGAATTCAGCGCCCTGGATGAAAAGACGCGGAAAAAAGTGGAAGAGATAGGGAAGATGTTTCAGGAAAAGCTTGACGATGTGGTGAGGGCCGTGAGGGAGGCGGAAAAGCTCGTAAAAGACCTCCTCGGCAGGCTCGAGCGGGAAATCGCCCTCGGCGCCGTCGGCCATTTAATCGAGGATCTGAAACTTAAATACAGGGAACACGAAAAGATATTGTCGTATCTGGAGGCGGTAAAGGAAGACATACTGTCGCACCTCGATGATTTCAAGACCGCCGAAGAACAGCCCCCGCCGCTTCCGTTCATGAGGATGCCTAAACCGGAGACATCGTTTGTCAGGTATTCGGTCAATGTCATCGTCAATAACGGGGAGTCAAAGGGCGCGCCGGTGGTCTTCGAGAGCAATCCGACATATCTCAACCTCTTCGGAAAGATAGAGTACAAGGTTCAGTACGGAATGGCCTTGACCGATTTTTCGATGATAAAGGCGGGATCCCTTCACAGGGCCAACGGCGGTTACTTTGTAATAAACGCCCTCGACCTTCTGAGGAACATCTTTTCATACGATACATTGAAGAGGTCGATAAAAAACAGGGAAATAAAAATAGAAGACATATGGGAACAGTACAGGCTTATGAGCACTACGGCACTGAAGCCGGAACCCATTCCTCTCGACGTAAAGGTTATTCTTGTCGGCAATCCATATATTTATTATTTGCTTTACAACCTCGACGACGAGTACAGGGAATTGTTTAAGGTAAAATCCGACTTCGACAGCAGGATGGACAGAACCCCTGAAAACATAGAGAAGTACGCGTTTTTTGTCGCAAGCTGCCAAAAGGAAGAAAACCTCCTCCCGTTCGACAGGGGAGGCGTCTCCAAAATTGTTGAATACGGCTCGCGGCTCGCGAACCACCAGAATAAGCTTTCCACCAGATTCAGCGATATAGCGGACCTCATAAGGGAATCGCATTACTGGGCGCGGAAGGACAGCGGCGATATCGTAAAAGCGGAGCATGTAGTAAAGGCGCTCGACGAGAAGATTTTCAGATCCAACAGGATAGAAGAACGCATAAGGGAAATGATGCTGGAGGACACCCTCATAGTCAATACTTCCGGAGAAAAGACAGGGCAGGTCAACGGCCTTGCAGTTTTAGACATGGGAGATTACAGCTTCGGCAAGCCTTCGAGAATAACCGCAAGGACATATATAGGCAAGGCCGGCATCGTGAACATAGAGCGCGAGACAAAGATGAGCGGAAAGATTCACGAAAAGGCGATAATGATAATATCCGGCTATCTCGGCAGTAAATACGCGACAAAAAAACCTATCAGCCTTTCCGCATCCATAACATTCGAGCAGTTGTACGAGATGATCGAGGGCGACAGCGCAACGTGCGCCGAGCTTTACGCGCTGTTGAGCAGCATTTCCGGAGTGCCCCTTAAACAGAGTTTTGCCGTAACAGGCTCTATGGATCAGAGCGGGGATGTCCAGCCTATAGGCGGCGTGAATGAAAAGATAGAAGGATTTTTCGATCTGTGCAAAATAAGGGGGCTTGATAACAGCCACGGCGTTATAATACCTAAAAGGAATATAAAACATCTAATGCTCAGGCAGGACGTGGTTGATGCCGTAAAGGAAGGCAGGTTTTCCATATATCCCATAGAAAAGATGGAGGAAGGGCTTGAGATACTTACCGGCATGCCTGCTGGCGAACTGAAAGAAGACGGGACATATCCAGAGGGCACTATAAATTATCTCGTTACCAAGAGGCTTGAAGAGATATCCGCGGCGCTCGAAAAGAAGAAGGAAAAGGAAGAAGATAAAGAGGAGAAAAAAAAGGAGAACGATACGGAAAGTAAATGAAAAGGGTATCGTGGTTTTTGGAAGCGGCGCTCCTTGCCGCACTCTCGTTTCCTTTTGCAGCGCTTCCGTATAAAACGGCATTGAAGGCCGGGGATATCCTCGGCCTTTCGGTTTTCTATTTATGGGGAAGCAGGAGAAGGATCGCGATAGATAACATAGAAAAGGCAATAGGCAATGGGCAATTGGCCATAGGTATAGAAGAAGCAAAAAGCCAAAAACATGCCCTATCGCCTATAGCCTATCGCCTTGCTAAAGAGACCTTCAAAAATATGGGCAGGTCTTTTGTTGAAGTGATGAAGATATATTACGGCCTCGGCAAAGGCATTATAGACCGTGTGGAGATAAGGGGAGCGGAAAACTATCAGAAGGCGAAAGCAAAAAACAGAGGCATTATTGTTATAACCGGCCATTGCGGCAATTGGGAGATGGCGGCGATTGTTTTCGGGTTTAAAGTTGACGCTATTTACGGTGTTGCCAGAAGGCAGAATAATCCCTATTTCCACGCATTCGTAGGGAGGCTGAGGGCGACTTACGGGAACAAGATCATTTATAAAGAAGGGGCTTTGAAGTCCATACTTTCTGTGTTGAAGAAGAATCAAACTGTCGGCATTCTGATGGATCAGGCAGTTTTGAAAAACGAAGGCTATATTATTGATTTTCTCGGCAGTCCCGCATGGACGACCAGGATGCCTTCGCTTATCGCAAGGAGGACCGGAGCGGCCGTAGTGCCGGCCTTTTTGCACAGAGAGGGGAACGGGCATGTGTTTACAATCTATCCTGAAGTCGAATTGTCAAATAATGAGGATGATGAAACAGCCATAATCGAAGATACGAAAAGATTTTCAGGCTTTGTCGAGAATTACATCAAGCAGCATCCCACAGAATGGCTCTGGATACACAGGAGATGGAAGCGGACATGAAATGTGGTAAACTTTACCTTATAGGTTAGGCAAACATGCCTCCAAGCCTTTAGTAATGCGATAATGATTATTAAATGGCTGTTTATTTTGTTGAATGCATAGGTGATACTGAAATTGCCTTTAAATGGCTGGAGGGTTCGCCTTTAAGGTATCGCTACTAAAGGCTTTTCAGCATATTCGCCTAACCTTAAATCGTATTTTTATGCAACGGTAGGGTTTGTTTATGATACTTATAGAAACATTTAAAGGCAAATCGATTACAGAACATCGTGTAGAAATCGTGGAGCGCAAAGGCACAGGCCATCCCGATTATATGTGCGACTCGATAATGGATGCCATATCGGTGGCGCTCTCAAAGGAATATATCGAAAAATTCGGGACAATACTTCATCACAACATAGATAAAGGACTGCTTGCCGCCGGAAGGGTCGATAAGGGTTTCGGAGGCGGAAGGGTTGTAAAACCTATGGAATTGACCATAGGCGACAGGGCAACGTTTGCCGCTGCAGGAAAGAAAATACCGGTTGCGGAAATTGCCGTAGATGCCGCAAAAAAATGGATCAAAGAAAATCTAAGGTTTGTTGATCCCGAAAAGCACCTGAAGTGCAGGGTAGTCCTCGCGCCCGGCTCCGAAGAGCTTACCGATATATTTCTGAGGCCTGGAAAGGTATTGTCCGCCAATGACACATCCGCAGCCGTAGGGTATTATCCTTTAAGTCCTACCGAAAAGGTCGTCCTCGAACTCGAAAAATATCTCAATTCTAAAAAATTTAAAGATAAATATCCGGAGACCGGAGAGGATATAAAGGTCATGGGACTGAGAAATGGGAAATCGCTCGATTTAACTGTGGCAATGCCGTTGCTTGCCCCTTATATAAAATCCGAAAAGGAGTATTTCGATAGAAAGGCCGTTGTTCATAAAGATATGGCGAAGTTTCTCGGGAGATTTAACGGGTTTAAAAACATCGAGGTTAATTTAAACACACTCGATGAGGAGGGAAGAGGGCTCGGCGGGATTTATCTGAGCCTTTTAGGCACATCCGCCGAGGACGCCGATTCAGGGCAGGTAGGCCGCGGCAACAGGGTGAACGGATTGATCTCGTTGAACAGGCCGTTGGGAACCGAAGCGGCGGCAGGAAAGAATCCTGTAAGCCATGTGGGGAAAATATACAATGTCCTCGCGCATAAGATTGCAAAAGAGATTTATGAGAAGATTGAAGGGATAAAAGAGGTATACGTTCTTCTTTTAAGCAGGATAGGCACGCCCATAGATCAGCCGCAGATGGCGACTGCGCAGGTTTTACTCGAAAGGGGCAGGAAGATTAACGAGATAGCAAAGAAGGCGGAAGAGATATTCGGGCGGGAATTCTCGATGATAAATAAGTTCTGCATGGATCTGAGCAGAGGGAAATATCCGATTTGTTAATGTTATAATTTTTTATGGCTGTTTTGGAAATCAGGAAATATCCGGATGAAATTCTCAGAAAAAAAGCCCTATCTGTGGAGAATATCGACAGGAGCTTGCAGCGCCTTATCGACGACATGATAGAGACTATGTACGCGGCTCCGGGCATCGGTCTTGCCGCTCCGCAGGTGGGCATTTCGAAGCGGCTTGTAGTCATAGATGTGAGCCTTGGAGAAGAGAAAAACTCTCTAATTGTTCTGATCAATCCGGAAATAACGGACACAGAAGGCTTTGCCGATTCGGATGAAGGATGCCTGAGCGTGCCGGGATATACTTCCGCAATAAAAAGGGCTGAAAAAGTTATTGTAAAGGGACTCGACAGGAACGGCAAGCCGGTTCAAATCGAAGTAGACGGCCTGCTCGCGAGGGCTCTTCAGCATGAGATGGACCACCTCGACGGCATCTTGTTTGTTGATAGGATGAGTTCCATAAAAAAGGAATTTTTCAAAAAACGATACCTTAAAAAGTCAGCAGCCGGCAGTCAGCAATCAGCAGTCAGGAGATAGCGTGGCTTTAATCTTTTTCGGCACACCCCAATTTGCCGTCCCTTCACTAAAGGCTTTGATCGACGCAAAAGAAGATACTGCCCTTGTTGTCACGCAGCCTGATAAGGTAAAGGGAAGGGGGCATATCCTTTCAGCGCCGCCGGTGAAAGAACTTGCATTAGCGCATGGTATAAAAGTTGTTCAGCCCGCGAAAATCAGGAATGAAGACTTTTACGAAGAACTGAAGGCTTTGAATCCTGAATTTATTATCGTGGTTGCTTATGGAAAAATCCTTCCTGAAGATATATTGAACCTGCCTAAATATGGCTGCATAAATGTGCATGCCTCTTTACTGCCTAAATATCGCGGCGCGGCTCCGATACAGTGGGCGTTGCTTAAAGGAGAGAAGATAACCGGAGTAACAACAATGCTCATGGATAAAGGACTCGATACCGGAGACGTGCTTCTGAAATCCGAATTGGAAATCAAGGATGACGATAATACCGGAACGCTTTTTGAAAAATTATCAGCCATAGGCGCAAATACATTGATAGCGACCATAAAAGGCATGAGGGCGGGCAAAGTAGAGCCAACTCCTCAGCAGGGAGAGCCGAGCTATGCCCCGCCCCTTAAAAAAGATGACGGCAAGATAGACTGGAACAGGACTGCTGGAGAATTATCTCATTTTGTCAGGGGTATGTATCCATGGCCGTCCGCTTTCTGTTATCTTAATAATGAGAGGATAAAGATTACAAAGGCAAGGCCGGTTGCAGGACAAGGCATTCCCGGCATGATCGAAAAGGCGGAAGGCGAAAGGTTATTTGTCGGAACAGGGGAAGGGCTTTTGGCTATAGAAGAGTTGCAGCCTGAGGGTAAAAAGATTATGCTTGCAACTGCGTTTCTGGCAGGAAGAAAGCTGAAGGTGGGTTATGATACGTTTTCTTAGAGCGCTGGTTTTAAAAATATTGTATCCCATGCTTATGCTTGTCGCCGCCTTTTTTAAGAACAAGAAAGACGCATTGCAGCAGTTAGTCATCGAACTTAACAACAAACTCGTCAGGGCAGAGGGCATCAAGACGAAAAGGATACTCATTCTTTTGCCGCACTGCCTTCAGATAAACGACTGCGACGTAAGAATTACCAATGACATCTACAACTGCAAGAGATGCGGCAGGTGCAACATAAAAGACCTGATTCAGGTCGCGGAAGATAATCATTTAAAACTTTTTGTCGCAACAGGCGGCAATCTTGCCCGTCGCATAGTAAGCGACGTAAAGCCCGAAGCCGTGGTCGCAGTTGCCTGCGAAAGGGACTTGAGCAGCGGCATAGCGGACGCTTATCCGCTTCCTGTCCTCGGCATATCCAACGAAAGGCCGTTCGGCCCGTGCTTTAACACCAAGGTCAACATCGAAAAGGTCAAAGAGGCTATAGAATTCTTCGGGAAATAGACGGGTTTTATGCCTGTTGAATTCCGTTGGGTAATGCTTTATAATACTACTAAATAGTATTGCCGATAGGGAGGAAGCATGTCGCTTGTTAAAACATCTATAACAATACCCGAAGATGTTCTCTCAGACGCTAAAAAGACATCAGACAATTTTAGTGCGTTTGTTACGGAGGCCCTCAAAGAGTATATAAAAAAGAAGAATGTCGAGAAGGCTGTGGCAAGCTTCGGCAAATGGAAAGACAGGGAGAAGAGCAGTGTAGAGATTGTAAAAGAACTAAGAAAAGAAGAAGGGCGCAGGTATGCAGACCGTCATCGTTGATACAGATGTTGCTATAGACTATCTTAGGGGGCATGAGTATGCAAAAGAGTTAATGTTGTTCTTATGGAACGCCGATATTGCGTATCTTAGCATTTTGTCGGTCTATGAACTTTATGCCGGAATGAGAGATGACGAACAGGAAAGCACCGAAAATTTTATTAACGCCTGCAATATCGAGCCTCTCAGCAGGGGCATAACTAAAAAGGCAGGAGAGTTATACCGGCATCATAGAAAACAGGGAACAACAATGACCTCTCTTGACTGCCTGATCAATGCTACTGCTGTTGTAAGCGGGCATAAAATCGCCACAATGAATATCAAGCATTATCCTGATAGGAAAATACTGTTTCATGTAGAACCCTTTAAAAGAAAGCCTCATAAAGAAGGGTAATTTTCACCTCCATTCTTTCATGAAAGCTGATATAATTCTTTGTGTATAACGAATTAGGAAACCACCAACAGGCGATTAATGACTTTAAAATAGCAGCACGACTTGGATTTAAGCCTGCACAAGACTCACTGCTTAAAATGGGAGAGAAGTGGTAGGAATCACTAAAGGAATATCAATGACAAATAAAGACATTTTGGATAATTGCTGGGCCATTTTTATTGATATTGAGGGCTTTTCAAAAATTTATAGGAGCAGCAAACCTTTTCAAGCGATGCGCTTATTGCAAAACCTCATGAAGTATTTATATTTAATCGGTAACAAAGTTTATCCAGATGCTCCTGAACGACTGTCAGTCTACCACTTGTGTGATAGTTTTCTGATAGTATCTGATCCTATAGAGGAAAATTTAGAGAGACCTGTCTCTATTGCAATTGCATTAATGCAAGCCCTATTGTTAGAAGATGGCATTATAAGCGCAGGAATTTCGAGTGGCCAGTTCGGAGATTTCAGGAGTTACTATCCTGAAGAGATAAGAGCTGATATTAACGAGTATGGTATTGCCAAAATAGGAGACGGTTTAATGACAATTTTTCAAGTAATGGGTGAGGCATTGATAAATTCCGTAAAATTATTAGAAAAGAAACCGAAAGATAAAGGTCCTTGTTTATCAAAACTGCCAGAAAACCCCGAGCTTTTAAGCTCGGGGATGAATGGCTACCCGTAGCGAAGCCAGTGAAACTGGCGGAGTGGAGGTATCTTTTGGCATAATCTGGCCATGGCCAGATATCT
>JAJYVD010000070.1 GCA_021792185.1 Nitrospirota bacterium | reverse complement strand
CTACTTAGCATTGCAGCGGTCAAAGGAAAAGAGAAAAAGGCAGGTAAAACCAGAAAACATCTTGAATAGATTTTCGGTGAGGCAACGAATACTATTTCGAATAGATTCTTACGTGAGGCAACACGGTTTTATCTGCGGGTATATTTGATGCGTTTGGCTTTAGGCGTGCCGTTGCCTTTGTGTTTATTATAATTTATCACTTTTTGCGGCGGCGCTGCGGAAAAATACGAATGAATGCCCGACACGACCGAAGACGCTAATTTCTCCCTGTATGCCTCGTCATCCAGCAACTTCTCCTCTTCCGGATTGCTTATAAAAGAGACCTCTACCAATGCCGACGGCATCTTTGCGCCTACGAGGACATAGAACAATGCCTGTTTCACTCCGAGGTCCATCACCTTTGGATACTGAGGCTGAATGGAAGACGCAAGGGAATTTTGAATGTACCCGGCAACCTTCACGGATTCGTCCCTTTTGCTCTCTCTTTCGAGGGATGCGAGTATGACATTCAATTCATTCTGAACCTGTTTCATCTTTTTCAACGATATCGCGTTCTCTCTCGCCGCTACCTTCATAGCCTCTTCGTCATCGGTATAGTTAAGGAGGTATGTTTCCATGCCCCGCGCATTTCTGTTCGTGCTCGCATTTGCATGAATCGATACAAAGAGGTCTGCATTGCCTTTATTGGCTATGGCAGCCCTCTCATCGAGCGGGATAAAAACATCCTTGTCCCGCGTAAGTATGACTTCGTAAGACGGATATTCCCTTTTCATTATGTCTCTGACCTTCAGGGCGATGTCCAATACCACATCCTTCTCATAAAGGCCCCTTGGACCCACTGCGCCGGGGTCATGACCGCCGTGACCGGCGTCCACGACAATTCTCCTCTGCGCGAAAAAATTCTCCTTGGGTTTGTTTTCCGCCGTCTGTCTTTCATTTTCCGATTTTGCCTCTGTCTTTACATCGGCCTTGTTATCGCCGCTCCCCTTCGGGAATATATCCACAACGAGCCGGGCCGGGTCTTCGAGACTGAAAACCTTAAAATCATAGTCTGCCGTTTCGAGGTCAAAGACGATTCTCGCGGTAGCGGCATCGAACTGTCCCGCCCTTATTCCTTTCAGCACTTTTCCGCCCACGGCGATATTGGCTTGCAATCCTTTTACGAGTTTCGCGTTCTTAATATCAAAAAAGAGCCTTTCGGGATTTGACAGTTTATTTTTAGTGAACTCCGCAGGCCCGGAAAGGTCGACAACTACCCGTATATACTCTGCCGTTGGCCAGTGCCTGATACCGCGAACTTCGATGGGGTCTTCGGAATTACTTATGGAAGGAAATAATATTAGAGAACAAAAAACAGAAAACAGAAAGAATAGAAATGGAAAGAAGGAGCAGCGCTCCGGTATTCCAATATTCCTAACTTCGGGCTTATGTTCAAATTGCCTGAACAGCCTTTACCTCCGGTATTTCCTTCTTCATCGTCGTCTCAACCCAGTTTTTCATTGTCAGGGTGGACATGGGGCATGTGCCGCACGCGCCCATAAGCCTTACATATACTATATCGTCTTTTACGTCAATAAATTCAATGTCGCCGCCCTCGGTTTTCAGTCCGACCCTTATTTTATCCAGAACTTCTTCGACACGTTCTCTTGTTACCATATACTGCCTCCAATTTATTTCCCTTAAATCATAGCTAATGATTCATAATTTATCAAGACCATAATGAAATATCTCAACATATAGTGCAGGTCTGATTCAATGACTTTATCAGCGGAACTTCTTAAACACATTCTCTTATACCCGTCCTCCGCATCGGAGGCATCCACTTGATAAAGCATATATCATCTTTGTTTTGCATAACAAACAACACTTATAAAGGCGCTGAAGCAGACCTGCACTATATACGCCCCTTTTTCTTCCAGTATGGATTCGAGATGTCTTCGAATGCGGTGATTGCCGCAACCGCGCCCTGCCCGACCGCAGTCGCTATCTGCTTTACACCGCCTGTTACGTCGCCAGCCGCATATACCATATGCATGGATGTCCTCTGCCTTGAATCAACCTTGATATAACCTTCGGAATCGAGCTTAAGGTCGAGCATCTTTGCGATCTCATTATTAGGCACATATCCTATGGCAACGAATACTCCGTCAACCTCCAAAACCTTGATCGAATTGTCCTTAAGGTTCTGAAGCCTGACTCCCCCTACATGAGTAGCGCCTATTATCTCTTTTATCACCGTGTCCCAATAAACATAGATATTATTATCCGATAAGCTTTTCTGCAGGAATGCCTCTGCCCTTAATTTATCCCCCCTGTGAACCAGTGATACATCAGCACCTATACTGTGAAGATAAAGGGCATCTGTAACCGCTGTATTTCCGCCGCCAACAACAATGACCTTTTTGCCGTCCTTAAAGAAATATCCATCGCATGTGGCGCAGTAACTCACCCCTTTTCCGTAAAGGCTTTTTTCTCCGGAGACATCGAGTTTTTTATGCTCTGCGCCTGTAGCGATAATTATGCCTCTTGCATTGTACGTCCTTCTGTTTGTCTTGAGCTCAAAGATATCCTCAACTCTTCTTATATCAACAACGCCCTCACCTTCTGATATGTGTGAATACTGTAATGCCTGCTGATACATTATATCCACGAGGGTCTTTCCTGCTATCTGGCTGAATCCGGGATAATTCTCAACGATTGGTGTAACAAGAACCTGACCTCCAACAGTAGCCTTCTCAAAAATCACAGATTTCAGTCCGCTCCTTCCGGCATATATCCCTGCCGTGAGTCCTGACGGCCCTCCGCCGATGATTGCTAAATCAACATTAACAGTCTCTCCTGCTACAGGAGCAAATGCCCTTTCAACCGATGAGAGATTATGCATCTCCTCCACAAATATCTCTGCAGGTTTTAGTCCCGTGCCGATTGGAGTATCGTTTATGACAGTAAATGGGACGGTAACGATATGATATTTGTCTATATAATCCCTGTTTTCATACATCTCTATTATCTCTGCTGTTATTAAATCAGGTTTCGCAATGGCAGCAGAGATTGCAGTCAGAGCCTGCTGCGGGCAATAAGGACAAGTCGGCGATACAAATATCTGAATATGCCTTGGCTCCTTCAATTCAAAAAGCCTCTTCAATGCCGCATCTGAAAGTATAGTTCCGTTTGTGGAGGCAAGCATTATGGCCATTATTAATGTGCGTGCCTCTTCGCCCATAGGAGCGCCTATCAGACTTATCCTGTATTTGTCGGGACTTATAAGAATTGTCGGGAATCTTGTTATGCCTTTCTTTTTTGCGGCATCGCTTCCCGCCTTATAGGACTTCGCATCGATTTTGTCAGTGAGCTCCGATATCCCCTTTATGAACTCTGACGCAAATGCGCTGAACTGGTCGTTATCTTTTATAAAAACCTCTATCGAAACTTTATCTTTCAAATCCTTGAATGTATCCCTCAAGACTTGCTTTGTCTCTTCAGGAAGAATATTGCCGAACTCTTTCTCCATTCATCTTCTCCTGTTCCGATAGTTTATAAAATTATAGCATTTGAGTATAATCTTATCCATGCATAAGGTAGGCTTCATATACGACGATATATTTCTGAAACATGAAACGCCGCAGTGGCATCCCGAAACAAAGGAAAGGCTCGTATCCATAATAACAACCCTGAAAAATTCGGACTTATGGGGAAAGCTCATTCATATAAAATCCCGCAAAGCGGATTATGACGACATTGCCCTCGCGCATACGCATACTTACATCGAAAAGATAAAAAACTTCGGGGTCGGTTATCTCGACGGAGATACCTATATGTCGAAGGACAGCCTCGAAGCGGCTTTATACGCCGCAGGAGCAATAATAGAGGCAATAGATAAATGCAAATCAGGCGAAATCGAAAGGGCATTCTGCGCTGTAAGGCCTCCCGGACACCATGCCGAGGCTGACAGGGCAATGGGTTTCTGCATATTCAATAATGTAGCGGTCGGAGCGAGATACTCTCAGAAAATAGGATATGAAAAAGTCTTCATCATAGATTTCGATGTGCATCACGGAAACGGAACTCAGCATATATTCGAAAAAGACGATACCGTCTTTTATTTCAGCACGCATCAATATCCGCATTATCCGGGAACAGGAAAAAAATCTGAAAGAGGAACAGGAAAAGGCGAAGGATTTACTTACAATGTCACTATGCGTGCAGGCTCAGGAGACAAAGACTATCTGCATGTCTACCACGATATACTTCCTGGTTTGGTAAAAAATTTCGATCCCGACATTATCCTCGTATCCGCGGGCTATGACATCCGGAATGAAGATCCCCTGTCTTCCATCAGAATTTCAAACGAAGGCATCCGCGGCATCGTGCAAAATATCCTATCAAGCACTGATAAACCCGTTATCTTCACTCTTGAAGGCGGATACGACCTCGATGCCCTCGGAGAGTCGGTGAAGATTACGATTGAAGAGATGACGAAGTAGTCATATTCTTTCTATAATTTTCAGCAACTATTCCCGCCTTCCCGCAGGAAATGAAAAATATGGATGGCGGATTTATTCGCCATGCCGCTGTTCATTCAAAAAATCTCTTATGAAATTGCGCTTGCTATGTATCAAGGCAAGAATTTCAACCTTATTGGGGAAGACTTCATAAATAAGCCTATACGAATAAATAAGCAGTTCCCGTATATTAGGGTCTTCTATTTCAGGGACGACTCTGCCGACTTCTGGAAATGAATTCAGCTTTTCGGATTTCTCAACGATTTCCAATGAGACCTTCTGAGCGTAAAATTTGGAGTCCCTTGCGATATAATCATGAATCTGTTTCAGGTCGAGTTTTGCGGGCTTTGACCACTTTACCACGACTGCATTTCTCTTTTTAAATCTTCGATGGAATACGATTCGCCGCGCTCTACGGCCTCTCTGCCTTTCTTGACCTTATCAACAACATAAAGCTCATACATTATGTCGTCAAGGTTCGAGGTTTCAGGCAATCTCGAAATCGCCTTGATTGCTTCTTGTTTTAAGGTTTCCATATCAGCACCTCCTCCTGCTTTACCTTATCTCTATTTTATCATTTTTACAATTTTCCGGCTTCCCGACTTCCCGCAGCAGATGAAAAATGTGGATGGCGGATTTATTCAATAAGGGCAATGCGTCTGGTGCAGGTCGTAAACAGAGAGTTACGCCTTAATCGGCTCAAATACGTGTTCAACCTTATATCTTACGACCTTTTTCTTTTTGGCATGTTCTTTTGCTTTAAAAGGCATGTCCTTATCTATAAAGGCAAGTTCAGCGCCGTCCGGTATTGTATCAACAATCTCGGGATGGTCTATCAGGTGCCTCGCGAAATCGAATGTCATGCCGATATTTCTTTCAATATGCTCTTTTTTCGTCATTTCTTCATCCCTTTTTTAAATCTGTCTTTATACCATTCCCACCTGTCTTTTATATCCTGCTCTGCGTATGTCAAAGCATCTTTAAGGTTACTTATGGGAATCGGTTGTTTTGTCGCTTCTCCCTTCGGATTTAAGATATCCCGATGGAAAAACCCATGCGAACAATCATACCTAACAATAGAATACCATTTATCTTTTATTTTTGCCTCATATTGAATGACCACATCGGTAACAACGCCTTTTTCAACGATGATTTTTATCCTCAACCTGTCATCGCCTTCAGGACTTATTTCCTTTGTAAATTCTTTACTGCCCATTAATATCCCTCGTTATCTATCGCCACTTATCCATATTTTATCATTTTTACAATTTTCCGCCTTCCCGGCTTCCCGCAGGAGATGAAAAATGTGGATGGCGGATTTATCTCATTTTTTATTCTTGCGAGTTGCCTCCTCTTTGTTTGAATTTTTTATATTCTGATATAGCCCAAATAATGTCATCTGGGTTGTCAGATTCAATTGCCGCAAATCTTAATGCAGGGCGTTGTTTTTCAGCCCATTGAAAAAACTCATCATTAGGAATTAATTTTCCATCTGGTGACTTTTTTAATACTATCGAATCAAAATCAGGATGAGTTTTAAGAATTTGTGGTTTGACATGTTTTTCAAAATATTCAAGGGCTACTTGCCTTTTTGCCTCAACATCTTTACCAGTAATTTCTTGTTCTTCAACCCCTTTTGTAGAGCGCTGAGCAATAGCAAGGACTTTGCCATTTTGCACTTCTATAAGTCTTCGATATTCTATTGAATCAAGTTCCTTTTCATTCCAAAAAGTAGATTTGATCGCTAAAATATGTGTTGCTCCAGTTAAGTTGCCTATTTTGAGTCTTGTTTCTTCTGAAGCGATATTTATATTAAAAGTCATTTCTTCGAATATAGCTTTTAAACTCTTCCTATCTACTATCGAAAAATTTTCATGTTTACTAAAGGCACGTAAGAAGAAATATTCGTGATCAATTTGAATTTTGTCTCTTATGTTGTTTTCCCATGCAGTAACTTCGGTGGGCGTAAAGGCTTTGTGAATATTGGGGTTACTTACTTCTTCAATTATTATCAGCAATGCGACTTTCTCACCATTTTTTAACAGCATAAATATAGCCTCCGCATCAAGAGGTTTCCCCCCAAGTTCGGAAGAGATTATTTTTTCTTTTCTTTTATCGGCCTTCAACATCTGATTTCCCTTATTTTCATTAGAAATAGATTTCTGTTTTTTTGTTGTATCTTCTTCTGCAACCTTCAACCAGCCCTTAGAAGTCATACAGTTTAAAAATGCCCTGTCGTAGACAGCTATCATTCCGAATCCAGCAAATGGCTTGCCTCGCATCTCAGAATAAGCATTCATCTTTTCTTGTTGTGCATACATATCGCAACTGGAGACATCTATGTTGTATGTATATTCATTATTTTTTTCAGAGTTAGGATGCATCCATGTGTATTTAGAGGAGCATGATGCCAAAAAAATAATTAAATATAATGTTATTGCGATTATAACTTTCATCTTCTATTTGCCTGCATGCATGACGTCTTGCTGTCAAGCTCGCTTGCCTGATAGGTATATTCTTTTACAAAGGTTACTTTTTCAGCGTGGGATAATCCGGCAAATAGGAACATATTGAGAACGGCAACAAGAAAAATTTTCATGAAATATCGCATCTTATCCCCCCTGCTCTCAAAGCGGCAAAAATTCTACTCTGTCAGCTAAATCCTCTATATCCCCTGCCCTGCAAATAATTTCCAAATCATGAACACAGCGGCCGATAGAAATTTTCAATGGATGGGCATAGATTACTCCTGAAAAGTGCGCTCCTGTTGCCTGTCTCTTTTTGGCCTCAGCAAGCAAGTCATCGTCAAAAGTAAACAGGCAACGCTTCAAAGCAGTAGCGCGATCCAGCAATAAAGCATCCGAGAGATCGGCAGAGTTATCTTCCTGCGCTGTAAGAACATCTACTTCCTTAATGCGAAGACCGAGGGTAATTGCTCTTGGGATATGAACATCCATGTAAAGGCCGACAGCCATTTACAGCAGCCCTTTTGATTTCAGCCGTGCTGCAAGGGGTGAAGTTTCGGATGAATATTTTGCGGCTTCGACGGATTTCAGCCTTCTTTCAATATCGGCGTCAAGCTCTTCTGCATGGTCGCTGTAATATGCCAGCGCGGAATAAATCTGTCCTAATGTAAGATACGGATGCTGGAAATGAATCTCTTCGGGGCTCCAACCGTATGCCATCTTTTCGACTATAAGCTCGACAACCTTCATAGTAGTGCCTGAGATGAACGGCACTCCATGCTCGTCTATGCTTACATGTTCGTATTGAGTGTCAATCGACGCCATTTATATCCACCTCCCATAGTCAGTCATATTGCAATTATATCATTTCGCAAGAGAAAAGGGAGGTGAAAATTACCCAAATCATTAGTATATCTTCATTCAGAATGTTTTGTTATGCGAACAGAATCTTTATCCATTCAGCCGTTACCGACATATATGTTGTTTTATGCGTTTCTGTTTATCCAGCATGGCGAGCGTTCCAGCGATTTCTCTATCCATTTTTTTCTCTGCGGCGAGTATTTTTATTTTCTTTTTCGGCACCCATCCGTGCTTGTGAGGTTTGCATAAGGCACAGTCGCTTGATTTTTTATCCTTATATACCTTGCCCATAGCTCAGAGTTCCCCGTTCCCACCCTCGCTGACTATTATATCTGGATGCCGGTAGTTACCGTAACATTTAAGTGGCTTCCCGCCTGCTTCTGTAACCATACCCTGTCACAGTAATTAAGGAGTCGAACCTTGTTCTCCGATTATCAGTCGGGTCCCTGACATAGTCCAAATGCTATGCGGGTTTGCATCCCTCAATACAACAGAAAGCTACCAACTCTCAGCGTTATGCGACTTCGATGCTCCAGTTCGCCGCCTGTATTTTATTATCGATCTCTCGCGCGGCTTTCGCGTACGTATCCGCCTCTTTTCTCACGTTCTGAACGACAACTGTGGAAACATAACGGATTTCATTCCTTGAAAACCTCTCCGGCTTAGGCGTAGCAGCCTCAGCCAGTCCGTGCAGCAATTCGCCGATAGCCAATGACTTATCCCTCGCTGCAATTAATTCCATAAGCGTTTCCCCTTCAACGAGGTTCTCCATATTGGCACGGTTTATTCGCATAATCAACTCTGAAAGCCTTCCGTAAAGCCCGATTAATGTTTCTTTCAATTCATCAGGCGATTCCGCAGGAGTGTTGTCCCCTTCCTGCATCTTGGCGGCAAGATGTAACCGCTCCTTCAGCTTTCTGATCTCTGTTTTTACGGATTTCCTTTCGTTCAACAGTTCGGCAAGCTTCATTTCCCAACACCTCCATGAATTTGTTAGCAATAATTATACATGTGTGTATAATTATTGTCAATAGATTATACATGCAAATTATTGTTAAAAATATGATCACACATGTAAATTTAAGCACAATGAAACGAATAGGGAACCGTCTTAAGCTTCTACGAGAAAAGATTGGATTATCTCAGATGGAACTGAGCCATAAAAGCAATATCTCTCAAGCGAGTATTGCCCGTATAGAAGCAGGGCATCAACAAAATATCAAAGCCGGGACTATCGAGAAACTATCTGCCGCTCTCGAAATACCTTTGTCACATCTTTTAGAAGAGCCTCAGATGATCCGAGAAGATGTCTTACCGTACGAGACAGCCAAAATGATACCGGTTGTTACCCTGCAGAAATTCATTGCATCGGGAGGACGTATAGGAATTAAGGACAAACACGAGCACTTTGAGCCTTCGCTGTCCGGCGATCCTCGGGCATTATTCGTTGCCGGTTGCAACTTGCTGGACATTACTATAAAAAGCAGCGATTTGATTCTCGTTGAGCCGTCTTCACAAATCAAAAATGGAGATACTGTTCTATTTCTATCGAAAGGCACGCAATGCCTCGGAAGGATTTATTACCATCCTTCGGCGGATATTCTTCAACCGCTGGATCCCAATGCGGAACCGGTTCCCCTCTCCCCAAAAATGCAAAAAAATCGTAATGCGAAGTTATTCAAAATAACTGAAATAAGAAAAAAATTTTAAGAGAGTTTGTTTTGAGCATACACTTGTCAGCCTTCTGGAAAAAATCATTATCTATTCATAAACCGCTTTACAAAGGCACACCCCATAATTTAAAATTTTATTATGACAACGGCAACAGAATATAAATATATCGTAAAAGACGATGCGCTCCTCGGCGGAGAGCCTGTAATCAAAGGGACAAGAACCTCTGTACGGGCTATCGTCGAAAACTGGCGGCTCGGCTTATCGCCGGAAGAAATCGTGATTCATATGCCCCACCTTACGCTCGCTCAGGTCTTTGAAGCGCTTAGCTATTACAGCGACCATCAAAAAGAGATTAACGAATATATTGAAAAAAATCAGATTCCCGCCGATAAAATTCACCCCTCATTAAAAAAGTGATTTCAATATATTGCGATGAAGATGTAGACATCCTCGTAAAACCGCTCCTCGAAGCTAAAGGCTTCAAGGTTTTAACCACGCTCGATGAAAAAATGCTGGGAGCCTCCGATATTCAGCAGATGAATCATGCGGCAGAAAAAGAACACGCATTCCTTACTCATAACCGCTTGGACTTTGAACGCTTATGCGCGGATTACATTAATGACGGTAAAAATCATTATGGAGTTATTATAGCAACCAGAAGGAATGTTTATGACCTTGCAAGAAGAATCGCGAGAGTTTTATCAGGATACACAAAAGAGACCATTAAGAATCAATTACTTTATATTTAACGA
>JAJYVD010000069.1 GCA_021792185.1 Nitrospirota bacterium | reverse complement strand
TCTCTCAGAGCCGTCGGCGTCCACCACTTCTGACTTCTTAACCGCCCTCTCTTACGCCGACGGAATCCTATCACATTCTGTTTTCATAAATCCGTCTCTTTTTTCATGAAACTTTTGACATTACCCTATCCAATCTTAACCGGACAGTTTATGTGCTACTGATGCGGACAGTTTATGTGTTCTCTACAAGCATTTAAAAGGCCTATGTCAATAGGCATATAATTTGATATACTAAATATAAATCATTGAAATATGCCCTGTCTGCAAACAACCGCCGAACGAATGCTCATGTTGTCCGGAATGAGGGCATGTGTGCCCCCTGGATTTGGGGGAACCGTATTGTCCGGTATGCAAGCCGGATCCCAAAAGAAATGCTGAAGGCAACGATAGAAAGTCTTAAGAAAAGGGAGTAATGGAGGTTAAAAATGGCAGATGAACATTCATTTGATGTTGTATGCGAAGTGAACATGCAGGAGGTATTGAACGCAGTAGATCAGGCGATGAAGGAGATAGGCCAGAGGTTCGATTTCAAAGGGAGCAAGAGCAGCATAGAGCTCGATAAAGGCAAGGGAGTCATTACTCTGATATCGGATGATGAGCTTAAACTGAAAAGCGTCATCGATATATTGCAATCGAAGCTTGTTAAAAGAGGTGTTTCCCTAAAGGCGTTGAATTACGGCAAGATAGAGCAAGCAGCGGGAAATACGGTAAGACAACTTGTAACCCTTCAGCAGGGTATCCCGCAGGAAAAGGCCAAGGAGATGGTAAAGCTCATAAAGGATATGAAACTCAAGGTGAATGCCGAGATACAGAAGGATCAGGTTCGCGTTAAGGCTAAAAAGATAGACGACCTGCAGGAGATAATCGCAAAGCTCAAGGAGAAGGATTTCGGGATACACATACAGGTTACGAATTACAGATAGATTTTGTTGTGCCAGCAAGAAAACTTAAATTAAAGTGAACTTTACTTTAGGTTGGACGTAAAGTATACTTCCGTCCTTGAAAAATAGATAAATGAAATGGTCTATGCTATCTGCAGCCTTGCGCGGAAGTGATTGCGATTGTGGAGGGGAAGCGGTAAAATAAAGAAAGCAGGGGATTGACTTATGAAAACACTTGAAGAAATCAAAAAAATCTTAACAAAGCACAAAACAGAAGTGCAGGAAAAATACGGCGTTAAGGAAATCGGCATATTCGGCTCTTTTGTGCGGGGTGAGCAGAAGAGACAAAGTGATATTGATATACTGGTTGAGTATTCTGAAATTCCCGATATTTTCTTGCTTATTGATTTAGAGGACTATCTCAGAAAAATTTTAAAGAAAAAGGTTGATTTGGTCAGGAAAGGAGCGCTAAGGCCGGAGCTGAAAGATATTATCTCAAAAGAGGTAGTTTATCTATGACCAGAGATTACAAGTTGTTCATCAAAGATATTGTTGAGGCGATAAGAGATATAGAAGATTTTATAGGGGATATGGGGTATGCAGAATTTCTTAAGGACAGAAAAACCCAGAACGCTGTTGTATGGCAGATCCATATAGTCGGTGAAGCAACAAAGAATCTTCCTGAATCCATCAGAGAGAAATATAAAGAAGTTCCATGGAAATATATGGCAAGGATACGCGATAAAATCGCCCATTTTTATTTTGGAATTGATTATGAAATTGTCTGGAAGGTTATAAAAGAAAAATTGCCGGGAATTAGACCGACGATTGAAAACATTCTGAAAGATTTATCTGAAAAAAAATCCTGAATGACCCTAAAACAAACCCTCGACAGGCTTTACAATACATATGACTTTAAGAGCAGAATCCTTCACGATCCTATAGAGTTTCCGCATCAGTATAAAAAACCGGAAGACATCGAGGTTTCAGGTTTTATAGCGTCATGCTTTGCATACGGCAGGGTGGATTTATTCAAACCTATTGTGAAGAAGATACTTTCGATCATGGGCAAAAGCCCGCATGATTTTCTTTTAAGCTTTAATTTAAAAAAACAGAAGGATTTGTTTTCAGGTATCAAATACAGGTTTAACGAAAATGAAGATATTTTATGCCTTTTATACGTTTTAAACAGGGCTTTAAAGAAGCACGGAAGTATTGAAGCCATGTTCAAGAGGCAATATAAAGACACAGATGCAAACATCGGGGAAGGGCTTGGCGGTTTCATTCGCGGCTTGCTTGCCGTAGACACGTCTCCGGTCTATAATGAAAATATCAAAACCGCAGGCTTTCTTCAGTTTTTACCGTTGCCAGATAAAGGGAGTGCCTGCAAGAGGATGAATCTTTTTTTACGCTGGATGATAAGGGATAGGGATATTGATTTCGGAATCTGGAAGGGCATCCCAAAAAACAAGCTGGTAATCCCCCTCGATACCCATATAGCACGTATATCGAAATGCCTCGCTTTTACGGATAGGAAGTCGCAGGATTGGAAAATGGCAGTGGAGATTACGGATTCGCTTAAAAAATTAGATCCGGAAGACCCCCTTAAATATGACTTTGCCCTTTGCCATCAAGGGATATCGAGGGTTTGCAGCAAAGCGAATTGCAAAGAGTGCAGTTTATTGAAGATGAGGGATTAAAGCAATCTTGTTTGTGGTATAATCAAAAATTATGCTTACCGCTATAAAACTCTCGGACCTGATAATCTCGTTTTCTAAGGCGCTCGATTTCGTGAGCCCCAAGGTGGCTAACCATCATCTGAGGGTGGCGATCATCGCGAGCGCTGTTGCGAGAGAAATGGGAATGTCCCACAGGAAGGTTCAGGATATTTTTATGGCCGCTACGATACACGATATAGGAATTTTTTCAGCCAAAGAAAAGGCCGACACCTTTGAGTTTGAGATAGCAAATCCGTATGTGCATGCTGAGCGTGGATATCTCCTGCTTAAGAGTTTCGCGTCATTCGGAGATGTCTCGAAGATCGTGAGGTATCATCATACGCCCTCGGAAAATATCGGGCATTTAATGTCGGCGGACGATACCTTTGCGTCTGCTAACATCCTTCACATGTCGGATAGAATAGAAGTGCTTATCGATAAAGATTCTGAAATTTTAAGCCAGCGTGAGGATATAATCTCCAAGATAAAATCCCGATCCGGCAGTGTCTTTATGCCCGAAATAGTCGACGCTTTTATGTCCGCATCGGAAAGAGAATCTTTCTGGTTCGATGCCGCGTCGCCGGAGGTCGATCAGATAGTTTTCGACAGAAAGGCGCTGCCTGAAACGGCTGTGGATATTGACGGCCTTTTGGGCATTGCCAGGCTCTTCAGCAATATCATAGACTACAGGAGTCCTTTTACCGCGGTTCATTCCGCAGGTGTGAGCGAAGTCGCTTCATTGCTGGCGCAGATGGCGGGGTTTTCCGATACGGAATGCAAGATGATGAGGATAGCGGGCTATCTTCATGACATAGGCAAATTGGCTATACCGCAGGAGATACTCGAAAAACCGGGGAAGCTTTCCGAACTCGAATACAACATAATAAAAAGCCACATCTATCATTCATACAGGATCCTTGAGGGTATAAAAGGGCTTGAAACTATAAATAAATGGGCGTCTTTCCATCACGAAAAATGCGACGGCAGCGGCTATCCGTTTCATTTGAAAGGAAACGAATTGCTTTTAGGCTCGAGGATAATGGCCGTGGCGGATGTCTTTACCGCGATAACCGAAGACAGGCCTTACAGGAAAGGCATGAGCGGGCAGGATGCCCTGAAGATAATAATCGGCCTCGCGAAGAACGGCGTGCTCGACCACAGCATTGTCGATATAGCCGCCACCTATTTCAATCATATAAATGGAGTCAGGATGAAGGTGCAGGAAGAGGCGGGAGAGGAATATAAATCCTTGCTGATAGCGAATCCGGAAGTGCCTGCGGAATAGCGGAGAACTATTCCTTGTTGTCCTGAAAATATCCGATAACGGCGAGTATGAACATGGCTACACCCGAAAAGATGTAAACGGGCAGACCCCATGTTGTTCCTTCAAAAATGCCCATGAAATAAGTATGGTTGAATATAAACCCCCAGTAGATGACAAAACAGTAAGAGATCAAAAGTCCCAGCTTATGTTTGCCGAATAAAAGGCAGAATGAGTTGATTGTTACAAAAACTATAACCTGCCCGAGAGGAACAGAAAACTCTTTACCGGAAAAGAAATTTAAAAGGCTGTTTACAAATTCCATGCCGTTACTCTATTTTCTTAAACTCCCTGCTTTTCCATATCATATATATTGCGGGATAAATTATCAACTCAAGTATCGTCGAGGTTACGACTCCGCCGACCATGGGCGCCGCGATTCTTTTCATTACGTCCGAACCTGTGCCGTGGCTGAACATAATAGGGATAAGACCGGCTAATATAACGCTTACGGTCATAATTTTAGGCCTGATCCTCTTTACCGAGCCGTACATTATAGCCTCTTTAAGGTCGGCAATGCCGTTTAGCCTGCCTTCTTTCTTCCATTTTTCATAGGCGAGTTCGAGATAAAGGAGCATGACCACTCCTGTCTCAGCATCGAGACCGGCAAGGGCTATTATACCCACCCATACGGCTATGCTCATATTATAGTTGAGGATATAAAGTAGCCAGAATGAGCCGACAAGCGAGAAGGGCACGGCAAGCAGCACTATCATCGTCTTTGTAACGGACTTTGTATTGAAGTAGATGAGCACAAAGATTATGAGCGCCGTAAGGGGAATGACGAGTTTCAATCTCTCTTTCGTTTTGACGATATATTCGTATTCGCCGCTCCATTCGAGGCGGTAGCCCTCGGGAATTTTTAAAGAGGCGACTTTCTTTTTTGCCTCTTCGACATATCCGCCCACATCACGGCCTGAGAAATCTATATAGACATACGCTGCCAAAAGCCCTTCTTCGCTCTTTATCTGCGTAGGGCCTCTTACAATTTTTATGTCAGTCAGTTCTCCCATCGGCACCTGAACAATATTCATGGTCGGCGTCCGGATGCCGCTCATCGCCGACGGTTGACTGCTGACAGCCGCCTGCTGGTTGTTCATTACAGGCACAAGAATTCTTTTTAGTTTTTCAACGTCATTTCTTAGTTCCCTCGAATATCGGACATTTACCGGATACCGTTCCCTACCTTCTACGGTGGTGGTAAGGTTCATGCCGCCTACGGCAGATTGTATGATTTCCTGCACGTCATCTATCGCCATGCCGTACCGTGCGGCTTCTTCACGTTTGATGTTGAAATCGAGGAAATATCCGGTTGTCACCCTTTCGGCATATACGCTTCTTGTGCCTTTAATGTCCTTAAGGAGGTTTTCCAGTTGGAGTCCCAATTTCTCTATTTCTTCAAGTTTCGATCCCATGATCTTAATACCCACCGGAGTCCTTATGCCTGTGGAAAGCATGTCTATACGGGCTTTGATGGGCATTGTGAACGAGTTTGCTACTCCGGGGATTGTGAGGGCGTCGTTCATCTCATTCTTCAGGCTTTCTACGGTTACGCCCGGCCTCCATTCGGATTCAGGTTTGAGATTTACTACAGTCTCGAACATCTCCAGCGGCGCCGGATCTGTTGCCGTTTCCGCCCTGCCTACCTTGCCGAATACCTGAGACACTTCAGGTATTTCCTTAAGTATTTTGTCCTGCATCTGCAAAAGTTTCGACACTTCCGATATCGAAGCAGCAGGAACCGTTACCGGCATGTAGAACAGAGTGCCTTCGTAAAGAGGCGGCATGAACTCGGAACCGAGCTTAAGGAACGGATAGGCAGTAACGGCCATGATTATCAACGCAACGACAATGACCATTCTTTTAAAACGGAGCGCGAGTTTTGCCACCGGTTCATATATTTTATGGAGAATAATGCTTATAGGGTTTTTTTCTTCCGGCCTTATCTTGCCTTTAATGAAGAGGGTCATTAATACAGGGGTCAGTGTTACGGCCAGGAAGGATGAGAATAACATTGCAAATGTCTTTGTGTATGCCAGCGGTTTAAAGAGCCTTCCTGCCTGAGCCTGAAGCGTGAATACCGGAAGGAATCCGACGGTAATGACGAGCAGCGAAAAGAATAGGGAAGGGCCTACCTCTTTTGCGGCGTCTATAATAACATCCATGCGGCTGCCCTGCCTCCCGTGTTCTTCCCATTCTTCGAGCTTCTTATGGGCGTTTTCCACCATAATGATGGAGGCGTCAACCATAGCTCCGATGGCGATGGCGATGCCGCTTAAGCTCATGATATTAGAGGTGACGCCGAGGTAATACATGCATATGAACGATATGATAATCGCTATCGGCAGGGTGAGTATGACCACAAGCGCGCTCGGCAGATGGAACAGAAATACTACGCATACAGCGCTGACCGCTATTGAAAGCCTTAATATTTCTTCTTTAAGCGTATCGATAGAGCGGTGTATAAGGTCGGATCTGTCGTAGGTTATAACGATTTTCATGCCCTTCGGAAGGCTCGGCTCGATATCCTTTTTTATTTTTTCTTTAACTTTGTCTATTACCGTAAGGACGTTCTCGCCGAACCTGATAACTACAATGCCTCCGGCCACCTCGCCTCTGCCGTCGAGTTCCGCGATCCCCCTTCTTATTTCGGGGCCGAGTTGTATATTGGCAATATCCCTTAGAAATACCGGAGTTCCGGCGCCGTTAGTGCCTACAGAGATGCTTTCGAGGTCTTTGAGGCTTTTAATGTAGCCACGTCCCCTTACCATATACTCAATGCCCGAGAATTCAAGCACCCTTCCTTCAACGTCGCTGTTGCTCTTTTTTATAGCCTCGAGCACCTTCGGCAGCGGAAGGTTATAAGCAAGAAGCCTGTTCGGGTCTATTGTTATCTGATATTGCTTTACAAATCCGCCTATGCTGGCAACCTGCGAAACTCCTTCGACGCTTTCGAGCGCGAGTTTTATGTTGTAATCCTGAACAGAGCGCATCTGAGAGAGGTCGTGTCCGCCGGTCTCATCCGTCACCGCGTAGGAGAATCCCCATCCCACGCTGGTCGCATCCGGGCCGAGCACCGGATTCACATCCGCAGGTATCTTGCTCTTAACCGCCTGCAAATATTCGAGCACCCTGCTTCGCGCCCAATAGATATCGGTTCCTTCTTCAAAAATAACATATATGAACGAACTGCCGAGATATGAGAATCCGCGCACCACCTGCACTTTCGGAGCGGCAAGGAGAGTGGATGTTATCGGGTAAGTTATCTGGTCTTCCACGAGGTCCGGACTTCTTCCGGGCCATTCCGTGAAGATTATTACCTGTGTGTCGCTTAAATCGGGTATTGCATCGAGAGGGGTCTGTCTTAATGCCCATAATCCCCATACGATGAGAAAAGCCACGAGCAGGAAAATGATAAACTTATTGCGGGCGCTGTATTCGATTATCTTTGCGATCATGATATCAGTGTTTGTGTCCGCCGAGAGGCGCCACGTTTTTGAGTTTCGCCTCGGAATCTATGAGGAACGTGGCCGATGAAGCGACCTTTTCGCCTGCCTTCAGTCCCATCGTTACTTCCCGCAATCCCTCTGCTCTCACGCCGAGCATGACCTCTCTCGGTTCGAAATATCCTTCTCCTTTGTCCACATAGACTATCTGACGCGTGCCTGTATCGATTATCGCGTCTTCGGGGATAGCGAGCTTATTGCCGATATTGATTTTTATTTCCACATTGGTGAACATCTGGGGCTTAAGTTGGCCGCCTGGATTGGATATAGTGAACCGCACCTTGGCCGTCCTCGTTTCACCCGCGAGGGTAGGGTAGACATAATCGATCGCGGATGAAAAATTTTTGCCGGGGATAGAACTCAGGCTGATGTTAGCCCTCTGTCCGGTTTTTATCAAAGGCAATTCGTATTCATAAATATCCGAGACGACCCATACAGTGGATAGGTCGGCTACATCGAAGAGTTTTTCGCCGGGCATTATACGCATTCCCTGCAGCGCCGCTTTTTGAACGATATAGCCGTTTACGGGACTATATACGGTAAGAGTTCTTACGGGTTTTCCTGTCTCCTCTATTTTTTTAATCTGGGCATCGGTTATGTCCCACAATTTTAAACGCTGCTTTGCGGCCTCTATAATTGCCTCCGCATCTTTTGAAAGGAGACCGCTCATCCTTTCGTTCTTTATCTCTTTGCCCTGTTTTGCCCATTTTATTACATTTATAAATTCCTGCTGCGTTGCGAAAAGCTCCGGGCTGTAAATCTCTGCGAGGGGCTCTCCCTTTTTTACATATTTGCCGGTGTAATCGATGTATAGTTTTTCTATCCATCCCTCGAATTTCGTGTTTACTGTCGCAAGCCTTCTCTCGTCATACTCGATGCGTCCTACCGTCCTGACGATCTTTTGCAGCGGCTTTACCGAGACCGCAACTGTTTTTACTCCTATTAACTGCTGCTTGTCGGGCGGTATTTCTATGGTAGGCGGCTCCTGTTGCTCCTGCGGTGCTTCCTGCGGTTGCGCTTGAGTTTGTTGCTGCCCGCTTTCTGTTGCATGCCCCTGATGCTCTGACGACTGAGATGCAGGCGGCTTTGAGGCTTTGCCCTGAAAGATTGTTTTCAAAGATACCGACTTCGAGAAATAAAGGAATATTCCTATTGCGAAACCGACGGCGGCAATAATTATCAGATTTCTCTTGCTCATTTTTTGTTCTCCTGAGTGCCGGCTTCTTTCATGCCGGTTATTGCATAGAGCCTTGCTATAGCCTTCTCTCTTTCAGCGAATTGAACCCAATAGAGGGTCTCAAATTCGATAAGGGATTTAAGCCTCGATATAACGGTAATCGCCTCGACTTTACCGGTTGTATATCCCGAGATGGCCGATTCAAAGTCCTGATAGGTTTTTGGGATCAAGCCGGTTTTATATAAATCCATCAGGGTTTCCGATGTCTTCAACATGGAATAATTGTCCCTGATTGCCGAAGAAAGCATGAGTTTTATTCCTTCAAGCTCATGCCGCGCCTCTGATAAGGCCGCCTTAGCCTCATTTACGGCCTGCCTCTGTTTTGTCCTGTAGAAAATAGGAATATTGATCGTGGTTGTAAGGCTCCACATATCCTGCATATTTTTCCTGTCAAAAAGGCTCGCGGCAACGGTAAAGTCGGGATAGTATTCCTTCTCAGCCATGTTTACCCTTACCTCTGCCGAGGAGACCATTTTTTCTCTAAGCTTTACTTCGGGCGAATTATTATGGGCCGTCAGTATCAACTCGTCCATGCTTCGGGCAAGCACAGTGCCGGGCATCCCGGCAGGCCTGCCGAGAGGGGATTTAACGTCCCTGCCCACTGCGGTATTAAGCATCGCTTCGATGGATTGTATCTTCTGTTTAAGCATCTCCTCTTTTTCGAGGAGCATATACTTTTCGGTCTGGGCCATGATCACCTCTTGCTGTGGAGCCATGCCTGACGAGTATCTTGCTATAGCCGTATCCTCGATCCGTGAGAAAAGCAGGGTTCTTTCTTTTATAAGGTCGATATTTTTGTACGTAATAAAAAGGTCGTAATAAAGTTCTTTGACCCTCGCTATGGTTCTGAGCCGGACTGCTTCGGACGACGCCTTCATGCCCTCGCTGTCTCTTTCAGCCATTTCGCCTTTAAGGGAGAGTTTGCCGGGGAACGGGAACATCTGTGAGGCTGAAAACATCCACTGCGCGTCCGGAGAGTATCCATAGTTATATCTTCCGAGCCCTTCATTCTGATAACCGAACATGAACATAGGGTCAGGAAGGCTTTTCACCTGAGGTATCTTGAACTTCGAGACGGATATTTTAGATTCGGCCACGAGTATTTCATGATTATTCTTCAACGCCTCGTCGATCAAGGATTGGAGGTTCAACTCCTCGGCAAAGGTAATGTTTGTGAGCACTAAAATAAGTAACGGAGTAACGGAGTATAGGAGTATAGGAGTAATTACTGCTATACTCCGACATACCCATACCCCGACACACCGGTACATTTTTCTACCTTGCATCAACATTGAATTTTAGCGACGCTGTTTTGCCGCCGCGTGTTATTTTTACTGCGACATTCCACGCCCCTGACATGGCGAAATTGATTTTTGCCTTATACTCGCTGCCTTTAAGTTCTGCGTCGGTCTTGTAATTCATAGCGGGCATTCCCGGCATTGCCGGCATCGAGTATTCGATCTTTACCTTCGCATCGGTGACATACTTGCCGGATGCATCCTTGACCTCGACAGTGACATTGTTATCACCGACTATAGGCGGGTTCTTATCGATTTTTACGGTTACATCAAACTCGCCCGCCTTTTTCTTTACCTCGTAATCCTTTGCATACGCAATTCCTGCCATGAAAAGCAGTATTAAAGTGAGCACTGCTAATTTTTTCATATTTTGTCTCCTAATCTTTTAAACTCTTTTTCCACTATCTCTTTTATCTTCTTTACCGGATACCCTTTTTTGTAAAGTTCGGAAGCCCGCAGGGCTTCCCCAAGACAAATATCTCACATTGCAGCATGATTGTCAACATAGCAACTTAAAAGACTCTTGTGCCTGAAAGTCGGCGACTCCTCGCACATGCAGTAGCAATAGATACTGTCCAGAACCCACGGGATCTCTTTCGCGACCTGATACGCCTTTTTTATACGCGGATCGGCAAGCGAATCATTAAACAGGTTCGGATTGAGGGTAGTCCTTGTTTCTCCCTTCCGCAGAGATTCGTCTTTTACCGGCTTCTGCGCGAACGCGTCATTTGCCGCTGCAAAGAGAATTGTTACAGCTATCAGCAATAATGTTATTCGAAACTTTCTCATCAACTCACCTCCTTTTTTATTATTGAGCCTGTTCAACAACTCGCTAAGCCTTGAGAATCAAGGTTCTGCAAGTATTTCTGTTTTCCTTTTACCGCAAATCCTGTTAAAATATCTCATCTTAATTCCATATGGAGGCATTTAGATGAGG
>JAJYVD010000016.1 GCA_021792185.1 Nitrospirota bacterium | reverse complement strand
TCTCTCAGAGCCGTCGGCGTCCACCACTTCTGACTTCTTAACCGCCCTCTCTTACGCCGACGGAATCCTATCACATTCTGTTTTCATAAATCCGTCTCTTTTTTCATGAAACTTTTGACATTACCTTTATTGAATTCGTTATTATATCAGCCTGTTTACGATTTCTACAAATATTTCTGTCTAACATAGAAGGCAGGGCATAGTATTTCCGCTCATTCTCGTCCCACATCCTTGCGGGACTCCGATTCGCTCGGTTTTGCCATCAAGGCAAAACTTCGAGCTGCTGAAACCGCTTCAATACAATGCCCTGCCTTCTATAACTATAAATTTTTTGATATGGATTGGAGATGTTCTGAAAAGCCTTTAATAGCGACACCTTAAAGCCGAACCCTCCCGCCGTTTAAGGGCAATTTCAGTATTACCTATTACATTCGATAGAAAAACAGGCAATACGGTTTCTCGTCGCATTATTAAAGGCTTTGAGGAATACCTCCAATCTAATGATTACGGCTTATGGTTTTATTCAGAACAACGCCCGTTCAATTATGATATATTATTATCACGATGGGGAAGGTATCTCAAAAACAAAAAGAAAAGATCGTCGAACAGTTCTTGCCGAGGGTGAAATATTACGCGAACAAATACGCTATAGCCCTTCCTCCGGAATTGAGCGTCGAAGATCTGGTATCCGCAGGAATAGTCGGGCTTTTAGAAGCGATAAAACGCTACGACCCTTCGATGAATGCGACCCTCAGCACCTTCGCGGATTTCAGGATCAGGGGAGCCATAATCGACGAGATCCGTTCCATGCAGTGGGCCTCTAAGGACGCGCGGAAAAGGCTCGAAGAGGTTAGGAACATTTATGCCGCGCTTGAAAGGAATCTCAACAGGAGCGCTACCGACGAGGAGGTCGCTCAGAGAATGAATATAACCCTCGATGAATTGTACAAGACGCTTTCAACAGCCAATACCATGAATATGTTGAATCTGGATGATTTGGGAGCGGGCAGGGAAGGAGAATCCCTCGATATACTGGAGTGCATATCGAAAGAGGGCGAAAAGGATATGCTCGATGAACTGCACCTTAAAGAATTAAAAAATGTACTCGGCAAGGCTATAGACGGGCTTCCTGAGAAGGAACGGCTTGTCGTAACCCTTTACTATTTTGAGGAGCTTACAATGAAAGAGATCGGAAAGGTTCTGGACATAAGCGAATCGAGGGTATGCCAGTTGCACGGGCGGGTTCTCGTTAAACTGAAAGGCAAGATGGAGGAGTTTAAGAACAGATAGTCTTATCATCTCTCGCTTGAATTATATAGAAGAAATACTATAACCTATAAGCCATAGTTTATAGTTATTGTTTTTGCTGTAAACCACGCGCTATGAACTTGTTTGGGGGTGTTCTCGATGGTCAAAAACATAAAAAAGCTCATACAGAAACTCGGCGACAATGACCCTTCCGCCAGAAGAAAGGCGGCGGAGGATTTATCGGAAGGGGATGAACGCGCCGTATACCCTCTTATTAAGGCCCTCGGAGACGAAAACGCGGGTGTCCAGGACGCGGCAATGAGGGCGCTTATCGCCATAGGAGGGGAAGTTACGGCATATATGGTTTTGCCTTTATTGAGGGAAGAGACCCTTATCAGGAATACGGCCATGATTATTTTAAAGGAACTGGGCGATGTGTCCGTCCCTTTCCTTTATGCTCTTTTGAAAGACAAGGACGATGATATCAGGAAGTTTGCAATAGATCTTTTTATCGAGATTAAAAAGATCGTCGATCCGTCGAAGATTGTCCCTTATCTTAAAGACCCTAATCCTAATGTTCGGGCATCAGCGGCAAAGGCCCTCGGTATTCTTGAATATAAAGAGGCAATTCCCGAACTGGTAGAAGCCCTTAAAGACGAGGAATGGGTTTGTTTTTCAGCGATCGAGGCCCTGGCGGAGTTGAAGGTCGATTCCGCTGTCGAGAGCATAGCGGAACTCCTTAAAAGCCCTTCTATGGCCGTCCGTTTTTCCGCGGTAGAAACGCTCGGAAGGATCGGCTCCGAGCGGGGAAGGGAAGCGCTTTTAAGGTATCTGCCGATTGTATCGGAGGATGAGAAGAATGAGATCATAAAGAGTTTAATTCAGATAGGGATTACCCCTGAGATGGGCGACATATCCGGATACCTTATAAAAATGCTTAAAGAGGGGGACTGGGAGGAAAAGGAGATAGCGCTTAAGGGTATCATATCGCTGAATTGCAGGGAGGCCGTACCGGTGATTGTGGATATCGCGGGTTCTTTAGATTCCTCTTTGCCCGGCAATGACGAAAGGATTTCATTGTTAAGGGATTCGATCAGTTCCATAGATTCCGAAGAAGAATTGCTGAGGCTGCTGGAGGCCGCAGAGATTAAATATAAGGGGAAATCCTTTGCTATTGAAATCTTAGGGGCTACACGCAGCAAAAAGGCGGTTTCACGGCTGATCGATTATCTGGATGACGTGAGGAGGGACTTAAGAAGGGCTTCTGCGGAGGCGCTCGGCGAGATCGGAGGGCAGCAATCCACAGAGTATCTGCTTGAGGCGTCCCTTAAGGACGTGGACGCGCACGTAAGGCGCTCGGCCATCGAGGCGCTCGGCAATATACAGACAAAGGACGCGTTTAAACCCTTGATGGATCTGCTGGAGGTAGAAAAGTATTATGACGTTATAGAAAGGATAGTTGAGGCGCTGATAAAAATAGACGCGGAGTCGTTTTTATCGGATATCTCCCATTACCGAGATAATGTGCGTGAAGTCATAGCGAAGACCGTCTTTAATGTAGGCATACTTTTAAAACTATCTGAGGATAATAACAAGAAGGTAAGGCTTGCGGCTATATACGGACTGGGCCGCGCCGCAACCGATGATGCCACTGCACGCCTTATAGGTTTTTTGGGAGACGGCGATTCCGATATAAGGAAAGCGGCGGTGGTGGCGCTCGGCGAGACGCACTATTGCCCGCCTGAGTTGTTTGACGCCTTGCATGACAGCGACCCGTGGGTAAGGTTTTATACCATTAAGGCGGTTTCCTTCTCATGCGAGCGGGAGAAGGCCATAAATATGATAAGCTCCATGCTCAACGACGAATTCATCCCGGTCGTTATGTCGGCTATAGACGCTATTAAGGAAATAGGAGGCAGTGAGGCGTATGAGGCGCTCTCTATTTACGAGGAGCATCCTAATTTCGATGTCAGGGACAAGATAAAGGAGGCACTAATGGCGTTATAGCGTGAATCGTTGAGCGTTATGGCGTAAAATATTCCGAACGCTATAACTCTATAACCCTATAACTCTATAACTCTGTAAACACAACTATGAGCCTTGTAATGACCGACGATGTTTTTAAACAATTAAGGGACTTCATATACGAGAAAAGCGGCATTTTCATCCCCGACAACAAAAAATATTTTCTCGAAAACAGGCTCGGCAGGAAAGTGCAGGAAAAAAACCTGAAGGGATACGAAGACTACCTGTATATTATTAAATACGGCTCGGATAAAAACGAGCTTAACGGGCTGTTTAATTTAATCACCACAAACGAGACCTTTTTCTTCAGGGAGCCGCAGCAGTTCGATGTTTTCAGCGGCGAACTTTTTAAGCGCATAACGGATGAAAACGCGAAGTCAGGCCGGAAGGATATAAGGATATGGTCGGCAGCCTCATCGACGGGAGAGGAGCCTTACACGCTTGCAATGATACTCCTCGAAAAGCCTGAAGCGCAGGCGCTTAAAAAAGAGATATATGCCTCGGATATAAGCGAGGCGGTTCTCAGCTCTGCCCGCGCCGGGGTGTATGGTTCCTATTCCATCAGGAACGTGCCTGACGCATATTTAAAAAAATACTTCAATAATACGAACCAGCAGTATTCTTTAACCCGCGGCATAAAGTCCTTAACCAAATTTATGAAGGTAAATCTCATGGATGATAAGGATACTAAGGCGATTCGCGGAGTCGACGTTATATTCTGCAGGAACGTCCTTATATATTTCGACGATAAGGCCAAGCAGAAAGCGGTTTCAAACCTGTATGACGCCCTAAGACCTAACGGTTATCTGTTTATCGGAACGTCCGAGAGCCTTCATAATGTGACAAGGGCATTCAAGCCTATAGTTATTAATAAAGTTATCGTTTATCAGAAGGTGTAGTTTTTTATTTGGAGGACTGCTTATGAAGATACTGGTGGTGGATGACGACAAGACGACGAGAAAGCTGTTAAGTTTATATCTCAAGGGGAAGGGCTACGAGGTGGTAACCGCTGAAAACGGGCTGGATGCGATAGAAAAGGTAGGCACGGAAAGCGTTAATTTTATTCTTACCGATATGAACATGCCTTATATGGACGGCATAGAATTTACGAAAAATATAAAGTCCGATCCTGCATTAAAAAGTATCCCTATAGTAATGGTTACCACAGAAGCGGACGAGGATGAAAGGGAAAGGGCGTTTAAGGCAGGGGTTGACGAGTATCTTGTGAAACCTGTAAATGCGGAACAAGTCACCGAGGCTGTCATAAAGATATTAAAGAAGATTTTTAAAGGAGGTGGCGCCGGTGTTTAATTTTGGGCTTAAGGTATTGGTGGTTGATGATTTCCCTACGATGAGAAGGATAGTAAAGAATCTGCTCAAACAGATAGGCTTTGAGAATATAGACGAGGCCGAGGACGGGGTCCAGGCGTTGAACAAATTGAAAAGCGGCAACTACGGACTTATTGTTTCGGATTGGAATATGCCTAATATGGAAGGCATAGACCTTTTAAGGAATATAAGGCAGGAGCCCGAACCGCTGAAAAATATACCGTTTCTCATGGTAACTGCCGAGGCTGAAAAGGAGAAAGTAATCGAGGCGATAAAAGCCGGCGTGGACAATTATATAGTTAAACCGTTTACGGCAGAGGTCTTAAAGGAGAAACTCGAAAAAATAGCCGATAAGAAGACATCCCTGAAGGGCTGATAGTTTTAAAAAATATGAACTGTGAGCTAAATATGCGCTATAACGCTCAACGCTTCACGCTATAACGCAGTATGGAGGATAACAATGGCCGACGAGATGGATGAAATAGTAAGCGAATTCGTGACAGAGGCGGAAGAGACCCTTGAAAAAATAGACCCCATGTTCGTGGAGCTTGAGACGCGAGGTGAGGATAAGGAGATACTGAACGAGATATTCAGGGGGATGCATACGCTTAAGGGAGCGGCCGGATTTTTAGGGTTTCAGCAGATAGTGGACGTAGCGCACAGGGCGGAGAGCATAATGAAGAGACTCCGGGAAGGCGAAGCGGCCTTGACGAAAGACCTTATGGACGTGATACTGAAAAGTGTCGATGCCTTAAAGCTGCTGATATATCACATAAAGCTGAAAGACGGCGCAGAAGAAGACATATCTGAACTCTTGACGGAACTCGACAATGAGCTGGAAACAATGTCCGGGGCCGGAACACAACCGCAAGTTAAGACCGGGGAACAACAGGTTGAGGCTAAGGTTCAGGAAGAAGAAAAGCATGAAGAAAAGGCAGAAGAGAAGGTTAAGGTTGAGGTTGAGGCTGAGGAAAGGAAAAAAGAAGCTGCCATTTCTCAACCTAAACCTGAACCTCAGCCTTCGGTTGAACAGATAACAAAAGAAAAGGAAGTAGTTTCCACCTTGAGGGTGGATGTAACCAGAATAGACAAAGTAATGGACCTTGCCGGAGAAATAGTCCTTGTAAGAAACAGGCTGCTCAATCTTGCCGCAAAGCTCGAGATGAGCTACTCGGGTGACCACAATGTAGAAGGCCTTCTGGAGACTACCGGTTTTCTTGACAGGGTTACATCAGACTTGCAGCTTGCCGTCATGAAAATGAGAATGCAGCCCATCCATAAGGTTTTCGGCAAATTCCCGAGGATGGTGAGGGATATGTCCAGATCTCTGGGCAAAGACATTGACCTCGAGATGTTCGGCGAAGACACCGAAGTCGACAAAACCGTTATAGAGAACATCGGAGACCCGCTTGTCCACATCATAAGGAACTCCATAGACCACGCAATAGAGTTTGCAGAAGAGCGTTTGGCCAAAGGCAAGCCGAAAAAGGGACGAATCATAATGAGCGCCTACCAGAAAGGCACGCTGATAGTCATAGAAGTCAGCGATGACGGAAAGGGCATAGATGTGGAGGCGGTAAAAAGAAAGGCGCTGAGCAAAAGCCTCATCACCGAAGAAGAGGCCCAGAAAATGACCGACGAAGCCGCCGTAAATCTCATCTTCCTGCCCGGCTTTTCGACAAAAGAAAAATCCACCGAACTGAGCGGCCGCGGGGTAGGAATGGACGTTGTGAAAACCAATGTCGCTAAACTCAACGGCTATGTCGAAGTAATAACAAAGAAGGACATAGGAAGCACATTCAGGATAAGCCTGCCCTTGACTCTCGCCATACTGCAAGCCATGATGGTGAAGATAGGCGGAGAGTATTACGCTATACCCCAGACAATGATAGAAGAGACGCTGAGGGTAAAGAAGATCGATATAAAGGACGTAACCGGCCAGAAGGTATTGACGATAAGAGGCAAGGTTTTGCCTATGTTCGATATGTCGGAAGTATTAGGGGTAAGGAAACAGGGTAAAGAGGCGGATTTCGGCAACAGTTATGTGCTTGTGGCCGTGGTCGGAGACAAGAGATTCTGCATATCGGTGGACGAGCTCCTGGGGCAGGAAGAAGTCGTCATAAAGACCATCAACGGCATAGAGTCCGAGGAATGCGGCATACTGGGGGCTACGATAACCGGCGACGGCAGGGTCGTATTAATCCTTGATTTTGCCGTGATATCGAGGGGAATATTTAGAACGAGCGGTAAATAAAAAGTTATAGTGTTATAGCGTGGAGCGTTATAGCGAAGCAATAACCCTATAACTCTATAACGCACAACGCTATAACTATAAGAGGAGGATATATGCAATATATAGGTTTTATTATGAACAAAAATGAATACACTATACCTATTTTGAAGGTTCAGGAGATTATAAATTTGCCGCAGGTTACAAAAATGCCTCAGTCGCCGAATTATATAGAAGGCATTACCAATCTGAGGGGAAGGATAATACCGATAGTCAATCTTAAAAGACTGGTGAGGCTGAATGGCGGGGATTCCGCAGGAGAAAAGGTAATAGTCGTGACGAGCGGACGCGTTACTTTCGGCGTTTTGGTGGACGGCATAACCGGCGTCGTCGATATAGAGGATTCGGAAATAGAGCCTACGGAGAACATAATGAAGGCCAACATAGAACAGGTATCCGGTGTCGCAAAGGTGAATGACAGGCTGATTACGATTTTAGATACGAAAAAGCTTATCCCAATGGAGGATATGAGCATTTTTGAAGAAGAGGTTTTCGAGGTGAAGGAATCCGGCGACAAGGTCGAGGTGATAAAAAAGATAGAGGGAATGGGCGGAGAAATGAGGGTCAAAGAGGTTATGGATGCGAAAGATTTTTTTGAGAAAAAAGGCATAGGCGCAAACGACCCGAAATACGCCCTTTTTGACGATATGGTCGGTTTTATGAACGCAGTCGCAGGGCAGGATTACGAAAAAGCGGACGATGCCATACAGAAAATAATGAATAAAGGCCAGAGCGACCTCTTCAAAGAGGTTGGAAAGGTTACCAGAAAGCTCCACGACTCGATAAGGAGCTTTAAAGAAGCCTTAGACCCGAGGCTTAAGGATATGGCGGTAACCGATATGCCCAATGCGGTCGATAAGCTCCAGTTTGTCATAGAAAAAACAGAAGAGGCGGCCAACAAAACAATGGGTATAGTCGAAAAATATATACTGGGAATGGACGAACTTGCCTCCCATATAAGGAATCTCAAGGAGCCGGAAGAATCGGTGAATTATTTAAAACAGTTTAAGGGAGGGCTCGAAGACGATCTGACTGAGATACTTACGACTCAATCCTTTCAGGATCTTACCGGACAGACAATAAAGAAGGTGATCAAACTTGTCGGAGATATAGAAGAGGAGCTTGTAAAACTTATAGCAACCTTCGGCGTGAAGATAGAACACGGGGCAAAGGCCGAGGCCGCGGCTCCGGAAGAGGTGTCCCAGTCGGGCGTAGACGACCTTTTGAAGGACTTCGGCTTCTAAAGTACCTGCCGCTACGATTTGGAGAGGATATGACTGTAAAAGTTCTAATTGTTGACGATTCCGCATTCATGAGGAACGCATTGTCCAACATGCTTTCTTCCGACCCTGAAATCCAGATTGTCGGCAAGGCAAGGGATGGACTTGAGGCAATAGAGCTTGTAGAAAAATTAAGACCTGACATCGTAACGATGGACGTTGAAATGCCGAGGATGGACGGCATTGCGGCATTGAAACATATAATGGAAAGTAACCCCCTTCCGGTGATTATGGTCAGTTCAATTACCATTGAAGGAGCAAAGACGACGCTTGATGCTTTAGAACTTGGCGCTGTTGATTTTATCCCCAAAAATCTTTCGGAACTTTCAATAAACATTGTCAAAATACGGGAAATCCTCATTGATAAGATCAAGCAGATAGCAAGAAAAGGGATAGTTAAAAAGCGTGTCAGGCCGTCAACTGCTCCTGCAAGACAGATTGAGATTCCGAAATCCATGCCTGTAAGGACGACAGGCGAAAGAAGGGTCGGTGTAGTGGCAATAGGGACTTCCACAGGGGGGCCCAAGGCGCTTCAGGAGATAATACCGAGATTGCCGAAGGACTTTCCTGCCCCTATAGTAATAGCCCAGCATATGCCTCCGAACTTCACCGGTCCTTTCGCGGAACGCCTTAACCAGCTCAGCCAGATTACCGTGAAGGAGGCCGAGGATGGAGAGCCGCTAAGAAACGGAGTTGCTTTGATAGCCCCGGGCAGAGGACATATGAGGGTAAAAAGACCGAGGGGAATAGAAACCGTGGTGACTATTTCCGAAAATAAAGAGGAATTCATATACCGTCCCTCTGTCGATGCCCTGATGCTCTCCATAGCGGAATTTTTCCCCGGCAGGGCTCTGGGCGTGATCTTGACCGGAATGGGCAACGACGGATGCAAAGGACTTATCGAAGTTAAAAGGACGGGCGGCAGGATATTCGCGCAGAACGAAGAATCCTGCGTAGTATACGGAATGCCGAAGGCGGTTGTGGACGCAGGCATAGCCGATAAGGTTTTGTATCTCGAAGAGATGGCAGGCGAAATAATAAATTCGGTATAAGGGGAGAGAAGAATGAGGATGGTGATAGAGCGCTTATTGTCTATAGGCCTCAAGAAAAAGGTGCTGATGGGCTATATCTTTATGACCCTTTTGATTTTCGGCATACTCGCACTGATAGCGGTAAACTTCTTTCGTGTAAAAACTAAATATGATTTGATAAATGCTACAAGCAATGATATACAACTCATCTTGACGCTTAAAGCGGATATAAACGGAATAAGGGCGTCCTTTCTGAGATTGGCGATGTCAAAAGATCCGGATGTATGGGAAAACCAGGAGAGCGTTATCGCTTCGATCTCAGAAGCGATAGACGAGAATATAGCGAATTTGAAAAAGGGGATTTTCAAGGAAAAGATAGGCGAGATGGAAAAGGCATTGAACCCTTTTAAAGACACGATTTTAAAAGAATTAATACCGTTTGTTAAGGAAGGCAAGGTCAACGATGCAATGAAGATTCTCGGGACTGTTCAGTCGGAGCGGTCAAAGATTTTTATCGGCATCGCCAACGAAATAATAGAGTCTTCGAGGAAAGAATTCGTTCAGGGAATGAAGACAATAAACAGTGAGATTAAAGCCACGATGACAATGGTGATTATTATTATTGCGGTTTCATTTTCAGCGGCATTTGCATTTTCCTTCTGGTTTATAAACAGGTATATAATCGGCGTGCTTCACGGCATAAGTTCATCGGCGGAAAAGGTCGCCGGCGGAGACCTCACCGTTAAGGTCGAGGCAAAGACCGGTGACGAGTTCGGCGAACTTGCGGCCGATGTAGGCAAAATAATAAAGACAATGCAGACCGTTTTAGGCGATATATCGAGCAGGACGGTAAATATACTTAAGGAGACGGCTCACCTGTCTCTTTTCGGCAAAGATGTAGCTCTAAGAGTGGATAAGGATCTCGAGCGCACAACTACCGCTGCAGCCTCGACGGAGGAAATGTCTTCTACCGTGGGCGATATAGCGCGCAATATAAATGTCGCATCTCAGGCGGCGGAGCGCGCAAAAACGGCATCTTCTCAAGGCAAGGATATGATCGATCAGACGGTATCTTCCATAGGCGAGGTGAATGTTCAGATAGAAAAGGCCTCCGGCAAGGTAAAGGATCTGTCAGAGTTTTCAAAGAAGATAGACGAGATAGTGGATATGATAAAGGATATAGCTGATCAGACGAACCTGCTTGCCCTGAATGCCGCAATTGAGGCGGCAAGGGCCGGGGAGCAGGGAAGGGGATTTGCGGTTGTGGCCGATGAGGTGAGAAAACTCGCGCAAAGGACTGCAAATGCCACATCGGAGATAAACAATATTTTAGGCTCGATTCACGCCGGGACGCTGGACGCAACCGATATAATGGATATCGCCGTCGAAAAAGTGAAAAAGACCGGCGATACAGCGCGTCGTCTTGAAGGCGCGTTCAGGGAAATCTACGACAATTTCGAGAAGGTTTCCGACATGGTGCATCAGGTGGTCACAGCCACGGAAGAGCAGTCCGCAACCGCTACGGAAATATCCCATAATTTGAGCAGCATAGCCGGCGATGCAAAGGAGAGTTCGCATATCGTAAAAGATATGGCTTTATCTTTTAACAGATTCAGTATAAGCGCAAAAGAGTTTCTGAGCATTTTAAATAATTTTAATGATCCGAGAATGAGGATAGGCATTCTTAAGGCAGACTATGTTTTATGGGTTCACAGGGTCATGGAATTTATGGATGAGAAAGAAGCGTCCATGTATTCGCCCGACGAATTGCAGGCCGATAAGTCGAGGATGGGCAGATGGTATTACGGCGACGGCAGAGAATTATTCGGCAGCCTCGGCTCTTTTAAAGAGCTTGAGGATCCTCACAAAAGGCTGCACGAACTCGGATTTAAGGCTTATGAATCGGCAAAAGGGGGAAATAAGGAATCGGTAAAACAGTATATAATGGAAATAGTCAAAATTGTCGATGAGATAATTTTGATTCTGGAAAAACTTGAGTCTCAATTTTGATAAGGCGGATAAGATGAAGAAGATACTTGTAGTGGACGACGAGCCGGACGTGGCCGAACTGATTAAGATTTTTGTCGACAGCATGGGTTATGAGGCCGATGTCTTTTTGTCATGCGAAGAATCCATAGACGCGGTGAAGAAAAATAAATACTGGATGGTATTCTGCGATTATATGATGCCGTGGACTACCGGAGATAAGATATTTTATAAGATAAGAGAGATAGACAGCGAACTCGCCAAACGGTTTGTGATGATTACCGGAGCGGTGCTGAACGAAAGGCTTGACGAGTTTGTCAGTAAGGAGTATGTTAGGGTTATAAACAAGCCGTTCAAGCTGGATGTAATTAAAAATATCATCGATGAGTTTGAAACGGCTTGAGGCGCCGGCATGAGAGAAGAACTTTTAGAAAAAATAATTATGGAGACCGTGGACATCCCGAGCCTTCCTCAGGTGGCTATGAAGGTCTTACAGATCATGAACGACGACTATTCCTCCATCAACGAACTCGAAAAGATTATAGGCAATGACCAGGCATTTTCGACGAGGATTTTGAGGATCGCCAATTCTCCTTATTACGGCAGGGGCAGAAGCATAGACACCATCTCTACCGCGATAATCCTTGTCGGGTTCAATACCATGAAGAACCTTGTGGTGGCGGCCTCGTTGAAGGATATACACAGGAAGTTCGGTCTTTTCGAGCAGAAGCTGTGGGAGCACAGTCTCGGCGTATCTATTGCCGCTTCTATTCTTGCCGCTGAGACGAAGATGGTTGTTCCGGAAGAAGCGATGGTTGCGGGGCTGATACATGACGTAGGCAAGACCGTGCTTAATAACAGCGTGCCTGAGAAGTATTCGCTTATTATTGAAAAAGTTTATGAAGAGGGTGCGGCTTTTGTAGACGTTGAGAATGAAATATTCGGTTTTAACCACTGCAATGTCGGAGGCCTTATCGCGAGAAAATGGAAGATACCTAAAAATCTTGAGGTGGTTATAGAATATCACCATGCCGCGACATTCCCCGATTTTGAAGACAATAATTATGAAGCCCTCTGCCAGACAGTACAGGTAGCCGATGCAGTCTGCCTGGAACTCGGCATAGGCATGAAGAGAGATGTGAACCCTGCGGATATCGGAATAGACAGGATCGGGCTGGGGGAGAAGAAGTTTGACGAACTCCGGGAGAAGATACTAAAAACATATACAGAGCAGAAATCGAAACTCCTCGAATAAAAAGATATAAAACTCAAGAAGTTGCCGTTTACGCCGATAAAAAAGCAAGATGGCGGATGAAGAAGGCATAAGAGAACCTTACAAAGTATTAGGCATACGAGGCATAGGAACCGCCTATGTCTTCCCCAAGACCCGCGTTACCAAAAAGGCAAAGAAGCATATCGAGGAAGAAAAGGAATTTCCAGGAAAGCGTAAAGAAGAAGGGTCGTCACACCTCGTAGACATCGAGGCATAATTTTCCCGCCGGGAAAAAATTTCCCACTTTTGACGTGAAGCACAACAAGGCATGGAAGGCACGGCTACAAAGCCTTGCATAACACAAAGCGCAAATCCGCTTCAACGCCTTTATAAGTGTTGTTTCTTGGACAAAGCAAAGATGCTGTATGTTTTATCAAAAATAGACGCCGCCGATGCGGATGATGGGTATAAGAGAATGTGATTAGAAAGTTTCGTCGATAAAGTCATTGAAGCGAACCCGCGCTTTGTGTTGAATTTTCAAATATTTGATTGCAAGTTCCGGGATGTGAGGCGTGCTGAAAAAGCCTTTACAAATCGCATTTTTCATAAAGTGCGACAATCAAGATGGAAGGTAAGGTATTGGAGCGACTTCGACAGCCCAAGCGTAACACAGGTTAAGGTTGAGGTTAAGGTTAAGAAAGAAAAACTCAGCCTCAACCTTAGCCTTAACCTGTCGTTGAAAGGCCGGATGCCTTTCGAGAATGAAGCGGAAATGCTTTACCTTCCATCATAACAAAGCCTGTAAATAATGATTGTCAGTGGCAGTTTTTCCGACATAAGCAATTCTGGCATCGATATTGCATCACTATATGAAAATCAAAAGAAAAGGACGGTTTAATGTACAAAGGCATATACGTAGCAATGAGCGGGGCGGTGCTGAGGAGTCAAGAACTGGACAATGTCGCCAATAATTTGGCGAATGCCAGCACTGCGGGCTATAAAAAAACCGGATTCTCATCGCGCTTTTATCCGATATTGGAAGGCATCTCAAAAACTCAGGATTCCGTTTATCCCGATGCCAGGGCAATGACACATTGGGGAAAATACAGCATCGATACCTCTAACGGAAATATAAAGACAACAGGCAACCCGCTCGATGCTGCCGTTCAAGGCGACGGATTTTTTGCCGTTGAAAGCAAAGGCAAGACGTATTACACCAGAAACGGTTCCTTCAGCAGAGATAAAGAAGGTTTTTTGACGACAATGAGCGGGCAAAAGGTTCTGGACACTGCTAATAAGCCGATCCGTCTTAATGGAGGAGCAGGAGTGAGCATATGGCCTGACGGGAATATATATGTGGACGGAAACGCGGCAGCGAAGCTCAAGGTCGTTAAAATAGATAATGTGCGGCATGTCGGAGAATCGTTGTTTTCCGGAGACGAAGCAGGCGCGTCAAAAGGCGAGGTAATGCAAGGGAATATAGAAATGTCTAATGTTAACCCTGTTTTGGAATTGGTAGGCATAATAACCGCATTAAGGCAATACGACACTGCCCAGAAGGTGATTAAAGGCTTTGAGGACCTGTCACAGAGGGCTGTGTCGGAGATTGCGAAGGTATAAATGCGTTATAGCGTGGAGAGTTATAGCGTTATAGCAAAAATAAAACAACACAATAACGCTAAAACGGAGGTTTTATGATAAGGTCTCTTTTTACGGCAGCAACAGGGATGCAGGCGCAATCCCTAAACGTGGATGTAATATCCAACAACCTTGCCAATGTCAACACCGTAGGCTTTAAGAGGAGCAGAGCGGATTTTCAGGACTTGTTATATCAGACATTGAGGGATCCCGGAGCGCCGTCCGCGGAAGGCGTTCAGATACCATCGGGAATACAGGTAGGTCTCGGCGTTAAGCCTGTTGCCGTTCAAAAGATATTCAGTCAGGGCGATTTTATCAGTACCGGCAACCAACTCGATCTGGTAATAGAGGGCGACGGTTTTTTCCAGATTACGAGACCGGATGGTACCATTGCATACACAAGAGCAGGCGCGTTCAAACTCGACAAGGATGGAAGGATTGTTAACTCGGATGGTTATCCATTAGAGCCTGCCATTTCGATACCTACCAATACTATAAGCATTACCATAGGCTCCGATGGTAAGGTTACTGTTCTGCAGGCCGGCAGCACCACTCCTACGGAAATCGGCACAATCCAAACAGCCCGGTTTATAAATCCAGCCGGACTTCGCTCAATAGGCAAGAATTTATTCGCTGTTACGGATGCATCAGGAGAGGCTACCACCGGCACGCCGGGCACCGAAGGTCGCGGCACTATAAATCAGGGGTTCCTCGAAAATTCTAATGTCAACGTGGTTGAAGAACTGGCCGGTCTTATAATTGCCCAAAGGGCATTCGATCTTAATTCGAGAGCGGTTCAGGCATCGGATGAAATGCTTCAGACAGTCAGTGCGCTGAGGAGGTAATAAATGAAAGGCAATAGGCAAAGGGCAATAGGCGATAGGCAAGATTCCAAGCATATAAATTATGTTCTGTCGGCTGTCGGGTGTTTGCTGTTGTTAACAGCAATTCTTATTGTTACCACTGCCGGGGCTGTGCCAAAAGGACATTTGCTGGATAAGGTGAAGCAGGCCGTTCTCAAGGACTTGGTTAATTCGTTTTCAGAAAATGTAGAGCTTACGGGAATTAGAATTGTGAAGGGTATGGACATTATCGGCAGCGAAGGCGACTATACGGTTAAAGACGCGGCTATGAACGGTTACAACGGAAAAAACAGGGTTTTTTATTCGGTTTCTCTTGCGGATAAAAAAGCTGTCCACAACGTAGTTGTGGAGGCGTCGTATGACATAATTGTGGATGTTTTTATTGCTTCCCGGCCTCTTGCCGTTGGGGCGGTATTGACCGGAGATGATTTTTACACGGTAAAACAGAAAAGTTCGAGACTTCCTGCAGGAGCGGTTCTGAATAAAAAAGATATAGAGGGCAAAATGCTCAGATCTAATGTCGGACAGGGGGTTATTTTACGCGGCGACTATATGACCGACAGGATGAGCATTAAAAGAGGGCAGAAAGTGAATGTTGTGGTAGAAGGGGACAATGTATCTGTCGCAACACAAGGCATGCTCAGAAACGATGCCGTTGTCGGCGGCGCCGCAAAGGTTTTTTGCGATGTGTCGAAGAAAGAAGTTAACGGCATATTGGTATCTCCAAATACAGTGAGGGTGAAAATATGAAAAATCTAATACTGTTCACAGTTTACGTTTCACTTTTCACTTTTCTTTTCGGTTGCGCTTCCGGCCTGCAGGAGGCGCGTGATATAAAAGAAGCTCCTATGCCGCCCAGATATATAGAGACAAAGGGGAAGGACGTTTATTCGACCGAAGGATCATTGTGGCATAACAGCGCTTCGCTATTCGAAGATAGAAAGGCAAAAAGGGTAAACGATCTTGTAACAGTATTGATTAATGAGAGGTCGGCGGCATCCAAAAAAGCGAGTACAACTGCCGACAGAGATTCGTCGGGAAATTACGATATGACGAAGTTTTTCGGAATGAATACCGATTTCGGTCTTCAGAAACTGCCTTTAGGAAATGGATTTTATAAAGGGACCAATGTATTTTCTCCATCAGCTAAGGGAATCGGCAAGTCGGAATTTGAGGGAAAGGGCGATACCACAAGGGAAGGGAGATTGACGGCAACGATTACCGCCAAGATTGTCGAGGTTTTGCCGAATTCCAATCTCGTAATAGAATCGAGGAAAGAGATACTGGTCAACAATGAAAAAGAGATACTCGTATTCAGCGGGATTATAAGACCGGATGATGTATCGCCGACTAATACGGTGCTGTCGCAATATGTTGCAGACGCTCAGATATATCTTGTAGGCGACGGAGTGCTGGACGATAAACAGTCGCCGGGATGGCTTGTGAGATTTTTAGATAAAGTATGGCCGTTTTAATATCGTAATGAGTAATGTGATATTAAGTAAGAGGAGGAAGCTCGATGAAGGTAAAAAGTCTTATTAGTTATTTATTCTTTGTTATTTTTCTTTCACTCTTGACGCTTCACGCATTACGCATTACCGCATTTGCCGAGAGAATAAAGGATATAGCTACCTTCTCGGGCGTAAGAGAAAACGAGCTTATAGGGTATGGTATAGTGGTGGGGCTTAACGGAACCGGCGACAAGGATGGGACATACATATTCCAGCCGTTTGCCAATATGCTTACCCGAATGGGGGTCAGCATTAATCCTGCAGATGTAAAAGGAAAGACAAAGAATATAGCCGCCGTTATAGTTACCGCGAAACTTCCGACAATGGTGAGACCGGGTTCAAAGGTCGATGTGCAGGTATCCTCGATAGGAGATGCGAAGAGCCTTCAGGGGGGCACATTGTTAATGACACCTCTGGTAGGGCCTGACAATAATACATACGCGGTAGCGCAGGGAGCCGTGTCTATCGGCGGTTTTGTAGCAGGCGGCGCCGGAGCCCAGGCGATTAAAAATCATCCTAATGTGGGCACAATTCCTAACGGCGCCATCGTGGAAAGGGAGGTTCCGGTTCAGTTGAACAACAAGAACAGGTTGGATATTTTATTGATGGCTCAGGATATTACCACAGCCAAAAGGGTAGCTGAAAAGATAAACGGCAGGCTCGGCGGGGCTTTTGCGCAAGCTGAAGGCCCATCGGTGGTTTCGGTAGCGGTGCCGGATTCTTTTGCTAACAGGGTAGTCGAACTTATGTCGGTAATCGAGCTTATAAATGTGCATGTGGATATGCCGGCGAGGGTCGTTGTAAATGAAAGAACCGGTACGATTGTAGTAGGCGAAAATGTAGTTATCAGTCCCGTAGCCCTCGCACATGGCGGACTGACGGTTGAGATAAAGACAGAATATCAGGTTTCACAGCCTTTGCCTCTTGCGCCTGTAGGGGCTGAAACTGTAGTAGTTCCTCAAAAAGAGGTTAAAGCTGAAGAGAAAAGGGCTGCGCTTACAGAGGTTAAAGGGACGACTATAGGCCAACTGGTGAAAGCCTTGAATGCCCTCGGGGTTACACCCAAAGATATGGTTGCGATATTGCAGGCGATTAAGACCGCGGGAAGTTTAAAGGCAGATCTGGTGATAATGTGATAATAAGAGTTAGGAGATAAGAGTTATGAGTTATGATCTGTTGAATAATAAAAATTTAGAATTGAGGGCACAGGGCATTGCCTCTGATCTTTTAACTCCAAACTCTAAACTCCAAACTCCAAACTCAAGTGACCCCAAAGTCATTGCAAAACAAGTGGAAAATGTTTTTTTGAACGAATTTCTGAAGGTCATGATGGAGCAGACGTCATTCGGCAAAGACAGGGTTATTTCCACATATATGCCTTATATAACAGCCGAAATAGCTAAAGATATAGCCGATAATAGAGGAATAGGCATAGGCGAATTTTTCCTAAAAGGCAGCGATGCATTAAGGGCTAAGAGTTCCCAAACTCCGAACTCTGAACTAAAATTGGGTCATCCCGTCAAAGGGAAGGTGAGTTCGCAGTACGGGTTAAGGCATGACCCTATTGATGGAAAAGTCCGGCATCACAATGGGATAGATATCGCTGTCCCGGAGGGAAGTTCTGTCACATCAGCCGAATCCGGAAAGGTTGTTTTCAGCGGATATTCATCCGGGTACGGTAATTGCATAATAATGGAGCATGAGAACGGCTTGACAAGCCTTTATGCCCATAACTCCTTAAATCTTGTAAAGGCAGGTGATATCGTAGACAAGGGGAAAACCATTGCCCTGTCAGGCTCAACCGGCAGATCCACCGGACCGCACCTACATTTCGAGGTGCGGAAAGACGGGGCGCCTGTCGATCCGGCCCGGTTTATAGGTTAATTTTTGGCCGTATCCTCCGATATAATAGATATAGGTCTTATATGACTTATAGGACCTATAAGAACAAGATAAGGAGGACGGGCAAATGAGAATTACAGACAGAGTCGAGGTAGTAGGGAACGTACAAAAGAGCGAGAAGGTAAAGGAAAAGGCAACAGTCGAAAAGGCCGAAGATGTTGCATCCAAGGATCAGGTAACGGTCTCCGAAAGGGCAAAGGAGATAGGAAGGCTCCAACTGGAAGTCAGCAAACTGCCCGAAGTAAGAACCGACCGGGTGGAAGAAGTAAAAAATGCCATAAATGCCGGAACCTACGAAGTGAAAGGCTCGGCGGTGGCCGGGAAACTGTTAGAGGAGGCTATAATTGACTCACTTATATGAAGACCTTATCGATGTGCTGGAAAAGGAGTTTTCCTTATGCACGCAATTGGTCGAACTCCTGCAAAGGGAGAAGGATGTAATAGTAAGCCTTGATCCGGCGGCTCTTGAGGCGCTGCTTAAAGACAAGGAAGCGATAACCGTTGAGATAAAGCTGTGCGACGAGGCTCGGGAAAGGATTCTCGATGCCCTCGGTTTTGAAAATAAAACCATATCCGAGGTTGCCGATATTGCAGCGCTTGGTTTTAGGGAGAGATTATCCTCCATAGCATCCAAGTTTACGGCAATAATCCACAGCATATCGGAACTGAACAGGTTTAACAGCGTATTAATAGAAAAATCCCTGTATTATATAAAAACTTCATATAACTTTTTAAATACATTTGACGTGGCTGCACACCAGAAAATATCGGTGGAGGCATAAATAAATGTCTATCCTCGGTTTATTCGATATTGGAAAGACTGCATTAATCACTACCAGAAGGGCTTTGGATGCAACAGCGCATAATGTTGCCAACGTCTCTACGCCGGGTTACAGCAGACAGGATGTTATTTTACAAAACCTGTCTGGGGCAACGACCGGTACTACTGCAACTACATCAGGCAGAGGCGTTGGAATTTCCGAAATAAAAAGGATGTATGATTCCTTTACCAGTCTCCAGCTTAGAACCGAAAACTCGAATCTTTCTTATTGGGAGGCGTATGGAGATGGAACCGTCAAGCTGGAGAATATCTTTAATGAGGCGTCGGATACCGGAGTAGGCACAGCGATTAATGACTTTTTTAACGCTTGGCAGGAACTTGCGCAAAACCCTGAAGGATATGCGCAGCGGACAGCGCTTATTAAGAACGCCGAATATTTAGCTTCAAGAATAAACAGGGCGTATACGTCGCTTAATGATGAACGGACGGAGATATTCAGAAGCAGTCAGACCCTTGCAAATGAGGTAAATGTAATCACATCGCGCATTGCGGATTTAAACGAAAAGATTGTCTCAGCGCCCGACGCCCTTGACCTGAAAGACCAGAGAGACAGTCTTGTTGAGCGGTTAAACCAGATACTTAAGGTTACTACCTTTGAAGATAATATAGGCAGATATACTGTGCTTGCAACAGGAACCCCTCTTGTAGACGCAGGGAGGGTCTACAAGATGAGCGCTGAGATAGATTCAAGCAATACAATGCATTTTAAGGTGGATTTGGGACAATCTTCACTTACCGATATTACCAATTTTGTATCGGGCGGAGAACTTAAAGCCAACCTCGATTTGAGGGATACAAAGATTGCCGGTTTTATAAATAAGCTGAATGCCTTTGCCCTTGATATGAGTTTAACCATAAACTCATACCATGAGACAGGATACGGGCTTGACGGTTCTACCGGCAACCAGTTTTTTAAGGAAGTAAGCAATGTATTCTTTTCAGCCGATTCCAAGCCGTCATCCGGCGGAAGCGTCTCGACAATGGAGATAAGGGATCTCAATCTTGTTAATTTCGAAAAGCGGTATAAGATTGATTACGTTGCTGCTACTGCTTCTCCTGGAAGCGATTATCAGGCAGAAGAAGCTGGTGCTACAGACATTTACTGGCGCGTTCAGGAATCGACTGATGGAACTACATGGAGTACTGTCGATACATCAAAGGTTATACTGGTAGTTAACACCGCATCATCTCCTGATTATAGAACACTTGAATTTGGAGGCATACGGGTACAGATAAACGGAGATCAGGGTAATTTAACGAGTACCGAGCAATTTGATATAAAGTTTAACAACAATGCCGCGCTTGAGATGGCGGTTAAAATCACCGATCCGCAAAAAGTAGCCGCCGCATCAGGCGACCTCGATACCCAGTTTACCATTACTGCCGGACAAAATGATGTAATCCGTATTAACGGAGCGACGAATGTAACCCTGGCTGCAGGAACATATACGCGATTCGGTCTTGCGACAGAACTCCAGAGGGTGACAAATCTTGCAGGGTTTAATGTTACCGCCACCTTTGATGCACAAAACAATAAATTTAAAATTATCAATAATGATGCGGCTAATATTACACTGAACTGGACGGATACAACAACAACTTTAGAGGATATTTTCGGATTTAATGCCGATTCAATCATCCCCCAGAACGGCTTTGACACGAGCGATCTCGAAGTAAAGGCCGGAACCGTTATAATCGACAGTTCGAACAACGCGATACGTTTCAGTGAAGACAATGGGGCTACATATGTAACAGCTACCATTCCATTAGGCACATACACAAGAAGAGAGATGGCAGAGGTTCTTAAAAAGGCACTTGAAGATGCCGGCACAGGCACAAGTTACAATTATAGCGCGTCATACAGCACCACAACAAAACAGTACACCATTACAAATAGCGGTACGAGCACCAATCCGTCTGCCATTATTTTAGACTGGACTCATTCCTCTACCACTGCTGAAGGGATATTCGGTTTCAGCTCAAACTCTGTTATTTCTTCCGGTAGCAATGACATAAGCGATTCTTCGGTATATCCGATCCTTCCGGGCGACAATACCAATGCCCGGATAATCGCAGACCTTGCAAACAAGACCTTTATCAGCGCCAAAACCCCTTCCGATTTTTACAGGGGTATGGCTTCCGATGTCGGTATAGAGGCATCTTTGGCAAAGACAAGCGTGAAGTTCTACGATGCGCTCGTAGACGAGTTGGAGAGGAAGAGGCAGGAATTTTCCGGCGTGAGCCTGGATGAAGAAGCTGCGAATTTAATTAAATATCAGAAATCCTTTGAGGCTGCCGCAAAGATGATAAACGTGGCAGACGAGTTGCTTGAAACTCTTATCGGCATGGTAGGGAGGTAATAGCGTTATGGCGTTAAGCGTTGAGCGTTATAGCATTATGGAGGTGTAATTATGAGAATCACTACACAGATGTTTTTTGATCAGTTCCTCTCGGGCTTTCAAAGCAATATGGAAGCTATTTTAAAAGCTCAGGAACAGATTTCGTCCGGAAAGAGGGTTAACCGGCCGTCGGACGATCCGGCAGCGCTGTCGAAGATCACTGCATATAAAACACAGATAAGCCAGATAGGGGAATATAAGAGGTCGATTACCACCGCCAATAGTATGGTCGGATCGCTCGATAAGGTATTGTTGAGTTTGAATGATACTTTGAACAGGGCTCGGGAACTCGGATTGGAGGGAGCCGATGCCAGCGCAACGAGCGGCGACAGAGCAATAATAGCTAAAGAGATCGGAACATTATTAGAACATGCGATAGATATAGCCAATACTAAAGTCGGAGACAGGTATATTTTTTCGGGATACAAGAGCGATACCGCTCCTATAGATAAGAATACGGGTGAGTTTGTAGGAGACTCTAATCCGATTAGTCTGAGCATCAGTGCGAATACAGAGATTAAAATTAATGTTTCGGCGAGCGATTTATTCAGTTTTAAGCGTGTTAATCCCTCGGATTCGGCAAATCTGGTTCTGCCTTCTTATAACGTCGATAAAACAGGAGCCTATGCATCCACGGATGAAGTTTATGAAGATGCGGATCCTAATGGCGCACTGCATACGGATAGGTTTGTGGTGAGAACCGGTGTAAATGACCAGATTGCTATAGATGTAAATGATAATGGAGTTTATAATGGTGGCACCGATGTTATTGCCACATTAAGCAGCGGCACATACACAGGAGAACAATTAGCAGCAGAAATAGAAAGCAGGCTGGAGGCCGCAGATAGCAGTCTTAATTATACTGTTGCATATAATCAAACGACAAAAAAAATCACAATAACAAATAATACAGGTCTAACACGCCAGTTGTTATGGGCTGATACTACAAATACGACAGCAACAAGGTTGTTGGGATTCGATACAATAACTACCCGTCTTACTAACGGCAGTTCCGATACGAGCGATAATGCTGTTACCGGCGGAGGGTTTACCGCTTCTACAAATACATTTTCAACATCCGGCGGCACGTTAACAATCAAAGTCGGAGATGATGACAGCACGCCTGTAAATGTTTCAATCTCTGCTAATGCGACGCTTGCGGATGTCCGAAACGCCATTAATAACGCTAATGCGGGAGTTAAGGCCGAACTCGTAAACATAGGCACGACGGCAAATCCCGACTACAGAATAGTTGTGGCTTCGAATCCCGCAGGCAGGCCCGGAGATGTGAGGATAACCGCAACATCCGACGATGCGGCAGGCACTGGGCTTCACACTCTTGTATATATGTCCACGGCAGATGTTATTACCATTAATAGCACAAATAATACTATTATGTTTAATGACGGCGCGGACCGCACAGCAACATTAACGTCAGGCACGTATAGTGCGGATACGCTTGCGAGGGAGATTAAGAGGGCGATGGAAGTCGCTAACGGCAGCGCCGACACTTATACCATTGCCTATGACTCTACGAATAAGAAGTTTAAGATTATAAATAATGGCCCTGCTAATGCCATTGATATATTATGGGAGCATGCGAATACTACAGCAGAGACCGTGTTCGGGTTTACATCTACCGACCATACTGCGATCAATGTTGGCAGTTCTGCAACGAGTGACAATGCCTTGACTTACAGCGTTCAAAACCAGACGCTCGGGACGGACATCACGAACTACAATTATATTACCAATCCGTCAAACAATAACTATTACAGCTTTAACAATAACTACCCGAATGAGACAAACATATTGAGGGCGCTTAATTTTTTAAAGGTTTCGCTGGAGAATAACGATGCAGGGAGAGTTCAGAAAGCGATAGACTATTTGACTAAAACATCCGACAGGCTTTTCCAGATACAGGCGGACGTAGGATCGAGAATTAATAAACTTGAAACAGAAGAGACATATCATGTTGACAGGGAGTTTGAGATCACAACATACATGTCAAACGAGCAGGACACCGACGTCGCAAAGGCTATAACCGAAATGACTCAGAGGGAAACGGCATTGGAAGGATTGAGAGGGCTTTCTTCGAACGTTTTAAGAACAAGTCTTTTCGATTTCATACGATGAGGAAACATAATATAAAATGCTTGTTCTAACCCGTAAGGCCAACCAAACGGTAAACATCGGCGACGACATCCGCATTAAGATCGTCGAGATAGGCAACGGTTATGTCAAACTCGGCATTGAAGCTCCGCGTGAAATGCCGATATACAGGGAAGAACTCTATGAAAAGCTCAAACAACTGAATCAGGAAGCTGCGAAGCTCGATATGGGCAAACTGAAGGATTTCTTGGGATTGAAGGAGTAAAAATGAAGATAAACACAACGCGGTTCGGAGAGGTCGAGATAGACGATAATAAAATTATTCATTTTCCGCTCGGCATTCCAGGTTTTCCGGATTTGAAGCGGTATTTTTTGATAGATTACAAGGACCCCATAAAATGGCTGCACGCGGTTGACGATCCGGACACTGCATTTATAACAGCAAGCCCGTTCCCATTTTTTCCTGATTACTCATTTGCGATGAAGGATGACGTAGAAACCTTTCTGGAGATAAATAAACCCGCGGATGCGGCAATCATTGTGATTTTAATCGTTGCGGATAATGCCTTGCACGCAAACCTTAAAGCGCCGATAATTATTAATTCTTCAACTCTGAAAGGAGTGCAGATACTTCTCGATGATGAGCGGTACGCATTTCGCGAGCCCTTGCCTGCGCTGCCGCAGGAAGAAAACAGCACTAAATAGAAACTCTCAGATACATCATTCATTTTTTTGAAAAAATCAGCTTTAAAATGTTATCTTAATTAAAAGTTTCGCGTTTGTGGATATTAAAGACAATGTATCGGAGCGACTTCGGCAGCCCAAACGTAACATGGATGTTTAAGCGGGCTGGCGTAGCTTCGGAGGAAGGCAGGATGCCTTCCGAGAATGAAGTGGAGATATTTTGTCTTTAATAAGAATATGCAGACTAATTCAAAAGGAGGTTGCGTAAGAGTCGTGAAACGTGTTCCGATGACGCCCGACGGGTATCAGAAACTGAAGGAAGAGCTCGATAAGCTCTTGAAGGTAGAGAGGCCTAAAAATATACAGGATATAGCCGAGGCGAGGGCTCACGGGGATCTGTCCGAGAATGCGGAGTATCATGCCGCAAGAGAGCGGCAGTCCTTTATCGAGGGACGCATTCAAGAGCTTCAGGCCAAGCTGGCGCTTGCCGATGTGATAGATACCGCAAAGATAAACCAGTCTAAAATTGCTTTTGGAGCAAAGGTAAAGGTTGTTGATATAGAGGCCGATGAAGAGTATGAATTTACCCTTGTGGGGCCTGACGAAACGGATGTCAAAAGCGGCAAAATATCCATAACGTCGCCTGTAGGAAGGGCGTTAATAGGAAAAGAAGTTGGAGATGCCGCGGTGGTGAAGGCGCCGGCAAGAACCATAGAATATGAAATTGTAGAGATAAACTTTGTCTAAAAGACAATGTCAAACATTGAGCGTTAAGCGTTGAGCGTAAATAATGACTAGATACTTTAAGGCAACAGTTTTAGAAAATACTGCTTTAAATAAACATTTCAGATTGTTAACCATTGACGCCGGACGCTCAACGCTCAACGCTCAATGCATACCTGCTCCCGGTCAATTCTATATGCTTCATTCAAACAGCACCTACGATCCTCTTTTAAAAAGGCCGTTCAGCATTTTTAAGCACGAAGATAACAGCCTGAAATTTCTTTACAGAATAAGGGGCAAGGGAACCATTTGTCTTTCAAATCTTAGAGACGGTGACATAATTGAGGTAATCGGGCCGCTCGGCAATAGTTATCCCGAACCCGAAGGGGATTTTATTGCGATTGCCGGTGGAGTGGGAATCGCTTCATTGCTGCCGCTCCTCGATATATGCAAGAACACCGGTTATCTATTTTACGGCGCGAGGAGCAAAGACGAGTTGGTAATGCTGAGCGAAGCCGGGGCTTTATCAAAAGAAGTGTTTGTCGCTACTGATGACGGTTCCGAAGGCAGGAAGGGAGTGATAACCGAATTATTAAAGAGTTTCCTCAATAATTTGAAATCTGAGATTTCAAATTTCAAATTACCAATCTACGCTTGCGGGCCTAAGCCGATGCTGAAGGAACTCTCTGAAATCGCGCACGCGAGCGGAATGAAATGTTATGTCTCCCTCGAGGAACATATGGCATGCGGGGTCGGAGCATGTCTTGGATGCGTTGTCAAAACCGTTTCGGGCTACAGAAGGGTTTGCAAAGAAGGGCCAGTATTTGACATAAAGGATATTGTATGGGAATAACTCCAAACTCCGAACTCCAAACTCCGAACTTATCGGTAGATATTGCGGGATTAAGGCTTAAAAATCCGGTAATGACGGCATCAGGCACATTCGGGTACGGCGAGGAATATTCTGAATTCATGGATTTGAACAGGCTCGGCGCAATTATAGCAAAAGGACTTTCGGCAACGCCGAGACAAGGCAATCCTACGCCCCGCATTGTCGAAACTCCTGCCGGAATGCTTAACGCCATCGGCCTTCAGAACATAGGAGTTAAGGTATTTATAAAAGAAAAGTTGCCGTTTTTGAGGAAGTTCGATATTCCCGTTATAGCAAATTTTTTCGGGGACAGCATTGATGAGTATGTTCAGGCTGCGGTTGAATTAAGCGGCGCAGACGGCGTCCATGCGTTAGAGATGAACATATCCTGCCCGAACAAACATGCCGGGTGGATAGTCTTTGGCACCGATCCTAAAATAATGGAGCAGGTCGTTACGGCTGTGAGAAAGGAAACGAAACTACCTCTGATAGTCAAGCTGTCTCCCAATGTCACCGATATAGGCATTATGGCAAGGGTTGCCGAAAATTGCGGCGCTGATGCGGTCTCATTGATAAATACCATAACCGGAATGGTTGTGGATGTTAAGAGGCGAAGGCCTGTGCTTGCAAATAATACGGGCGGGTTGTCCGGCCCTGCTGTTCGGCCGATTGCCGTAAGAATGGTATGGGAGGTATTTAAGGCCGTTAAGATACCCATTATCGGCATGGGCGGAATAACGACTGCCGGAGACGCCCTTGAATTCCTGATAGCAGGGGCAAGGGCTGTTGCTGTAGGCACCGCAAATTTTATAAATCCCACAGCCACAATCGATATAATCGACGGCATAGAAAGATTTTTGGCTGATGAGGGTATTCTCGATATTAATGAAATCATCGGCAGCCTCAGAACGTAAAATCATAACTCTTACCACGGATTTCGGATATAAAGACCCCTTTGTCGGAGAGATGAAAGGGGTTATTTTATCTATAAACCCGTCGGCGAATATTATCGATATAACCCACGGGATAGAGCCTTATAACATAGAAGAAGCGGCTTTTGCAGCAGGTTCAAGTTATCGTTATTTTCCTGATGGAACCGTTCATATTGCGGTCGTAGATCCCGGCGTCGGTTCGGAGAGAAGGGCGATAATCGTAGAGGCGGACGGACATTATTTTGTAGGGCCAGACAACGGCATATTTTCCTATGTGCTTGCCCGCGCATTAGAAGTTAAAGTTATAAATATCACCGAGGAAAAATATATGCTATCCAAAACAAGCGCTACCTTTCAGGGAAGAGATGTTTTTGCGCCGGCAGCGGCATGGTTGTCCGGAGGCATTGAATTGGGAAAATTCGGCAGTAAAATCGATGATTACAGGAAATTTGAGATACCGGCGCCGGAAGTCAAAAAGGATAGTATTTTAGGGGAGGTTATTTATATCGACAGGTTCGGTAATGTCATTACCAATATTAGAAAAGACGATATTTTTAGGCTCGGCGAAGAATCGGGAGAACAATATTACGCCGAAATAAAAGGGAAAGCAGTCCGGTCTGTAAGACATTATTCTCAGGCTGTCGATAAGAGCCTTCATTGCCTGATCAATAGCTCGGGTCATATGGAGATCTTTGTTAATACGGCAAGCGCATCGCGTTTGTTTAATATCAAAAAGGGCGACAAAGTTACAGCCCTATCCCCAAAATATTCCGGATAACAATCTTCAATTGACAATCGGCCGGACTTTTTTTATTATTAAAGACCTTAATAACTCAATGAAAAATTAAGATAAATCATATGTTAAGATAGAGGATGATAAACTTGTTAAGAAGATTAGGCAGCCGGGCATTATCCTTTCTAAAAAGAATGGGGCATATGCTTATGTTTTTATTGAATTCGATATACTACACATTCGTGCCTCCGTTTAAATTTAGATTGCTTTTAAAGCAGATAAGGTTTTTCGGAAACAAGTCAATGATAGTGATACTTCTTACCGGGTCGTTTACAGGCATGGTTATGGCCCTTCAGATTTATCATACCTTAAATAAATTCGGTTCGGAGGCACTGCTCGGTCCTGCGGTGGCTCTAAGTCTTATAAGGGAACTTGGACCGGTTCTTTCCGCTTTGATGGTTACGGGAAGGGCAGGCTCCGCCCTGACCGCAGAGATAGGCATAATGCGTATCTCGGAGCAGATAGACGCTCTTGTTTCAATGGCTTTAAATCCGATGAGGTATCTTATTGTACCGAATATTATAGCTGCTATTATTGTATTCCCTCTGCTCGCGGCAATTTTTGATGTTATAGGGATTTACGGCGGATATATTATAGCGGTAAAACTTTTAGGTTTGAGCGAAGGCACATATTTTTCACAGATAGACATCTTCGTGGAATGGAAAGACGTAAAAATAGGTTTATACAAATCAATAAGCTTCGGCATTATTGTTTCATGGATATCATGTTATAAGGGTTATTTTACGGAAGAGACGGGTTTTGGAGCCGAAGGGGTAAGCAGGTCAACAACAGATGCGGTTGTTATGTCTTCGGTATTGATTCTCATATGGGATTATTTTCTCGGTTCGGTTTTATTATAGAAGGGCGGTTATGATAGAGATTATAGGACTTGAAAAATCGTTTAACGGACAGAAGGTTTTGAACGGCATTAATCTCAGAATAGAACATGGCGAGATTATGGCCGTAATAGGGAGAAGCGGCGGAGGGAAGAGCGTCCTTCTGAAAAATATTATAGGAATTTTAAAGCCGGACAAGGGAAGCATAATAATTGACGGAGTTGATATTACAAAACTTCGCGGCAGAGAGATGGATAAGACAAGGCAAAAACTCGGAGTGCTTTTTCAGGGAGGAGCGCTTTTTGATTCGATGACCGCCTATGAAAATGTAGCATTTCCATTAAAGGAAAAGATAAAAATCGGTAAAAAGGCACTGCAGGAAAAGGTGTCGAAGGCTCTGGAAGATGTCGGTCTGAAAGGTATGGAGGATAAATATCCGTCGGAAATGAGCGGAGGAATGAGAAAAAGGGTTGCGCTCGCGAGAACATTGATAACAGAACCTCGGATAGTCTTGTTCGATGAGCCTACAACAGGACTCGACCCGATACTTTTAAATTCCACTCATAAACTGATAAGATGCACCCACGAAACGCACGGATTTACAGGCATTGTGATAAGCCATGAGATACCGGAGATATTTGATATTTCGGACAAGGTAGCTTTTTTATACAGAGGAGCCATTGAAGAGGTCGGCACGCCCGATGAAATAAAAAGGTCATCGAATCCGATGGTGAGGCAGTTTTTAACCGGAAGCTCTGAAGGCCCTGTGGAACTGCTGTGTGAAAAGGAAACGAGGAGGTAATTATGAATATTAAAAAGAAATTTGACATTGAACTGGCAGTCGGTTTTTTTCTCTTGATCGGTATTTTGGCGCTCGGATATATATCCATAAAAATGGGTAAACTTGAAGTTATAGGCGGCAAGGGATATACTGTATATGCGGAATTTGAAAAATCAGGCGGCATAAAACCGGGTTCCGACGTGGAAATAGCAGGGGTTCATGTCGGGAAGGTAAAGTCCGTAGTGCTTAATAAAGACTACCAGGCGCGGGTGGAAATTATGCTGAATAATGACGTGAAGATACAGGAAGATTCGATAGTTTCGGTAAAAACAAAGGGGCTTATAGGAGAGAAATACATTCAGATAACACCGGGAGGCTCCGAGAAAATTATTGCGAACGGCGAACGGCTGAGGGAAACCGAGTCCGCGGTTGATTTGGAAGAATTGATATCAAAGTATGTATTCGGAGGAGTATAGCGATGTCAACTCAGGAGTCAAGTCTCAGGATTCAGAGGTTAGAGCAGGAGTATTGGATCACTCCATTACTCCTGCTTGTTGTTTTTTTATATGCTCTGCCTGCATATGGACAGGATACTAACCGGAAAATTGTTTTAACGCTCGAACAATGCATTAAAAAAGCCGTGGAAATCAGCCCGGAGATAGGGGAATCTCGTTACGAGGAAGAGGTCTATAAGTCGAAAAAGATGCAGGCCGACTCGGCGGGCTATCCTCAGATAGAGGTGTTTGCATTGACAGGGCCGTCACCGAGGGCGAAAAAAGAACAGATAAGCCCCACGGTTAATACATCCGTCGGAACGACCATTAACGGCATATTCGGAAGCGCCGACGCGACCTTGATCCAGCCTCTCTACACCTTCGGCAAGATAAGCAGTTATAGAGAGGCTGCCGAGAGCGGCATAAAGGTGGCAAAGGCAGGCGTGGGCAAAAAGACGTCGGATATAATCTTAAGGACAAAAGAGCTTTATTACGGGCTGATCCTTGCGAGAGACATGAGAAACCTTGTGTTGGAAGTAAAGGACGAACTCGTTGAATCCATAAAAAAGGCTGAGAAACAGATAGCGATAGGCTCTCCGTGGGCGGATGAGGCAAATCTGTTTAAACTGCGGGCGTTTCTGGGAGAGATAGATAGAAATATCAACGAGACGGAAAAAGGCATAGCCGTGGCAAAAGACGGCCTTATTACAAGCATGGGACTTCCGCAGGAAGCGGACTTCGATGTTGCAGACACGTCATTGACTCCGGAGAGTAGAATTCCGGAAGAATTGCAGAATTACATGAAAAATGCCGTAGAACTCAGGTCCGAGTTCATTCAGCTTAAAGAAGGACTGAATGCCCGGAACTCGCTCGTTAATGCCGAGAAAAGCAATTTTTATCCCCACCTTTTTTTAGGGCTGAAGGCATCGGTTGCCGGAGCGACAAACAGGGACAAAGTGGATAATCCGTATCTTTACGACTTCTTTAATCACTCCTACGGCGCAGCGTTTATGGGGCTTAAGTGGTCCCTCGATTTCGGAATAACGGAGGGAAGGGTCAAAGAGGCGCAGGCAGAGCACCACAAATTAGTGGAGAAAAAGAAGTTTGCCGATGAGGCTATCCCGTTTCAGGTGAGAAAGGTATATCTCGATATGGAAGAGGCGAAGAAAAATATCGTTGAAACGGAGAAGGCATATAGAAATGCACGGAAATGGCTTGTAGTGGCGGTAGCTAATTTCGACCTCGGTATCGGTGACGCTAAGGATATAGCGGACGCTGCCGTGGCATATGCGCAGATGAAGGCGAATAATCTGCGTTCAATATATAATCACAGGATGTCGTTTGCAAATCTTTTATATGCAGCGGGGATGGATATCAAGGAAATAAAGTAATTAATCAAGGAGGTTTTAAGTTTTATGAGAGGCGTAAGGTCGTTTTTTGCGGTATTTTTTATTTTTGCGTTTATGGCAGGGAATTCTTATGCCGCGTATGCGGGAGAGCCGATGGATCAGGTAAGGCATACGGTAGATAAAGTGCTCGATATTTTGAAAGATAAGGAACTGAAAAAACCGGCAAAGACAAAAGAGAGAAGGACGGCAATACGCAAGATAGTTTCGGAGAGATTCGATTTTGAGGAGATGGGAAAGAGGTCGCTTGGCCTCCACTGGCGAAAAAGAACGCCGGATGAGAGGAAAGAATTTGTCCCCTTATTCTCAGATCTCATTGAAAGGTCGTATATTAAAAAGATAGAAACCTATACTGATGAAAAAATACTGTATGTTGCAGAAAAGGTGGATGGCGGATATTCCGAGGTTAATACTAAGATTGTCACTAAGAGGAATGTGGAGATACCGGTAGAATACAGGCTTCTTAAGAAAGACGGGAAGTGGGAGGTCTACGATGTAGTGATAGAGGGCGTAAGCCTTGTCAATAACTACAGGACGCAGTTCAATAAAATCATCCGCACCGATTCGTATGAAGAGCTCGTCAAGAGGATGAAAAACAAACAGGAAGAAGAGTTGTTCGAAGAAAAGGCAAAGTAGAGGAGTAGAGGCTGCAGGCGGCAGGTTTTATCTGCCGCCTGTTTTTTGCAATAATACTTGACAAAAACAGTAGGGTATTTTAGTATTTAAGCATGCTGAGGTTATCGACAAAAGGACAATACGGCGTAAGGGCCATGTACGAAATTGCGAGAGGGTATCCTGAAACGCCTGTAACTATCAAAGAGATTTCCGAAAGGCAGGATGTCTCTGTCGCCTACCTTGAACAGATACTTAATAAGCTCAGGAAGGCAGGATTAATCAAAAGCATAAAAGGGCCCGGCGGAGGCTATATACTGAACCGGAGCGCCGATAAAATAAGCATAGCTTCTATTTTAAACGAACTGGAGGGCCCTGTCGCACTTACATCGTGCCTTGATCCCGAAGGCGGATGCGTGCGTGTCGATAGCTGCGTAACCCATTTGCTGTGGAAGGCATTGGGAGAGCAGGTAGAGGCATTTCTTAAAACCATAACACTTAAGAATTTAATGGCAGGAGACTTTTACAGTCAGGAGGTCAAGGTTAAGGATAAGGTCAAGGTTTAAAAGGATAGGCTAAGGCTAAGGTTAAGGAATAATATTCCTCTTTCTCTTAACCTAAACCTAAACTTGTCTTTTTTCCTCAACCTCAACCTGTTATTTTTATGAAATTCATTCACGGCGTGAAGGCGGACGTTACTGCCGATATCGTGTATATGATGTGCCCTATGCATCTGCTGAAACTCGACGAGATGATAAAGGGGCTTGAAAAGGGGCAGGTGCTCGAGATACTGACCGATTACGACGGCGCTCTTGAAGATATACCTCAGTGGTGCGTAAGGACAGGGAATGAATTTATCGGGATGGACGAAGACGAGGATTATTACAAATTTTATGTAAGAAAGGCAGGCAATGGGCAATAGATGATAGGCAATAAGTAGAAACAAAAACCTATGGCCTATAGCCTATTACCTATCGCCTAATTTTAAGGAGACAGTATGAGTAAATGTTATTTTGACCACGTTGCAACTAATCCGCTTAATCCGGAAGTGCTGAGCGCAATGATGCCGTATTTTAAGGAAGATTTCGGCAATCCCTTGAGCGTATATGACTTGGGAATGAGGGCGCGTGACGCAATTGAAAAGGCGAGATCGGAAGTCGCCTCCCTGATCAACGCGAAACCATCCGCAGTCGTTTTTACCGCAAGCGGCGCGGAAGCGAATAACTTTGCCCTCAGAGGAATAGCCCTCGCAAAACAGAATCAGGGCAAGCACGTGATCGTATCCAAGGTAGAGCATCACTCCATCCTCAATTCCGCCCGGTTCCTTGAAAAAAACGGTTTTGTCGTAACGTATCTGCCTGTCGATAAACACGGACTTGTCGATCCCGATACGGTTAAGAACTCTATTACAAAAGAGACCGTTCTTATCTCCATAACCCACGCGAGCAGCGAGATCGGAACGATAGAGCCCATAAAAGAAATAGCAAAAATAGCGAAACAAAATAATATCGTATTTCACGCGGACGGTGTTGCAACGGTCGGGAATATTCCGGTTGACGTTAATGATCTCGGCGTCGATCTTTTGAGCATGGCAGCGCACCAGTTTTACGGTCCTAAAGGCGCAGGCGCCCTCTATGTGAGGGAGGGGCTGAGGATAGTACCTCTTATTTACGGGGGCATTCAGGAAGGAGGCAGAAGGGCCGGCACCGAAAATGTTCCCGCTATAGCCGGCATGGGAAAGGCTGCGGAAATCGCAAAGAGCGAGTTGGACAAGAGAATGGATAACTGTAAAAAACTGAGGGACAGAATAATAGAGGGCGCATTGAAAATCCCAAACGTATATCTTACCGGACATCCCGAAAAGAGATTGCCCCATCATGCGAGCTTTGTTGTCGAATTCATAGAAGGAGAGGCAATGCTGTTGATGCTTTCGATGAAAGGCATATACGCGGCAAGCGGGTCGGCTTGTTCATCTAAAGCGCTGAAATCTTCTCCGGTCTTATTGTCGCTCGGAGTTCCTACGGCCCTTGCGCAGGGTTCTATAGTATTCAGCCTCGGGGCAGGTAATGCACGGGAAGACGTGGATTACCTGCTTGGAGAATTTCCGCAGATAATTAACAGATTGAGGGAGATGTCTCCGTTTGCAAAGGGATGGGGAGAAGGTACCGAGGGAGAGAAGTGTTATACAGGATGAGTTAGAAATTGAAGATTTGAGATTGAAAATTTCAAATTTAAAAATTTCAATCTGAATTTTACAATAGAGCAAAGAGATAAGGAGGTGGGTTATATGTATTCCCCTAAAGTGATGGACCACTTTATGAACCCGAGAAATGTCGGAGAAATTCAGGATGCCGACGGCATGGGCATGGAAGGCAATCCGACCTGCGGAGATGCCATGCAGTTGTTCATAAAGGTCGAAAATGACGTAATAGTCGACGCAAAATTCAGGACGTTCGGGTGCGGCGCGGCTATTGCCGTAAGCAGCATGATAACCGAGATGGTAAAGGGCAAGACTCTTGACGAGGCATTGACCATCTCAAAGGAGGCGGTTGCCAATGAACTCGGAGGACTGCCTCCGCAGAAGATGCACTGCTCGAATCTGGGAGCCGATGCGCTTAGAAAGGCCGTTGAGGATTACAGGAACAAGAAAAAATCTTGACAAAGGTGGTCAGGATGTGAAAATTACCTTGATTTCTATATCGGTTTATCGTATCTTCTTTATAATACTTTTTTGTTGAGAGGGATGAGTGGGGAAGATTGCAGCATTGATGCTTTCAGTCTTTTTGCTTCTGTCTCAGTCTGTCAGGGCTGAAACAGTCAAAAACATCACAGCCGAAGGCTCCTGCGCTATAGTAGGCATGAGCGCCGAGCAGTGCCAGCTTATAGCATTACAGAGGGCGAGGGCTATGGCGATAGAGCAGGCCGCCGGAATGTCCGTAGCCTCAAGCACCCTTGTAACCAACATGGCGCTCACAGCCGATTTTATAAAGACCTATTCAAAAGGATTCGTCATAAATGAAAAAGCGCAATGGCTGCCGCTCGGCCAGTATCAGAAAGATTCTAAAACTCCGCCCATCCCCGAATACAGGGTCAAAATAGTCGCCGACGTCAGAGTGCCTGAGCCCAAAATAAAACCTCTCGGCTTAAAGGCAAAGACAAACAGCATCGTCTATAAAAACGGAGATAAGGCCGTTATAGAAGCAAGTTCTATCAGAAGCGTCAAAATAGCGATCTTCAACATAACCGCAGACGATAAAGTTGTAATGGTTTTTCCGAACGACCATGATAAAGACAACAGGCTTTCTGGAAAGGGAAGGCTCATATTCCCGGATAAAAACACAAAGACAGAGCTTGTCATGCAGACATTGGAAGGCCATCAAAGGGACACAGAGGCATTCCTTATAGCGGCGCTGGACAATGAATATACAAAGGACTTCACCGATATTCTCATGCCGCTTGAGCCTATGAGCTTCAGTTCATTTTTTAAGAAATTTTCGGACATAGCGGATTATGCAGAAGATGTAATGCTGGTATATGAAGTAGTAAACCCGAAAGACAAATAGGGGAGGTGTCTTATGCTGCAATATAGGTTTGTTTTTTTATTGCTGATAATAATCTTTACGGCAGGCATTGCCTTTGCCGAGCAAGGTGCGGTCAAGGTCAATGTATTCCCTCTGCCTCCGGCTCTTTCCGCGTCCGTGCAGTTTTATGAGCCTTCGGGCAACAACATTCTCGACGCCGACGAAACCGGCAAGATCATTATCAATATTCAGAATAACGGCAAAGGCGACGCCTTTGATGTAAGCGCTGTAATAAGCGCCAACAAAAGGCTTGACAGCCTTTCTTACGACAGAAACGCCTTGATCGGCACGATACCGGCAGGCGGCAGTATATCCAAAGAAATCGAACTCAGGGCATCCGAAGACATGCCGACCGAGAGCCTCGGCTTTAATATTGAAGTCAAAGAGGCCAACGGTTTTGACGCTCAACCCTTAAAAATAGCCTTCAGGACAAAAGCGTTTGAGCCGCCCAAGCTTGTAGTGGCGGACATCGGCATAGAAGACCAGAACAAAAACTATAAAGTCGAGCCTATGGAAATAGTCGAGATAACCGCAAGGATACAGAACATGGGGCATGGCGACGCCCGTAATGTAACCGCCAATGTGCAGTTTGGGGATAATGTATTTGTTGCCGGAGACAGCGGCACAAACTTCGACTTGGGCGGCATACCTGCCGGAAAGTTCAAAGACATTAAATTCATGTTTTATACCAACAACCGCATCAAAAACGGAGAGCAGATACCCATAAATATAGACATCAAAGAGAGAAGGCCGAAATTCAGCGTATCCAAACCCCTTGCCCTCGCCATGAACGCGCCTCAGAGAAAGGCCGAAGAAGTAATAGTCAAAGGCAGAGATACCGACAGCAAGCCCGACATACAGCTTGCAACAGGCCTTAGCATAGATGTTGACATGAATGTGCCTGAAGGCGAAAAGGCGGGTAAATTTGACGTGGCCGTAATAATCGGCAACAAGCATTACTCGGCATCGGGCTCCCCGGACATAGAATACGCGGACAGAGACGCGAGGATAATGAAAGAGTATCTTGTAAAGACCTTCGGCTTTGACGCGGAAAACATCATATATGTGGAAGACGCGGGGTTTGCAAAATTTAATGAAGTCTTCGGCTCTGAAAGAGACCATAGGGGCAGGCTTTTTCAGTTCGTCAAGCCAGGCAAATCAAAGGTCTTTATCTACTATGTAGGCCACGGCGCGCCGGACCTCGACTCTAACGAGGCCTACTTTGTGCCTGTTGACGCCAACCCTAAGTTCATAAAGACCAACGGCTATATGCTTCAGACATTCTACAACAATCTTTCAAAGATACCCGCAAAGAAGATAACCATAGTTTTAGACTCATGCTTTTCAGGCAATTCTGAAAAGGGATTGCTCTTTAAGGACATAAGCCCTTCTCTGGTTAAGGTCAAAAAGGAATATCAGGGGCCTGCCAACGCCACTATCATAACGAGCGCGGCAGTTGATCAGGTGTCAACATGGTATCATGAAAAGAAACACTCGCTCTTCACATACTATTTTCTCAAGGGAATACAGGGCGAGGCTGACATAAACAAGGACAAAAGGATAACCATCGGAGAAATGAAGGAATATCTCAAGGAGAATGTGCCTTACAAGGCGCAAAGGCTGACAGGCACAGCCCAGCATCCGGTAATCACCGGCAATGACGCGGATGTGCTTGTAACGCTGAAAAAATAGGATATGGGAAAAGAATATGATTTTTCAAAGGCGGAACAGGGTAGGTTTTATAAAGGAGGCTATAAAATGACAGTTGCTGAGAAGGCATTAAGAAAAATCATCAGGGAGAGCGTTCGGGACGCGATACATGAAGAACGGCTGGGCCTTTATGAGATACTCGTTCCCGCGGTATCAACAAAGGAGATGAAAGAGATTGAGCGCAAATACGGCTCTCCATCCCGCTGCAAAAGGTCAGAGTTTAAAGACATGACTGACTGGGTGATAAAGTGAGACTCAGAGTCAGCAAGCAGGCCGAAAAATTCCTTTTCAATTCGACTGACGCGACCCGCGAAAAAATCAGGATGAAGATCAAAAGGCTTGTGCTGTCAGCAGGCGAACAGGGGATCATACCTTTCAAAGAGCTTCAGATAAAGTCTCTCGAAGGTGAGTGGAAGGGCTTTATGCGAATGAAAATCGGTGGTATCAGGGTCATCTTCAGAATAGACCGTACTGCCGGAGAGATTTTTGTTTATGAGATAGATTATCGGGGAGGGGCGTATAAGTGACCATTAAAACTATTTCAATGTTTTTACTTTTTATATGCTTTCTGTCTGGCCTTTCCTTTGCCGCCGAGGTTAAAAACTCAAATGTCCGGCAGGTCGGCAACAGGGTGCTTTTTGAGTTTGATGTAGCAGGCGAGCCTAACGAAGATACGGAAGTGAATCTTACCCTTACCATCAAAGGCAAAACATATCCTGCAGACAAGCTGCACCTTGAAGGCGACTTTGGAAAGACAAAGACAGGCAAAGGCAAGAAGATATACTGGAATGTGCTTCAGGACTTTCCGAGAGGGCTTTCAACGAGGGTAGAGTGGGACTTGAGTGCAGGCGGAGGCAGGCTCGTCAAAGACCCCGCAACCGGCATGGAACTTGTTTTTGTCAAAGGCGGCTGTTATCAGATGGGAGATACATTTGGAGACGGAGAATCTGATGAAAAGCCCGTTCATGAAGTCTGCGTGGATGATTATTACATGGGGAAGAATGAAGTAACTCAGAAGCAGTGGACAGCAATCATGGGAAACAATCCATCAGAATTCAATGGCTGCGACGACTGTCCTGTAGAGAATGTCAGTTGGAATGATGCTCAAGAATTCATACGGAAACTGAATGAAAAGCTAACCCCCCTCAATCCCCCCTTATCTAAGGGGGGAATAAAAGGGGGTTACCGCCTTCCCACAGAGGCAGAGTGGGAATATGCTGCAAGGAGCGGAGGCAAGAGCGAAAAGTATTCGGGCGGAAACGATGCTGGTAGCGTAGCATGGTATGATTCAAACTCAGGAAATAAAACACATCCTGTAGGAACAAAGCAGCCTAATGGACTTGGGATATACGACATGAGCGGTAATGTATGGGAATGGGTTAATGACCGGTATGATAAGAATTATTACAGAAACAGTCCGAGGAATAACCCTACGGGATCAAACAGCGGCTTGTACCGCGTTCTTCGCGGCGGTAGGTGGGTCGATGTTGCGGGGAGTATGCGGGCAGCTGGTCGCGGCTGGTTCAGTCCGGGCGACCGGGGCTACCTCATCGGCTTCCGCTTGGCTCTCCCCGCGCGGTAGTTATTTTCTGAATTCTGGATTTCTGTTTTCTGGGCAGACGCGGAGCGTCTGCCCGCAGCATTTTTAGGGGGAAAGAGACATATGAAGGAATCGCCTATATTTGTTAAGACCTATGACTTTACGAAATGGCTTCTTGAGCATACGATCAAATTTCCCAAGAGCCAGAGGTTTGTAATGGCAAAAAGGATAGAAGAAGCGGCATTGAACTTTTACGACATACTCCTTCTTGCAGTGAAAAATGACAAAGATAGAAAAAGCATTTTGAACGATGCGAGTTTTGAACTGGAAAGGCTGAAACATTACCTGAGACTATGCAAGGACTTAAATATCCTGAACATCAGGCAATATGAATACTCGTCAAAAGAGATTGTCGAAATAGGAAGGCTTTTGGGAGGATGGATTAAAAAGGCGCAGTAAAGGGCATGGGCAGAAGGCGCTTCGCGGCGGCTCATGGAACAATAAACCGCAGAACATACGCGCCTCAAACCGGAACAGGAACGAGCCAACGAAACGGAACGACAATCTTTTCTCTCAGATAATCTCTTTTGAAAACCTGATAAGACATTCATTGCCCCGACGCATATAGGCATTGACCATATCGGTTATCGGATATTTCCAACGCACAGGCTTTTGCGAAAAGACAACAGCCTGCGGTTTGCGCGTAAGTTCAAAATGCTGATGCGGCTTTTCAGACAGAGGCGGATACCTTTTGAAAAACTCAACTCCTCCGTTCAAAGCTGGCTCGGCCACGCGAAACATGCTGATAGCTGGGGATTGAGAAGGAAGATATTTGAAGTTTGTAACTGCTTTTGATTTTGTTATAATAAGGCTTTAAAAAGAGGGAGAGAAATTTTGAGCAACAATGACAATTATCAAACCGCACGGAGGCAGGAAGTTTTGTCATGTGCTTGATGTAAAGGAGGTCATAAGACGATGCTTACAATAGAAGATTATGAGATTGTGATAGTGCCGTCTCACGAAAAAGATGAGCATTGGCTCTATGTGCGGTTTCCTGACATTCCTGAAATCCTCACCGGCGGCGGTTCTATTGACGAAGCTATAAAAAATGCTAAAGAGGCATTTAACTGCCATCGAGAAGCTCTCCTGAAACAAGGGAAGGAACTGCCTGAGCCGAAGAAATCATACGCCTTCGCATAATTATTTGAGAGGCCAGATCTCTGTCCGGCAGTGCAAAGGCCGTTGAGGATTACAGGAGCAAGAAAAAATCTTGACAAGCGGCGTTGTTACGTTATAGAGTTTATAGCGTTATAGAGCAAAAGAATTTCTATAATCCGTAACGCTATAATGCTCAGCGCAATAAACGCTATAACGAGGTGGCTATGTCCTATAAGCTTTTATTAGCCGACGACAGCCTTACCATTCAGAAGGTTGTCGAGCTTGTCCTGACGCCGGAAGGTTTTGAAATAATGGCCTTCGGCGACGGGGATCAGGCCCTTCGGGCGATGGAATCTTTTGCTCCGAATATAGTGCTTGCGGATATCGAGATGCCGAAGCTTAACGGCTATCAACTTTGCGAAAAAATCAAAAACAACATGGCGACCGCCGAAACCCCTGTAATTCTTCTTGCGGGCGCGTTTGAGCCGTTTGATGAGGAATACGCAAAGTCTGTTTTTGCCGATGATTTTATCATCAAGCCCTTTGAATCTCAGGAACTTATAAGTAAGGTAAAGGCGTTGCTTGTCGGGTTTGAGCCGTCAAAAAAAGAAGAGAGCGAAGAAATCGTATACGAAGAAGAGGAACAGGCATCTGCCGGGGAAGTACCGGAGGCCGCTGTGGAAGCCGTTCCTGAATCTCCCGTTGCCGCCGAGGAATTAAAGTGGGATGAAGAAATACCGCCTGCAGAGGAAAAACCCGAAGAACAGGCTGCAGTTGATGAGGAATATGAGGCTAAAACAGCCTTGTCTCCTGACGTAAAGGATTTTGAGGGAGAACTTGCAGAGGCGATAAAGAAGGAGGAAGAGCCTTTGCAGGAAACAGCAGGTACGCCTTTGGAGATGCCTCAGCCGATCGTAGACTTGACTCATAGAGAAGAAATCGCCGTTATGCCGGAGAAGATAACGGGCGAACCGGTTCCGGATATTTCATTGGCGATAAAGAATTCCGTCGAGGCTGCGGTATCGGGTATTGCGCCTGAAATTATCGAAAATGTCACAAGGGAATTGGTCAAAGATCTGCTTCAGTCTTTGAGGGGCGAGATCGATATTGCGATCAAGAGAATAGTTCCAGAGGTTGCCGAAACTATTATAAAGAAAGAGATAGAAAAAATTACCTCAGAAATAAATTAGTAAATGAGTTGATGTGTGGATGAGTAGATGAGTATGAGTTTTTTACTCATTTACCCATTTGTCCATTTACTCATCAACCCATCAACCAAATCATGATTGAATTAAAAAAAAGTTATAGTCCGGAAGACATAGAGGACAAGTGGTATGCTTTTTGGGAGAAGGGCGGATATTTCATGCCTGACCCTAAAGCAGCCGGAGAGCCTTTCTGCATAGTCATACCTCCGCCCAATATTACGGGTTCCCTCCACATGGGACATGCGCTCAATGCCGCAATTCAGGATATCCTGTCACGATGGAAGAGGATGTCGGGTTTTAAAGTATTATGGCTTCCCGGAACGGATCACGCGGGTATCGCTACGCAGAATGTAGTGGAAAGAGAACTCGCTAAAGAGGGAATCGACAGGCATAAACTGGGCAGGGATGCGTTTATCGAAAGGGTCTGGAAATGGAAGGCCGAATACGGCGGCAGGATAATACACCAGCTCAAGAAATTGGGATCATCGTGCGACTGGTCAAGGGAAAGGTTCACGCTTGATGAAGGCTTATCAAAGGCGGTAAGGGAGGTTTTTGTAATTCTTTATGAACAAGGGCTTATTTATAGGGACAATCGCTTAATCAACTGGTGTCCCAGGTGTCATACGGCGCTGTCCGACCTCGAGGTGGAATACGAAGAAACAGAAGGAAGGCTATATCATATTAAATATCCATTAACTCCAAACTCCAAATTCCAAACTCCAAACTTTATAGTCGTTGCCACTACGAGGCCGGAAACGATGCTCGGCGATACGGCGGTTGCTGTTCATCCCGAGGATGATAGATATAAAAACATTATCGGCAGGGCGCTCGCTTTGCCGCTGACGGAAAGGGAGATATCCGTTATTGCCGACGACGCAGTGGACCCGGCGTTCGGAACCGGCGCGGTTAAAGTAACTCCGGCGCACGATTTCAACGATGAAGCGATAGGTAAACGTCACAATCTCAGATCGGTCAGCATAATTTTAGAAGACGGCCGCATGTCCGCCGATGCGGGCGAGCGTTACAGCGGTCTCGATAGGTATCATTGCAGGAAAAAAATAATAGATGACTTGAATGAACTCGGTTTAATGCAAGGCGATGAAAAATATAAACATTCTGTCGGCCATTGTTACAGATGTAAAACCATAATCGAGCCGCTGCTTACTATCCAGTGGTATGTGAGGATAGAGCCTCTTGCATCCGAGGCCGTCAAGGCAGTGCAGGACAAAAGGATAAGATTAATACCGGAGTCATGGGAAAACAACTATTTTGCGTGGATGAGAGACATAAAGGATTGGTGCATCTCCCGCCAGATATGGTGGGGACACCGGATACCCGTATGGTACTGTCCCGATTGTAAGGGTGACAACGGCACTCCCCCGCAGGGTGAATTGATCGAACACATATTCTTTGAACCCGTAATGCTTAAGGACGGCAGGGAGATTACGGGAGGGGTATACTCGGAACTGAAAAAATCGGGGTTGAGCCACGAAGAGATAATCAAGAATTCAAAGATCATAAGGATAGCGAAAAGAGTTAAGCCTGTTTGCCTGAGAGATGATTTAAAGGAATGCCCCGAGTGCGGCAGTAGGAATATAATCCGGGATCCGGATGTCCTCGACACATGGTTTTCATCGGCACTGTGGCCGTTTTCCACCCTCGGATGGCCCGAAAAAACAGATGATTTAAAGACATTTTACCCTACAAGCGTTCTCGTTACGGGATTCGATATACTATTTTTCTGGGTCGCCCGCATGATCATGATGGGGCTTAAATTCATGGATGAGGCTCCTTTCAGGGATGTTTATATCCACGCCCTTGTACGGGATTCAAAGGGGCAGAAGATGAGCAAATCCAAGGGCAATGTGATAGACCCCTTATTGATGATAGACAAATACGGGGCGGACGCGTTCAGGTTCACCCTTGCAGCGTTCGCCGCTCAGGGAAGGGATGTGAGATTTTCAGAGGAGAGGGTTGAAGGATACAGGCATTTTATAAATAAGTTGTGGAATGCGACGAAATTCATATTGAGTAACAGCGAATCTGGCGAAAGACAGCGGCCTGAGATCGAGAGCTTGGACCTCGCAAGCAGATGGATATTGAGCAGGCTCGCCTTTACTGCCGATGAGGTGAACAGGAACCTTGAAAACTACAGATTCAACGATGCGGCAAACAGCATATATCATTTCGTGTGGCATGAATTTTGCGATTGGTATATAGAATTTACAAAGCCGGTGCTATATCACGGAGACGATGAGGAAAAGGCAAAGGTTATAAATTGTTTATTTTTTGTCCTCGAAAAGACAATTCAACTCCTCCATCCGTTTATCCCGCATGTCACAGAGGAATTATGGAACAGCGTATTCGGCTATAGCGAAAGCATCATGATATCACCGTATCCTTCGGAATTGCCGGAATATCCGGACGCCGAAGAAAAAATGGACTATATAATAAATGCGGTTACCGGCATAAGGAGCATACGCGGTGAATTGAATATCGCCCCGTCTCTCGAAATTAAAGCCGACATAAAAACATCAGCAAAGGATGTGGAGGATATTCTGAAAGGCAACCTGACCGCTATAATGAAATTGACGCGATGCAGGGATATAAATATAGGATCTGACATTAAAAGGCTGAAAGGTTCTGCGGTTTCCGTTAAGGATAAGATGGAGATATATATTCCCATAGAAGGCCTGCTCGATGTAAAATCCGAAATAGACAGGCTTCAGAAAGAGAAATCGAAGATAGACGACGGGATGGCAATGCTCAATAAAAAACTCTCGAATGAAGATTTTTTGAAAAATGCACCTAAGGCCATAGTTGAAAAGGAGAGGGCGAAATTCGACGACCTTAATCGTAGAAAAGAGAAGATAGAGGAGAATATAAAAATATTAAACGCGGTGATATAGCGTTTATTGCGGTGAGCGTTATAGCGTAAAAGAAGTAAAGAACCATAACGCTATAACTCGATAAACGCTATAACGCAATAACACTGAAAAGGGGGTAAGACAATGGAAAAGGAAGTTATAGAGATCGAAGGCAAAGACCTCGACATGGTCGAGGCCGAGTTTATGAACATAAGGCAGAGCACCATCAGGTCTGCGGAGGGCGGCCATATAGAATTGCAGCAGGTAGGCGCGCTGAGCATTGACGGCGAACGCATCGAGGTTACGCAGGGAGCCGCCGTTTTAATGAGAGGAGCAAACATTTCTTTAAATCAGAGCATAAGCATTCTTGCGGCCGGGAATACCACAAATCTTAACTTTTCATTTTCTCCTGTCTCCGTGTCCGCCGATGAATCGGTTGTGAATAAAAGCGCGGTAGGGATTATGGCTGCGAAGGAAATAAACTCCAATAACAGCACGTCGATCCTGATGATAGGCAGGAACGTAAACGGCAATGTGACAACGCTCCTCGACTGGCGTTCAGCACTTGCGCTCGGAGCCGTTGCAGGAGGGGTTTTAGGTCTTTTTTCTCTGTTCAGGAAAGGTAAATAGGGATGGAGCAATGGGAAGTGAAATGAATTTATGAATAGCGAACTCCTGAAAGAAACAATCCGCCTTGCGATGCTTGAGGATATCGGGCACGGCGATATAACATCGCTTTTAGTCGTTCCTGAAGATTCGGAGGCGAAAGCCAGGATTACTGCAAAGGAAGATTTTGTCCTTGCGGGCATGCCGTTTGTAAAGGAAGTTTTAGATGCGATAGATACCGCTATTGCCGTTCAGGCATTTATTCCGGAGGGGACTGCCGTTAAAAAAGGAGAGGTCATAGCTGAGATCTCCGGCAATGCGAGAAGCCTTCTCGCAGGAGAGAGGATTGCGTTGAACATACTTCAACGGATATCCGGGATCGCAACTATGACAAGGGCATATGCCGGAAAGGTTTCCGGGCTGCCTGTTAAGATTGCAGATACGAGAAAGACGACACCGGGCATGCGTTTTATGGAGAAATACGGCGTCAGGATCGGCGGAGGCGTTAATCACAGGTTCGGGCTTTACGACGGCATTCTGATTAAAGATAATCATATAAAGATGGCTGGGGGCGTAGGGAGGGCAGTCGGGCTTGCAAAGGAAGCCCATCATCTTCTGAAGATCGAGGTGGAAGTAAAAAATCTCGGTGAATTAAAAGAGGCGTTGAATGCCGGAGCGGATGTGATAATGCTCGATAACATGTCGGTCGATGACACGAAGGAGGCTGTAAATATCGTAAAAGGCAGGGCTGTAATCGAGGCATCCGGAAATGTAAACCTTGAAAATATCAGGAGCATCGCAGAAACGGGAGTGGATATTATATCAATCGGCGCGCTGACGCATTCCGCGAGGGCTGCGGATATAAGCATGAAAATCATATAGAGATGATATGGAAGAACTGACATATAAGAAAGCAGGCGTAGATATAGACGAAGGCGACAGGTTTGTAAGCCTCATTTCGCCGATGGCAAAAAAAACCTTCAGGCCTGAGGTGATGATGGACATCGGCTCATTCGGCGCATTATTCAAGCTCGATATCAAAAAATACAAAGAGCCTGTGCTCGTAAGCGGAACAGACGGCGTGGGAACCAAGCTGAAAATAGCTTTTATGACCGGTAGACACGACACTGTGGGCATCGATCTGGTTGCAATGTGCGTTAATGACATCCTTACGCTCGGCGCTGAGCCGCTTTTTTTCCTCGATTATTTCGCAACAGGCAAACTTGACGCTGAAAAACACAGCAATGTAGTAAAAGGCATAGCGGAAGGATGCAGCGAGGCCGGATGCGCCCTTATAGGCGGTGAGACGGCGGAGATGCCGGGTTTCTATCAGGAAGGCGAATACGATATGGCGGGATTCGCTGTGGGTGTAGTGGATAAAAACGAAATCATCAACGGTTCAAAAATAAAAGAGGGAGATGCCGTTATAGGCATAGCGTCGAGCGGGCTGCACAGCAACGGCTATTCGCTTGCAAGAAAAGTTTTTTTAGATGCGGCGAAATTCGGTCTTGACAAATACGTGCCGGAACTGGATACTACCCTTGGGGAAGAACTCCTGAAGCCTACCAGAATATATGTAAAGGCGTTAAATGCCTTGAGGGGAAAGGCAGTCATTAACGGTATGGCGCATATAACAGGCGGCGGCATTACAGGCAATCTGCCGAGGGTCATTCAAGACGGACTGACGGCGGCAATCGGCGAAAACTCGTGGCCTGTGCCTCCCGTGTTCAGCCTGATCAAAAAGCTGGGCAATGTCCCTGATGATGACATGAAAAAAACCTTCAATATGGGCGTAGGATATGTTATAGTATTACCGGAAAAAGATTCCGGCTTTTCCATCTCCGCTTTAAAACAATATGGGTTTGACGCTTACCATATTGGATTTATAGAAAAAGGAGGCAAAGAAAAGATACGCTATGTATAAGGTCAAGAGATTTTTTAAGAAGCTTTTTACCCCCGTCACCATAATGATGATCCCCCATGACAGCAAGCGGACAATAAACATAAAACTTCCATCAATAGGCGTATTTAGTTCCGCTTTATTATGGTTGGTAGGTTCCGTTTATGTCGTTTCCATAGCTATAGATACGGTCGAATACTACAGCATGAAGAGCAAAGTGAATTTCTATACGAGGGAATTCGTAGAGATGAAGTCGACAATATCTACCCTTAAAAAGGCGGAAGCCGAGTTTAAAAGGCTTTTATCTTTCGGCAGCAAGGATAAGATACTCGAAAACGTGGATGCAAAGGTAGGCATTCATGACGCAGGCTCCGTTGACATCGATCTATTGAAGGATCAGATAAAAAATACTATAGAGAGGGTATCGGCCATAAAGGATTTTTTAAAGGAACAGAAAGACGTCTATATGGCTACGCCGAAGGGATGGCCTGTGATGGGAAGGATAACTTCGGATTTCGGTAATAGACAAAACCCCAAAAATGGAGTCATAGAGTTTCATTCGGCGCTCGACATAGCGGCTTCTGCAGGAAGTCCTATTAAGGCTACCGCGGACGGTATTGTGAGTTTTTCGGGGTGGAGCGCGGGTAATGGAAATTTAGTCGTTATAGAGCATGGGTTCGGATATTCGACATTCTATGCCCACAACAGTTCCAATGCCGTGAGCGTAGGGCAGAGGGTAAAGAGGGGTAGTCTCGTAGCATACATAGGTTCTACCGGCAATACCACCGGGCCGCATCTCCATTACGAGGTATGGCAGCACGGCAAGCCTGTAAATCCTATTGCTTTTGTAAAAAATATAAAAGAAAAAAGTTAAGAGGGGTTTCCTAAGGAGGAAATAAATGTTTCTAAATAAGAATAACAAACTTGAGGCATTGGTAGGTCCTAATACAGAGTTTAAGGGAGACATAACCGCTCAAGGAACCCTTCGTATAGACGGAAAAATAATCGGCAATATAGTTGCCGATTCGGTTATTCTCGGGGAGGCAGCGACAGTTACCGGAGATATAAAGGCCCGGTGTGCTGTAATCGGCGGCAGGCTTGACGGCAATATTACGTCCGATGAACTTGTTGAGATAAAACCGGCAGGTAAATTGTATGGAGATATACACACGAGGAAACTGGCCGTTGCCGAAGGCGGGGTATTTGAAGGACGTTCTCTTGTGCATAAGGATGAGACTAAAGTAATAGACTTTCCCAACAAAGAGGCTGTAGTAAAATAGCGATAATTTTTTGTTATAGTTCAGCTATCTCTTAACTGATTTATTCATGCTTTTCAGATAATAAACGTCCATTCGTCATCCATTTTAATCTGTAACGCCAAAATGATAATGTCCTATATAGCCAAAATAGAAATGTCCTATAAAGAGACTGCTAAACTGTCTGATTTAAGGGGAGGACAGGATGGCAGGAGAGGACATCATCATGGTAAGGCAGAA
>JAJYVD010000015.1 GCA_021792185.1 Nitrospirota bacterium | reverse complement strand
TATCTGGCCATGGCCAGATTATGCCAAAAGATACCTCCACTCCGCCAGTTTCACTGGCTTCGCTACGGGTAGCCATTCATCCCCGAGCTTAAAAGCTCGGGGTTTTCTGGCAGTTTTGATAAAATTTGACGCCTGCCGTATCCTGCCTGAATCCGCATCTCCCCTATTTATTTGAATTGATACTTCCCTTGCCCTATGAATTTTAGAATGCCTTTGTCGCGCGGAGGCCGTTAGTTCTAAGCGCGGAAGACCGGAAGTACAAGAGTCTATAGATGGATCCTCTACCTTTCTCTTTAATTTCTGTTCTTCCGCACTTCATCACCTCCCGACTTCCGCTCTCATAGTAGTTGGCGGATTTTGGGGCGGAGGTTAAACAAAAGAGACTTCAAAATCAAAAATATCTTTTATCGCCTTAAAATCTTTCTTATTCTGCGTATACACTACAGCGCCCATGCTTCTGGCAGACGCGGCGAGAAGGCAATCATTTGTTATAGATGCAGATTTTTTGATGTCATATCCTTTGATGCTCTGAAGACCGGCAATAATCTCCCCTGCCTTTTCAAAATCCCTTATAGAAGGCATAACAATCCTGTTTACCCGCCTGAAAAAATTAGAGAGTTCATTATAGGCATGAATCGCTTCTTTTGTGTGGACGCCTGCTCTGATTTCCATCAGCACGATGGAGGATATGTAAACCAATCCCTCGGACAAGAAAATTTCTTTATACAGGTCGGGGTTTGAAAATCTATCGATGAAAATATTGGTGTCTATCAGCTTTTTAAGCATAGACCTTTTTAATTTTTATGCCTTTATGCTTCCGGAAAATGCTCTCAAGCTCAATCTTACCTGATGCCATATCCAACGCCTTTCTTACAGCTTCGGCATTATCCTTTACGGAAAAGATTTTCTTCACCCTCTCGATGTCGCTTTTTTTGACCTCAAGACTTTCAATCCTTACTGTGGTTGCCTTAGACATGCTGTTTTCACCTCCTGAAACCGAATGTTATCTTTAGTATATCAAAACTCCGCAGTAAATTGAGATTATTTTACACCGCATCTCCCCTCTCCTTAAACTCCGAGGGCGGAGGTTATTTGAATTGATACTTGCCTTGTCCTATGAATTGCAGAATGCCCTTGTCTCGCAGAATCTGCAACTGCTGACGGATTTTGGGGCGGATGCGGAAAAGTCCATTTTTTGTTGTATAATTCATTAATATAATTCTGGAGCATCTATGGGTAAACAAGAAAAGATTTTAAGCCAGATTTTAAAAGGGACTTCAGATGCCAATATTCCGTTTGAGGGTCTATGCAATCTCTTGCAAAATATCGGCTTTGAAATGCGGATTCGCGGCAGTCATCATATATTCACAAAGGATAATATTGAAGAAATACTGAATCTGCAGCCAAGAGGCACTAAAGCCAAACCTTACCAAGTAAAACAGGTTCGTAGTATAATAGTAAAATACAGATTAGGAGAAATGGCCGATGAATAAATATGAAGTAATCATTTACTGGAGTGACGAAGATGAGGCATATATTGCCGAGGTTCCGGAACTGCCTGGATGCGCAGCGGACGGCGCAACATATCAGGAAGCATTGGCTAATGTTGAGGTTGTCATTCGCGAATGGATAGACACGGCAAAAGAACTGGGCCGCCCCATTCCGCAACCCAAGGGCAGATTAATGTTTGCATAGACTATCTATGGTTTTGACCTTCCCCGCTGTCTGAAACCGCATCTCCCCTATTTATTTGAATTGATACTTCCCTTGCCCTATGAATTTTAGAACTCCTTTGTCGCGCAGAATTTGCAACTGCTGGCGGATTTTGGGGCGGATATGCTTGTTTTCGGGATGGAGTTTTTGAAGTTGCTCGTCATAGGCATACACTTCATCCAGAGCAAACTCAGTCTTGCCGAGTTCTCGTACAATCTTTAATACATCTGCAGTCCATCCTCTAACATCATATTTCTTTTCCGATAAAAAACGGAACCTATTGTAGCTTTCCCTTACAAATTCGGGGTTGACTGTTTTTCTTCCGTAGATAATCGAAATCTTCCCATCTATAGGAATTTCTTTTAACACAATATTGCAGCCTACCCATCCTGCTCGCCTGGCACTGTCAGAAAGCGGTTTGCGTTGCTCGATACAGGATAATGTCAGGAAAAATTTTGGAACAATTAATAGGTTTTCAGCGCAATAATTAGCGGGATTATAATGCAAAAGATAAAGATTGGGCGCTTTATTCTTCTTGATAGAGTCAATCATCGGTTCATAGGCTGCATCGGTAACTTTATTGCCTAACGGTTGGTTTCGGCTTTTCAATTGATAGGTTTCAGCGCAGTTATCACAGACAAAGTCTATAACCTTTGTGTTGTCGCGCGCAACCTGCAATTTATTTCGATTACAGGAAACGCAAAACAAATTTTTTGCAGCCCAGTCCTCAGTGAGAACTCTTGCTATCTGCGAAGGACTCTTATATCCTTGCGCTTTTTCTACATCAAAGCATAATTTCATTCCGACTCCCAAGAATTACTTTCAGCTATTTTACACTTTTTTTGATTCTTACACATAGTCTCTTGACATTACATGCCGATTCGATCAAAGATCGATCAAAATAAGGCTCTCGCGCGGTCCTCCATAATTACCAATCAACGTCTTTGGTATCCCATACGATCGAGGATCGTCTTGAGAGCCTGAAAAGAGTTATCAAGCAGGCGGCGGTGGGTTTAAAGAGGCTTCAACCCGAAAACTTTGACCTCGAATGCGCCACAGTTTGGTCTTTTCCGAAAAGAGGCAACTGGGCAACCCACAGATCCGACTACAGGGGCAACTGGTCGCCGCAGGTCGTGAGAAACCTCATCCTGAGATATTCGGATGAAGGAGACACTATACTTGACCCGATGATAGGCGGCGGCACAACGTTGATAGAATGCAAGCTGACAGGCAGAAAAGGGATTGGCATAGATATAAATCCTGCGACGATCAGGATTACGAAAGAAAGGCTAAACTTTGATTATCTCTACGCTCAGCCTCAACATCTCTGCCTTGGAGACGCGCGAAAGCTCAAGACCGTAAAAACCGATTCGATTGATTTCGTTCTTACGCATCCACCCTATGCCGACATCATCAACTATTCTGACGGCACCATTAAAGCAGACCTCTCTAATATTCATTCGATAGATGATTTCTGCGATGAAATAGAACTCGTGGCACGGGAATGTTTCAGGGTTTTAAAACCCGACAAATATTGCGCGATACTTATAGGTGACACAAGGCGTAAGAAATTTTATATCCCTCTTGCATATAAAGTCATGGAGCGCTTTTTAAAGGCCGGTTTTGTCCTGAAGGAAGACATCATTAAAGTCCAGCACAACTGCAAGGCGACAGGCTTTTGGGTAAAGAAGTCCAAGGAGTATAACTTTCTCCTCATCATGCACGAGCATATTTTTGTATTTTATAAGCCGTGAAAATCTATAGGGACCGATAAGGCAGTATTATTTTGACGATGTTTTTACGCGGACGCCGTTTTTTCGTATTTCATAAATAAGAGGCAGCCAAGTGTCATTCTTGTAAGATTCGCTTGAGATTGGAACAGGCTCTATAAGCGGATCTATTTTATACGCTATTTCAAAAAGCTTTGTACCCTCTTTATATCTGTCCTTGCCGAAATCAGGAGAAACTATCGCTATATCTATGTCGCTGAACTCATGAGCCTTCCCTGAGGTTCTTGAACCGTAAAGGATCGCCTTGGAAACCCTGATTTTATGCTTCCTGAGTTCTATTACAAACTGCTGCGCCTTTTTTATAACTTCTTTTTCAACCATGCGTATATGGAGCATGGCTGACTGTTTCTTTTACAACAATCGCTTTAAGGAGTTTTTCAAGCGCCAGATGCCCCATGAATAGAGCATACGGGTATTTGAGTTTTTCAAACATGGCATCGGCAACCCCGATATCATATTCCGCTCCGTTTAACCAGTAGTTGATAGTTTTTTGAATATTAAATTTTAACAACAATATTCTCCATATAAAAATCACTCGATAGAACTAATTTTACCATAATCTATACATGAAAAATATTGTCAAAGTCCGGCATACTTGTAAACCGGCTCATCCTCCCGGACCGAATTCCTGATGAAAGACGACTCGCCGCTCAAGAAGCCGGCAAGGCGGTTTATCTGTAACTGGCTTTAGGTGTATAATTCAATCATGAAAAAGAAGACCTTAAAGCCGAACGGCAAAAACATAGAAATCGCCCTTGAACTGCTCGAACTTTCCATTATCCTCAAAAAGTCAGTCCATAAAGCAATAAAGAAAAAGTAATGTCTATCATCGAAGCCTTTATAAAAACCATCTCCTTTTTCGATGAACTGAAAGATGAAGGCATTATCGAAGACTACGCGCTTATAGGAGGGCTTGCGCTTTCGGCATGGGTCAGGCCGCGCACCACACGGGATGTTGATCTGGTGGTCATAATTTCAAAAAAGATAAACTGGGACGACCTGATTTCTCTTATTCAAACCAGATTACAAAAAAAAGTATCAGTTCATAAAGCAACCCCGCGAATGACTATACAGGAAAAATTCTCTTTTATGTCCGGGCATATTCAGGTGGATATTATAGGCACCGGAGGATTTGATTTGGCAACGGAAGCGATAAAAAACGGAGTTGTTGCCGCTGTTTTTGGGAAAAACATTAAAGTCGCTACCCCTGAATATCTTATATTGCTGAAACTCCTGCCGTTAAGCGGTCAGGACATTATTGACATTAAAGGGCTTGCAAAGAAGGCAGATATGCACAAAGTTGCTAAATTGGCGGAAAAACATTTTCTGCTTCCCAAACTTGAGTCTATCATTCAACTAAGAAAACCATAATCATCATTGCCGAAGGCTGGTAAAAATCAGATAAAAACCTTGACTTTTTAGGCTGTATAAGGTTACAACTATACCTGTATGAAAAGCCTAAAGCTACATGCAAGCGGTCGGCATTTTATGTTCTCGCTTATCGTTTTCTTCCTATTATTTGCTGCCGCGCAGATTCCAGCGCACGCCGATGTAAACAAAGAGGTCAGCGATGCGTCTGTTGCCAATCAGGAACTAAGGCTTCAGAAGCAGGAAAACCCTGTAATCAGCATGGCGGATTTGCCGCAGGACAAGCTTGCTTCGGCATCAAAGACCCCGGAAACACCGGATGCCGCGTCCGGACAACCGGTCATCGATAAAGCCGAAAAAACGGATGCCGGAGATGCACAGGGCGCCGCGAACCAGCCGGAAAGCAATCAGGATAAAAATATACCCTCACCACTCGGCATATCTTACAAATCCAACGAGACGGCCGTAAAGGCCATAGATAAGAATATAAGCCTTTTCAAGGACAGGATAAGGGAAAGGTTTTCGATATGGCTTGAAAGGTCGGCAAAGTATATAGAAATAATGAAGGATGTGCTGAAAGAGAAGAAGATGCCCGAGGAACTGGTGTTCCTTCCGATAGTGGAGAGCGGATTTAACCTTAACGCATATTCGAGGGCGCGGGCGGTCGGACCCTGGCAGTTTATAGCCGCTACCGCAAAGAGATACGGCCTTGTAATAGATTGGTGGAGAGATGAGAGAAAAGACCCGATTAAATCGACCGGTGCTGCAGCGGATTATTTGAAGGATCTGTACGGCATGTTCGGTTCATGGAAGCTCGCGCTTGCGGCGTACAATGCAGGCGAAGGCAAGATAATGCGGGCCATAAAAAAGACCGGGGCGGAAGATTACTGGGCGCTGCTTCACACCAAGCAGATAAGGGCCGAGACAAAAGAGTATGTGCCGCGATATATCGCAGCCACAATGATAGCGAATACTCCTGAAGAATACGGGTTTTACAATCTGGTATATCACGAGCCGCTCGAATACGATGAAGTAACTCTCTCTTCCCCTGCGGATATCGAGGTTATAGCAAAGTGCGCGGAAAGCACCGTTGAAGAGATAAGGAGCCTGAATCCGGAACTGAGGCGCTGGAGCACCCCGCCGAATGTTCCGAACTACGCGATCAGGATACCTGCCGGAACCACCGACTCCTTTCTTGCGAATCTCGAAAGCATTCCTGTGGAAGAACGGTTCAGCGTAGATATTTACACCGTAAAAAAGGGCGATACCATCAAGAAAATAGCGAGCAAGGCAGGAGTTCCAGCAGCCGCAATCATAGCCATGAACTCTCTCTCGGGCATCGAAAGCCTGGAATCGGGCGAAAAGATAAAGATACCGCCTAAAGGCAAGTATCACGATGATATGGACGATAAAATGACTGCAAGAAAAGCTTCATACAAGAAAAGGGCAGCGGCTAAAAAGTCGGACAAAAAAGCATCTAAAAAGGCATCCAAAAGAATCGTCAAATCAAAGAAAGACAAGGCCAAAAAGGCTTAAGCTATTCTTTATTTTTCTCCCATCCTCGCTTTTGCTTCGTTTATCAATGCCGATTTAGGGAATTTATTTATAAGCTCTTTGTATTTGTTCCTGGCATCCTCTGTTTTGCCTGATAACTCCAATATCTTGCCGGTTTCCAGAAGCGCCATGTCCTGAAGCGCGCTGTCCTTAACACTAACGATCTGTTTTAGGGCATTAAGCGCATTGTCCGTATCGCCTTTTTTTACATATGCCGTTGCCGTTTTGTAATACGCTATGGAAGCAATACCCGAATCGGGAAACTGATTTGTGAGCTCTTTGAGGGTCTTTATAGCCTCGTCGTAGCCGCCCAATTCGTAATGTGAGTTCGCGATGTATAAAAGCACGTTAGGCCGTTTTTTGGCTTTATATGATTCATTGAATTTTTCGAGCGCCTTTTTGTATCTTTCGGAGGGAGAAAAAGCCTGTGCCTGATAGTCTCCGTAAAACAGCCTGTAGCCCTCGAGTTCAAGCTCCATCGCCCTGCTCATAGACGCTTTTTTATAAATGAATAATCCCGAAACCGAGAGGGTCACGACTAGAAAAATAACCGCTGCATAAACCAGCGCGCGCTGGCGTTCTTTCAGCCGCTTCCTTATGTCTACAACAGTCTCCCTTATATCCTCTTCTGTGCGGATCTTTTTTTCCGAGCGCCTTTTTATTATCTTCGGCATCTGTTACCTCCGGAGTGCTTTTTCTACGAGCTTTGCTGAATGCTGAAATACGGCGTTTATCCTGTTGTCCGCGATACCGGCCGACAAAAGTATCCGAGCCGCGAAATCTTTTGTTATAAGATCAGACGGGGCGTGCGCGTCTGTGTTTACGGTTAAAGGCACGCCGATTTCCAACGCCTTCTTGGCCACATAACCGTTTGAAAGGCTGTGGCCCTTTCGCGCAGTTATCTCAAGGGTGATGCCCTTTTCTTTTGCAAACAAAAGGTCGTCATCGGATATCAGCCCCGGATGGGCGAGGATGTCGGCGCCGGACTCGATGGCTGCCCTGTTGGTGCCTTCCATAACCGGCTCTACGATTGTCTCTCCGTGAACTACTACAATGCGCGCGCCGAGTTTTCGCGCCTCTTTGACCACATCCGGGATCAGCAAAGGGGGCACATGTGTTATTTCAGCGCCGGGAATTATTTCCAATGGCACATAATTCTTCAATGCGTCAACTACCTTTACGATTCTGGGGATGATGAAATCGATGTTGGACTGATCCATGTGGTCGGTTATGGCTATAGCTTTATATCCCAGGGCAAAGGCCCTTCTCACAAGCTCTGCCGGGATAAGTTCTCCATCGCTGAATATGCTGTGGGTGTGAAGGTCTATCATATCGAGATTTTAAGAATACAGAAAAAAGAGTTAAAAAGTAAAGGCGGCATTATCCTCCGAATACCCTCCCGAATATATAATCCACGTTTCTCAGGTAATACTTAAGGTCGAAGATTTCCTCGATTTCCTGATGTGACAGATGTTTTGTTATGCCGGCGTCTTTTTGGAGGAGCTTCTTGAAACTCTCGCCTTCCCTCCAGCTCTCCATGGCGTTTTTTTGCACAAGCGCGTATGCGTCTTCGCGGCTTATTCCTTTTTCCGTGAGCGCGAGCATGACCCTCTGAGAATTATAGAGGCCGTGGCTTTTATCCATATTAGCCGCCATTCTTTCGGGATACACGTGCATGTCTTTGAGTATTCCAGCAAGCCTGTTCAGCATATAATCGACAAGTATGGCGCTGTCGGGGATTATCACCCTTTCCACCGACGAATGAGAGATGTCACGCTCGTGCCATAGGGCGATGTTTTCGAGGGCAGCCAACGCATTGGAGCGCACAACCCGCGCGAGGCCTGAAAGGTTTTCGGATCCTACGGGATTCCTCTTATGCGGCATTGCTGATGAACCTTTCTGCCCGGCGCTGAAAGGCTCTTCGGCCTCGAGAACTTCGGTCCTCTGAAGATGCCTTATCTCGACTGATATTTTTTCTACGCATGCCGCTATTAAGGCGAGGGCGGTCATGTATTCCGCGTGCCTGTCCCTCTGAACGACCTGTGTCGCAACCGGTTCGGCTGACAGTCCCAGTTTAGCGCATACCTTATCTTCGAGTTCGATCGGGATGTTGGAAAACGTGCCTACCGCGCCTGAGAGTTTGCCTACGCTTATCGCCTCCATTGCGGTTTCCATCCTTCTGAGGTTTCTCTTTGCATCCTCGTACCATAAAGCGAACTTTAACCCGAAGGTCATGGGCTCGGCGTGAACACCGTGGCTCCTGCCGATGCACGGCGTATCCTTGTATTTGAATGCCTGTTTTTTCAGGACGTTCATGAGTTCTTTGATATCATTTATGATGATTCCGGCCGCTTCTCTCATCAGCAAGGAGAGGGCTGTATCTACAACATCGGATGATGTAAGCCCTTTATGTATAAACCGCGATTCAGGGCCTACAAACTCGGCCACGGAAGTGAGAAATGCTATTACGTCATGTTTCACCGTCTTTTCGATCTCGTCTATTCTCTCAATGTCGAACTTTGCTTTTTCCTTTATCACCTTAAGGGCATCCCGAGGGATTTCTCCCATTTCAGCCCATGCCTCGCATACGGCTATCTCAACATCGAGCCACTTATGGAATCTGTTTTGAGGCTCCCAGAGCCTTCCCATCTCCGGCCTCGTATATCTCGGTATCATAATGCCTCCTGTTAAATCTTTATAAGCCGTTCTATCTTAATCAAATCCCTTGCAACTTTTCCAATTCCCAAAAGCCTTCCGTCAGGATCTTTGAGTCTGATAAAACAAGTTCGTAAGTCAGGAAGCTCGGAAGTCTGGAAGTCTTTAGCTTCTGCTCTTCCGCACTTCTGCTCTTCCGCACTTCCGCTCTTCTGCTCTATTTTCACAGGATTCCCATTCTTAGCCCTTTTTAGGTCATCACCCTCTAATTTTATTTCCGGCAGATGATTCAACGCGTCGTCCATGGAGAACATGGCCGAGGCTTTGCCGGGAAGTTCGTTTATTTTTGCCGAATTTTCGATAGTAAAATTTCCTATCCTCGTTCTTATAAGCCCTGTCATATGCGCGCCTGCGCCGAGCACCTCTCCGATATCGTTGCACAGCGAGCGCATATATGTCCCTTTTGAGCACGAAACCTTTATTGTCAGAAACGGCGGCTCGAATGCGGCTATTTCTATATCGTTGATCGTTACCTTTCTGGGCTTTCTCTCTACCTCCACGCCCGCCCTTGCTAATTTGTAAAGAGGTTTGCCGGAAACCTTTATTGCCGAATACATCGGCGGTATCTGTTCGATTTCGCCGGTAAATCTTTGAATTATCTTTTTAACGTCTTCTATTTTGAATTTCAAATTTGAAATTTCAAATTTTTTGGTCACCTTACCCTCCGAATCGTACGTATCCGTGCTTTCTCCGAGTTTCATCGTCACGATGTATTCTTTGTCGAGGCCGGAAAGAAATGGTGAAATCTTTGTCGCCTCATTGGTGCATACTAAAAGCAAACCGGTAGCGATGGGATCGAGGGTTCCGGCATGGCCTGCCTTTCTCACTTTAAGCAGGTTTTTTACGGCGGTAACGGCATCGTGAGAGGTAATACCGTAATCCTTGTTAAGGCTTATGACTATGTTCATCAGGGATTATCTTGGTCTTTTCTGGTCGAAAGGCTTGCAGTGTCAAATTGATAAAGCTTGATGGTCTGTCCGATTCCTTTCAGTTCAACAAAAATCATAAAACTATATTCCTCCGGTTGCTTGTAGCCGCTTGGTTTTCGGTCTAACAATAAATTAATGGCCCAGCATTGCTCCGAATAAATAGTGCTGAGATTGAAAAACCTCATGCCATCCCGCGAGTCATACGATGTATTTACGCTTATAGATACTTTTTTACTTAGCTCGGATCCAATTCCAAACGTGAAGTAATATTTCTCATCCGCATTGGAATATCTTTCGCCGAATGATATGGATGTTTTATCCATTACTCTAAAACTGAGCGAGGAGTTAACCGTATCTGCCCGTCCCGTATTTGAGTTGTATGATGTATCAAAATTCAAACTAAAAGGATTAACCGGTTCTGTTCTTCCTGTTTTAGGGTTGTATGCCGTGTCAAAAGAACCGCTCAGGGACGCGTTTAAAGTAGTAGGCGAAACCGGCCTGTCCCCGGCATTAAAATTAAACGACTGAGAGAAACCGGCTGCCAACGAAAAGTTTTTAAACAAAATGCTACTGTACAAAGAAAAACCTGCTACAGATGTTTTATTGAATAGTTCTGTGGAATCAAAAGTAGGCAGCAAATAAGTTTTAGGTAAAGTTTGAGGTATAAAACTGTAATACAGGGAAGGCTCTATAATGTGACTGAAGGATTCATACCTTTTCATGAACCTTGTCATCGCATTTGCCCTGTATTCGAAGGTCTCCCTATGCGGAGATGACTTGTAAGACGGCGCGTTTTCGAGGTTATAAGCAGTTTCCCTTAAAGAAAGAGATTGAAATATAGGCACTGTCTCGCCGAAGGAATACGAGACGGTCGGGTTGATGTCCAGACGCTGCCCTCTCGGATCCCTTTGCCGGTAAAAATTGGCTATACTCGAGTTCATGGTGAACATAAGCGGACCTATGTTTGTAGGATTGACCACATAGCCGAATTCCGGCAATTTTTTGGGCACGGCAGTATGTCCTTCTTTAAGATCTATCCACTGCTGGCCCAAGAGATAGAGACGCGCGTCAGGAAGAGGCGCGGAGATTTCTCCTGTAGACTGCAAGAACCTTTGAATTCTCGAAGCCCTTTTATTTACATCTTCTTTTGAAATAAAATCTTCGCGGTAAAATTCTTCATAGTTGACATAATTTATGTCCACAAATCCCCTTATGTCGCCGAACTGGTGCTCATGCGAACCCCTAAATTCATAAAAATCTTTTTTTATTTTTACATCTTTTTTCAGTGCTGTATCTTTTTTCAGCTTTGTGTCTCTTAAATGATATATATACCATCGCCCGCTGCCATAGAAATCAAGGTATCTATATTCCAAACCCTTTCCAACGCCGCGCTTGGAATAATAATCGAGATAAAAGGTCGCGTCTTTATTGTCGTCTATCGCCCAGAAAAACGTAGGGCTAAACTGAAAACCCTTTTGGGAGCTGTTGCCTATCAACGGGAATAAAAATCCTGTTTCACGCTCTGTTTTTACAGGCGCCCATGCGTATGGAGAATACAAAATAGGCGTGCCTTTAACCTGATACGTGACATCACGCGCGGTAAACTTTTTACCCACAACGATATCCACGTCCGATCCCTTAAAACACCAATCCGGTTTTGAAGATTCATCCGAATCGCATGTGGTAAATGTGGCGACAGTCGCGTAATAATGATCTTCCTTTATCTTCCGCATGTTTTCGCCGTTAAGCCAGTAGTTGCCTTTTTTGAAAAAGATGAGGGCATTGTAAAGCTTGCCTGTCTTGGAATCGAGGTTTAAGTCAGCCCTCTCGGTATTTATGAATGTATCATCATCTTCGTACTGCACATTCCCCGACAATTCCGTATCCGAGGTCTTTTTATAAAGAACAGCCCTGTCGGCGTTTATAATAACTCCGTCTTTTTCTATACGAACATTGCCTATTGCCACATACTTATCTTCTTCCTGCAAATGTTCCATATGGTCTGCGGTGATCGTGGTAGCCCAACTCAGATCGGGCAATAGGCAATAGGCAATAGACAATATAAGGCTATAGGCAAGAGGCAAGAGTCGATAGGAAGAAGAATTAAAAATATTACCTATTGCCCATCGCCTATAGCCTTTTGCCTGCCTCATACCGTTTCCCTCAAGCCGGCGAGGATAGGCTTTTCTCCAAGCATTTCCATAGCTTCGCCTATCGTATAAAAAGAACCGGTGATGAGAATAAGCATGGAAGCTCGGAAGCTCGGAAGCTCGGAAGTTTTTCCTTCTGATCTTCCGCTCTTCTGCTCTTCCGCTCTATTTATTGCCGTCTCAATAGCCTCTTTCACAGAATCTGCGATTGCCGAATCATATCCCATCTTTGAAGCACGTTCCGCAAGCTCCTGAGGGGATGCCGCTCTTCCGTAGTTGGGGGCGGTAAATATTATCCCGGAAGCGAGCGGCAAGAGAGGGGAAAGAATGCCTGTTATATCTTTATCCGACATTACGCCCATTATGAGTATAATCTTATAATCACTCAGATGTTTCTTTATGAAATCGGAAAGCGCTGCCGCGGCATCCGGATTATGCGCTCCATCGATCATGATCATCGGGTCGTCGTTCACTATCTCCAGCCTTCCACGCCACTCTGTGCCGGCAAGACCGTCTTTTAGAGCAGAAGCGCGGAAGCGTGAAAGCACAGAAGTTACACTATGGAAGTTTTTTTCTACTGCTCTGCTGCTCTGTTGCTCTGCTGCTTTCTGGATTGCGAGGGTTGCCGCCTTTATTGCTATGCACGCATTAAAAAGCTGGTGCTCCCCGGCCAGGGGAACAAATAAGTTTGTCAGTTCGGAGTTCGGGGTTTGTGGTTCGGAATCGATATAGTCGAAAATAATACCATCCAAATCGGATGATATTAAAACACCCTTAAAATCCTTTCCGTATACAAAGAACGGAGCCGATTGGTCTTTTGCCGTTGTCTCCAATACATCTTCCGCCTCTTTCTGCTGAAAAGCCGATACCACAGGAATTCCCTTTTTTATAATGCCCGCCTTTTCTTTTGCGATATCCTTCAGCGTTTCGCCAAGGAAGTCTTTATGGTCGTAACTTATCCGCGCAATGACCGAGACTTCGGGCGTTATAACATTGGTCGCATCAAGCCTGCCTCCCATGCCTGTCTCTATGACGGCCCAATCGATGCCGTTCCTTGAAAAATATAAGAATGCCATCGCGGTTACGAATTCAAAAAATGTAGGAATTATATCGCTGCCTTCCAACTTTTCCCTTATCTCATCGGTAAGCCTGACCACTTCGGATTCCAATATCTGCTCATTGTTTATCCTTATCCTTTCGGTAAAGCTGACGAGATGCGGAGATGTGAAGAGGCCGACCTTAAAACAGTGAGACGTAAGAATGGACGCGGTCATAGCGGAGACCGAGCCTTTTCCGTTTGTACCCGCGATATGTATGGATGAAAAGTCCTTATGGGGATTTCCTAAGCGCGAGAGGATCGTACGCGTCTTATCGAGGCCGAGTTTGATCCCGTATTTCTGAAGGCCGTAGAGATAATCTATCGCGTCGGTATAGCTCATGACTCCTGTGATAACGGCATAAAATGCTGGATCAGTTTATAAACGGTATTTTTCAATTCCTTCCTTTCGACAACAATGTCTATCATCCCGTGATCTAAAAGGAACTCAGCCCGCTGAAAATTTTCAGGCAGTTGTTGTTTTATGGTCTGCTCGATAACCCTCGGCCCCGCGAAACCTATGAGGCTTTTAGGCTCCGCTATGATTATGTCGCCGAGCATGGCAAAGCTTGCCGTAACTCCCCCGAATGTGGGGTCAGCAAGCACCGCGATATACAGAATGCCCGCCTCTTTCAATTTTGCTATGGCTGAAGAAGCCTTTGCCATCTGCATGAGCGAAAACATCCCCTCCTGCATACGCGCTCCGCCTGATGACGAAACTATTATTAACGGAGTTTTGTCCTCCAATGCCCTCTCGGCCGCGCACGTTATTTTCTCTCCCACCGCTGAGCCCATGCTGCCGCCCATGAATGAAAAATCCATTATCGCAAGTACAACAGGCCGCTCATTTATTGTCGCGTCTCCGTATATTGCGGCCTCCGAGATCCCCGTTCTCTTTTTATTCTCTTTAAGCCTTTCACTGTACGGCATAGTGTCTTCGAAGTTCAGGGGATCGGTTGTGGAAAGCTCCGCGGCGGTCTCCATAAAACTATCCTCATCAGCTATGAAGTTGATGCGCTCCGCAGCGCTGATCCTGAAGTGATAATTACACTTCGGGCATACCTGGAGGTTTTTTTCTATCTCTTTTTTGTAAATGATCTCCTTGCAGTTGTCGCATTTTACCCACAACCCTTCGGGGATCTTTACCCTTTTCTCTGTTTTTACTTCCCTTGTCTTTTTAAACCATGCCATAAATTTTGAAATTTGAAATTTGAAATTTCAAATTATCTTATTGCCTCCCGTAATTTTCTTATAAATTCCTTTGCGCCCGCCGGATGCTCGTAAAATTTCTTGACTATCGCGCTCCCGACGATAACTCCGTCTGCAAGCCGAGTAATCATTCCGGCGTCTTCAGGCGTTGATACGCCGAAGCCGACGGCCACCGGCATATCCGCCGACTTTTTTACCAGGGAGATATGCCTTTTAAATCTTTCATCCAGGGATAGCCTTGCGCCCGTAATTCCTGTTATCGACACATAATATAGGAAGCCGCTGCATGCGTCTACGACCTTTTTTATCCTCTCTTTTGTCGATGTCGGCGCGACTAAAAATACCGTGCTGAAATCAGCAGCCCGCGACAATTCAATAAAACTTTCCGCCTCCTCCGGAGGCAGGTCCGGAATTATTGCCCCGTCAATACCTGCATCAACGGCATCTTTGATGAAGGACGCTTCTCCATATTTGAACACGGAATTATAATAAGTCATCAAAACAATAGGCGCCTGCGTATGACTCCTTATCCTCTTAACAAAGGGGATTATCTTTTTTAATGTAACGCCTGCCTTCAATGCCCTTTCCGCCGCCCTTTGTATCGTGGGACCGTCCGCAAGCGGATCTGAAAAAGGCACGCCGAGTTCTATAATATCAGCCCCGCACTCCTCCAGCGTCATAATGTGTTCTTTAGTCTTTTCGAGGTCCGGATCCCCTGCCATGATATACGGTATGAATGCCTTTTTGTTTTCGGCCTTAAGTCTTTTGAATGTATTATCTATCCTGTTCATTCCATTCACTCTGACGGCTTCTCCTATACCGTTATATCCTTTATCCTTGCTACATGCTGGACGTCCTTGTCGCCGCGTCCGGAAAGGTTAATGACAATAATCTTATTTTTAGAGAGTTTCGACGCGAGCTTAACGGCCTCTGCTACGGCATGGGCCGATTCGAGGGCGGGAATTATTCCCTCTGTTTTCGACAAAAGCTCGAATGCCTCTAATGCCTCCGTGTCTGTCGCATAGGTATAATGAATTCTTTTGGCGTCTCGCAAATACGGATGCTCCGGGCCTATGGATGCGTAATCGAGCCCGGCAGATACCGAATGGGTGCCGAGGACGTTTCCGTCTTCGTCCTGAAGCAGGTAGCTTTTGCAACCCTGAAAAACGCCTATAGAGCCTCCTGCAAAGCGCGCCGCATGTTCTCCGGACTCTATCCCTTTGCCTCCGGCCTCGACCCCTATCATTTTCACATCGTCGTCGAGGAACTCATAAAACAAGCCCATTGCGTTGCTCCCGCCGCCCACGCATGCTATGAGATAATCAGGCAATCGCCCCTCAGTCTTGATTACTTGTTTTTTTGCTTCCCTGCCTATTACGGACTGGAAATCCCTCACCAGCATAGGAAAGGGGTGGGGGCCGAATACCGTTCCCATCACATAATGGGTAGTCCTTACATTGGTTGTCCAATCCCTCAGGGCCTCGTTTATAGCATCCTTTAATGTCCTTGAGCCTATATTTACCTCATTGACATCGGCTCCCAACAGCTTCATCCTGAACACATTCAATGCCTGCCTCTTCGTGTCTTCGGATCCCATGTATATCTCGCATTCAAGACCGACAAGGGCTGCCCCCGTTGCCGTCGCCACTCCGTGCTGTCCCGCGCCTGTCTCTGCGATCAGTCTTTTTTTGCCCATCTTTTTAGCAAGGAGCGCCTGTCCCAGCGCATTGTTTATCTTATGCGCACCGGTATGGGCAAGGTCTTCGCGCTTGAGGTATATCTTTGCCCCTCCAAGGTGTTTTGTAAGCCTCTTTGCGAAATAAAGAGGGGTAGGCCTCCCAATGTATGTCGCCTGCAGATGCTTCAATTCCTCTTGGAAGGACTTATCCTTTTTTGCCCCTTCGTATGCGGCTTCAAGTTCCTGAAGGGCGGGGATCAGGGTTTCGGGGACGAACCGTCCGCCGTATTGTCCGAAATACCCTTTTTTATCAGGCAATTTTTTGATAATGGTAATCCTCCGGATAATATTTCTGAATTCGGTATTATATCATAACATCAGGTAAAAACAGCGATTGTCTGTGATATAATTCTTTATATGATCAGGGTCAAGATATGCGGCATAACGAATATGGAAGACGCGCTGTCTGCAGTGGATTACGGCGCGGACGCCCTCGGTTTTGTATTCTTTGAAAAAAGCCCCAGGTATATAACGCCGGATAAGGCAAGAGAGATAATTTCCCGCATCCCTCCGTTCGTTACGACCGTCGGGGTATTTGTGAATGAGGAAGCCGCAAGGATTAATGAAATTATGGACATTGCCAGTATAGATATCCTTCAGCTTCACGGCGATGAAAAACCTGATGCGTGCAATATCTGTCATAGGGTCATAAAGGCATTCAGGGTGAAGAACCTTACGGATTTAAAGCCCCTTGAAAGCTACAGATGTTCTGCATTCCTCCTCGACACATATTCGCCTGAATCCTATGGAGGCACCGGCCAGATATTCAACTGGGACATAGCCGTGGAAGCAAAAAGGTTTGGGCGCATTGTGCTTTCAGGCGGACTTAATCCGGACAATATAGAAAAAGCCGTGATGTATGTCAGGCCTTATGCCGTAGATGTAAGCAGCGGCATAGAGGAACAAAAAGGCAAAAAAGATTTAAAGAAGATGAAGGCATTTATAGAAAAAGCCAGGAAGACTCTTGCTACCCTTTCGACGACGCCCGTATAATCGTCTTAACATTTCCCCTCGGATTGAAATCTCCTATTACTTCAATAAATCTCGGTTTGAGTTTTCTCTCCAACTCCGAATATATTTTATTCGTTATTTCCTCGTGCGAGATATGGATATCCCTGAATGAATTGAGATAAAGTTTTAATGATTTCAATTCCACGATCTTTTTGTCGGGGACATAATTGATTTTTATCGTCGCGAAATCGGGATAGCCCGACCTCGGACATAGGCAGGTGAATTCGGGAAAGGAAATATTAATCTCATAATCCCTCTCCGGATTGGGATTGTCCCATATTTCGAGCTTTACTTTTTTTATCGCCTTGGTACCGTATTTCATGGCGTAACGCATGAAAATAAGGTAACATTTAGGCCAAAAGTTTTTCCACTGCGTCTAACGCGGCTTGAGCGCTTACATTTTCAGTCTTCCTGCTTTCATCTTGAAGAATGATATGCCTTGCCTCCCACGGCCTCCATCTGTCAGGATTCGTAGATCCCCAGATAGTAACGACAGGTTTTCCCAAAGCCGCCGCGATATGCATAGCGCCTCCGTCGCAGCAGACAACAACATCCGCAATACTCAGCATGGCAATAAGCTCTCTAAGTTGAATGGTCTTGCAAGCGATAGGCTTCGATTTCATCGAATTTATAATGCGTTCAGCCTTTTCATCATCCCCTGGATGATAAGGATTTTTCTCGCTTCCCGGAGACCATAAAAGTAATATGTTTGCCTGGTGTTTTTCGGCAATAAGGTTTCCTAATTCCGTGAACTTGTCCGCAGGCCATCTGCTTTCAGGACGCCTGCTGCTTATATGAAATGCGATGACCGGGTTATTCCCCTTAATATCCGCGGCCATCAGAAAACTCTCGGCCTTCTGTTTCAGATCATCTTCCGGAAAAATCCTCGTTTCTCGCGGCATACCATTTATACCGAGCGGCGATAATAAATGAAAAGTCCTTTCAACTTCATGCAATGTTTTTTCCGGGTCTGATATGGGCATATTGTAGGATTTGGACTTGTCGGCATTTTTCGGCAAATAGCCTATTCTTACCGCCGCGCCTGTCATATAGGTATATCTTGCGAGCCTTGGAGAGTATGAGCCGCAGCCGATCGCAACATCGTATCGCTCTTTTCTTATCTTTAAAAGGACTTTAGAATTGCTCCACCATACGGAAAGCTTATTTTTATCGGGGACATGCTTTGCCTTTTCGTATACATATATCTCGTCTATATCCGGATTGTTTCTTACCGCGTCAGCATTATAAGTGTTCACCAGTATGCCGATCTTGGCATCGGGATATCGTTCCCTCACCGCATGTATTGACGGCGTGGTGCAGATAAGGTCTCCTATATTGTCACGCCGGATGAAAAGGATTTTTTTCATTAACCGCATGCGCCTTTTGTATTATTTTTTGGCAAAAGCATAATCCATCATTTTGTTTATTAGATTTACAAAACGAAAATAGAAATAATTTAATTTATTGCCGATCCGTGCGTGAATTGAAATATTTTTGAGGGTTCCCCGCCACAGCTCGCGATCGATAAACCTCGGATCTGGATAGTATTTGAAAGCGCTGTGATAGCGGGATCGCTGTGCGTCATGAAGCATAACAATGCCGTCGCTATCGAGAAGCTCTTTTGCTTTAATCAGGCATTCCTTTCTTTTTCTCCCGTCTACTAAAATAAAGTCGAATTTATTGCCGAGTTGCAAAGGAAAGTTTATATATTCGTATTCCTTATCCTTCAGGTCAAAGAAATAAACAGAAACATTTTTTTTATCCTTCAGCGAATGGAACACTTTAGTATACCATTCATAATTATGCTCTATGCTCGTCCATATATAATCAATCCTATTCCGGTCGAGGAAATCGGTAAAATAAACGGTGCTGCCTCCGCTGCCCCATTCGAGTATATTTAGCCGCATTTTTTTCAGGTCAAGCAGCAAACGCTCTATCGCTATTATCTGATGGTTTCTCATCATAGGCTTCATAGAATTTTCCCTGTTACTGCCTTGATTGTTCGCCTCTCCTGAACGCGCCGATAATGGCTGCAGTTACAAGCCAGAACAGCCAGCCCAGATCGCGGATGAAGAAATCATCCGTGAGGTTTTTAATAATCATGCCTGCGATCATCGCAATGCCGGCAACGGCATATATTACAGATGCGCCGTTTGCAGAACCGTTTTTCATGATCAACCACATCTTGCGTAATGCCGCTCCTAAGAGCACACAGAAAGCTACAATTCCCGGGATGCCCATTTGCACGCCTTTATTAAGGAACATATTATGCGCATGCCACCCGTGCGATTTTGTTTTATAGAAAACTTCGTTCAGCATTTTAAATGTTTCTCTTCCGAAACCGCCTCCCGACAGGGGACGCTCCGCTATGTTTTTAATGGCCGCACCCCAATAATCTAAACGGGGGTCGTCCGATAAAGACTGATACACTTTCCCGCTTATAGAAATGTTTGGATTTTTTATATGAGCGCTTCTCTGTATTACAGATGAGAAACTAAAAAATATGGCTAACAGAGATAGAATAACACCTATGCCGATAAGGATTTTGGGGCTGAATAGTAAAACACGACAATACCATAGTAAAAAGAAAATCAGTACGAATTCTATCACGAGAGACTGCCAGGCCGCTCGGTTTATTGTGAAGTATAAAGAAATAAGATTGGCACAAAGAAGCAGGAACATGGAAAAGGCTGCAAAAGAATTACGCTTAAGACTCAGGACTGCCTGAGCGATAATAACCGGTATCACAAGAATTATATAAGTGCTGAACTTGCCGACCCCTATGCCGAGAGGGGCTGTTACAATTTTTTCTGGAGAACTAAGTTGAAGGTGAATTACTTGAATTATCCCTATGCAGACAAGAAAGACGTTTCCTGCTATCAAAAGCCCTATTACTTTTGATAATGCCTTTTCATTTCTGACCCATGAGGCAGCGATGAGCATGACAAGCATGCTGTAAAAGATTTCGTTTTTAATTTCTTTCAATGAATATACCGGATCGAGCGCATAAAATAAAGAGACACCGGCAACTGCGCCGTAAATAAGCCATGCTGTAAGCAGAGGCAGCGTCAATTTAAGACCCTTGCGCCATGCAGCCCAGAGGGTGGTAAAAAGCAGGGAGAAGAAAAGCGATTCCCGTATCGTTGTTGTATGGGCAATCGGCAATATCCATAAATAACCCGCAAACAATAAAAAAATAACATAATTGATATCCCTTTTAATGCTTTGCGGAGCATCCCATGCGTATTTATTTAACAATTTATGAAACATTGGCTTCTCTGATAATATTGATTTGCTTTTTAGCCCGAGCTTCCCATGTATAATCATATGCCTTGCGTCTCAATTTTTCTCCCATATGTTTTGCAGTCTGAGGCGCAGAGGCCAACTTCTTTATTGCAGCAGCAAGCGCTTTCGGATTAGCCGGCTCAAACCATATCGCCTCGTTATCTTCCACAATCTCGCGTATGGATTGGATATCGCTGGCAACAACGGCACACCCCGATGCCATATATTCGAATAGCTTCAATGGAGAAGTGAAGGCGCTGTTTTCGTCATTCCTGTTAGGCAACACTGCAATGCATGAACCGCTTACAAGTTCAATCGTTTGTTTATGAGGGAGATGACCACGGAAAACTATTTCTGCGCCATCGGAAGTAACATATTTGCAGAGTTTTTCGATTTGATGTGGTTCTCCGCCGATTATAGTGATCCTAAAACCCGGCAGCCACCTTGCAGCCTCTACAAGATACTGCACCCCTTTCCATTCAAAGAGACTCCCCGTGTAAATCACATGGAGGCGTGATTCCGTCCATGGTTTTTCCGGCAGACTCTCCGGCATCGCAACGCCGTTCGGCAAAATGAAGATATCGCGATCGATGCGATATCTCTCCATGATTTTTTTCGCGGTTCCTGACGAATTAGCGGTAACAATGGCGGCTCTCTCCAAAACCATGCGCTCAATCTCGTATATCTTAGCTCGTTTATTTTCCGGCGCCACCTCTGCAAATACCTCGTGCGCTTCGTATAAAAGAGGGATGTCAGGAAAATTCTGCAATAAAAAGGAGGCAAGTTTGATATGGCGGACCATAATACAGTCGGGCAGAAGGCTCTTTTTATAAGCGTGGTTAAGCCATTTCCTCAGACGGCAGAAAAACAATTTATTTGAATGCAACGGCAGTTTGTGAAGCGGCCAGCCAAACCCTCTGGATAACGGCACCAGTGTTACTGTCCCGGGCTTTTTAATGCCGTATGACGAAAAGGGATCACCGGCTTCTGCCGGGACATACGCAAAATATAATGCAACACCCTGAGACGCAAGGGCGCACACAGAATGTGCAACCTGCACACCACGTGCCCTGTTGATGGGAAACGGCTCCGGAAAGGCATAAAGTATATGCATATCTTAAATATATCCCTGTTTTATTCCTTCTACGATAAGACAATCACCGAATAACACCGCTCCTGAGGAAGCTCCCTTATCAGGGAAATTACGTTTTTTTATGTTATTACGGATAAGACTGGCAATTAGATTCTCTATTATCCTCTTGTACCACTGAGGTTTATATAAAAGATTATTTGTAGATATCCTCGTAATTTTAACTCCTGCTTGTGAAAGAAAAAAATTAAGTTGCCAAAAATATATAGGGCTTATGTGAGCTTGATCGACAGATTGCTCCATAACTTTATATGGATTGTACATCAATGCTTTGAAACGGGGGAAATAACCGGATAATAGATATTTAATTCGTGCATCCACAGAAAAGGTATTAGGGGTTGTAATATATACTCGGCCGCTTGTTTTTAATACTCTGCAAAGTTCCTTAACAAAAAAAAACGGTGCTTCAAAATGCTCTAACCCTTCAACGCTGAAAATATAATCAAAATAATTATCAGGAAAGGGTAAAGGATTTTGTGCATCATGTTGGACGAACTTTACAGCGTCAAGTCTAAAATCGTCGCTATTTATATCGGAGCAATATATATTATTATACCCTCTTTTAACAAGCTCCAGCGCAAAGGCTCCCTGTCCTGAAGGTGCATCCAATATTTTCCCATTCGGTGGTTGTCCGAATAGTTCTAATATTGCAGGGTATAGATTTTCATCAGGCACGTATGCTTTCATTTTTACCTCTCTCCGGACATAAAACCGGCTTCCTACAATTCAATGCTCAAGCCAAAAGTGTCCTATCGCCAGACACTCGATCCGTTTTTCAACGAATGCCTTGATTGCCTCCTCCGGTGCGCAGACGATCGGTTCCTCGTGCACATTAAAACTGGTATTTAAGACTAACGGTATTCCGCTCATTTCATGGTATTTTTCGATTAGTCTATAATAGAGCGGATTGGTTTCCCTGCTTACGATTTGGGGACGCGCCGTTCCGTCCACATGCACCACTGCAGGTATGCGGTTGCGCCAGTCAGCCTTGACATCGAAAGTAATTGTCATAAACTCGGATGCGTGACGGGCCTTTTCCACTCCGGCGAAAATTTCGTCAGCATGGTCTTCGATTACGCTGGGAGCAAATGGCATAAATTCCGAGCGATCCAACCTTTTATTGAGCCAATCATTGATAGTTGCATCGGTCGGCTGTGCCAGTATGCTCCGGTTGCCTAATGCCCGGGGGCCGAATTCCATCCTGCCCTGAAACCAGCCTACCACTCGTCCGGAATGTATAGCACAGGCCGCAGTATTGAGTAAGTCATCATCGTTTTTTCGGCTGAAAGACAAGCCGGATTTAACGAGTTCTGTTTCGATTTCCTCATCGCTGTACTCCGGTCCCCAGTAGACGGACCTGAGGGGCTGCCTCATGCCATCGAACACCTGCGGTTCATGGTTCATCAAATCCAGCAGCACAGCTCCAATACTGTTTCCCGTATCGCTCATAGGCGGAAAAATGAATACATTTTCGACTTCAGGTAGCGCTGCAATGCGCTGATTAAGTTTCACATTGGCAAATACTCCGCCGTTTAAAGCGATTTTTTTCATGCCGCTTTCGGCTAAAAAGACTTGAATTAGAGCCAGCACGGCATCCTCAAGAACCTTCTGGGCAGCGGCAGAAATGTCTTCCCGGCTGTGTCCGTATGCTGCCTCTTTCAGAAAATGATAACGCCCTGTTTCGGCATCCGGAAGCCCTGCGAAGTCGGAATCGAATGTCCGGCAGTCAGGAGATAGCCGCAGTGCCCTCAAAAAGGTTTCGTAAAGAACAGACGGGTCGCCATAGGCGGCCAGCCCGACGACCTTGCCTTCATGTCTTAGCGGCGCGAAGCCTAAAAGCTTGGTAATATGGCTGTAAAACAGGCCGGCTGAAGTTCCCCGTTTGTTTGAGGTGTAAAGACGGCGAAGCCTGCCGTTTTCGTAAATATGAGAAGTATGGTGCACATGAAAATCTCCATTTCCATCCATAGTGAAAACCGCTGCACGGTCAAATCCGGAATAATATGCCGCAGGCAATGCATGCGCATCATGGTGGTCATAAAATACAACATCTGCATGATGACTGAACTTTTCGCCAATAAGCATCTTACGCTTTAAAAAATGGGCATCAAAACGTTTCCCGCGCGTTGTCAGGCGTTCAAGAAGATTACCCGCATGCATAAGCGAACGCTCTTTACCCCTCAGCTTTTTGCGGAGCCTGGACAGTTTGCGTTCTGTTTCTTTAAACAGGTTTTCCCGCACGAAATATTCCTCGGGGAAAAAAGTATACTGCAGCGCCATGCGCTGCACGTCTGTCCTCGATATTCCGGCCATCTCCAAAACCTTGTCAATGGAATTGTCCGGAATTCTCCCGCCGTCGTTTTTAATACGTGTTAACCGCTCTTCGGAGATAGCTGCAAAAAGTTCTCCGCGAGTGAACAGTACTACCGACGATTCATGACCTGATTGCATACCGAGTATAATCGACAAAGCGACTCCCCTTATAAAAACCCTTTTTATGAATTATTGCGGCAGTGACGGTCTAAAAGCGCAACAAGATTTTCTGCAATACGATCCATTATAAAATTTTCGGACAATGCGGCGCAATGTTTGCCCCATGTTATTCCGGTCTGCGGATTTTGGAAAAAATCAATTATGGCATCTGCCAGCGCAGCGACATTGCCGGCAGGCACAACCTTGCCTGCCTCGAATTCTTCTACCCATGATGCGATTCCAGCGCCGTCGCTGGTAATGGTCGGAACCCCTACGGCAGCCGCTTCTACAACGACCATGTTAAGGCTTTCGCACAAACTTGGATTAACATTAACATCTGCTGCAATAAGGCTCTGAAGCACTTCGATTCCGGAGAGCCTGCCTGTCCTAATCACAGTATTTTCTATAGGATGGCTATATAGTACTGGCAATGCAGTTTGTTCAATCCACGGAGTTGCGGGGCCGCATAACAGCCACCGGCAGTCAGGAATTTTTTGTAGCACAAGCGGCCAAGCCTCCGCAAGAATATGAAGCCCCTTGCCTTTTTCATTGCTGCTTAATGTGACTATGAGTGGGAAGTCTTCAGGAATTTTATAGCGATGTCTGATAGCTGAACGTATATTTTTTTTGCTAAAAAAAATATTTTTAAGCGTTTCAACGTCAATAGCGAGATGAGAGGGACAGATATGAATCTTGTTAGCATCGGCATTAAAACTAAGCAGTTCTTGTTTAACCATAGGGGAGACGGCCCTTAGTATCTCAGATGATTGTATCGGCTGACGGATGAGCCAAGACACTAACGGAGTGCGGCGCTTCCCAACAGCAGCCTCCGGACAGTCAAGGATATCTCCTCCTATATAGCTGACCATCGAGACTACTTTTAGCAATCCCATTCGTTTAAGGAAAGATGCAGGTATAGCGTAAGCGAATCCTTCAGAACTTATTATTGCATCTGGTTTAAAGTAACATACCGCTTTCCGGATAACCCACATGCGGTGACCGAGATTACGCCCGTTAAAGGCATGTTTAAAAAAACGATCCACTGGCCATGTTATTATTTTTTCCCATCCCTTCTTGGGATTGTACCAGAAAGTCGGAATGCCGTCGGAGGGCTCGTCAAAATAATTTGCAATGCGATATGTTCGGCTTTTTTTGTTTTTATCTTCTTCGAGCACGCAGATGTCATGGCCCATGGCGCGCAATTTTTTTAAAATGGGATATTCCCCTGTCCATGCATGAGGATGCAGGTATAGTATTTTCATAGCACTACCTTATACTGTTTTACCCATTCTGCCAGAACGAGCAGCGGCCACAATTGTTTGCTATGGGATGCGCGTCCGGCAAGATGATCGTCCAAATATTTTTCAACCACATCCCGGCGTATCCACTTGTCAAGGCTGCCTTCTTCCAGAAGCCTTCGGCGTAAGAGGGATGACAGATCCTTTTTTATCCATGCAGGCATAGGCGCAGAAAAACCCATCTTATTTCGCCGCATAAAGCCCTCCGGCAACCAATCCTTGAATGCTTCCTTAAGTAAATGCTTATGCCCCTTCGGCGGTTTGAGCTTGTAATTACCCGGAAGAGAAGCGACAAACTCTATAAGCACGTGATCCAGAAACGGCGAGCGGCATTCAAGTGAATTAAGCATGCTGCAGATATCGACCTTAAAGAGAATGTCTTCAGGAAGGTATGTGGTCATATCTAAATACAGGTAACGATTTACGCCTTTGGAGTGCCGTGCCCTTTCGAATTGTCCGCTGAGGTAATCAGAGGTGATCGATCTGCCGATAAGAGCCTGAAACTCAGGGGTGAGCAGTTGCGCCTTCGCGGTGTCCGTGTAAAACGCCAACAGATGCTTATAACGGTCGATACCCTTCATAGTCAGCATTTCATCCGCACGGCCTGCCGGAAAGGATGAACGGCCTTTCTCCGGATGGAAGATATTCTCTATGTTAGCGGTTACTCTCCTTATTTCACGCCATAGTGAAAGAAGCCGTAATCTTTCGAGCTTGTCAATGAGGTGAGCATGGTAAAACCGCTTATATCCTGCGAACACCTCGTCGCCGCCGTCCCCTGTAAGGGCTACTGTGACCTGTGTGCGCGCGAATTGTGAAACATAAAAAGTAGGTATGGCGGAATTATCGGCAAGCGGTTCTCCGAAATGCTCTACCAGTTTTGGCAGTATTGAAACCGCATCTGGCCGTACTATCATCTCATGGTGGTCGGTCCCAAAATGGCGTGCGATAGCTCCGGCATAGGGCAGCTCATTGAATTGGTCATCCTCAAATCCGATGGCGAATGTCTTTAAAGGATTTACGCCCAGATGCGCCATTGCAGCAACCGTGATGCTGGAATCTATCCCTCCGGAAAGAAATGCGCCGAGCGGTACATCGCTGATAAGGCGTATGCGCGTGGCCTCAAGGAACTTTTCCCGCAATGCCTCGCATGCCTCGCCGAAGGAAAGTCTGCTTTTCTTATTATGATCGATATCCCAATAACGCCATAACCGCTCAATACGTCCGTTTCTTATTATCATTGCATGAGCCGGCTGCAGCTTACGGACGGAGGTGAAGCCGGAAAGGGGAGATGGGATATACTGAAACGTGAGATAGTGGTCTATAGCCGCATAATCCGGATTGCGCGGAAGGTCGGGATAAAGGGAGAAGAGCGCGCCTGTCTCGGATGCAAAGATGAACCCCTGCGGTATTTCCGCATATACGAGCGGTTTTACGCCTAAGCGGTCGCGCGCAAGGAACAAGACCTGTTCCCTTGTATCCCATACGGCGAACGAGAACATGCCGCGCAATTGGGCAAGACATCGCTCGAAACCTTCTCGCACGAAAAGGCGAAGCAATACTTCGGTATCGGAGGTGGTAGAGAAGACCTCCCCCTCTTTTATCAGCCTGTCTTTTATCTCGAGAAAATTATAGATTTCGCCGTTGAATATTATTACATGTCGGCCGTCAGGGCTCTTCATAGGCTGCTGCCCGCTGGAGAGGTCGATAATGCTGAGACGGGCATGGCCAAGACCTACACCTTTATTTTTCCATACGCCCTTTTCGTCAGGCCCTCGATGGCGCAGCCGGCGCAACGCCTCATCGAGAAGCATCTTATCTTCGGATCCCTTTCCGACCATGTATCCGGCTATGCCGCACATCAGAGGCTCCCTCCCATAAATAAATTCTCCAGTTTCAGGGCGTTTGCGCTCCATGAGAAATGATCTTCCGCCCGGATACGCGCGTTTATGCCCATTTCATGCAAGAGATCCGGCTGTTTCAATAAAGTATTGATGGCTTCTTTCCATGCCGCCTTATCGCCCGCAGGAAGAAGCAGTCCGGTTTTACCGTCAATAACGATTTCCGGCATCCCTCCATTCCGTGATGCAAGCACAGGCACACCGCATGACATAGCCTCCACAATGCTGATACCAAAAGCCTCCTCGCCTATGGAAGGCTGAACAAAGATGTCTGCCTGACTTATAATGCGCGGCAGGTCTGAGTGAGCCACCGCTCCTAAAAAATGCATCCTGCCGGAAACATTGAGATGGAGGGCGAGTTTATATAGGGATTCCCGCTCCGGCCCCTCTCCAACGATAACATAATGCGCATCGCCGACTTCAGGAAGCAAACCCACGATCGTATGCAATCCTTTCCAGCCGACCAATCTGCCGACACTCATTATAACAGGATTGCCGGACGGAATACCCCAATGCGCCCTGATTTCAGTATTTTTATCGGCAGGTATAAACCTCTCAATATCTACGCCGTTATGTATTACCGTTACCGGATGCCCGTATCGTCTTTCGACTTGCATGGCGTTATACACGCTGGAAGACGCCCAAAAGTCTATTGCGCCTGCAAAAAGTTTATCTCCTAAAAAGAAGTCAGTGCCGCCGGAACGAAATAATACCTTTGCACGGAGCCTTCTTTTTTTTGCCCACCAGAGCACCGGAAAATCAAAAGGTTTATTGATAATCACAATGTCATAATTGCTGCCTGCCATGTGACGCCATGCGCGATAACCGAATGACAAACGTTCCATAAGCTTCTGAAAACGGGTGCCGAATTTAGGAAATATAGAACGCTCCTTAAAAGGGAACTGTATCAGCTTTACATCGGTGTATCTATGATTGCCCCCACTGCCCGCTACTATACTTACTTCATGCCCCCGCTTTGACAGCGAGCGGCCAGCCTCCCAGCAGGATGTTTCCAAACCGCCGGATTTATAGGCGGCGGTTACATTATAAAAACAGATTTTCACGACGCTCCCATAATTTCATCGTAAAGATATTCGCACTCATCGGTCACCCGTGACCAATCAAAGGATTCTTCTACTCTACGCCGAAGCCAGTGCCCCGCCTGTTGCCTGAGATTCGGATCGCAGATCAGTTTTTCTATATGACCGCTCCATGTTTCAGGTTTTTCCGGCTCTTTGATTAAAGGCTCTCCAGGACATCCCTTCAAAAATTCTATAATACCGCCTTTAGCGCTGCCGAGAATGGGCAATCCCGCCGCAGCCGCTTCAAGCATTACCGTAGGGAAGGGATCGTTCCATATCGAAGGGAGAATAAAAATATCTCCGGCAAGCAGAAAGTTATGCACATCCTGAGGGGGCAGACTTCCAATCCATCTGACCCCCTCTTCCTGTTCCATGCGTTTTACCATAGCCCTGCCGTAAATAGTCTTTTCGTTCTTAGGATCATTCGTTTCCCTTACGTTTCCGGCTACAAGAAGATAAATGGGAATTTTTGAGCGGGATCTCACAATACGAAATGTGTCAAGCAATTCCGCCACTCCCTTTTCACGCACTATCCTGCCTGCAAAAAGCATCACTACCGCGTTGTCGTCCTCGACTCCAAAATCCTGCCTTAACTTCCTTCGATAAGCCGGCTCCATCTCCCATAAAGGCTTACGATCTAACGTATCGACTCCGGTATAAATTACGCGTATATCCGCTTCCGGTATGGCGTAGCTGTTTTTCAGCCATTCCGCCATAAAGCGGCTGCACGCCACCCATCGTGTGACAAGAGGGGTGTTATCCGGAATAACGGGCTTTTCATTGGCTATATGAACTATAACCGGCATCGGTTGCCGCTCGATGCGGCGCGCCAAACCCGAAAGCAATTTCGGCTCATTGTGAAGATGCAATAATGCGGCATTTTCTTCGCTTATTATGTCCCACATTCGAGCGGTGTAAGGCATCGGATCGAGGCGTGTTATTTTCTGAAAAAGCCTCCTGTAAATTTTTCCTATCCTTATACGGCGAATCCTCATGCCGTCTCTATCTTCAGTTAAAGGCTGATCTCCGAATGCCCCGCAGATTACCACCGGCCTGTAACGCTGCTGGCGAACAGATATCTGCTCCACGCGCAATTCGGTACCTGCCGGATATAAAGGCGGGAATGGGTTGTAGTTGGGAAGGAGATGGGCGACAGTTATCTTTTTCATGAAATAGCCGCCTCGTTGTTTTTTTGCATAACGGACAATATGCCCTGTATAACTTCATCCACCGTGATCTGAGCCATGCACAAACTTGGATTATATTTGCACCGTTTCCACACGCACGGAGCGCATGTGGGTGATTTTTGGATAATATAGTGGCGTGCCCTTCGGGAACGAGGGCCTACTATATTTGCAGAAGTGGGGGCATAAAGCCCGATTACCGGCACCTCAATGGCAGCGGCTATATATAATATCCCTGTGTCCGGGCCTATTAAAAAGTCGGCGCCGGATATGCAGGCTGCTGTTTCAGAAAGAGACAGATTTCCTGCCATATTGAACACCCTCTTTACCGGTAGGCCAGGCGGGAGTCCCTGAATAAGTCGATCCAATATTTTTTTATCCATTGCGCTGCCGGTAAGAATGATATTGTGCTCCGGAAGTATACTCAGGGTATTTTCGATGAGCCTTCCGGCATTTTCCAAAGACCAAACTTTGAAAGGATTGGCTGCCGGAATATGAAATATCCAGTATTTCGAAGCATGGCCGAAAATGTTATGCAACTTTTCCTTTATAATGCAACGTTTCTCATTTGATATTATGAGATAGGGAGTATGCTCCACCGCCGCAATTCCTATTGTTTCGAGAATACGGAGGCGATTTTCGATATAATGCGCGCCGTCAACAGTTTCGGCATCCTGCTGACGTTCCGAGTTGGAGAGCAGAAAACTAAAACGGGTGTGCTTCCATGGGATGCGTATTATGTAACGGCTTCCTGATAAATAAACCAGCGGAATTATATCCGGATCATTTCCGTGCAGTATGAGCGTCAGTTGAGGCTCAAAATTGCGTAAGACATTAATTGTTTTAAAAACCCTTCTGTATTTACCGTAATAAGGAAAGATACCATTTATATTAGTATTCTCCGAGAATAACTCCTGCCAGCCCTCTCGGCATAACAGGCGGATATCTGAAGCAGGCAATGCACGGCGCACGGCAGGAAAGATAGGCGTGGAAAGGACAGCATCTCCAATCCCTGTTGTCAAGACGAGCAGGACACGATTCACGTTATGCAGTTGCAGCGAATCAAGAGATGCAACTTTATTTCCCCGATGATATCGACTTAGGATGTAACGATATAGTAAGCGGTCGGCAAACGGAATATTCATCAAAACTTTTTCCGGAACATAAGATACAGCCTTGAAAGGACTGGATTTATATATATTACCATTTTATTTTTGAACCACGCAACGCTGTCTTTAACAACTATCCTCTTGATTGCGAGCGGATCCGACCCTTTTTCAACAACTCCATGCCCGGTAATGAATATTGCCTCATAACCCGTATTTACCGCAATCCTTAAAGCAGTATCGTTATATTTTCCATACGGCCAGCAGAGATACGGGCACGGCCTACCCATTTTTTCTTCAATAATCTTTTTCGATTTTCCGATTTCTTCCAAAAGCTCATCTTCAGGCAAGTCATTGCATTTCATATGACTTTTTGTATGAGAGTAGAATTCCACAAGCCCGCTGTCAGACATTTCTTTGATGTGTCCCCAGTTGAGCGCAACCCTGTAATCTTCTTTTTTTTCTATGAGCAGCTTTGATTCTTTATGGGTCGGCACAGAGGAAGGGTTATTTCTCTCATTATGCAGTGATGCCCTTTCTATTCTATCCGTAATTATGAATATGGCTGCATTGATGCTGTATTTTTTCAGCGCCGGGAAGGCATAAATATAATTGTCGAGCCAGCCGTCGTCAAAGGTTATGACTGCCGCCTTCTGATTCAGACTCAATTCTCCTTTTATATAAGAAACAAGCTCGTCAATTCTCAATGTCCTGTATCCGGCATTATGAAGATATGCCATCTGCCCTTCAAAGACTTCAGGAGTTACGGTGACCATATCTCCTTTATGAGGATTAATATGGTGATACATTAGAACAGGAACGGGTCTCATGAATTTTTATCCTTCAATAAAGATGTATAGATTCCATGCATTTTTTCACACATTTTTTTCACGGTATAATTCTGTTCGACTATTTTTCTACCTTCGATCCCCATGATGTTCAATTTCTCATTATCCTGAAGCGCTCCGATGATTGCATTCGCTAATGCAAGGGGATTATCCGGCTCCACAAGATAGCCGTTTACGCCATTTTTTATGACCTCGCTCACGCCTCCGACATCCGTTCCTATGACCGGCTTGCCCATTGCCATTGCCTCCACAAAAGATGTCCCGAGGGCTTCCTGAAGCGTGGGCAGGACAAAGATGTCTATTGATTTCAAAATTTCAGGAATGTCTTTTCTGAGTCCGAGCAAAAATACGCTGCCGGTTAATCGCATGTTTTGTATTTTATTCAGGATGTTCTGTTTCTGAGGCCCGTCCCCTGCAAACACAAACGAGGCATCCGGGATTTTCTCGAGAACCGCCGGGATCGCATCGAGAAGGATATGATGTCCCTTCTTGAGTCTCAATATGGCGACAGTCCCGATGAGCGGAGCATCAGACTTCAATCCGAGTTCTTTTTTTAAATTGCCGTTTATCTTTTCCGGGTCGAATTTCTTTATGTCTACGCCTGTGGGAACTGCGATAACCTTTTCGGGAGAGATTCCTTGCCGTATCAAATAATTCCTTACATATTCGCTTACGGTAATAATGCGGTGAGGCAATATTTTGTATGAAAATTTCGATGTTATAGGCAGCGCAAGATGCCGCGTTCTGACTATTACGGGCTTTCTTCTCGAAAGTCTTCCGGCTATTCCTCCAAGAAGACCGTCTCTTCCGCTGTGGGTGTTTATTATATCGACCTTTTCATTCCGGATAACATCGAGAATATATTTTACAGCACGGATATCGTAGCTTTTCTTCATAACGCATGTTTTTACCTCTATACCTTCTGCCGACGCCTTTTTTTCGAGCATGCTGCCGGGCTGGCACAAAATTATCACATGTGCGCCGAGCCGCTTAAGTCCGATGGATTCGTTGAGCGTCCGGTTCTCCTGGCCTCCCCAGCCTGTTGAAGATTCGGTATGGAGTATAGTAAACGGCATATCTCACCCGGCCTTTACGCCGCACACAATGACGTGGTCGCCCAACAAAAGCTCGCGGGATGATAATTTCTTAATCATCTCCGCCCTTTCCTTATCCTTTTCGAATAACAATCCGATACTGTAAAGCGCTTTTAAAACGGCATAAAGCCATATGCCTTTTGTTTTCATGCCGGAGCCTGTAACAGTCCTCACCTCAAAGCCGTTTCTTTTCATTATCTGAAAGACTTCGACAAAAGAAACAGGGTTATAGGCGATAAAATTCCACCGTTTATAGCTGTCTCCCGCCTTATACGGCTTGAAGTGCGGGAAATAGCCCCTTCGCAGGAAAAATAAACGAGACGATACCGAAAGTATGTTCGGAAAACTGACAATAAGCCTGCCGCCTTCCTTCAGTACCCTGCCGAATTCTCTTATGATCTGGTTATGATTTTCGATATACTGCAGAGACTCGCTGCATACGACGGTCCCGAAGCTTTTTCCCTTAAAAGGCAGAAACCGGTTTAAATCCGTATTTACGAACAGTTTTGCATCTTCGGGACGGTCATATCTGTCGGCATAAAAAACCTTAAATCCCCTGTTTTCAAGGGCGCTGCCTATAGCGCCCTTGCCGCAGGCCGCGTCAAGCACATGCCCATTATCGCTATTTTTCAGAAGTTCATATATTTTTTCATGAACGGGTTTCATATCTTTAATTTTTCAACTATGATATTCTTTACCTCTTCCGGGCTTATATCGGTAAGACATCTGCTTATTTTAGTGCCTTTGCACCCGTCCTTTCCACACGGTATGCACTCCCAGTCTCTCTGCATTACAGTATGCATCCCGAATGCCTGAATGCCGTTTCTTTTTTGATAGGGATTCATAGAATTTGAAATTTGAAATTTGAAATTTGAAATTTTATTATCCCACGGCCCCCAATTGAAGGTGCCGCTCGGTCCGAATAGGGCAATAACAGGGGTGCTGACAGCGGCTGCAATATGCATCGGCGCCGAGTCTACGCCGAAGAAAAGGTCTGAGGCCCCGGATACAGCGCCGAGCTGTTTTATCGTGGTCTTTCCGCAAAGGTCTATTAACCGTGAATCGGGACTGTCCCCGACTAAAGATAAAATCCTCTTTGCCTTTTCCATTTCTTTTTTATCAGGCGATGATGTGACTATTACCTTTATGCCCTGTCCCAAAAGCCATGTTATAATTTCTGCCATATACTCGTCTTCCCAGCACTTAAAGAGCCATCGCGAGGTTGGATGCACATGAACGACGGTATCGCCATCTTTTATGTTACGGCCTTTGAGGATGTTTCCGATAAACACCCTGTCCTCTTCCGGGATATGAAAATCGATTGAAAGGTCTTTTGTATCTATCCCGAACCTGCTTATTACCTCCATGTTCTGCAATACCGTATGTCTATTTCCGTCCGGCTCCGACAGATGGGTATAGGCATATCTTTTCCCTATAAAGCCCTTTTTAGATTTCCAGCCAAGCCTGTATTTTGCTCCGGACGCAATGGATATGACCGCTGCCCTGTCTCCCCCTGTCAGGTCAACAGCCATATTAAAACCTTTTGTTATGAAATGTCCCAGAAAGCCTATTTCGCTGAAATATCGCTTTAGCAATGGAAGATTTTTTATGTTCCTGTCAAAGCTTATTATCTCGTCTATCATCGGGTTGCCGCGCAATGCATCTTCCGTTCCTGAATTTACAAGCGCCGATATGTGTGCGTCCGGAAATGTTTCTTTCAATGCCCTGAATACGGGGACTGCAAGAAGGACATCGCCGATATACCTCAGCTTTATGACAAGTATTTTTTTTATATTTACAAAATTCATTTTTTAACCTGGCTTATTACCTCTATAAACTCTTTTACAGCCCTTCCAACCGGAAACGCCTCCGCCTTTTTACGCGCATTTTCACCCATTGCTTTGAGGTTATTCAATGAAAGATTTACCTTATCGGCTAATTCCTGCGCATTAAACAAATCGGTTGTAACAAAGCCCTCACGTCCATCCTCTATGAGTTCGGCCGCTCCATTGTTCTTTGTGGTTATGGCAGGCATTCCTGACGCCATAGCCTCCAGCGTAGCATTGCTGAAGGGGTCGTAAAGCGTCGGCAGCACGAAAAGATCGGCCGCCGCATAGAATTTTTCTATGTCCGCTTGAGCCCCTAAAAAAATAATCTTATCCGAAATGCCGTGCCGGAAGGCAGCAGCTTTATATTTTTTTATATCGCCTTTGCCGATAACCAATGCCCTTATGTCATTGCTTTTTATCAGGGATACGGCATCTATAAACGTTTTCAACCCTTTTCTTTCGAATCCTGAGCCTACAAACAATAATATTCGAATATCTTCGGATACGTTGAGACTGCTCCTTATATCTTTACGCCATTTATCTTTATTTTCAGGAGTAAACCGCATCAGATCAACCCCGTTGTAAATTATACTTATCCTCTCTTCCGGAACCTTATAGTGCCTTACAATCTGCTCCTTTACCATTTTCGAGTTTGCGATTATGAGTTTTGTGGTATGAAAAAGTTTTTTTTCCAGATTCAGGAGCGAAATATGGAGCGGATTTATCTTGAAAGAGAGCCTCTTATAAAAAGGCGCTGTTTTCGCCCTTATATCGAGCCATTCAGCATGGCACCCCTCCCCTGCCCTGTAAATGTCCTGACATGTAGTCCGCTCGAAACTTATAACGCAATCGAATTTGAGTCTGGAGTTAAGAGCTTGGAGTTCAGAGTTTGCATTGATATTAAACGTTAGATTGCTCAGGAAAGAACTTAAAGGCAGTATGTTCACCTTATGAAAAATTATTCCGCCTTCTTCAGTCCATGTATCGGCGAATATGTGTATTTCATGCCCGGCCTCCTTGAATTGTCGTATCAGGGTCTGGAGATACCTTTCCGCGCCGCCGTGAATAGAGAACTTCTTTTTTATGAAAGCAAGCCTCAACCCTTTTTCTCCCACGCCTTTGCATACTTTAGGAATGTGTAGAATCCATAAAGCGCGGCCAGCATAAAACCGTGAATTCCGTCCCTGAATCCCTGTTTTATGAAAAACATTTTAAAAAACGTGAAGACCGGGCCTAACGCCATTTTAGCAAGTAACGAGACCGGGGATTGAGCGGGATTTTTAAGGAGTATTTCCTCTGCCGCAAGGGTCGAGTAATTTTCCATCTTTTTAATATAATCAGAAATTGTTCTATAGGTGTAATGCTCCAGCGGGCATTTCAGATAATCTGTAGAGCCGTTGACGACCACTTTTTCGTGTACCGCTCTCGGCTCCAAATGCGATACATCCTTTTTGAAAAGCCTCAGAGTATAATCAGGCCACCATCCGCTGTGCTTTATCCATCTGCCCAAAAAGAAATTTCTCCTTGGGATATAAAAACCGCGACATGAGTTCTGAGTTAAGAGTTCAGAGTTTAGAGTAATTTTTTCTAAAATCTCTTTTTTCAGCTCGGGACTGACTCTCTCATCCGCGTCGAGTATCAAAACCCATTGCCTTTGCGCATAATCTACCGCCTCTTGTTTCTGCGCCGCATAACCCTGCCACTCGTGCTGAAATACCCTGCTCGTATATTGCCTGCTTATCTCTATTGTCCTGTCTTTGCTGAAGGAATCGACCACAACAACATCTTCGAAGTCCTTTACGCTTTCAAGGGCGTCGCCTATGTTTATTTCTTCATCCTTTGTGATTATGACGACAGAGACAGGTATCATGAATTTGAAATTTCAAATTTGAGATTTGAAATTTTCAGGTCATCCCCCTATTTTTGACATGGGTTTCAGGTGATCAAAAGACTTTTCATGGTTTATGGAATGGCCTTCAGGCTTTATCTCTACGGCAAGCCTCAAAAGACGCTCAACCTCTTCATCGGATGCCCCGTTTCTCAGCGCGGATTTTAGATCAATCTCGGTTTCGGAAAAAAGACACGGGCGGAGCTTGCCGTCGGATGTAAGCCTGAGCCTGTTGCATGTATTGCAGAAATGATGGGTTATAGGGCTGATAAATCCGATGCATCCCGGCGCGTTTTCAAACCCGTAATAACGGGCAGGCCCTGAACGCCTTATTTTTAAAGGCATAAGGGGAGCAACTTCAGAAACCCTCTGCCGGAGTTCTTCGGATGAGATATATTTTTCGCGGCTCCATATCTCCCGCGACCCTATAGGCATAAATTCTATGAAACGTATATGGTAAGCTGTTTTCATCGTTATCTTCGCGAATTCCTCTATCTCGTCGTCGTTAAAGCCCCTTATGGGAACCATATTTATTTTTATCGGCGTCAACCCGACGGCTTCCGCCTCCTGAATCCCCTCGAACACCTTTTTAATGTCGCCGCCTCTCGTTATTTCGGAATATCGCTCCGGACGGAGGGAATCGAGGCTTATATTCACCCTCTTAAGCCCCGCGTCCACAAGCTGCCGCACATATTGTTTCAGCAGAAGCCCGTTTGTAGTTATGCTTATATCCTCGATGCCGTCAATGTTATTTATTTCCTTAATAAGATACGGGAGGTTTTTTCTTATAAGCGGCTCGCCTCCTGTAATGCGCACCTTTCTTACTCCGAGCTTTACGCCTGTTTTTACGATTCTTACTATTTCTTCGTAGGACAGGATATTTCTGAAATCAACCGGCTTTATGCCGTCCGCTGGCATGCAATATACGCAGCGGAGGTTGCACCTGTCGGTTATGGATATGCGCATGTAATCGATAACGCGCTCGTATTTATCTTTTATGAGGCTCATTTCTTCTTTTTCTTTGCTGTCTTAGACGCGCTGCCGCCCGCGTTATTTTTAGAGAGCATCTCTCCGATCTTCTTTTCCGCAAGTTCGGCTTCGCGCGAATTCGGGTATTTCTCTATCACCTTCTCCAGCAGCACCTTCCCTGTCTTTTTGTCGCCGATATCAATAAAAGAGAACGCCTGCTTCAGCATCGCACCCTTTGCCTTTTCGTGCTTGGGGTATTTTTTCAGGAACGACTCGTATGAGAGGATGGCGTCCTCATACTTTTTATCGGCATAATCGGATTCCCCTGCCCAAAAATACGCGTTAGGCAAAAGTTCGTGTTTTGGAAAATCCTTAATGAATTTATCGAACTTCCGGCGGGCCTCCGCGTACTTTTTCTCTTTGAAATCTATGTGCGCATCGTCGTAGAGCTTCAGGGGATCGTTGATATCGGCAGTTTTTGCTTCCTTTGTTTCTGCCGTTGTTGCGCTCGCCTCTTTTGAATTATCCCGAGAATCCGCCGTCTCCTTCTTTTCAAGAGAGTCGCTGATTTTTGTTTTTACTTCCTTGAGTTCATTTTCGAGTTTCGCTATCCTTGCCTGCTGGAGTTCCCTCTCCGAGAGGAGGTCTTTTATAGTCTTGTCCATGAAATACTTATTCTCATCGAAGCGGCCCTTCAGCGCCTGCACTTCCTTTGAAATATCCGATGTCTGCGTTACGAGGGAAGACTGGCTCTCCTTCATGGCGCTGAGCGAATATTCTTTTAACGAGGTTATATCTTTAGATATATCGGAAAGGCTCCCTTTAATCTCGGAAATGTCTTTCTTCTGAGTTGCGGATTCCATCTGAAGACGAAAAACATTGCCTTTCACTTGATCCATATCTTCGGTAGTTACACAACCGGTAAGAAACAGAGCAGTAAAGCAGTAGAGCAGCAGAGCAGCAACGACTTTGTTTCTTCCGTTCTTCCGCTCTGACTTCTTCATTTCCTATTCTCCTCGACCAGAACGAAGTGACCCCTCCTGTTTTTGTTCCAGCAATCTTCGGTCTGCACGGCACATAAGGGTTTTTCCTCTCCATAACTGATCGTTTCTATCTTGCCTGTAGGGATGCCGAGAGAGACAAGATATTCTTTTGTTGAGCTTGCCCTCCTGTCTCCAAGCCCGAGGTTATATTCATTGGTTCCTCTCTCGTCGCAGTGACCTTCAATTATGACCTTTATTTTCCTGTTTTTTGAAAGCGCGTCCGCAACCTCTTTCATTACGGGCTTTGCGTCATCTCGGATGTCGTATTTGTCGTAGTCGAAATGAATATCCTTGATTTTTGTCTGCAGTTCTTTTATGGACATCTCGCTATCCGAAGGCTGCGCTTTCGATAGCTGCTTTTCGGTTATCGATTCCTTAGGAGGTTTTTTTGAGACTCCTGCATCGGCTCCTGCCTTTTTGTCGCCAGCCTTTTCTTCGGCCTGTCCCTGCTCTGCTGCGGGCTGATCAGGCGGCAATATCCTTTTTGTCGAACATCCGGCAATCGATACAATTCCCATAATGATTAAGACTGCAATAAATAAACGCCTCATGTTTTACCTCCCCCGGCTTTGGTCTCTTCTGTAATTTATCAAACTCTTGCATTTCTATGCAACTTTACAGGCCGATTGACTCAATATTCCCCGTAGGTTATTATTAACAAGAATGCGGAAAAAGCTGAACTCCATTACAGGCAAGCTGATTCTGACAATAGGCAGCATGATGCTTATTGCGGGCTTCTTTTTTGCTTATGTATTCATCACGCAGAATCCCGAAGTAGATATCTGGACGGTACTTTTCTACGGGGGGTTCTTTGTGGCGGTGATCTCGGTGATATTGTGCCTTATCCTTTACTATATAGTTACAAGGCCCCTTTCAATGCTGACCGAGGGAATGAACAAACTATCGATGGGCGACATGGAGCAAAGGATACACATCGCCTCAAAAGACGAAATCGGATTGTTGGCGGGTTCATTCAATTCCATGGCGGAGGAGCTTAAGGAATATAAGGAAAAAATGGAGAACTGGACCAAAAGCCTCGAAGACGAGGTCCAGAAAAAAACCGCGGAAATAGTAAGGGCTCAGGAGCAGCTTATAAATGCCGAAAAGCTGGCGTCGCTCGGAAGGATGGCTGCGGGCGTAGCCCATGAACTGAACAGCCCGCTCACGGGAATCGTAACATTCGCATATCTGATGATCAAGCGCATGCCCAAGGAAAACACGCAGGATATAGAAGACCTTAAGGTTATAATAGATCAGGCCGAAAGGTGTTCGAGGATCGTCAGGGGGCTGCTCGGCTTTTCGAGAAAAACAGCGTCGGAGAAGGCAAGGGTAAATATCAACCTCCTGATAGAGAACACGTTGTCGATGGTCAGGAATCAGGCCAAGTTTCATAATATCGCCTTTGACGTGGATCTGGATAAATCCGTCCCTGAAGTGACGGCGGACCCAAACCAGATCCAGCAGGTATTTTTGAACCTCCTGATAAACTCCGCCGATGCCATGGAAGAAAACGGCACGGTCAAAATAGCATCGCGTCCAACCGAAGAGGACGGTAATAAATTCATAGAACTCGAATTCGCCGATACCGGTCCGGGAATTCCTGAAGATATAACGGGCAGGATATTCGAACCCTTTTTCACAACTAAGCCTGCGGGTAAAGGCACGGGACTCGGCCTTTCCGTGAGTTACGGGATTATAAAAAAACACGGCGGCCAGATATTCTTAAAAAGCGGTATAGGGGGAGGGGCAAACTTTATTATAAGACTGCCGGCAACCAAAGGGGGCAATGATTGATGCATATCGCGGATTGCATAGAGGGATGTTTTCAACTGATGGGAGGAGATTTCACCAATGCGGGTAGAGCATCCGGTGATCTGAAATCGATGCTTGCAAAACTCGGAGTTTCTCAGGACGTGATAAGAAGGGCGTCCATTGCCGCGTTCGAGGCCGAGATGAATGTCATAATACATGCGGTGGCGGGAACAATGCATTACACGGTCAATAACGAAGAGGTAAAAATAATCCTTACCGACATGGGACCGGGAATAGAGAGCATAGAACGAGCAATGCAGGAAGGATATTCGACTGCACCCGACTGGGTAAGGGAGATGGGATGGGGCGCGGGGATGGGGCTCCCTAACATAAAGAGGAACTCCGACAACCTCAAGATAGATTCGGTTGTCGGAGAAGGGACGACTCTCGAAATAATTTTATACATAAGAAAGGAAAAGACATGTTGAAAGTTAGCGATATTGCCGGAAGGCTCGGTCTCGATATCCGGGTAGGCGGCGACCTGCACACCGAGGTGAAGGGCTGCTATATCAGCGACCTTCTTTCCGATGTAATGGCAAACGCCGGGGACGGCGATCTCTGGATAACCCTTCAAACCCATCCTAATATAGTAGCGGTTGCCGTTATAAAAGGGCTTTCCGGCATAATCATAACTAACGGAAGGTCTCCGGAGCCCGACACGGTAAGAAAAGCCGAATCCGAAAATGTAACCATTCTTACCACTGTAATGACCACATTTGATACCGCAGGATTGCTATATAACATGATTAAATGAAAAAATTCGTCGCGGATCTGCATATCCACACCTGCCTGTCGCCGTGCGCCGAACTGGATATGACCCCCCGCAGGATAATAAACGCGGCAGTTGACAGAGGACTTGATATAATAGCCATAACCGACCATAATTCGGCTGAAAATACCGGGATTGCCGTAAAAATAGGGCGGGAGCGGGGGATTACAGTGCTGCCCTCGATGGAGGTTACATCTTACGAAGAAGCCCATATCCTCGCCCTTTTCGGTTCGATGGAAAATATAATCAAACTGCAGGAGATAATTTACGGTAGCCTGTCAGGCGTCAATGACGCAAAGGCGTTCGGATATCAATTAAAAGTGAACGAGGATGACGAGATACTTGAATTCAACGACCGGCTCCTTATCGGCGCCACGAATCTTTTCGTTAAGGATACTGTGAACATTATCCGTTCATTGGGAGGGCTTGCGGTGGCGAGCCATATAGACAGGGGGTCATTCAGCGTATTATCGCAGTTGGGCTTTATTCCTGACGGCGTGAGATTCGACGCCCTCGAGATCTCGTATAATACGGAGATAAGACAGGCTGAATCCATATTCTCCGGCTACCGGCACATTCCGTTGATAACATCGTCGGACGCCCACCATCTTGACGACATAGGCAGGAGGACGACCTCTTTTTTTTTGGAGGAGGCTTCTTTTGATGAAATAGCGCGGGCGTTTAACGGCGAAGGGCAAAGAAGAATTGAATTGAGTAATGGGGTAATGGGGTAATGGAAGACCTGTCATTACACATGCTTGACATTGCGGAGAATTCCATAGATGCGGACGCCACAAAAGTAGAGATAAAAGTTGTAGTCAATGAAGCTGATGACAGGTTTACGCTGATAATAACCGATAACGGAAAGGGAATCGATGCAGAGACGCTTAAAATGGTTAAAGACCCTTTTTTCAGCACAAAAACCGTGAGGAAGAAGAAGTTCGGTCTCGGCATCCCTCTCCTCGCGCAGGCTGCCGAGGAATGCAACGGCGCATTCCGGATAGAATCGCATCAGGACAGAGGAACCGTTATCACTGCTGTGTTTCAAAACAGCCATATAGACAGAAAGCCTCTCGGCGACATAGGCGCTACAATGGCGGTTTTGATAGGGGGGCATCCGGATATGGATTTTTTACTTTCTTACGAGAGAAACGGCCTCTCATATAAGCTTAATACTGTGGAACTTAAAAAAGAACTTCAGGACGTTCCGATTAATCTGCCGGATGTTTTAAAATTAATAAAAGAAGATATAAACAGCGCCTTGAAAGGAGAGCTTTAAAACAGGGGGAGAAATTAATGTCTAAGGCAAAGATACTCGTAATTGATGACGAAGAGATCGTAAGGATAAGCTGCGAAAGGACTCTTGTTCCCGAGGGATACGATGTTGATACCGCTTCTTCGGGCAAAGAGGGCGTCGAGCTTTTTGAAAAGAGCGCATACGACCTTGTGCTCGTAGACCTTAAGATGCCCGGCATGAACGGCATAGAGATGCTTGTGAATATCAGGGGACAACGACCGGAACAGAAGGTTATGATAATGACGGGTTATGATACCGTAGAGCACATTGTCGAGGCGCTGTCTTCAGGCGCGGCCCATTATCTCGAAAAACCCTTTACGCCGGATACATTAATCGCGAGGATCAATGAGGTGCTCGGCATAGGAATATAGCGATGACTTCGATCAATCCCGCAATACTTATAGTTGACGATGAAGATATTGTAAGGAAGAGCTGCGTAAGAATCCTTTCTCCCGAAGGCTACACCCTCGAAACCGCTAAAAACGCGGGCGATGCGTTAAAAAAGCTCAATAATAAAACATTTGATCTCGTGCTCACGGACCTTGTCATGCCGGATGTAACCGGGATCGATCTGCTAAAAAAGATAAAAGAGGAGTGGCCTGAAACAGAGGTGATAATCATTACAGGCTACGGCACGGTCAAGACAGCGGTAGACGCCCTGAAATACGGCGCGTACGACTATATAGAGAAGCCCTTTACCCCGGATGCGCTGGTGAATGCGGTCGGGAGATGTCTTGAGAAGAAAAGGCTTTTAACGGAAAACATAAGGCTCAAACAGGAGATACACGCCCTTTACAGCCTCGATAATATCATAGGCGCCTCAAAGGAAATGCAGAAGGTATTCAAGCTTATGGCAACGGTTGCGTCAACGGGAAGCACTGTGCTGATAACAGGCGAAAGCGGCACCGGAAAGGAACTTGTGGCACGGGGCATACATTACAACAGCGCCCGGAGGGAACAGCCTTTTATAGTGGTCGACTGCGGCACAATACCCGAAAATCTTATGGAATCCGAACTCTTCGGCCATGCAAAAGGCGCGTTCACCGGCGCGGTTTCAACCGAAAAGGGCATGCTCGAAACAGCCAACGGAGGAACTGTTTTTCTCGACGAAATAAGCAACCTTCCACTGCCCATGCAGGCAAAGCTCCTGAGGGTATTGCAGGAGAAGGAATTCAGGCCTGTAGGCAGCAGAAAAACGGTTAAAATCGACATCCGGTTTATTGCGGCAACAAACAGGGATTTGTCCGAGATGGTAAAAAAAGGCGCATTCAGGGAGGATTTTTTTTACAGGTTGAACGTCTTCCCCATCACCGTACCTCCTCTCAGGGACAGAAAAGAAGACATCCCAGCGCTTGCTTATCATTTCCTTCACAAATACGGCAAGGAAACAGGCAGGGATGTCCCGCATATCTCGGCAGAGGCTATGCGCCAGGTGATAGCCCACGACTGGCCCGGCAATGTGAGAGAGCTTGAGAATGTGATTCACCGGGCGGTCATAGTCTGCGAAGGCAGGACGCTGAAGCCGGAGCATATAATAACGCCTCTGGAAGAGGAGGTGGATATCCCGGCGACGATCGAAGAACTGAAAAAGAAAAAAAAGGATCTAAGAAACAAATCCATAGAGGAAATAGAAAAGAATTTTCTGACAGCGGCGCTAAAGCGCAACGAGTGGAATATTACGAAGGCTGCTGCGGAGGTCGGGATGCAGAGGACGAATTTCCACGCCCTTTTGAAGAAATATAATATTACAAAGGGCACGGGGGATTGACATCGATTAACGAAGGCATAAGCAGCTAAAAGTCTTTACAAATCGCGTTATTTATAAATAGCCTATAATAGTATGTTCATCTTCAAAAATTTATTGCTTTATTTGAGAGTTAATTGCTTGCCGAATGTGGCGATGGTAAAGCCTTTTATCCGCCCATGCCTTCATATATTCGGCCGATGGAAGGTAAGGTATTGGAGCGACTTCGACAGCCCAAGCGTGACACGGATGTCTAAGCGGGCTGTCGTAGCTTCGGAGAATGGCGGGATGCCATTCGAGAATGAAGCGGAAATGCTTTGCCTTCCATCGGTAAAATAGGATATTAACGAGAATGAAAATTTCGAAAATCGATTGCTTTAAATGCAGGTATTTTTACATTACATGGGAGAAAGACTTTCCGTATAGCTGTAAGGCCATGAAATTCAAGACAAAGAACATGCCTTCGATGGTCGTCCATCAATCCTCGGGCATAGAGTGTTTAAAATTCGAGAAAAAGAAAACCGGCACTAAAACAGCCTAAAAACAAATCGTTCCTGAATAAAAAAATCACTTTTACTAACCAATTAAGAAATACTTTCAATGCTGACATGGCGCTGTCAGCAACATATATTAAGATTGTATCTAATAAAACATGGAGGGTCAGCATAATGCTTACTACAAACTCAATCAGCGGCTATAGCGGCTATATAGACAGGTCAGGGAAAGTGATTATTCCTATAAAATACGAATCGGCTGGTCCCTTCCTTGAAGGATTGGCAAGGGTTTGCATGCACGGGAAATGGGGATTTATAGATAAATCCGCCTGCTTTGTAATCGAACCGCAATTTGATTATGCAGATGATTTCTCGGAAGGATTAGCGCATGTTACTGTTGGGGATATTGGCGGATTTATCGATAAGCAGGGAAGGTTTATCATCAAAGCCTCTTCCGGATTTTTTTATGGCAATTGTTTTTCAGAAGGATTAGCAAGCATATATTTAAACGGCAAAATTGGTTTTATAAACAAGAAGGGGGACTTAGTTATAGAAGCACAGTTTGATGACGCGGTTACTTTCTCTGAAGAGCTTGCGAGCGTACAAATTGGCGGCAAATGGGGCTTTATTGACAAAGCAGGGGAAATTATAATTCCTCCTAAATTCGGTATGATGGCCTGGTTTGCGGAGGGAATAGCTGCAGTTGAATGCAGCGGCAAAATAAGCTACATCGATAAAAGCGGTGCTAAGATGTCTGATGCTCAGTATTCTGATGGTGAGAGGTTTTACGAGGGGGTGGCGGCTGTACACAATGGCACGGCCTGGGGATTCATTGATAAGACCGGTAAAATCGTAATAGATACCGTCTTTGAAGCTGTAGACCTATATTCCGAGAATTTAGCGGCAGTAATGATTTATGGGAAATGGGGATATATAGATAGAATCGGCAGAATAACAATTATGCCGCAATTTGATTCTGCATATTGTTTTTCAGAAGGATTAGCAACCGTTGAGATTAACGGCAAATTCGGATTAATAGATAAGAGCGGCAAAATAATTATACAACCAAGGGGGTATGGCTATGTAGATAAGTTTTCAGAAGGTCTTGCAAGAGTTTATAAAGCTTAAATTCAAATAAGAGGAGAAAGGTATGAAAGTACGGTTTGTTTTAGTTTTGATGTTGCTTGTAGGTTTTATCCTTTATGGCTGCGCCAATCAGAAATCCGAGGCGCAGAATGCCGTCAAGAATTTTCTTAAAGCTTCATACGAAAAGGATTACGACGGCATAAGGAAGTTTGTGGATTTTGACGACATCCTCAAACAGATGGGTCAAGAAACAGGGGAGGTTATCGACAATGAACTGAAAAAGGCTGTTATAGATGAAATCATTAAAGAGGTATGCAAGATTTCAAAAGGCGACTATGAAAAGGGGATTAGCTCGCTGAGTGTTGAGATTGATAAGAACGATTCGCGCTACGCAACGGCTGCTTATAGCACTACTCTTAAATCTAACGTCGCTCTGAGGTTGGAAAAGAGAAAAACAGGATGGATAATTATCAGGATAGGTTAAGAGGGAAGGGAATAAAAACAAAACCGATGGGACGGCTTGCCGTCCCATCGGTTATTTGCATAACTTAAAAACTCTTGAAAAAAAAGAAAGTTCAGTTTAATATATCGGCAAGAGCGTCCTTTCTGTTTTAATAACTTTAATAAAATTAAGGGATAATACCATTTAAGGAGATACTTTATGAATCCGCTATCTGCTAAAAAGATTGAAGAAGCTTTAGTGTGCTTAGTCGATTATTTTATAAAAAGCCCTTTTGCATTTTTCACAGAGGCAGATGCGGTAGCCCATTTCCGTCAATTGCTTATACTTAAAACGCCTGCACTGCAAAAACACCATGAGAGACAAGACAAAATAGAAGTTAGCTTAGTTCACAGTGAGTACAATCGTTTTTCAGACGAAAAAGGTCATTATGACATGGTAATCATGGATCCCAGATTCGTAAATAAATATTCTTTTGAAGAAATCACCAATGTCAACAAAAAGGGTAGGGTTAAGCTTAACAGTATAGAATACCCTCCCCTTGAAGCTGCCTTTGAGTTCAAGTGGAGTAAAAAAGGAAGACCTCAAACTCTAACATCTGCGGAAAAAGATTTAATAAATCTCAATAAAGATACGGCGGCACAACTGCGCTATTTCATTTTATTTATACGAGAGTGTAGTCAAAATATATGGGGAAAAAAGGGACAGGAACTACTGAAAAAGGCTGAAGAAACTAAAAATAATGTACGCAGCATTTTAGTGAACTATAATGCAAAAGAATCTGAAATTTACCAGTTCGGCAGTTGGAAAGTTAAATATAATAACAAAAACTCCCTTAAAATTATTTGCAAATGACTTAACTCCATCTCCGCTATAAATTGTTATGACTTTTTGCTAAACTACAGAATGTTCGAATTAGCTGAATCCGAAAGCATAGATGTAAAGATTAAGGTGATTGGCGGAGGCGGAGAAAACGCTGTTAATTCTATGATAGCCGCTGGTCTCTCCGGCATCGATTTCATAGCTATAGACACGAATATTCGGAAACTCGAAAACTCAGCGGCTACTACAAAAGTACAAATAGGTACAACCCTCACAAGAGGATTAGGCGCGGGCGCAAAACCTGTTATAGGACAACAGGCTGCAATTGAAGGCAGCGATTTCATCAGAGAATGCCTTAAAAATGCTGATATGGTTTTTATAACAGCGGGAATGGGCGGCGGCACAGGCGCAGGCGCAGCCCCGGTTGTCGCGGGCATTGCAAAAGAGATGGGAATACTTACCATAGCGGTAGTTACAAAGCCTTTTTATTATGAAGGAAGAACAAGGGCATTAAACGCGGAAGCGGGCATAAAAGAACTGAAAAAAAATGTCGATGCCTATATTGTTATACCTAACGATAAAATCCATTTGTCGGTTCCCAAAGGCACATCTCTAATCAAATCCTTTGATATCGCGAATGACATCTTAAGACAGGCAATACAGAGCATAACCGACCTGCTGCTGATTCGTGGACATATAAACCACGACTTTGCCGACATCAAAGCAATAATGGAAAAGGCAGGAAGATCGGTTATGGGCATCGGATACGGCAAGGCCGAAGAGGGCGGCGCGATTGCGGCTGTAAAGCAGGCAATAGCCAATCCTTTACTCGAAGACTCATCAATCGAGGGAGCAAGGGGAATTCTTCTAAACATAACAGGCGGTGCGGATATGCCTCTCCATGCTGTTCAGGACGCCGCGTCTGTAGTTAATGATTTGGCGGATGATAATGCCAATATAATTTTGGGAATAGTTATAAATCCGAGCATGAAAGACAATATAACGGTAACAATTATAGCGACCGGCTTTGATGAGAAAGTCGAAGCTCTATCGCTTGCAGGCGTATCCAAATGGACTCCAAATCGTTTGCAATATAAATAACCGCCTATGGACAGGAAACCGAAAAAGCTTACAAGACCGGCAGGCATTAAAGAAAAAGTTATAAATATCCTCGATATATATACCCTCATTTCTCAAAACAGATACCCTTCCGTAAAATTTTTAGCCGAAAAATGCGAAGTTTCCGAAAGAAGCATATACAGATACCTTGAAATTATCAGCATGATAGACCCTGTCGAATTCGATAAGGAGAGGCACGGCTATAAATTTACCCATACGGAGCGCATAAGGAAGCTTTTGCTTTCAGAAGACGAGCTTATCCTCCTGTTTACCCTGGGAGACGCGGCAGCTCATCTCGGCAGCGGATTCAGAAACAGCTTCCAAGAGTTCATAAAAAGGCTTACCGATATTGCAAAAAATGCTGATGCAAAGAAAACAATGCCGATAATAATAAAAATACCTGAAGCCGTAGAAAATGAAAAAACACAGGAACACCTTAAGACTATTAGTGCATGTATAAACGAAAAACTCTCGATAGACATGCGGTACCATACCATACACAGCGGGGAAATCAAGCAGAGGATGGTAGACCCATATGGGTTGGTATTTTATGAGGGCGCATGGATACTCGTCGGATATTGTCATTTACGCAATGAAGTTTTACATTTCGCCGTTGACAGGATTCTCGATATGAAAAAAACGCAGCGTTATTTCAGGCTTGACGATAGTTTCGATATGAGCGGCCATTTGTCGCATAGCTGGGGAGTTTATGATTCGGATGATGTGGAGGTAACCGTCAGGTTCTCATCAAACGTGGCCGAACAAATAACTCGAAGGAACAAATGGCATCCAACAGAAAAAAGGCGGCTGCTCCCAACTGGAGAGGTTGAGCTTACATTCACGGTTGCAGGCACTGCCGAAATAAAACACTGGATATACTCATGGATGCCCAATGCCGAAATAATTAAGCCGGAGTGGTTCAGAGAGCAAATGAAAAAAGAAGCCGAAATGATGTTGCATAAATTACAATCCGCTTAAATTATCCATCATAGCACTGCCTGAACCCTATATCGGCTTTTTTGAGTTTGTATTTTGTTTCCTCATGGAGCGCCGTAATCAGAGCGGAATGCGTAACCTGAGAGCTTTCGCTCAACAGAAACCTATCTCTCACAACAGCGAAGTCTCCGGGCGTAAGGTTTTGCAACGCTCTCAATCCGGCCTCATCGGATTTTGAAACCAGCATATCTCCAGGCACGAGCGGTTTTAGAATCTTATTATAAAAATGCACGTTGCCTGCGGCAGTAAGAGGCTTAAATTCTATTTTAAATCTGAATCTCCTCATGGCGGCATGGTCGAGGCCGTTTATGTCATTCGTTGCAAATATTACTATCCCATAGAAACTTTCGAGTTGAGTCAAAATCTCATTTGTAAAACTCTTCTCCCACGAACGCATTGCGTCTTTTCTTGGGAATAGGAAACTGTCAGCCTCGTCGAAAAAAAGAATGCTGCCGTTTCTCTGCGCCTCGTCGAAGGCTCTTGCAATGTTCTTTTCGGTTACACCTACATATAAATTCTGAATTTCGCTTGCCCTCTTTAACAAGACTTCTTTATGAAATAAATTGCCGAGATAATATGCAAATTCCGATTTGCCGGTGCCTGGCTGTCCGTAGAGAAGAAATGAAAGGCACATGCGATATTTATCAGGTTCTGAATTGCTCAGCGTAATATATCGTCCAGTGGCCTCAATGATCCTTGAAAGGTCTTCCGAGCAGTTAAGTCCATTTAAAGAATATTTATCGGTGCTCCGTCGGCAATGCGAAAATTTGCTGCTTGTTGATGTAACTTTCTCGTGACTGCCGAGAACGGTCCTAACAATCCGCATTGCGCTTTCTTTGTCCAATTTTTTATTAATATTCAGAATGGTTATAGCATTTATTATTCCTCCTGCATTCACATCAAAACTGCGACAAAGCGCTTCAAGTTCCTGCACCGTGAAATAGCCTGCAAGCTTCCTTGTCTTGAGTTCATGCCTCAATATCTTAAGACGATCTTTTATCCCGAAATTCTTAAATTCCATGGAAAAAGAAAACCTTCTCATAACCGACCGGTGTATTTCATCATAGTCATTAGTAATCCAGATTATTTTTGTATTGTGCGTGTCCATAATATTATTGACCCAGCTTTTATTTTCAGAATCATTCAAAAGTTCATCAGCCTCGTCTATCAAGACAATATTCCGGTCATTATCCACTGTGTGGACAGATGCATATATATTTCTCTTCCTGTCAGCTATATTACCGGCATCTGGAATGCGGACCGATATCAATTCTTTACCGTATGACTTAGCGATGCATTTTGCAAGCGTAGTTTTGCCGGTTCCGGGACTGCCGTAAAACAATATATTATGTCCTGCATCGCTCTTCATCAGGGTGTCTATTACAAGCATATCTTCATTTGCAAGGTCGAAATCGGAGAGCGCCAGGGATACATTATTTTTTGTAGTGAAAAAATCAGTGCTCACCCTGCTGCCTTTAATCGCGAGAAGATAGTCGACCATCCAAGAACTCAGGCTGATATCATCTGAAAACCCTCTTTCAATCATGCATGAATCAATCAGCTTGCCGTTATTAAGCGCATTAGAAATGTATTCCTTCTTCAGCAGATAATGTCCGTATTGTCTAATTACATACACATTCTGGAAGTTCTCAATCGTGCCGGTTATATTAGAAAAAATCGGATCTATGCCAATCAGATACAAAAATATTATTATTTCTACTTCGGCATCGCTGAGCTTGAAAATATTTTTTAATCCCAAAATTCTCTTTTCAAAAATTCCCTGCCGCCATCCTGATAGTTTTTGAAGCTTTATTGAAAGCAGCGGAAGGATTATTTTTTTAATCACGGCAATGGCTTCGCTTTTTGAAAGTTCTTCATCTTTTTTTTGTAGAGATGATTCCTCGATAATTTTTTTATACTTAAGCGCGTCCTGCTCTTTGAGAAATCGCATAACATTCTCATGTCCTATTACATCGCATGCAAAATCCAGTAATTCGACGGCATTTCGTCTTAAAAAAGGAGAGTTGAGCAAGTTTTTCAGGTATTCGAGGGCCTTCCTTTCAATAAAAGCTTCATGAAAAAAATTCATGGTGTGTTTTCTGAGCATTCTCTTACGTCTCATGGTCGCCATTTCAGAACCTCCGGATATTACTCATTTGACTTTTAAAAAGTATAACAAGACTCAATGACAACACCGTGTCATACTTAAAAATCTTGTTTTACAGTGAGTTGCTATTAGAACAGGGCAAACGCACTATATAGGGGTGAGGCAATAAAGCAGGCACAGTATCTGCAATAACATGGGCATTAAAAACAAGGAGGAGCCCATGTTACCGAATCCTAAGCCGTATTTTGACCAAGTACATGATCCGAGGAGAGAGACAGAAAACAAGCTACATGCGCTGTCTGACATATTATGCATAGCATTGTGTGCTGTAATTTCGGGATGTGATGACTGGGAAGCGGTTGAGGAATTGGGGGAGGCAAAAAAAGACTGGTTCAGGAAATTTTTGCCGCTTACAAACGGCATTCCATCGCATGATACCTTCAGGAGGGTATTTTCCCTTATAGACCCTGAGAAGTTTGAGGAAGCATTTACTTTAT
>JAJYVD010000068.1 GCA_021792185.1 Nitrospirota bacterium | reverse complement strand
TTCATTATACCGAGTATTCGGTGGGCAGCCTCTTTTCTGCTTATCTCTTCCTTAATCCCCTTGCCTTCTTCTCCTTCTATCTCAATTGCCTCTATAAACTGGTTAATATGTCTATACCTATCCGGTACGCCCTGTCAAGTCTTCCTTGCATTGAACTTTAAATAGCGCTATGATTTATTTAAACAACCGTTAAGGAGGACTGTTATGAGCATGCACAAAGAAATATCAAAAATAGCCCATGATCTCTGGGTAAAAAGCGGTCATATTCACGGCAGGGACCTCGATCATTGGCTCGAAGCGGAAAAAGTCGTAATGCAGCACCATGCCGTTCAAAGAAAAACCCCGCCGAAATCGTTTCCTAAAAAGTCCGGCACAAAAAAGGCACGATAGACAATGAAAGAAGCGATACTTTATGAAAAAAAGGAAAGCGGAAAGGTAAAGTGCCGTCTCTGCTCGCAATACTGCTCAATATCTCCGGGCAAGCGGGGCATATGCGCTGTGAGGGAGAACAAGGACGGCACGCTTTATACCCTCGTTTACGGGAAAATCGTAGCCCGGCATATAGACCCCATAGAGAAAAAGCCCCTGTTTCACTTTCATCCGGGGTCGAGGTCGTATTCCATTGCAACCGTAGGTTGTAACCTCAGATGCCTGCACTGCCAGAATTATGATATATCCCAGTATCCGAAGCAGCACCCCGATATCCCCGGAGAGGATATGACGCCGGAACAGGTCGTACAGGAAGCGGAGCTTGCCGGCTGCAAAAGCATATCTTACACATATACGGAGCCCACGATATTCATGGAATTCGCGTACGACTGCGCCCGGCTCGCTCATGAAAAGGGAATAAAGAACGTCTTTGTAAGCAACGGTTTTTCGAGCCCTGATGCGACTAAGCTTATCGCCCCGTATCTCGATGCTAACAATATAGACTTAAAAGGCGACGATGATTTCTACAAAAAAGTCGCGGGCGCAAGGCTGCAGCCTGTCCTCGACACTATTAAGCTCATGAAGGAACTCGGAGTCTGGGTAGAGATTACTACCCTCATAATACCGGACTATAACGATTCCAAGGAATTTTTAAAGTGGGTCGCTGAATTCATAAAATCCATCGACATAGCAATGCCGTGGCATGTTACGCAATTTTATCCTACATATAAATTATTGGACAAACCGAGAACACCTTTAAAGACATTAAGAACAGCGCGGGAGATAGGATTAAAGGCAGGTTTGAAATACGTTTACGAGGGCAATGTGCCGGGCGAAGGAGGCGAAAGCACATACTGCCACTCATGCGGAGAGCTTCTAATAGAAAGGTTCGGATTTTCTCTGACGACTATCAATATGAAAGATTCTAAATGCCGGAAATGCGGGGTGCAGATAGACGGCATAGGCATGCCGTAACGGATTAATTTCTCACATACCCAAATACGCTTCTTTTATCTTCGGATTGTCTATCAAATCCTTCGAATTCCCGGAAATAGTAATGGCCCCTACCTCCATCACATACGCCCTGCTGCTCATCTCAAGCACCATCTGCACATCCTGCTCAACGATCAGTATGCTTACTCCCTGTCTGTTTATATCCTGAACCACCTTTGTCAGGCTGTCAACCACGGTAGGCGCAAGGCCGAGGGAGAACTCGTCTATGAGCAGTATCTTCGGCTCGCTCATAAGCGCCCTTCCGATGGCGCACATCTGCTGCTCTCCGCCCGACAGATCTCCTGCAAGGTGGTCTTTCCTCTCGTAAAGACGGGGAAAGCTCTGAAATATACTGTCCATCCTGCGCCTTATGTCTTTCCTGTTGCAGTATGCGCCCATTTCGAGATTTTCGGTTACGGTCATTCCTGCAAAGAGCCTTCTGCCTTCAGGGACGATGCCTATGCCGGATTTTATTATCTTTTCAGACGGCGAATTGGTAAGCCGCTTCCCGTTCATTATCACATCCCCGCTCCATGCCCTGTTGAGTCCGACAATGGTTCTCATGAATGTGGATTTGCCTGCTCCGTTGGAGCCGAGGAACGCCACAATCTCGCCCTCATTCACCTCCATGCTTACATCCCGTAATACCCGGAGGTCTCCGTATCCCGCATTCAGATTCTTAATCTCTAAGAGCGCCATATTTATCCCTTAGCCGCATATTTAGTTCCAAGATACGCCTCGATGACTGCGGGATCTTTCACCACCTCATCCGGCCTGCCCTCGAATATCTTTCTGCCTAAATGAAGGACGACTATCCTGTCGGATATGCCCATAATAGCCTTCATCACATGCTCTATCACGATTATGGTAATGCCCTTTTCCTTCAGTTTCAGTATCTCGGACATCATATCGCACAATTCGCGCGCATCGAGCCCTGCCATGACCTCATCGAGCAGCAGCAAGTCCGGGTCCATCGCCAGCGCCCGCGCCACCTCGAGCTTTTTCCTCTGAGCGAGCGGAAGCGTCCTCGGATCTTTGTTGCTCATGGTTTCGAGCCCGACTATTCCGAGGGCTTCCTCTGCCGCAAGCCTTGCTTCGCGCTTCGTCTTAACAGACCTCTTCCCGTAAAATGCGCCGACCATCACGTTCTCGAGCACCGACAATCCGCCGAAGGGTTTAACCACCTGAAATGTCCTCGAGATGCCCATTTTTGAGACTTCATAAGGCTTTTTGTCGTTTATGGTTTCGCCCTTATAGACGATAACCCCTCCTGTTATTGGAGTAAGCCTCGATATCATGTTCATCAGCGTGGTCTTGCCCGCGCCGTTGGGCCCTATAATACCTAAGATTTCGCCGTTCGTTACATTGAAATTGACGTCGGAAAGCACCTTGAGACCGCCGTAATTCTTCGCCACATTTTTCGTCTCGAGCATTATCATATTTACAGACTGTTCTCCCTCAAATTAGTCAGAAGCTTTCTGAAAGAAAAACCGCCTTTGAACGTCTCGAACATCCCTTTCGGGATAAAGAGTATGATGAATATGATGAGCAGTCCTAAAACCATACCGTGTATTGCTATGAACTTCGACCATATGAGCTCGGATATGAGTTCCAGCGTAAACGCCCCTAAAAGCGGGCCCATGACCGTGCCTGCCCCTCCTAAGAGTATCATGGCGAACATCTTCACGGAATATGTGCCTACAAAGACCGTATGCGGATCTATGTAACTCAACCAGTACGCATAGATGCCGCCCGCGATGCCGACCGCCGATGCGCTGAGCGCCCATGCGAATGTCTTGTAAAGCGGCGTATTTATGCCCATAACGCTCGCCGCATCTTCATCGACACGGATTGCGCGCAGCGCGTATCCCAGTTTAACTTTCGATATGACGTATGAAAGAAGAAGGGCGAAAAGCATGCATAAAAGCATGGCATAATAGAAAAACCGGTAGATATGTTCAGGCTCTCCCTGCATTATGGGCAAAGTCAGTCCGAGACCGCCGCCTGTGAGTTCCGTCATATTGTCGATGAGTTCCTTTATTGTCTCCATTACTCCGACCGTTGCGATTGCGAAGTAATGTCCTTTTAACCGCAATATAGGTATGCCCAAAAGTATTGCCAGAACGATTCCTGAAAGCGCGCAAAAAGGCAGGGTCGCGACAAAGGCCATGTTGTATTTTGTCGTCAATACGCCTGTTACGTAAGCTCCGACCCCGAAGAAAGCTATATTTCCGAAGGCCGGATAGCCCGTGTATCCGATGATGATATTGCTTCCTACCGCAATGGACGCGAACAGGAACGTTTGCGTCAAGACCCTCTGCCAGTAGCCCGAAACGAGATGCGGCAATACCGCGAGCGTAATGATGAAAAGCGCGAAGGATATGACATTTTTTTTCTTCAATGCTTTACCTCCGCGTAATACTTCCTGCCCATAAGACCGGAAGGCTTTACAATAAGCACCAGCACCATAAGACCGAATGCTATCGCGTTTTTATAGCTCTCTCCTATCAGATAGGAACTGAATGTCTCAAGAACGCCAAGGAGCAGCCCGCCTATAAGCGCTCCCTCTATCCTGCCGAGGCCGCCGAGGATGCTGACTATAAATGCCCTTAATGTAAGCCCTCCCGCAATACTGGGAGAAAACGCCTGAGTAAGCGTAAGGAGCGTGCCGGATACGCCTGCAAGGCCGGAGCCGAGGGCAAAGGTCAAAGCGTATATCTTTGCGGGGTTTATGCCGGACATCATCGATGCCTCTATGTCGAGGGATGTTGCCTTAATCGCCTTGCCCGGCCATGTCTTATCGAGAAAGAGCGCCATCGCAACTGCGATTATTACGCATATGGAAAATACCGCCAGCCTGATATAAGGAATAACTATGCTGCCGAGCACCAGACTATTGCCTGCGTAAGAAGGGGTTACTGACCTGAAATCGGCGGAGAAAAAGGTGGTCATAAAATTAACGAGGAATATCTCGAGGCCGAAGGTAAGGATCAACAGCATGAATATCTGCGCCTTAACCACAAAATTCATGAGATACCGCTGAAGCAGATAGCCGAATGAGAACATTGCGATAAAGCTGACGGGGATCGAAAGGAACGGATCGAGGCGAAAGGTCTGAAACAGGAAAAAAGTAAGATACGCCCCGAGCAGAGCTATGGCGCCGTGCGATAGGTTGATGATATTCGTAACTCCCCATACGAGCGAAAAACCGATGCCGATAAGGGCGTAAAACGCTCCCAAAAGCAGGCCGTTAATGAGTATCTGCAGGATAATCATAGCGCCCTAATCATTTCCACTGCGGTTTGGGATAAACCGCCTTCGATTCAGCCACGCCTTCCGGGAAGACGGTTCTCTGAGCGCCTTTCTGTATCTGGATTACCGGCATGCCTTTACCTATTACCTTTCCTGTCTTGTCGAATTTTATTTTGCCGTAAATAATCTCCTCATTAAAGCCCGAAAGCGCCTCCCTTATTTTGCTTATGTCATCCTTCGTGCCTGCCTTTTCGATTGCCTTCTGAAAGATTACAGCAGCGGATGCGCCGCCGGCAGAATGATAGTTGGGGTCTTCGTTGTATTTAGCCTTATACGCTTTTACGAACTCCTGATTGCTCCCGAAAACGGGGTCTTTATATTTCAATGTAGAAGTCCACTGCGCGGAGCCCATGACGTTTTCCGAATCGCCCTTGAGAGATTCGACGAAGTCCGAAAGAGTCGGGCCTACGGAAAAGGCGAGCGCCCTCGGATTCACCTTATAATCCTTCAACTGTTTTACGATAATGACCGTATCCTGAAAATGGCCGCACCCGAGAATAATATCCGGATTTTTGCCTTTTATGTTGACAATAACAGTGGACAAATCCTGCGTGCCTTTTGGATAGTCCTGATAGAACACAATCTTATAACCGTATTTTTCCGCGGATGCCTTTGCGCCCTGAGCGACCTGCGCTGAGAAGAGGTCATTGGAATAAACGATTGCAACGGTTTCCGGCTTAGGCGATTTGTCTTTCAGCATCTCCAAAGTATCGTCCATATATTCTGTAGCAACCGTATAAATGCCGAACAGGTTTTTGAATCCGCGCGTATAAAGCTTGTCGGCAGCAGCGCCTCCCTGCACCATTATAGCGCCGTATTTCTCGGTGATCGCGCTTGTCGCAAAAACCGATTCGCTCCCGTACGGGCCGAGTATGAGCTTTATTTTATCTTCTGTAATAAGTTTTTCCACCAGCTTGGCTCCCCTGTTCGGGTCGCTCTCGTCGTCGTAATACCTGACGCTGACCTTGTAATTCTTTCCCCCGATCTTAATGCCGCCTTTTTTGTTGACCGTCTCCTTCCAGAGTTCGTATCCGTTTTTTACTAAATTCCCTTCCTTTGCAAGCTTGCCTGTCAATGAAAGCGCGGCGCCGAACCATATTTCGTCAGCATGGCTTATCCCCTGAAAGGCAAGAAACACTAATGCCGTTAAAATTATGGCAACTCTTTTCATTTTGCACCCCCTGATATGTTTGTTTAATATGATTATAAATTCAGCCTATTAAATTTGCAACGAAAAGATCACTTTATCCCGATTTGCGCCTTGATATATTCCCTGTTCAATTTCGCTATAAATTTAACCTTTATCCCTTTGGGACAGGCCGCCTGGCACTCGTAATGGTTGCCGCAGTTGCCGAAGCCTTCCTTCAGCATCGCCTCTGTCATTACGCAGACACGCCGTGCCGCTTCGATCTTTCCCTGCGGCAGCACGGCTAAATGAGAGACCTTTGCGGCGGTAAAAAGCATTGCGGAGCCGTTTGGACATGCCGCCACGCATGCGCCGCAGCCAATGCATTCGGCCGCATCCATCGCGGTATCCGCGTCTTCTTTTGGGATTAAGATGGTATTCGCGTCAGGGACGCCTCCGGTATGCGCCGATATATAGCCGCCCGCCTGAATGATCCTGTCCAGCGCGCTTCTGTCTATAATCAGATCTTTTATTACCGGAAAAGCCTTGGCCCGGAACGGCTCGATATAAATCGTATCGCCGTCTTTGAAATTCCTCATGTGGAGCTGGCAGGCCGTTGTCTTTTCTCTGGGGCCGTGCGGTATGCCGTTAATGACCTGAGAACACATGCCGCAGATACCCTCCCGGCAGTCGTGGTCGAATGCGATAGGCTCCATGCCCCTCTTAATCAGTTCTTCGTTCACCACATCGAGCATTTCCAGAAACGACATGTCCGGGCTTATGTCTTCAGCCTCATATCGCTCCATCGCGCCTTTTTCATCAGGGCGTTTCTGCCGCCAGACGAACAGGTTCAAATCCATTATTTATAACTCCTTACCGCAGGCTTCACATCCTCGAATGACAACGGCTCCTTGTGAAGCTCAGGCTCCTTATTTATACCTTTAAACTCCCATGCCGCGACATAACAGAAATCCTCATCGTCCCTCTTTGCCTCTCCGTCGGGCATTTGGTGTTCCACACGGAAATGGCCGCCGCAGGATTCGTTGCGGTAAAACGCATCCCGCGCCATAAGTTCCGCAAATTCTAAAAAATCCGCTACCCGGCCGGCTTTCTCAAGTTCCTGATTAAGCTCTTCTCCGCTTCCTGTAACGGTCACATTCTCCCAAAATTCGGCCCTGAGTTCGGGTATGACTGCAAGCGCCTTTTTAAGACCGTCTTCATTCCTCGACATTCCGACGTATTCCCACATTATCCTGCCGAGTTTGCGGTGAAACTCATTCACGGTCCTCCTTCCGTTAATGGAGAGGAGTTTTTTTATTGATGCGTTCACATCTTCGATCGATCTTCTAAATTCGGCATGGCCCGTATTAACACTGCCGGGTTTGGTCAGGGCTAAATAATCCGCTATTGTATAAGAAATTATAAAGTAGCCGTCGGCAAGCCCCTGCATTAACGCGCTCGCTCCGAGCCTGTTCGCGCCGTGATCCGAAAAGTTAGCCTCCCCGAGGACAAAGAGTCCTTGAATATTGCTCTGAAGATTGTAATCGACCCAGAGGCCGCCCATCGCATAATGGGGCGCCGGATAAATACGCATGGGCTGTTTATAGGCATCCTCTCCGGTTATTCGTTCATACATTTCAAAAAGGTTGCCATAACGCTCCCGTATTGTATTTTCGCCGAGCCTTTTGATCGCATCCTCAAAATCGAGATAAACTCCATAGCCCCCAGGCCCCACCCCCCTGCCTTCGTCGCAGACCTCTTTTGCGGCACGCGAGGCTATGTCACGCGGAGCAAGGTTACCGAAGGCCGGATATTTGCGTTCGAGATAATAATCCCTTTCCGGCTCCGCTATTTCGGACGGAGGTCTTTCGTCGCCTTTATTTTTCGGCACCCAGACCCTGCCGTCGTTTCTCAGGGATTCGGACATAAGCGTGAGTTTCGACTGATGTTCTCCGGAAACAGGGATGCATGTAGGATGTATTTGTGTAAAGCAAGGGTTCGCGAAAAACGCTCCCTTTTTATACGCCCTGTATACGGCAGTAACATTCGATCCCATTGCATTTGTAGAGAGATAAAAAACATTGGTATAGCCTCCGGTGCAGAGGCAAACGGCATCGGCGGCATGACATTTAATATCTCCCGATACCAGATCGCGCACGGTAATACCTTTTGCCTCTCCATCAACAATCACGAGGTCTAACATTTCAGTTCTGGGATAAAGTTTAACGCTCCCTGCCCTCACCTGCCTCATAAGAGCGGCATATGCGCCGAGGAGCAGTTGCTGCCCTGTCTGTCCCCTCGCGTAAAATGTCCTTGAAACCTGCGCTCCGCCGAAAGAGCGGTTGTCGAGATAGCCCGCGTAATCACGCGCAAAAGGCACTCCCTGAGCAACGCACTGATCGATAATGCTGTTGCTGATCATAGCGAGACGATAAACATTCGCCTCTCTTGCCCTGAAGTCGCCGCCCTTAACGGTATCGTAAAAGAGACGGAATATGCTGTCTCCGTCGTTCGGATAATTTTTGGCAGCGTTGATGCCGCCCTGTGCCGCAATGCTATGGCCCCTGCGCGGGCTGTCCTGATAACAAAATGCCTCGACATTGCAGCCGAGTTCTCCGAGAGTTGCGGCTGCCGACGCTCCGGCAAGACCGGTGCCGACAACAATGATTTTATATCTCCGTTTATTGGCCGGACTGACAAGCTTCAATTCCTGTTTGCGCCTGTCCCATTTTTCATGGATTGGGCCCGATGGACATTTACCGTCAAGCATCACCGTGATCTCCTATGGCCAATTCAATAACATCATATAAGCATATCCGACAAGCATGATAACCGCCATACCCTTACCTATTCTCTCGATAACAGGTAGCGTCCTCTCGTTATTACATCCGACCGTCTGGAAAAAGCTCGCGATGCCGTGATACAGGTGCAGGAATAGAGCAGTCAAGCCGACAAGATAAATAACCGTGCCGATATAGCCGCTTCCTGCTCCCGGCATGGAAGCCCCCAACAGATGATAGATAATGAAAGCCGCTGCTAAAATGCCTGTCCACAGCATATTCTCCGCCGCGAAATTGGTGTGGAATTTTTTCCGGACAACATAAGTCTGAGGTTTCGCAGCCCGGTTTTCGATGGCAACCTGAACGCCTAAAAATGCATGAAAAATAAAAGAAAGGAGCAATAAAACGCGCAACAACTGTTTGAGAGAACCTATATCAGGCAGCTTTACCGGATATGGATTAAGGGGATTGCCGAGCAGGTGCAGGACAACGAAAACAACCATAATCTGCCCTGTAGCCGCTACAATTATCTTCCTGCCTACTGTGTTCTGAAAAAAACGCATGGATTAAAATAACATACAACTGACTCAGATTCAATCTTACAGATTTTAGAGTATAATATCTTTAGGGGGAGGAGAGGAAACATGGCGCGCATACCAGGCCCGAGCTACAGCATTACAATAAGGGCAGAAATCGAAAACCGCATCGGAATGTTCGCGCAGCTTGCTACCGCCATAAGCTATGCAGGCGGAGACATCGGCTCTATAGATATAATCCGCGTCGAAAAGGGAAATGTCATCAGGGACGTAACCGTTAACGCCAGAGACGAAGACCATGAGAGGGAAATCGTCCGGGCGATTAAAGGAGTTGGGGGTGTAAAAGTCATCAGGGTAATGGACCGCACCTTTTCGTCGCATGAAGGCGGCAAGATCGAGATACATAACAAGATGCCGGTGCGCGACAGGAACGACCTCTCGAAGGTTTATACTCCCGGTGTTGCGCGGATATGCAATGACATACACGACAATCCCGAACACGTCTACCGTTACACCATCAAGGGCAATGCCGTGGCGATCATTACCGACGGCACTGCCGTTTTAGGCCTCGGCGATATAGGACCCGATGCAGCAATGCCGGTCATGGAAGGCAAGGCGATGATATTTAAAGAGTTCGCGGGCATCGACGCCTTCCCCATACCTCTAAGGACAAAGGATACCGAAGAGATCATAAATACGGTCAAGAACATTTCTACCCCATTCGGCGGCATAAACCTCGAAGACATTTCGGCGCCGAGATGCTTTGAGATCGAACGGAGATTAAGAAAGGAAATGAATATGCCGGTCATACACGACGACCAGCACGGAACCGCTGTAGTTGTCCTTGCCGCCCTTATCAATGTGGCGCGGTTTTTGCAGAAAGATATAAAAAAATTCAGGGTGACTATGGTCGGGGCAGGGGCCGCAGGCACGGCTACCGCACGTATGCTGTCCGCTTATGGAATAAAGGAAATAACAGTGTGCGACAGATACGGCGCTGTTTATCCCGGAAGAAGGCAGGATATGTCCCCTTATAAAAGAGAACTCGCGAAAATAACAAATCCTAAAAAAATAAAGGGAGGCATATCCGATGCCATGAAAGGCGCCGATGTTTTTATAGGCCTTTCAGCGCCGAATGTTATTACTCCCGGCGATATAAAAAAAATGTCGAAAGATCCCATTGTATTCGCCCTTGCCAATCCTGATCCGGAAATAGCTCCGGAAGACGCCATTCCGCTCGTTAAAATTCTTGCTACGGGACGTTCCGACTACCCGAACCAGATAAACAACATGCTCAGTTATCCCGGCATATTCAGGGGGCTGTTGGACGTAAGGGCTAAAGGCGTCAATGAAGCGGTCAAATTCGCCGCGGCAGAGGCCATCGCCCATATAATCGGGGATGACGAACTTCATGAGGATTACATCATACCGAGCATTTTCGACAGGAAGGTTATCGCCTCTGTTGCCCATGCCGTTGCGGAATGCGCGGCAAAGACCGGGCTTGCAAGGAAAAGATAATGGATTACCGCATCGAGAAAGATTCGATGGGAGAAGTAAAAGTGCCTTCAAACGCGCTGTACGGAGCGCAGACGCAGCGGGCGATCGAAAATTTCAGGATAAGCGGAATACGGTTTCCGAGGGCCTTTATAAAGGCGCTCGGCCTGATAAAAACCGCCGCCGCTGAAGTGAATGCGGAATTAGGCATCCTTGATTCCGCTACGGCAAGGGCGATTAAAGCGGCTTCCGATGAGGTGGCCGACGGCAAATGGGACGACCATTTCCCGTTAGACATATTCCAGACGGGATCGGGAACTTCCTCTAATATGAACGCCAACGAGGTTATCGCCAACAGGGCGGCACAGATATTAGGAGGCGCATCCGGCTCCGGACTTATTCATCCGAACGACCATGTAAATATGGGGCAGTCTTCAAATGACGTCATACCATCGGCCATACACGTAAGCGCGTATATGCAGGTGAATGATACGCTTCTGCCGTCTTTAAAACACCTGCACACTGTTCTAAAAAACCGCGAGGCCGAATTTAAAGATGTTGTAAAAACAGGGCGCACGCATCTGATGGACGCCATGCCTGTAACATTAGGGCAGGAGATAAGCGGCTGGGCGTATCAGATTCAACAAGGAATAGAAAAGATCGAATCATGCATGCCGCGCCTTGCAAAACTTGCCGTCGGCGGCACTGCCGTGGGCACAGGGATAAATACGCATTCGGAATTCGGCAGGCGCACGGCGGCAAAACTCGCATTATATACAGGGTTGCCTTTTGTAGAAGCGGACAACCATTTTGCGGCTCAGTCTTCAATGGACACCGCGGCCGAACTGAGCGGACACATGAAAATATCGGGTTCAGCACTGATAAAAATCGCTAACGACCTGCGCTGGATGAACAGCGGCCCTGTCGCAGGGCTCGGAGAAATATCGCTTCCTTCTTTGCAGCCGGGTTCGAGCATTATGCCCGGAAAAGTGAACCCGGTTGTGTGCGAAGCGGTAATTATGGCATGCTGTCAGACTATGGCAAACGATAACGCAATTATAATGGGCAATAGCTCCGGCAATTTTGAACTGAACACCATGCTTCCGCTTATCGCCCACAACCTTCTTCAATCTATCATGCTCACAGGGAATTCGGCTCGTTCGCTTGCGGATAAAGCTATATCCGGCTTTGCCGTAAATAATGAAAGGATTGCCGGACTTCTTGAACAGAACCCTATCCTTGTTACAACATTGAGCGGTTTGGTAGGATACGATAAAGCAGCGCAGATCGCAAAAAGGGCTTACAGCGAAAAACGGACAATAAAGGAAGTGGCATCTGAAATGACGGACATTCCGAAAGAGGACATTGAGCGGCTTTTAAACCCAGAAGCCATGATTTCAAGCGGCATCCATGGAGGGAAAAAACGAGGTGCATAGCATTATCCATAGTACGGTAAGGAAGATCATAGATTTCAAGCGCGCCGCCTCAGGATATACCAAGGGTCATGCCATATGCCTGCTTATTATATGGACGATCCTTATCGCCGCTTCAGCCGCATGGAATATATACGAAGCATCTCATGACATCTATGAGCAGCACGAATACAATCTGAAGCACACGGTCAGCGAAACCGGCAAAGGCGCAATAATTGCAGTCCAAAGGACATATCACTACGGTGAAGCAATGAACCTCTCTCCGGCCTAAAGGCCGGAGTTTCTGGTCTCTGGCATAATCTGGCTCATGGCCTGCCCTGCTGTTCCCTGATATATCGTTTCACAATTTCTTCGTTGACATGACCGACACTCTCGG
>JAJYVD010000001.1:97188-200622 GCA_021792185.1 Nitrospirota bacterium | reverse complement strand
ACTACTTAGCATTGCAGCGGTCAAAGGAAAAGAGAAAAAGGCAGGTAAAACCAGAAAACATCTTGAATAGATTTTCGGTGAGGCAACGAATACTATTTCGAATAGATTCTTACGTGAGGCAACACGGAAGGGGGCTCTATTAAACCCGGCTTGTGATATAATCAAGGCATAATGAATATGCGGGATGACATAAAGCGTATTACCGATTACTTTAAGGGCAGGGATGAGGTTTCCGCTCTCTATATTTTCGGCAGCGCCTCAAACAATAAAGAAACATCAGAAAGCGATATTGATATTGCCGTACTGATAAATGACCGTAAAAAGGGGCGAAAGACTTACGAATCGCTCAAAAAAACATATTACTCCGTTTCTCCGGGATTTTCTCTGCGCCCCATAGATATTGTAGTGCTGAATACAGCCCCTCCTTTTTTAAAACATCGTATTATCAAAACCGGCAAGGTGCTTTTTGACAGAAATAGGAGGCTGAGAGTAAGGTTTGCTGCCAATGCCATTATCGAATATTTCGACTATAAGCCGATAGAAGATATTTGTTTGAAGGCCGTGGCCGGACGATTCAGGAGGGCAAGAGTTGGTTGATAAGCTGCTCATTGCAAGAAAGCTCGAAAGGGCGGAGAGTTATATAAAACAGATCAGGCAGAGGAAAAATCCGGGCATCTCTCTGTTTGTTAAGGACAGCGACCTCCAGAGCATTGTTCTGTTTAATCTCATACAGGCAATCCAAATATGTATAGACATCGGTTCTCACATAATAAGCGATTCCGAATGGGAAACGCCGTCAACTCAGGCGGATATATTTGAAATACTGGCGTCCAAAAAAGTTATCACCAGTGCCCTTGCTAAAAAAATGATACAGATGGTCGGCTTTAGAAACAGGATAGTGCATGAATACGAAAAGACCGACATGCGAATCGTACATGATGTCTGGAAAAGGCACAGCAAGGATATAGAGAGATTTTGCGCGGCGGTAGCGGGGAAGTGTAAATTGTGAGACGATTGGGATAAGTAGGGGATGTATTTCTATGCGTCTGCACTGGTATAAATTGACTCTTTAGCCCTGATAGTGCTAATCTATATATAGAGTTTCAGAGGTTTTTAGAATGTTAAGGCCGCAAAGACTCTTAGCTTTGAGGCCTTTTTTATTGAAGTAATGGGTTCTGCGACTCAATTTGTAGAGGCTGTTCAATAACTAAAGGGGTTTTTAATGTCATTGCGAGGAGCGAGAGCGACGAAGCAATCTCAAAAAGCAAGGAAAATCAAGAGATTGCTTCGCCTTTGGCTCGCAATGACAGTTGCGGTAAGCAAAAATCTACTATCCTTGTGAAGCCTTGATTTTTAAGGATTAGCGAGTTGTTGAACAGGCTCTTTGTAAGTAAGGAGGTAAAAAGAAATGGCTAATGGAACAGTGAAGTGGTTCAACGAATCCAAGGGTTTCGGTTTTATCACAAGCGAAGACGGCAGCGATGCCTTTGTCCACTATTCTTCCATCCAGAGCAATGGGTTTAAATCCCTTGCCGAGGGTGACGCGGTCAGCTTTGATACTGAAAGAGGCCCAAAGGGTCCCAAGGCTACCAACGTAGTAAAGCTGTAGTAAACCGACAAAATCCCTCTTGCTGTTGCGGCAGGGGGGATTTTTATTTTTGGAGGCGCAAATGGCAAACAGACAAAATTATGCCTTGAAAATGGAATTGAAAAGACAGAACAATGCCGTCGCGGGTCTGGTCTCGGAACGCTTCCCCACGGTTTCCGGCATGGTGATTAACATGACGTATTACCAAAAAAGTGTTAATCCCGTTCTGATGACGCGCACTCTTAATGTGTTCCCAACCTCCTATGCCTGTTTCAAGATGGACTGCATGATAAAGGGTTGTGCCGGCGGAGGTTTCGATCTGACTTCTATAATTAATGACATGGTCAAGACCCATAAGAAGGTGAAGAAAGGCGCCGTCTCATGTCTCGGCAATGTAGACACCCATCCCTCCGAGCATGCAAGTATTGAGTATGAGACCATTATTCGGTATAAAAAGGTCTTGAAGGTTAATCATTAATCAAACCACTCGCCTGTAACAGATCATCCGCGGACTTCATTATCTTCTCGCATCTCATGGACGAGGTCTACGAAAGGATCGTCGTGGACTTCGAGCTTACGCAAAAGACCAGGAATGACATGTTTGAGCAGGCAGATGAATTGCGGAATTGCAGACAAGCGCAGAACGTTTCGTAGTAAGCAGATTTAATATATAAAAGGCGGACCATGGCTGAAAGAGATACATATACCGTTGAAAGATGTCCCAACTGCAATAAAGACTGGACATATCTTATGATAGAGAACGTTGACGCCGATATAATCAGCTATCAGTGTAAGGCCTGCAACTATTCTTTTTCCCATAATAAACATACGCGGGACTTCAAGGATAATGTCCCTAAGTTCGTTGAAGAAGGCAAAAGACTGAAAAAGTTCGACTGAGAAAGAAAAAGGGGTCACCCATTCGTTTGGTTAATCAGGGTTAATCCGGGACACAATCCCCTTTAAAATCTGCTCATTTCTGAATACTCAGGCAGGCACTTTTATGACGATCTTTTTCACAGTTTCCGGTTTGTCCGCATACTGCGTCTGCGGCATATGCCCATCGTAGGGAAAGAATATCGCGAACATACCCGGCGTGAGGTTTATAAAACCTACTTCGCCGTGCAGCTTTTGAAAATCCCTGTCCTCGTTATATTCATCTTCCGCGCAATCTTTTTTATTACAGACCCCGATTTTTTCCCGTCCCGTTAAGATTATCTGTATATCAATGTACTTGCGGTGGCATTCTATAACGCATTGAGAAATCTCTTTCGTCTCATATTCGCTGACAAGAGCAAACACTCCCCGGTTGCCTATCTCATATTTTCCAGACGGCAGTTCAGCCGAATCATTCCTGCCGATGAATCCGGCCGCATCGGTAAAATCCCGATGAAGGCAGAGATATTTATCAAAGTTGTCGAGAGAGTCTGATATCATGCGATTATTGTATCACAGACAGGCGGTAAAACATTAAAGCCCATTTAAAACTGTTATAATGATACAGACGATGATAGAATGGACAGGATATATAAAGATATTCACCACCCTGCTGGCGATAGTAAACCCGCTCGGCGTAATCCCTATTTTTGTCAGCCTTACCGGCGGTTCGACGGACTCTGAGCGCAGGCATATCGCCCGCACTACAAGCATAACAGTCGCCGTTGTATTGATTGCAGCCACTTTAATAGGAAAACCGCTGCTGAATTTTTTCGGCGTCAGCATAGCCTCGTTCAAGGTAGGCGGCGGCATACTTTTAATGCTGATGGCGATCGCCATGATGCAGGCCAAACACGCAGAAAGCAAACAGACCCCGGAAGAGGCTGAAGAAGCGGAAGAAAAGGAGAGTATCGCGGTAGTGCCTATAGGCATGCCGCTTTTGGCTGGGCCCGGCGCTATATCTACGGTGATAATCTATGCGGATGCTTCGTCTCAGCCTATGCATATAGGTTTGATCATTATCAGCAGCCTGCTGGTAGCTCTCCTGACATGGGGCTCGCTGAATATCGCAAACCCTGTCAGCAAAATGCTGAGCAAGACCGGAATAAATATCGTAATCCGCCTTATGGGATTGCTGCTGGCCGCAATCTCTATAGAATTCATCACAGGCGGCCTGATGCAACTGCTTCCGGGACTGGCTGAATAACAAGAGATAACTTACTGGAGGCCGATGTATGGACGGTACGAGACGTTCCGATATAAGACCAGGGCTGCGTGTTTCGATAGTATTAAAGAAAGACCAAAAGACCGGGAAACTGACGGAAGGGGTTGTAAAAGACATTTTAACCAATTCGCCTGTGCACCCTCACGGGATTAAAGTCCGCCTTGAAAGCGGAGAGGTCGGACGGGTAAAGAAGATATGAGGAAATATGAGAAAGCCGTTACGCAGTAGAATAAACGTTTCGCCGTATATCACGCCTGAAGGGCAGAGACAATTGAGCGAAGAACTATCGTATCTGTGGAAGGTTAAGCGGCCGCAGGTTACTCAGGCTGTTGCAGAGGCTGCGGCCATGGGGGATCGGTCTGAGAACGCGGAGTATATTTACGGCAAAAAGCAGTTAAGGCAGATCGATTCCCGCGTTCGTTTTCTCACAAAGAGATTGAGCGAGCTGGTCGTAGTGGACAGGACGCCTGACGATGCTTCAAAGGTATTCTTCGGCGCATGGGTTGAGGTTGAGGACAGCGACGGTAACGTTCATCAATATCGCATTGTCGGTCCCGATGAATTCGATGCAGAGAAGGGTTTTATCAGCATTGATTCGCCTATGGCTAAAGCGCTGCTGCGCAGGACAGAGGGCGATGAAGTTGTTGTGAAAAGGCCTAACGGCACCGCTGTTTTTGTTGTGACATCCGTCCGTTATTAAATACTATTTTCAGCGCTTCCTTACGCTGTATTCACTATTTTGTAGCTGAAGTTTATCTTTGCCGTGCCTTCAAGAGTTGCCTTCACGGAACAGTATTTCTCCATTGAAAGCTCTACTGCCCTTTTTACCGCCTCTTCGGACAAATCCTTGCCGCTGACTACGAATTCTATCTCTATCCCGGTGAATTTCTTAGGGTAAGTATCGGCCTTTTCGCCTTTTACGTTTATATCTACGCCCGTTACCTGTTGTTTCTTTTTTTGGAGTATCGATGCCACATCCATGCCGGAGCATCCGCCGACGCCGATTAACAGCAGTTCCATGGGCCTCATGCCCGTATCCTTGCCGCCGACCTCCGCGTCTCCATCCATCACGATAGCGTGGCCTGTGCCCGACTCGCCCACAAATTGAAGACCGTCAACCCATTTAACTTTTGCGTTTAGCATAAAGACCTCCTATAACGAAGTTAATTTATCCTAACGTTGCATAAAAATACGATTTTAAGGTTAGGCGAATATGCTGAAAAGCCTTTAGTAGCGATACCTTAAAGGCGAACCCTCCAGCCATTTAAAGACAATTTCAATATCACCTATACATTCAATAAAATAAACAGCCATCTAATAAACATTATCGCATTACTAAAGCTTTGAGGCATGTTTGCCTAACCTATTTATGCAACTGTTCGAGAATGAAGCGGAAATACTGTTCCCTGTCTTTTTATTCATTCATCTATGGATTTGTCAGTTGCAGCCTTTGTATCGCCCCGGCTTTGCCGCTTTTTTCGTCTATCTCTATAACCACGCCCGACAATATTCCCTTGCCTCCGGCAACGTCGTATTTCCTCGGCATATGCGATAGGAACCTCTCGACTATCTGCTCTTTTTCAATGCCGATAACCGAGTCCTGAGGCCCTGTCATGCCAGCGTCGGTAATATATGCAGTTCCCCCGGGCAGTATTTTTTCGTCGGCGGTCTGGACATGGGTATGTGTTCCTATTACCGCGCTGACTATCCCGTCCATGTAATAACCGAAGGCTATTTTTTCTGATGTCGCTTCCGCATGGAAGTCTATGAGGACGACGCTTACGGATTCTTTCAGTTTTTCGGCCTCGGCCCTGCCTGATCTGAAAGGGCAGTCGAGGTTATTCATAAAGACCCTTCCCGACACGTTCATTACGGCTATTTTTTCTTTGTTCGGGAGGGTATATATTATGCTTCCGTATCCGGGGACGCCGGGAGGGTAATTGAGTGGCCTCAGGATTCTGTTTTCTTTGGATATGTATTGGACGGCCTCTTTTTTATCCCACACATGGTTGCCGGTGGTTATGATGTGAACGCCGCAGTTGAAAAGGTCTTCCGCTGTTTTTTCGGTTATTCCGAAGCCTCCGGCGGCATTTTCTCCATTGGCGATAACTGCGTCTATTTTATATCTGTTTACAAGATTCGGCAGGAGGTTTTTGACCGCCTGCCTTCCTATCTTGCCTACTATGTCGCCTATAAACAGAATCTTCATATTAAAAAGGCAATAGGTATTCAACTGAAGATATAAGGTTTTTACCTATAGCCTCTTGCCTATAGCCTATAGCCTTACTTTGCATAATCGACGTGTCTCGACTCGCGTATTACCGCGACTTTTATCTGTCCGGGATATGTCATTTCGGTCTCTATCTTCCGGGCAAGGTCTTTTGATATGACCGCGCACATATCGTCATTTACATCATCCGGCTTTACGATTATTCTTATCTCCCTTCCGGCCTGAATAGCGTAGCATTTGTCCACGCCGTTGAAGGACATGGCAAGCTCTTCAAGCTTTGCCAAACGTTTCAGATAATTCTCGATGCTTTCCCTTCTGACTCCCGGCCTTGCCGCAGATAGGGCATCACTTGCCGCGACAAGGGCTGATTCCACGCATGAAGGGTCTACATCTCCGTGATGAGCCATAATGGCGTTTATTACGTAGTCGTTTTCCCCGTATTTTTTTGCGAGATTCGCTCCGATCTCCTGATGCGAGCCCTCGATTTCATGGTCAACGGCCTTGCCTATATCGTGCAGAAGTCCGGCCCTTTTTGCGAGCTTTATATCGACGATTAATTCTCCGGCCATCATGCCTGCGAGATAGGATACTTCTTTAGAGTGCTGCAGTATGTTCTGCCCGTAAGAAGTCCTGTATTTAAGCCTTCCTATGGTCTTTATAAGCTCCGGGTGTATGCCTGAAATGCCGAGGTCGAACACGGCCTTTTCGCCTTCTTCCCTGATGGTGCTGTCTACTTCTTTTTTTACTTTTTCTACTACTTCCTCTATTCTTGTCGGATGTATTCTCCCGTCTGCCACGAGCCTTTCGAGGGCTATTCGGGCCACTTCCCTCCTTACCGGATCATGCGCCGACAGCGTAACGAGTTCAGGAGTATCATCCACCACAAGGTCTACTCCTGTGGCAGCTTCGAATGCCCTTATGTTCCTTCCTTCCCTGCCTATAATCCTTCCCTTCATCTCGTCGCCGGGCAGACTTACCGCAGATACGGTCGCGTCGGCCACATAATCGCTCGAATACCTCTGTATGGCGAAACTGATAACCTCTTTTGCCTTTTTCTCCGCATTTTCTCTGGCCTCGTCCTCGATCCTTTTGGCAAGCTTGGCTGCCTCGAACTTTGTATCTTCGGCTACCCGTTTTAAGAGTTCCTGCTTCGCCTCTTCCGAGGTAATCCCGGATATGCGTTCGAGCATAAGCGTCTGTTCTTTGATCAGGGTGGAATACTGGTTTTCTTTTTCCGAAAGCGAGCGCTCCCTGGCATGATGCTCACGTTCCCGTTTGTTGTATTCGTGTTCTTTCCTTTCGAGCTGGTCAACTCTTTTTTCCAACTGCTCTTCCTTCTGCCTGAGTCTTTTGTCGAGCTGGTTAAGCTCTTTCGTCCTTTCCCTTATCTCCTTTTCAGCCTCGACCTTTGCCTGATATGCTAAGTCCTTTGCGTGAATAGCCGATTCTTTTTTTAGCGCTTCTGCCTCGCGTTTAGCATCCTCCATCAACTGCTTTTTTTCTTTTTCAATGCTTTCCTTCTGTGATTTGAGGGTGTTTTTATAGATCATGAAGAAGGCGAGGCCGGTTACGGCGCCGGCAGCAACGGCAATCAGTATCAACATGAAGCTATTGTCCATATGGGTTATCCCCCTCCTTGTCGAATTTTGGTAAATAATCGTGCGCTGAAAAAGCGGCACGTGATACGGATATGACTGTGATGGATAGGCAATTAAGAGATAAAAGCGGTGTGTGTTACAGAGATATTAGAGTCGGGACATGACCATGCATTCTGCTTTTTATATACAAATTATATTGAAAATCATGCATGATGAAGCTTTTAAAATATGTTTTCTTCAAAGTCCTAACTCCTTTATTTTCACACGTTAATTGCAACTATCCAACCGGTCACATCATAACTCATAGTTCATGGCTCGTCCATGAATGAGGGATAAGCCGTCAACTATAAGCTATATAAGCCCACCCTGCCGTGTGGTGAAAAATTAGATCCCTGTGTCTACAGGTGGGTGCCTTGAAGATAACTTAGGCTTCCTCTCTTCCCTTTCGGGGAGGCCTGCACACCGTGTACCTAACGCCGGCTCCCAAAAAATCCAATTTGCGGGATCAAACGCTTTCACCTAACCACTAACAGGGCAGGTAAACAATCCCTTAGTTATTTATAACAGAAAACGGGGTGTATAAGCAACTAAAATGTTGGAGTGTTATAATGGAAAGATGTATAAGGTCATTCTAAGGCGCACGAGCAGAATAGACGCGGGCCATCTGTGGATATTCTCGAACGAACTCGCGGAAAGCCCGAAGAAATTCGAAGCCGGCTCGCTCGTGGAGGTTTATGACAACAAAAACAGGTTCATAGGCATAGGTTATGTAAATCCTAACTCATTGATAGCAATAAGGATTCTTACAAGGGGAAAAGAGACGATAAATGCCGATTTTTTCCGAAAGCGGATAAGTGGTGCATTGAACTACAGAAAAAGGTTTTTAACGAGCAATAACTCGTACAGGGTTATTTATAGCGAAGGCGATTTTCTTCCCGGTCTGATAGTAGACAAATACGCAGACTGTCTTGTGATCCAGATTTTGACCCTCGGCATGGAGATGATGAAGGATATGATTGTAAGCGTCCTTGACGAGATCATTAAACCTTCCGTGATTGTCCTCAGAAACGACAGCCAGAGCAGAAATCTCGAGGGCCTTCCGCTCGAAAAGGCGGTGGTCAAAGGAGCGCTGGGTTCTCTGCCATTGATACAGGAGGGAGAGATTTCGATAGAAGTCGATCCTATGACGGGCCAAAAGACCGGATTTTTTCTCGATCAAAGGGCAAACAGGTTGGCATTGGCAAAATATATTGACGGGGGGAAGGGGCTCGACCTTTTCTGTTATTCGGGCGCGTGGGGGTTACAACTTGCTAAAAATGGAGCTGTTGTAAGGTTTGTCGACGACTCAAAAACAGCCTTGTCAACGGCTCAAAGAAATGCCCGGATCAATAATCTTGAAGAGCGTTGCGAATTCGTAAAGGACGATGTTTTTAATTTTTTGAAGAAGGAGGCAGAATCGGGCGCTTTATACGATTTTATAGTTCTTGATCCCCCGGCGTTCGTTAAAAGCAGGGCAAAGATTAAAGAGGCGTTAAGGGCATACAGGGAGATAAACGCGATGGCTATGAGGCTTGTTAAAAATGGAGGGATTCTCGCAACATCGTCATGCTCGTATCATGTTGAAAAGACGGTTTTTTTAGATATTCTCCATAGCGCGGCGAGAGATGCGGGGAGGAGTCCCCGATTGCTTGAATATCGGTCTCAGGGGCTGGACCACCCGATTCTCCTGTCAGTGTCTGAGACGGAATATCTTAAGTGCGCGTTCCTTGTGTTATAAAGATGGATTATCTTCCTAAAATTAAAATTAATAGATAGCATAAGATTTTTTTCTTGACAGTCGATATTTTGTTTGTTATTCTTAAATCAGAAGCGCCTCGTTACCTCCCCTAAGCTGCTGTCCGGTTTCCACGGGCAGCAGCACTTTTATTTTATCAGGCATGGCACAGTATTTCCGCTCATTCTCGCCGGACATCCGTGTCCGTCTCCGAGGCACCGGCTCTGTTTCGCCATCACGGCGAAACTTAGAGCCGCTGAAACCGCTCCAATACAATGCCATGCCTGATAAGCCTATGAAATATTTATTAGTTCGTATTCTCTGCTGCCGAGGCCGAGCCTTTCCGCCTCTTCCACCTGAAGTATATAGTTTTTATGATACAGGCCGAGCAGTATGTCTTCGCCTTGTTTTATTTTTTCATCTTCCACAAGGGATGAAGGCAAAGGGATTGCCTTTAAAAGCATGTCCATTGATGCCTGCTCTACGGCCACGATGTCGTCCGAGATTAAAATTCCCATATCCTGAATAACAGGCACATCAGCGGCGGGCATGCAGTCGCATTCAGGCTGGATTTCCGTAAGGAAATTTACGTAGATGACCTTATCAGGCTTAAACGTGCCGAGCACTGTCTTTGCGGCCTCCGAAAGGGATTTCATAAAGACATCGACATCTTCCGGCAAGTGCAGGGAGCCTTCGGGGCATACCCTCGTGCACCTGCCGCATCTCCAGCACCTTTCGTCGATATAACTGAATTTATCGTCCTTGAAACTTATGCAGTCCAGAGGGCATATATCCTCGCATTGATAACAGAGGGCGCATTTTTCGCTGTCCCATACGAGGTCACCTTCTCCTATTGTATGCATGGCGCCCCTTCCGCACTTCCAGCCGCAGTGCCTGTGGCTGCCGCTTACACCGCCCATCGCAATGTTCTTTATCGCTCCGGCATATCCGGCATTGATATGGCCTTTTACGTGCGAGCAGACTACCATCGCAGGCACATCGTAAATCAGGGACGCCACTGCTATCTCTCCGAGAATATCCCCTGCCTTTACCATGATGTTGTCGTTTCCATAAAGCCCGTCGGCTAAAACAACAGGCGCGCCTATGGATAGATGGTTTATGCCGTTCTGGTTCGCGACTTCAAGGTAATCGAGCCCCTTGATTCTTACGGTATCGGTAACAAAAGGCTTTGTTCCGGCGCTTTTTAACGCATCGACCACCTTTCTTAAAAACACCGGCCTTACTATTCTATGCGCCCCTTCAGAGCCGAAATGGGTTTTTACCGCCACCCATTCGTTTTTTTCAAAATATCTCGAGAGGTCTATTTCTTTTAACAGGCGCTCGAGCTTTCCGGGCATGCTCTCGTCGTATTTCCATTTTTTTACCCTTGCCGACGCGAAATAAACTTTAGACATAATTTCACCTCTCATATTTTTATGGGGAGATAGGATATAGTATTGGAGCGGCTTTAGCAGCTCGAAGTTTCGCCGTGATGGCGAAACCGAGCTGGTACCTCGGAGCCGGACACGGATGTCCGGCGAGAATGAGCGGAAATACTATATCCTATCTCATGAAACAGCTTGTATTCTGAATGCTATCTTATTATATATCACCGCTATTAGCCACGCGCTCACGAATCCGTCTATGAATCCGTAAAAGAGCCCGAAGAAACTTCCCAAAGGCGATATGGTATAACCCGGATATATGGACTGCGCGAGGACTTCAAGAAATAGCTTTCCATAGCCGCTATAAAATGAAAGCCATGTCGTAACGAACAGCGATCCGCCCCATACCGTCCCTAACGCAACCCCCAGTGCTACAGGTTTCAGTTTCATCTTTGCCTCCAGAAGTGCTTTATACCATTACTATCTAAAGTAATCCATACTCAGGCATATAGCCCAATTCCTTTGCAAAATAACTACCTTATTACAAGTATATATCATTATTCGACCATAATGTTTATTCCAAATTGTATTGCTCGGCTTCCGCTTCGACTTCAGCCGAGTTGAGGTAACCCGAGATTTTGCTATCAGTAATTGGGCTATATGCCTGCAATACCGTGATTACGGATTGTGATATAATAAAAAATGTTTTGTCGGCTATTGATAATAATTACCTTCCTTTTTCTGCCTGCTATCACACACTCCGGGCAATCGCCAGAGTATAATCTGGAAGTCGCATTCGATATTCACAACTCTAAGATTGCCGGAATTGCAAGGATTGACGTAAGCGCCGGCAAAGAGCTTGTTATTCATGCAGGCGAGCTTAAGATTACCGATTTAAGTTTGAATCAACAAAAGATTCAGCCTGATGTGCGAAATGGGATATTAAAGATTTTGCCTCACCAGAACGGCGCTCTTATTATCAGATATGAAGGTGTTTTTAAAGACAATAAAGCTGTTTACGATACGAATTACGGGGCTGTGAGTAGCATTATCGACGATAGGGGAATATCCCTTACAGGAATATGGTATCCGCAGGCAGACGGCTTATACAGATATAAACTCAGGGCGATCCTCCCAAAGGGATACGAGGCCGTTTCAGAGGCAGAAAGCATTATCAAAAACACAAAGAACGGCAATGCGGAATTTATCTTCGAATTCCCGCATCCGGTTGACGGAATAAACCTAATCGCAACAAATAAATACGACATAATAAAAGACAGCTTTAACGGCATCGAAATCTATGCCTATTTCTTTAAAGAGGATATCGAACTTGCCAAACAATACATAGAGTACACAAAGAAGTATCTCAAGATGTATGAGGCGTTTTTAGGCAAATATCCATACAAGAGGTTTTCGATCGTCGAAAATTTCCTGCCGACCGGATACTCGATGCCTTCATATACACTGCTCGGCCGGGATGTTGTGAGGCTTCCATTTATTGTGGAGACATCCCTCGGACATGAAATCCTGCATCAGTGGTTCGGCAATCTCGTGTATATCGATTACGAAAAGGGAAACTGGGCAGAGGGACTTACCACATATCTTGCAGACCATCTTTACGAGGAGCGGAAAGGCAAGGGATGGGAATACAGAAAACAGTCGCTTATCGATTACGGAAGCTATGTAAACGAGAAAAATGAATTACCTGTCAGGAAATTCGCGGGCAGGATAGATTTTTCATCGAAAGCAATAGGCTACGGAAAAACCGCCATGATATTCCATATGCTCAAAAATATTACGGGAGAAGATATTTTTTACCGGTCATTGAGGGACATCATAAAAGAAAAGAGTTTTAAGAAGGCGTCATGGGACGATCTGCGGGTAATATTCGAGAGGAATTACGGGAAAGATATGCAATGGTTTTTCAGGCAGTGGGTTGATATTGTGGGAATTCCTGATATTTATGTCGAGTCTTCCCGGATCAAACAGGGTAGGAACAAATATGAATTCAGCTTTGATATCGGGCAGAGGGGAAGGGTTTACGCAATAGATGTTCCCCTGACTATTTATTATTCGGACGGCTTTAAAAAGAAGGTTTGGGTCAGGGCGGATAAGGTGAAGACAGGCTTGACATTATCCCTTGCGAGCATGCCTGAAAAAATAATTATGGATGAAGATTACGATATAGCAAGAAAACTCTCCAATGACGAGATCCCTCCTGTTATAGCAAGGCTTTTAGGCGATGAAAAGATTATAATTGTCTTTCCGATCAGTAACAGAGAGGCTTATAAGGCTGTTATCGATTCTTTTAAAGAAAGAGGGGCGGTAGAAAAAGAGAGTAAGGATATCGGCGATTCCGACATAAAATCATCGTCGCTTGTAGTACTTGGAGGCGACAATCCATTGATCGAAAGGCTCTATGGAAAGCCTGAGATAATAGATTCGGGTTTCAGTATCGTTATTAAGAAAAATCCGTGGAATTCAAATAAGGTCACCGCTATTATTAACGGAAGATCAAAGGAGGAGGTTGACGCCGCCTTCAGAAAGATATTCCATTACGGGAAATATAGCCTTGCAGCTTTTGATAAAGGCAGAAATATCGATAAAAAAATCGCTGAAACTCAGAGAGGAATAAAAGTGGAGAATAAAGAAGATACCATGGCTGTAGATCTTTCGGCTATCAAGGCATTATCGGATGTTATAGAGGCGGTATCCGCCAAAAAGATTGTCTATATCGGTGAATATCATGACAGGTTTGCCCATCATAATGTCCAGCTCGAACTCATAAAGGGATTGCACAAAAAGCATAAAAAGATAGCCGTTGGAATGGAGATGTTTCAGCGGCCTTTTCAGAAAGTATTGGACGATTATATAGCAGGCGGGATCGATGAGAGGGAGTTTCTGAAAAGTTCCGAGTATTTCAAGAGGTGGGGGTTCGATTACAATCTTTACAAGCCGATACTCGATTTCGCAAGGCAGGAAAAAATACCGGTGATTGCCCTTAATATCCGGCGTGAGATTGTGGACAAAGTGTCAAAAAGCGGCATAGATGCGCTGTCCGGTGGGGAAAAGAACGAAATCCCTTTGCAGATGGATTTTTCGGACAACGAATACAGGGAAAGACTTAAGAAAATTTTTGAGATGCACGGCAGGTCTAAGGAGAGGAATTTTGATTTTTTCTATCAGTCGCAGATACTTTGGGACGAGACTATGTCGATGTCGGTGGATGAGTTCATGAAGAAGAATCCCGATTATCGAATGGTCGTTTTAGCCGGAGGAGGGCATTTGCAACACGGCTCCGGAATTCCGAAGAGGACATTCAGGCGCAATGGGTATGACTATGCAACTATTCTCAATGATGTGGATATCGAACGGAATATCGCAGATTATATAATCTTTCCGAAACCGCTTGACGGCGCTTCCGCGCCGAAACTTATGGTTTTGCTGAAAGAGGATAACGGAAAGGTCGCTATAGACGGATTTGCCGAAGACAGCGTTGCCGAAAAGGCCGGTCTGACCGAGGGAGATATAATACTATCCCTCGACGGCATTGACGTGAGCAAGGTGGACGATATAAAACTCCATCTCTTCTACAAGAAAAAGGGAGATACTGTAAAGGTAAAGATATTAAGAAAGCGATTTCTCTTTGGAGACAAAGAGATGGAATTCGATGTAACTCTATAACAGGAGGTTTAAAAAAGATCGCAACCATTTACGGAAATATATCGGGTTTAAAAAAGAGTGTCCTTTATTCCCTCGAAAAGATCTATCGCAGGAAAATCCCGGCGGATAAGCTTATAACGGTTGAACTCGCGAGATACCTGACGGAACTTTCCTTTGAAATCGGCAAGCAGATAGGCATTCTTGCAAGCAGGGGCGGAGTTATAACCCATGTCATCGTCGGAGGCGCAAGGGGTGTTTTCATCCCCGGCCTCGACGATTTCCCTTTGGGCAGAAGCGCTCTGCGCGGCTTGCGGTTTATCCATACCCATCTTGCGGACGAACCTCTGAATAGAGAAGACATTACAGACCTCTCACTCTTAAGATTCGATATGATAGCTGCCATAAGCGTGCGGGAAGGGCTTCCTTATAACATCTACGCGGCATATCTGATGCCTTATGGCTCGGATAAGAAGCACGAGACCATATCGTCAGATTTTTACAGGTTCGACCTCGATTTCAGGAGTTTTATCTCTTCCCTCGAAGACGAGATGGACAGGCGCAGGGTTATAGACCGGAAGGACAAAAGGGAAAGGGCTATTCTTGTGAGCGCGTCTACAAAGCCTAAATACGAACTGGAAGATTCGATGGAGGAACTCAAGGAGCTTGCCGTATCGAGCGATGTGATCGTGCTCGATGCCGTTATTCAACGGGTAAAGGATCTAAATCCGAAATACCTTTTAGGGGAAGGAAAGCTCAAAGATCTGGTGATCAATGCAATGGATAAGGGCGCTACTTTACTGATATTTGATCAGGATTTAAGTCCTTCGCAGATACGGGCGATTGGAGAAACTACGGAACTGAAGGTCATCGACCGCTCTCAATTGATACTCGATATTTTCGCTCGAAGGGCGCACAGCCGCGACGGCAAGGTTCAGGTGGAGCTTGCCCAGTTGAAATATATGCTTCCGAGGCTTACAGGTAAAGGCACCGCCATGTCGAGACTTACGGGAGGTATCGGCGGAAGGGGGCCCGGCGAAATGAAGCTCGAAATAGACAGGAGGCGCATCCGCGAAAGGATAACCCGCCTCGAAAAAGAGCTTGATACGTTGAGCGAGGCGCGGAAGCAGAGGAAGCAGAGGAGAGTCGGCAAGGGCATTCCTATCGTCTCGATAATAGGTTATACAAACGCCGGCAAATCAACCCTTTTGAATACCCTTACAAAGAGCGCGACCATTGTCGAGGATAAGATGTTCGCCACATTAGACACTGCGAGCAGGAGGCTGAGATTTCCCAAAGAGCGCGAGGTTATTATTACCGATACGGTCGGTTTTATAAGGGATCTGCCGAAGGATTTGATGGCGGCATTCAAGTCAACCCTCGAGGAACTCGAAGACGCCGATTTATTGCTCCATCTCGTGGATATATCGAATCCGAGATTCGAGCAGCAGATATTGTCTGTCGAGAATATTTTAAGCGACCTGAAGATCAAGGACAAGCCGAGGTTTATTGTTTTCAATAAAACAGATAAGGTACTGAAGGATGAGGTGAAAAATATAGCGCTGCGATACGATGCGCTTGCGGTGTCGGCTGTTAATCCTGATTCTCTTGAGCCGCTTCTGAAGGCTATCGAGCAGCGAATTTGGGAATCACAATAATTTTTTGTTATCGGCATGTGAGGCATCCTTCAAAAGCCTTTACTAAGTGTAGTTGCCTGTGCAATCCGGAGATTATCTTTGTCTTATTGAATAAGAAAGCAATGTTGTAGCTCACGGGAAAGAGAATGTTGTGATTATATTCCATGTGAGTAAAGGCTTTTTCAGCACGCCTCACATACAGTTTAAAAGGCTTTTCATCCATACCTTCTTTGCTTCTGCTAAGTTTGGTAAGGTATAATAATTTTCTATGGAATTTACGCCGAAATGGATAGCATGGGAAATAACACGCAGGTGCAATCTCAAATGCGTTCACTGCCGCTCATCGTCGGAGATGGAGATAAAAGGGCATCCCGATTTTCCGTTAGAGGAGGCATGCCGCGTCATTGACGATATTTCGAGTTATGCAAAGCCTGTAATCGTCCTTTCAGGCGGCGAGCCGCTCATGCGCGGGGATGTATTTGAAATCGCGAAATACGGCACAGAAAAAGGCCTGAGAATGTGTCTTGCCACGAACGGCTCTCTCGTTACTGACGCTATATGCGAAAAGGTAAAGGCATCCGGCATCAGGATCGTATCCTTAAGCCTTGACGGTTCCACGGAAGAGGTGCATGATAATTTCAGGAACGAAAAAGGCGCGTTTAAAGGCATACTCAATGCCGCAGGGCTTTTTAAACGTCACGGCATTGAATTCATAATAAACTCGTCATTCACAAAGCGCAATCAGGAAGAGATCCCCAGGGTCTATAAGCTCGCGAAGGAACTCGGAGCAACCGCGTGGTATATGTTCATGATCGTCCCGACCGGCAGGGGAGAGGAGATAATGTCGGAGCTTATCTCAAAGGAAGATTATGAGGAGATACTCGAATGGCATTATCGCATGGAAAAAGATGAACATGACATGCTTGTAAGGCCGACCTGCGCGCCGCATTATTATAGGGTAGTGCTGCAGAAAGCAAAAGAAGAGGGGAAAAAAATCGAGAGGAGAACATTGAAATTCTCCACGGGAGGTTCAAAGGGATGTCTTGCCGGACAGCTCATTTGCCTTATCAATGTGGACGGCGATGTGCTGCCGTGCAGTTATTTCCCGATGTCCGCCGGCAATATCAGAAAGCAGTCATTTAAGGATATATGGGAAAACTCCGAATTGTTCAAAGACATGAGGGATTTCAAAAAATATAAGGGCAGATGCGGCTCGTGCGAATTCGTGAATGTATGCGGAGGATGCAGGGCGCGGGCCTACGCGATGAAAGGCGATTACCTTGAAGAAGAGCCGTTTTGCGGTTATGTTCCGATAAAAATGAAAAAGGCGGTAGCTAAATGAACGATACGTTTCTTAAGGCATGCAGAGGCGAAAAAACGGATTACACTCCTGTATGGCTCATGAGGCAGGCCGGAAGATATTTGCCGGAATATCAAAAGGTGCGCTCAAAGGTAGACTTTCTTACGCTTTGCAAGACCCCTGAGCTTGCCGCTGAAGTGACAATCCAGCCTGTCGATATTCTCAAGGTAGATGTAGCGATACTCTTTTCCGATATTCTTGTCCCGATAGAGGCAATGGGCATGAAGCTCGAATTTTCAGAGTCAAAGGGGCCGATTTTATACGACCCGGTAAGAAGCGATATAGCTATTTCAAAGTTAAGAAAGATAAAGTCCGAGGAAGACGTTCCATTTGTCATGGAGGCGATAAAGATATTGGTCAAGAAATTGAATGTGCCTCTAATCGGCTTTTCGGGCGCTCCGTTCACACTCGCGACTTATATGATCGAAGGCGGCAGTTCGAAGAATTTTATTAATACAAAAAAGATGATGTTCCGGACGCCGGACCTTTACGCAAAACTCATGGACAAGATTACCGATACGGTCATAAATTATCTTCAAGCGCAGATAGACGCCGGAGTCCATGCCATACAGGTATTTGATTCGTGGGCCGGGATACTTTCTCCGTCCGATTTTGAAACGTATGCACTGCCTTACGTTCAAAGAATAGTCGCCGCATTCAAAGGCAAGGTGCCTGTTATTTATTTTGCCTTTAACGGAAGCGCGATGCTCAAGAAGGTCAAACAGTCGGGTGCTGACGTGCTCGGCATTGACTGGAGGATCGATATTTCCGACGCCGTCAACGCGCTCGGCAATGATGTCGCTGTCCAGGGCAACCTTGATCCGTGCGCTTTATTCGGCACAAAGGATCTGATAAAGGAAGGCGTGTCGCGCATCCTTCAAGGCGCAAAAGGAGCGAAGGGGCATGTCTTCAATCTCGGTCATGGAATATTGCCTGAAACGCCTGTTGAAAACGCCGTCGCAATGGTAGAAGAAGTGCATGAATTGAGCGCTAAGTAGAGGGTATATGCTTAATCTCGGAATTTTGGCATCGGGGAGAGGCTCAAATTTTCAGTCTATCATTGACGAGATAGAAGCCGGTAAAATCAATGCTCAAATCAAACTGCTTATAGTCGATAATCCCGATGCCTATGCCGTCGAGCGGGCAAAAAAACATTCGATTGAATTTCTTTATATCAATCCAAAGGATTTTAAATCAAGAGACGATTTTTTCAGAAAGATTGCAGACGAGTTAAAGGCAAGAGGCGTTGAACTCGTTATTCTCGCAGGCTTTATGCGGATTGTCCGCAAACCGTTGATAGACGCCTTTCCGAATAAGATAATGAATATCCATCCCGCGCTTTTGCCTTCCTTCCCCGGACTTCACGGGCAGAAGCAGGCGGCTGATTACGGGGTTCGCATCAGCGGGTGCACTGTGCATTTTGTCGATGAGGGGATGGATACGGGGCCCGTGATAATTCAGGCTGCCGTGCCTGTGTCTCCGGATGATACGGAGGAGACGCTTTCTGCAAGGATATTGAAACTTGAGCACAAGATATTTCCTGAGGCGATAAGGCTTTACGCCGAGGGCAGGGTGAGTGTAGAGGGCAGGGTTGTGAGGATCAAGGGATACGAATTAAAGGACGAATACATTGTAAATCCGCCGCTGAGATAGTGGGAGAGTATGGGCAGTACTGACTTTTGCAAAATAATTAGTCGTTAGTGCTTGATTATGCATAAAATAGAATATAATAGTTTTGCTATGTGCAAGGTAAGGGGCAGTCGTTACTTTGCCCCTCAGAGAACCCAGAAATTTTGCTGCAAGTCAGCACCACCCATACTCTTATAAAGGGGAAAGCGCTATGGAACAATGGCCTACATTGGAAGAACAGATTAAGGAAGCGGGCATATATTATCCGAGGAAGTATGACATTACTTACAGGGTAGGGTATGTGCTTCAGACCATAGGCGCAATAGGGTTTGTCGTCCTCTACGCTCTGCAATCCAAATTACAGGTAATCCCGTTTGCAATATTCAATGCCGGCATAGCCTTGTCGTCAATGTATCTTCTTGTATGGAAGGCCGAGATCAAACGCTTCATACTTAGGATGACCTTTGCCGGCATAGCGCTTCAGATAAGCAGCGTATTCATACAGCCTCTCAATGCATTTTATGCGGGGAAAATGTTTTTCCTGGGACTTGGCCTTACCCTTACCGGCGGCGCCGGTCTCGTCGGCAAAGAGGCGTATTGCTTCAGGTTCAATGAGGGATGGCTTCTTTTAATGGTCTATCCGTTGGCTGTGATTCCGAACCTTTTCGGAGTGTCCGGCTATAACTATAACCTTATAGTGTCTGCCGTTATAACCATTTTACAGATTTTATTCCTGAGAAGAAAACTGTCGCAGCCGCTCCTGAAACACTGCGAAAACAATGTCTGCGGAGTGCCTGAAACTAAAGGGAAATGAGAATATCCGGCGGAGCGGCAAAAGGCAGGAAAGTCGGCGTTAAAAAGGCTTTTACTCAAAAAGGAGAGGGCGACGAACTCAGGCCGACCTCTGCTAAAGTAAGACAGGCAATCTTTAATATTCTCGGGGAAAGAATAATAGATGCCGCATTTTTAGATCTTTACGCGGGAACGGGCGCGGTCGGCATCGAGGCGTTGAGCAGAGGCGCGGGCAAGGCGGTTTTTGTCGATGACAATTCTTTGAGAGTTAATATTATAAAAGAACTAATAGAAAAGTTTGCTTTCAAAGACAGGGCAGTGATTATTAAAGACAGGGCATCTAATTTTATAAATAATTTTTTAACTCCAAACTCTAAACTCCAAACTCCAGATTCTTTCGATATTATCTTTGTCGATCCCCCATATGCCTCCGGAGAAATAGATGTAATCCTGCCTTTGATTGACGAAAAAGCCGTTTTAAGGGATAATGGAGTTGTTATAGCAGAGCACTCTTCTAAAAAGCCATTGGCTCATGAAATGGGGAGTTTAAAACTTATGAAGATATATAAATACGGAGATACATCTTTAACTCTTTACAGAAAGGAGCTGGTATGAAATTAGGCATCTATCCCGGAACATTCGATCCCATAACAAACGGACACCTTGACCTCATAGAGAGGGGATTGAGGATATTTGACGAACTGATAATAGCCGTTGCTCTAAGCCCTAAGAAACAGCCGCTCTTTACCCTTGAGGAACGGCTTGGACTCATAAGGCAATCGGTCAGGGATTGCCGGAATGTAAGGGCAGAGGCGTTTAACGGGCTTCTTGTGAGCTATGTAAAGGATAAGGGCGGCGTCGCCATTATAAGAGGGCTGAGGGCCATCTCCGATTTTGAATACGAACTTCAGATGGCATTAATGAACAGGAGGCTCGATACGCAGGTAGAGACGGTTTTTATGATGCCTTCGGAAGAATTTTCGTTTATTACATCGACAATCGTCAAAGAGGTTTCTTCCTTCGGAGGTTCGGTAAAAGGACTTGTGCCCGATGTAGTCGAAACGGCATTGAAGGAGAAGTTTAAAATTATAGAGGATATCGTAGCGTAAGGATCTTCTAAAATTCCTCCGTGCTGTCTAACTCATTTAAGGATTATAATATTTTTTCTTATCAGGAAGATACTCCTGCTCTACCTGTCCGCCGTAATCGTGGGGATATTTGTAGCCCTTGCCGTGTCCCAGTTTCTTTGCCCCCGGATAATGGCTGTCTTTTAAATGTCCGGGGACTTCCATTGTTTGCTCATTCTTTATATCCTCTAATGCCGCCTCTATCGCCTTATAGCAGGCATTGCTCTTGGGCGCTTTTGCAATGTATATAGCAGCCTGCGCGAGGGGAATCCGTGCCTCAGGCATTCCTATAAACTCCACAGCCCTTAACGCGGATGTAGCGATGACCAGAGCAGTCGGGTCCGCGTTGCCTACGTCCTCGGATGCGCATATGACAATCCGTCGCGCAATGAATCGCGGGTCTTCGCCCGCGTACAGCATTTTTGCAAGGTAGTATACTGCCGCATCGGCGTCCGATCCCCGCATGCTTTTTATAAAGGCCGATATTGTATCGTAATGCTGATCCCCTTTTTTGTCATAGACTATCGCCTTTTTCTGAATGGATTCCTCTGCAGCCTGAATGTTACATGTATGCCGCCTTTTTCGTCCGGATGGGTGGTAAGGGCTGCAATCTCAAGGGATGACAATGCCTTGCGCGCATCGCCGTCCGACATCTTCGCGATATGTTTTAACGCGGCATCATCCGCGGTTATATTTAAATTGCCGAGGCCGCGCCCTTTGTCATGAAGCGCATTTTTCAGAAGGTTGAAGATGTTTTCTATGGAAAGCGGTTTTAATTCGAATACCTGACTCCTCGAAAGCAGCGCCGAGTTCACGTAAAAGAACGGATTCTCCACAGTTGCCGCTATTAGCGTGATGTTGCCCTCTTCGACATCAGGCAGAAGGGCGTCCTGCTGGAGCTTGTTGAACCTGTGTATTTCATCCAGAAATAAAATAGTGCGTATGCCCTTCGCTTTTCTCATCCGCGCGGACTGAATGATTTTTCTTAGGTCATCAAGGCTTGCTGTGGCCGCATTAAGCCATTCAAAGCGGGCATTCGTCTTTGCCGCTATTACTTTTGCGAGAGCTGTTTTGCCGGTGCCCGGAGGGCCGTATAAAACCAGGGATGTTACCCTGTCGGCCTCTATCGCCCTTCTGAGGAGCTTGCCCTTGCCGAGGATATGCTCCTGTCCGGCGTATTCCTCGATGGTTCCGGGACACATGCGATAGGCGAGGGGAGCGCTGCTGTCCGGTATAGTTTTTTGTTCGTCTTCAAAGAGATTCATTAATTTTACAATCCTTGGTTATATTGTCTATAGCCTTTAGCCCGGTGCCTATTGCCTTATTTTATTTTGCCGAGCATTTTAATGAAGACACCTAAAAGTTCAGGGTCGTAATTCCCCGTCTCTTTCGCAACGATCGATAATGCATTGAACGGCGTAAATGCCGGCTTGTATGGGCGCCGTGTTGTCAGGGCATCATAGCAGTCCGCAATGGCCGTTATCCTGCCGAAGAGTTTTATTTCACCATCTTGCAGTTTCATGGGGTAGCCTTTCCCTGTGAGTTTTTCATGGTGCTGTAAAACCGCGTCAAATGATTCCTCCGATACCTCTTTATGGGTGCGGAGAATTTTTTCGCCTTCGGTTACATGGTTACGCATAATCAGGTATTCTTTTGAATCGAGTTTCCCCTGTTTGTTAAGGATTTCGTGGGAAATAGCGCTTTTACCGATGTCATGCAGCAAAGCGCCTGTGCCGAGTTTTTCGACATCGTTCCTTTTGAGGTCTATTGCGACGCCCAACCCTACGGATAAGACGGCTACATTGACGGAATGGGTATATGTGTAATAGTCGTAGTTTTTCAAAGAGAGCATACTGTATATAGCGTCTCTGTTCTGCAGGATGCAGTCGACCATATTATTTACCATTATCTTCGACTCTTTTATCTTTTTTCCGCTTCGGGGATCGTCAAGGAGATCTTTCATTATCAGTTTTGAATTCTCTCTTATCATGATTGTCTTGATTTTGCCTTCTTCGGAGGGATCGGAAAGTTCCGTGAGAGAGAGGAGATAATCGTGATAAAGCGGAATATCGGATTTTTTAATAACAAAGTCTCCGGCAAAATTCAATAATTGGCTGTCTATTTTAGAAGGCTGTTTTTTAGAAGCCTCGATTACAGGGAAAATATTAAACCTATCCATTCTGTAGATGTTGAAGAAAATTTCCTTTTCAGGCGTAAGAACGGTTTTGTCTATCAGATAATGCTCTTCCTTATGAAATGAATACTCCTTGAAAGCCAGGGGGTCTTCAAGGAAAGAGTCTTTTTGTTCCTTTGCCTTATCCGGCTCTTTCAATATGCCGGAATCCCTATCGTTTATTATTCTGTACTTTGTAACCATAATATTGATAATTTTGCTATTTTTTGTGATTTCATATATATTTTATCATAGTATTTGCAATTATTTCGGGAAACTTATAATGGGAACGACATATAAAATAATCGACGAAGACGGCGATAAAAATTATGTGCCGCTCAAGGCGGATAGCCTGCCTGTGGGAAGCATATTGCCCTTTGATATTTTTGTAAAAGACAAAGACGTGATGAAACCTTTGTACGGCAAGGGGACCGTGTTTTCGAATTTAGCACTGGAATACTTGAACGGCAAAGGCATATCCGAACTCTATGTCGATAAGGATAAGGCTTCGATCCTGGGACAATTTTTATTGCGGGCCGAGAGCCGCTCGTCGTGGTGGAAGGCGAAAAGATTTTACGCGGAAATAAAGAAGTCCCCAATGAATCCTTTGATGCAATTTTGCAGCACCATGAGAAACTCACAGGGAAAGGCTACCCCATGAAACTGCACGATAGCGAAATAAAGCTTCCAGGCCGGATAACCGCTATCGCCGACTGCTACGATTCATTAACGACGCCTCGTCTCTTCAAAGCCTCTAATACCCCTTATGGCGCGCTCACAATTATCTCAAGAGAAAAAAACGATTACGATCCCGAGCTTTTAAAAGAATTTATCAAGATGCTGGCCAAGATAAAGTAATATGATTTACATACTTGCCGCTATTTTCCTCTGGAGTTCTCTCGGCATTGTCATAAAATTTTCCGGGATGCCTGTGCATGTATTGATGTTTTTCTCCTGCGTTATATCCGTATTGCTGACCGGTTCTGTCCTTTCGAAAAAGGAATTCAGGAGTGAAATGCCTAAGGGGAAAAATATCGCTAATTTTTTGGCTCTCGGGCTTGTCAGTCTTGTTAATACTTTTTCTTTTTTTTACGCGTATAAGCACACATCCATCGCCAACGCGGTATTGACGCATTATACCGCGCCTGTCATAGTCGCCTTTTTTGCGCCGGTTTTTTTAAAGGAGCGTTTGACGGTGAAGATACTGCTTGCCGTCGCCGTCGCTACCGCAGGTTTATGGGTTATGCTCGGCGTTTCAGCAGGCGAACTTTTCAAACTTGCCGCTGCCGGCGATAGAAATACGGGCGGTATTCTCGCAGGGCTCTTTTCAGGCTTTGCCTACGCCATACTGATAATTCTGATACGGATATTGGCCAAGGACTTCAATCCGCTCATCCTGACGTTTTTCCAGAATTTCATAATTGCCGCAGTCTTAGCGCCATTCGTTTTTTCTACTCCCCAACCCCTCAACTCTTTAACTTCCGCATGGTGGGCATTCGCCGTAATGGGAATCGTCCACTCCACCATAGCTCCGGTTCTTTATTTCAGGGGAATGAGGGATGTTACCGCAAACAGGACAGCTATACTCGGCTATTTAGAACCCGTTTGCGCGATTTTCTTAGGCGCGCTGTTTTTAAACGAAACAGTGGATTATAAGACCATAATCGGCGGCGCTATGATATTGTTTTCAGGGTATCTGACTATAAGATCATGACCTTATTATGTCCACCGGCTGAATCATAGTAGCCTTCTTTGAGGGATATATGCCTGCCAATATGCCTACCGTTACCGACGCTGCAAAAGATAATAAAAGGCCGGTCAGCGAAATCGTGAATGGAATATCCGATGTAATAAAGATAACTGCGCTTGCTATAAAACCTATTATTACCCCCACCAACCCGCCGCCGAAGGATATAAAGGAGGATTCCATCAGGAACTGAAGTATTAAATCCCTTTTCCTCGACCCTATCGCGCGCCTGATACCTATTTCAACGCGCCTTTCATTGACGATCAGTATCATTATCGAAAGAATGCCGAGCCCACCGATCAGGAATGAGATCGCCGCCGATATCCTGCCCAAAACGGTTATCATAGAAGTCGCCTGCGCTTTCAATGCCATCACGTCCTTCAGGTCTATAACCGTGAAATCATCCTTTTGGCCGGATTTGATCTTATGCCTTTTCCTTAAAATATTTTCTATTTCGGCCCTTGCTTCGGAGATGGATTTGTCGTTTATGACCTGGACATGTATGCTGTTCACGAAGTCTTTATTTACGAACCTCCTCAAATAAGTATTCAGAGGTATGAATATCTGGTTATCCTGATCTACGCCGGAGATGTCCACGCCTTTTTCTTCCATTATCCCTATCACCTGGCATGGAACCCTGTAAATAAGAATATGCTTCCCGATGGGATTTTCGTCTCCGAAGAGCTTATCCGCGACCCTTCTGCCGAGGACCGCGACTTTATTGATATCTGTATTATCGGTTTCTGTGATAAAGCTCCCTTCTTTTACATTGAAGTTTCTTATTTCAGTATAGTTAGGCATCGCCCCAACGGTCAGTACCGAAGCGAGCGTGACGTTGCCGTATCTGACAGGAAAGGGCTTATTGCCCGAAGGGGATATGTCATGTACGAAACGCGAGCCGGAGGCGATTGTTCGAGCGTCCTGCAGCGTGAGATTCGTGGCTTCGCTTATCAGCCGCGTTCCTGATGCGAATCTCCTTACAATACCGCTTCTGACTATGAGAAGATTTTTGCCGAGGCTCTCTATCTCCATTTCTGTTTTTTGTGCCAGGGAGCGTGAAAGGTTGGAAACGACCATTAACGAAAATGTGCCTAAAAACACTCCGAGTATGGCAAGGAAAGTCCGCAGCTTGAAGTTGCACAATGACCTCCATGCGATTTTTGTATTCAAAACTATTCTTTTCACAGAGAATCCTCTTCGAAATTTTTCGTTATCATAAGACAGGACATAGTATTTCCGCTCATTCTCGACGAACATCCATGTTCGTCTCCGAGGCACCAGCTCTGTTTCGCCATCACGGCAAAACATCGAGCTGCTGAAACCGCTACAATACTATGTCCTGTCTTTACCACTGTTTTTATCCCCTTATCGCCTCGATAGGTTTCAGATTTGCCGCCCGGTTGGCGGGCTGCAAACCGAAGCCGATCCCGATTACCCATGAGAGCAGCATTCCTATCGCAAACGCCTTCCATGAAAAATGTATTGGGAAGTCCGCTATCAGCATAAGCAGTTTGGATGATGCTACTCCTAATATAAAGCCGAATATGCCGCCTGCGGTTGTAATTATCACCGACTCCCCTAAAAACTGCATGAGTATATCTCTTCGTTTCGCGCCGGTGGCTCTTCTTATGCCTATTTCAGCGGTTCTTTCCTTTACCGACAGGAGAAATAGATTTGCGAGGACAAAACCCGCAACAGTCAATGTTATGACCCCGGTAATACCCAAAAATATTACGAGAGAGCCTGTAAGCGCAACGAGGAAGTTTACTATCTCTTTGGGAGAAACAATCCTGAAATCGTCCGGCTCGTTTTCAGGGAGCTTGTGCCTCTGCCTCAGGAATGACCTCACTTCTTCCAGATGCGAGTAAAGGTTTTCCTGATCGGCGAACCTTATCCTGAATGAAGATACATATTTTGTTTCGTTCTGGAGCTTTCTCATTACAGTGCTGATGGGCAGGATAATCCTGTCATCGAGGTTGAAGCCTGAAGCGGATACTCCACGTTCGGATAACACGCCGACTATTTGAACGGACATGCCTTTGACAAGAATATATTTCCCCACAGGGTCTTCGCTGCCGAATAGCTCTCTTACAAGGTGCTGTCCTATCAGCCCTACGTTTCTCAATCCTTTTACATCGTCTTCCGTAAAATCCGATCCCTGTATTACCGGCCATGTCCATGCGCGGCTGTAATCGTTTGTCGAGCCTACTACTATACGCGTCTGGAATTTTTTATCCTTGTAAGATACGTTGACATCATTTACCGAGGTCATCGGAACCACAAGATAGGCGCTGTGGAATGCTTGAGCCGCAGCTTCCACGTCTTCGAGGGTCAATGTTTTTTGCCTGAGACCTATCGCTCTCGCTTCTTCGCCGCCGCTGCCTACCATCAGGGAGTCGGGCCCGAACCGCGCCACGATCTGAAACGCCTTTTTATACGCCCCTTCGGTTGCCGCTACAATGATTGTTATGGCAGATATGCCGAGCGCCACACTGATAAGGCAGAAAAAGGTTCGGAGTTTGAATGCCCTTACTGCCCTGACTGATTGAGATATTATTCTAATGAGTCTATCCATTTTATTCTTCTACTATAATTCAGATAAATCCGTTAATTCAACGACAGTTCCTTAATAATAGATGGCAGGTATTCCTCAAAGCCTTTACTAATGAGATGAGAAACCGTATTGCCTGTTTTTCTGTTGAATGCAAAAGGTGATATTGAAATTGCCCTTAAACAGCGCGAGGGTTCGGCTTTAAGGTATCGCTATTAAAGGCTTTTCAGAACACCTGCCATCCATATCAAAGAATTTGGCTGCAGATTATGGTCAACGACAGTTCGATAAGTGGTGTTCATGATTTGAACTCTTGACACAAACATGTTCCCTGTGATATTGTTCACCCTATGAACAACGGGAATGTGTCTGACGAAATATCTCTCAGACTGCTCGATGAACTGACGAAAGAACCTCTTATTACCCAGAGGGCGCTGGCCGGCCGGCTTGGAATCGCCCTCGGTCTTGCAAATGCCTATGTAAAAAGGCTTTATAAAAAAGGCTATATCAAGGTCAAAACCCTTCCCAAAAACAGGATCAAATACATTGTCACTCCGAAAGGATTTGCCGAAAAAGCAAAGCTTACCTACAGCTATATGAATCGCTCGATAAACTACTTTAAAGAAGCGCGGCAGAAAATCGAGCAGACATACGGGTCGATGATGGCATCCGATGTTAAAAATATCCTTTTATGGGGTGACGGCGAGATTGCGGAGTTGTGCTACATTTCCACGAGAGGGCTGCCGCTTAAGATCGTCGGAGTAGTCAGCGATAAAAAAATAGAGAACGGATTTTTCGGACACCATGTTTATACGGCAGAGGATATAGCAGGGCTGAATTATGATGCCGTGCTGGTGTCCTCGATGGAACGTAATGTGATGGAAGCGATAAATCAGACGGGGATAGATCCCGGCATGGTTTATCACTTATAGACGGCTATGGAATTTACTGAAAGCGCATCTCTTTGCTGGTATGCTGTTCATGTCAGATCGAGGCATGAATTCAAGGTATTGGACAGGCTTACCAAAGCCGGCATAGATGCCTTTTTGCCTGCTGTTGAAAGACTCAGCAGATGGAAAGATAGAAAGAAGTTGATAAGTTTCCCTCTCTTTCCCGGGTACCTGTTCGTTCACATCCGCAAGATGTACGAAGACATGCTGACCGTATTGAAGACCCACGGCGTTGTCAGATTTATAAGTCTTATCCCCGGAGAGCCGGAGCCTGTGCCTGAAGAACAAATAATGTCTCTTAAAATAGTCCTTGAAAATAAAGAAACAGTAGACCCTTATCCTTATTTGAAAGAGGGGCAGAGGGTCAAGATAAAAAAAGGACCCCTTGCAGGAGCGCATGGGTTGCTTGTCAAAAGAGAAAGTCAGCACATGCTTGTTCTTTCGGTGGACATACTCCGGCAGGGAATATCCGTAAAAGTAGACGCATCTGACGTAGAGACTTTATAATATTCAGTTTTTTGTAAAATTGCCTTCTTGGTCATTACCCGCAAAACGCGGATATGTAACCGAGAGGGCGGAGCAGTGAGAAAAATAAAAGACGAGGAGAGAGAAAAATGTTAGATGATAAAACCATTTTAATTACAGGCGGCACAGGCTCTTTTGGAAAAAAGATGGTACAAATTATCCTCGAAAAATATGAGCCACATAAACTTATTATTTTCAGTCGTGATGAATTAAAACAATTTGAAATGTCTCAAAAATGGAATGAAAAAAAATATCCATGCATCAGATACTTCCTCGGCGATGTCAGAGATAAAGAGAGGCTTATTCGCGCTTTTCATGGGGTTGACTATGTAATTCATGCCGCAGCTCTTAAGCAGGTGCCTGCGGCAGAGTATAATCCTGCAGAATTTATCAAAACCAACATTCTCGGTGCAATGAATGTTATCGATGCAGCCTTGCATAACAATGTGAAGAAAGTTATCGCCTTATCAACAGATAAGGCATGCAATCCAATAAACCTGTATGGAGCAACTAAGTTATGCTCAGATAAGTTATTTGTTGCTGCTAACGCATATCGTGGACTCGATCTGGATACGATCTTCTCCATTGTGCGATATGGGAATGTTGTTGGCAGCAGGGGATCGGTAGTGCCCTTTTTTAAGGAGCGTGCAAAATCTGGTACACTTCCTATTACCGACCCACGCATGACTCGCTTTTGGATTACCCTTGATCAGGGGGTTCATTTTGTCATTAAAGTTTTAGAGCTGGCAAAAGATGGAGAAATATTCGTCCCCAAGATCCCTTCCATGAAAATAACAGACTTGGCAAAAGCAATAGCTCCAGAATGCTCACATAAAATAGTAGGAATTCGACCCGGCGAAAAAATCCATGAGACGCTGATCGGGGAGGACGAAGGACGTAATACTATAGAATATAATGAGTGTTTCGTAATAAAACGGAGCATCTCAGAGATCGATACTAAAAATGGTGGAATCCCATGTCCGGAAGGCTTTGAATATACCTCAGACAACAATTCCCAAAAAATAAGTATTGAAGACCTTAGGCAGATAATAGAACAGATCTCCGATGACTACAGCATTGAAAAGAGTCGTTGGTCAATGGATGACATCCTGCAATAACAGATGAAGAGTAAAGAATTCATAGCGCATTGCCTTCCACAATAACCTGTTTATGGCAACCTGCAGAAAAAAAATGCTTATCACGGGAGTTAGCGGATTGCTTGGTAATAACCTTGCGTATTATTTTAAAGATGAATATGAGATTTTAGGCTTGTATAATTCCCATCCCGTCATCATCAGTGGCGTATGCACTGAGAAGTGCGATATCTCAGATGGGGATTCCATCAAAACGATTATCTCTGAGTTTAATCCCTCGGTTGTTATTCATTCCGCCTCTTTGACAAATATTGAGCAGTGTGAGATGAACAAGGATCTGACGAAACGAATAAATGTTTTGTCTACAAGAACGCTTGTTGAGAACCTTAAAGAGAGTGATACAAAGCTTATCTATATCTCGTCAGATGCTGTTTATGATGGCATTAAAGGGGATTTTTCAGAAAATGATAATACCAATCCATTGAACAATTATGGATTATCGAAATGTGAAGGCGAAGCGGAGATCGCAAAAAGAGCAAATTCTCTAATATTCAGGACCAATATATTTGGATGGAATATACAGGACAAGAAAAGCCTTGGAGAATGGATATTAGGAGAGCTTCAAGCAAGCCGGAGTATAAGCGGCTTTAAAGATGCTTATTTCTCATCAATATATACGATGGAGTTTGCACGGGTAATTGATATGGCAATCAGGAAAAATTTAAATGGCGTTTATAACTGTGGAAGCTCCAATTCATGCTCAAAGTATGAATTTGCTCTGAAAATTGCTGATTCCTTTAGACTTGATAAAGGACTCATATCCCCTATTCCTATTGATGAATCCGATTTGAAGGTTAAAAGAGGGAAAAGGCTAACGTTAAATGTTGATAGACTCCAGGAAGTACTTAACTACAGGCTTCCCACAATAGAGCAATCGATAGATGCATTTTACAGAGATTATATGTGTGGATTACTGGAGAAGATTAAGCAAGACCACCGTATTCCTCAACAGAAACATACTTTTATGCCGTATGGAAGACAGTGGATAGATGAAAATGATATCCAAGCAGTTGTTAGGTCTTTACGTTCAAACCGGATAACACAGGGACCAAAAGTAGAGCAATTTGAGAAGGCCCTGGCCGAATATTGTGGAGTTAAATATGCAGTTGCTGTGAACAGTGGCACCTCAGCACTTCACATGGCATGCCATGCTGCAGGGATCAAAGATGGTAATGAGGTCATAACCTCTCCGATAACCTTTGTTGCGAGTGCGAATTGTGTCCTCTATTGCGGCGGAAAGCCGGTATTCGCTGATATACAAAACGATACATACAACATAAATCCTGCTGAGATAAAGGGAAAAATAAACCCAAACACAAAGGCAATAATCCCTGTGCATTTTGCAGGTCTTCCTTGTGATATGGAAGAAATAAGAAGAATTGCTGATGAACATGGACTGATGATCATAGAGGATGCTTGCCATGCACTCGGTGCTGAATGGCAGGATTCCACAGAGAGATGGCATAAAGTAGGCTCGTGCACACATTCTGATATGACTGTCTTCAGCTTTCATCCAGTCAAACATATTACAACTGGAGAGGGTGGAGCCATAGTAACCAATAGTCCCTCTCTTTATGAAAAGCTTCTTTTATTAAGAAATCATGGAATTACTAAAAAGCCAGAAAGATTTATTTACAAGGACTGGGCGTTTTCCTCTGATGCCGAAATTAATCCATGGTACTACGAGATGCAGGAGTTAGGCTTTAACTATAGGATTACCGATATCCAATGTGCCCTTGGCCTCTCCCAGTTGAAAAAGCTCGACTCCTTTGTCTCGAGGCGAAGGGAAATTGCAAGGATTTACAGCAACGCTTTCAGGGGTGCCTCTTTTATGAGAACATTGGAGGAGCCTTGCTCAAAGAAATCTGCCTATCATCTATATGTGGTCGGGATAGACTTTGAAAAAGCCGGGAAGAGCCGCTCTATTCTTATGAATGAGCTGAAGGAGAAAGGGATTGGCACACAGGTGCATTATATACCGGTGCATTTGCAGCCTTATTACAGGAATCGGCTTGGATATAATCCTAATGACTATCCGTCTGCCGAGGGATCTTACAAACGCATGCTTTCATTACCGATCTATCCGGGAATGACCGATGGAGAGGCTCATGCTGTTACGGATGCAGTAAGAGGTTTGCTGAGATGTTGAACAAGGTTCTGCTGATAAGACCCCAGAATGTATATAATTACAATAATTACCCCCCGTTGAGTCTCATAAGCATTGGCTCAAAACTCAAATCAGCTGGCTACAATGTAACGGTAATAAACTGCGCACTTGAGAAAGATCCGCTTGAAGCTATATCGAGAGAGCTTAAGGATACATTGCTATCCGGCATTACCCTGCTTACCTCGGAAGCTCCGGACGCCTACAGAATAATAAAGTATATAAAGGAGAATTCAGAAGTCCCTGTAGTTGTAGGAGGATGGCACTGCACGTTGTTTCCAGAGCAGATGGCTGCCTATGAGCTTATCGATTATGTGGTGGCAGGAGAGGGGGAAGACCATATGCTTACGATCGCGGATGCGCTGCGAGCGGGCGAACGACCTGAATCCAGAGTATTTGAAAAAAGGTTTATCGATATCGAAACCCTTCCCATGCCGGATTATGATACAGATCCTGTTGTTGAACGATTTGTCAGCAATTATCTTACTGACAAGTTGTCGGAGTATGTCAGTCAGCCCATGCGCTGGCTTCCCTACGAGAGCAGCAGGGGGTGTCCTTCACACTGCACGTTTTGTATCAATGTTGTCACAGATAATACCCGCTACAGGAAAAAGAGCGCCGAAAAGGTCATCAATGAGATAGATTACATTGTAAGAAAGTATAACCTCTCTCATCTTAAAATCATTGACGATAACTTTTTTGTAGATATAAGGCGGGTCCGGGCTATATGTGAGGGGATAATAAACAGAGGACTTGATATTACATGGGATGGAGAATGTCGGTGCGATTACTTCAGGGAAGGGATGCTTGACGATGAAATGTTGAATCTGTGCAGGAAGTCCGGTCTTATCCAGTTGACGCTTGGTATCGAGTCCGGCTCTCCGCATACGCTCAAGCTTATGAAGAAAGGTATAACACCGGAACAGGCTGAGTTTGCCGTGAAAAAATGTAACGAACACGGGATCATAGCAAGGTCATCATTTATGATTGAGGTGCCGGGGGAAACTATGGCTGACATAAAACAGACAATACAGTTCATCAACAGCCTGCGAAAATATCCCTATTTTACCTGTGGCATCGGAACCTTCAGGCCCTATCCCAAATGTGAACTCTCGGACAAGCTGATCCAGCAGGGTTATCTGACCGAGCCCAGGCATTTTGAAGAGTGGTGCGACCGTAATCTGATCGATCTTTATACCTCAGCCGAGTACAAACGTCCGTGGCAGGTCGATGGCGATTATTCGGAAAAGGTCTCATTTTACATCAATATGGAATCAGCAGTCAGACTCGGAAATTACCAGATCGACGGGCAGACTGACAGGATAAAGAACAACATATTTATCACGCTTGCAGGCTTGAGAAACAGGCTTATGTTTTACGGCCTGCCGTTTGAAAAGGCTATGTATAAAAGATTTTTAACAGGCTTTTACAAGAGGCGGCAGGATATGGAAAGAGCCGGTGCATATCCTTTGTCCCGGATCAGCAAGGTCAGAGAACAGGCATGAGGATACTTGTAGTTGGAGCAGGTTCAATAGGTTCACGTCATATCAGGAATCTTATCGGGCTTGGCCATGATGTGTACGCTGTAGATATAAACGCAGCAAATCTGGAAAAAGCCAAAGACCTCTGTCACGGCGTATTCGGTACAATTGAAGAGGCGCTCAAAAACCGGTATGATGCCGCCTTCATTTGTACATTCAGCAACGATCATATCGCTCCTGCTCTGGCATGCGCAGAAGCGGGGTGCCACCTTTTCATCGAGAAGCCGCTCTCTCTTACGATGGACGGCGTCGATAATCTTGTCAATGAGATCGAGCGAAGGCGTCTGATTTCGATGGTCGGGTGCAACATGCGGTTTCACCCTGCGATTGCAGCGATCCATCAGGCGATTTCATCGGATGCCGCGTTTGGAAAGCCGCTGTGTGGGAACTTCGAGAGCGGTTTCTATCTGCCGTTTGACAAGCCGAATTATCGGCAATCGTACAAGGCCAGGCGGAATCTTGGGGGAAATCTACTTTTCGACGGCATTCATGAACTCGATTATGCAACGTGGCTTTTCGGCATGGCACAGGAGGTGTTATGCACTAAAGGAATTGTCTCATCACTCGATATTGATACTGAAGATCATGTCGAGATAATCGTCAAGTTCTCATCCGGAGCCGTCTGCACGATTCATATGGATTATCTCCAACACGGCTATTCCCGGCGCAGCAAGGTCGTCTGCGAAAGCGGTACCATTGTATGGGATTTTGTGCAGGGTGCGCTCGGCAGGATAACGACGCAGAACCCCACATGGGCATGGCAGCCGATGCAGATCGATCTATCCTATAATCAGATGTACATCGATGAGGTCGCTTATTTCATCGAATGTATTCGGAACGGCCGCGATTCGTTCAATTCGGTGAAGGATTCAGTGTCGGTCCTTCGCCTTGCGTGTGCAGCCGAGCGGTCGAGCCGTACGCATTCATGGGAGGAGGTATAATATATATGGCGAAAGTTATTGGTGTCATTACCGCAAGGATGGCCTCTACGAGACTTCCGGGCAAAGTGCTTTATCCGATGGCGGGGAGATCTGTTTTTGGACATCACGTCGAGCGCATGCATGCAGTCCGGGGCCTTGACGGTGTTTTCCTTGCCACTTCAACCGATTCGAAGAACGAGGCACTCATTAAAGAGGCCGAACATTTTGGCTGCGGCTGGTATGCCGGTGCCGAACAAGATATAGTCGACCGCCATGAAAAGCTCTGCGAACGGGAAAATGCAGATGCGTTTATCCGACTTACCTGTGATTGTCCTATATTCGATACAGACAGCGCATCACGATTTGTAGATATTTTCAAAAAAGAGTATTACGACTACATTTATGTCTCGAATATGACGATGATACAGGGGACTCTTGCAGAACTGGTGTCATACAAAGCGATTAAAAATGTACATACACAATATCGAGGAGCAGGCATTACCATTCCTATAAGGGAGAATTTTGATAAGTACAAAACGCTTGCTATAGAAGTCGACCATGACCTTTGCAGGCCGGAGTACCGTTTGACGATCGATGAGCGTGCCGATATAGAGATGATTCGCTGTATATATGAAGCGCTTTATAAAGGGAGCCCTCTGAGCTTGCGGGAGGTCTATACTTGGCTTGACGATAATCCGCAGGTTGCAAAAATGAATATGCATGTGGGCATTAAGGGTTGTGAGGTGCAGAGTGCAAATCTATCGGAAAGACCTCTCTTTTCCATAGTGCCGTCCGGCAAGAAGCATATTATTCTTGATGACCAGAAACGGATGGTTGAGCCGGGGGAATTCCTCGATAGGATAAAGCAGTTGTTCCCTGAACTTGGATAGATGAGAAAGCATTATGTCTGAGCGATACAAGAAATCGGAAACACTCCTTTCAGAGGCGTTGAAAGTCATCCCGCTCGGCTCACAGACCTTCAGCAAGAGTAAAACCCAATATCCGCATGGTGTGTCGCCTTATTTTATAAAAAAGGGAAAAGGCTCACACGTGTGGGATGTGGACGGCAATGAATATGTCGACTTCATCAATGCGCTGGCATCGATCACGCTGGGGTACAATGACCCTGAGGTGACCAGTGCAGTGAAGGCCCAACTGGAAGACGGCACCATATTCAGCCTTTCGCACGAACTTGAGATCAGCGTTGCGGAAAAAATCGTCGAGATGGTTCCGTGCGCCGAGATGGTGCGTTTCGGAAAGAACGGCTCTGATGCAACGTCCGGCGCGATACGGCTCGCGAGGGCCTATACGCAACGGGACCACGTTGCCGTATGCGGCTACCACGGCTGGCAGGACTGGTATATCGGCTCTACATCACGGAGCCAGGGAGTGCCGCAGTCAACGAAAGAACTGACGCATGTGTTTGCGTATAACAATATCGACTCTCTTCATAGAGTGTTTAAGGAGCATTCCGGCCAAATGGCTGCTGTGATTATGGAGCCGATGAACACGACTGAGCCAAAAGACGGTTTTTTGGAAAAAGTGAAAGAGCTGTGCAAAGACAATGGAACGGTGTTCATATTCGACGAGACGATTACCGGCTTCAGGTTTGCACAGGGAGGTGCACAGGAGTATTTTAATGTTATCCCTGATCTCGCCACGTTCGGCAAGGGGCTCGCAAACGGATATCCGCTCTCCGCGTTGACAGGAAAGGCTGAGATAATGAGACTTTTGGAGGACATATTTTTCTCATTCACTTTTGGTGGGGAGACTCTGTCACTCGCTGCGGCTCATGCCACCCTCACTAAACTGCAAAGGGACCCTGTGATAAAGACTCTTTGGGTGCAGGGGAGAAAGATAATCGACGGAGTGAGATCCCTTATTGATCAAAATGACCTCGCAGACGTGCTGTCGGTTGCCGGCAAGGATTGCTGGTCATTTCTCATAGTTAATGATACCGATACCTATTCGCAGTGGGAACTCAAAACCCTTTTTCTGCAGGAGGTTTTTGCACGAGGAGTCCTTACTATCGGAACCCATAACATGAGTTATGCGCATTCAGACAGCGACATTAAGAGGTTGCTTCAGGTATATGCCGAAGTCTTTATAATTATAAAGGAAGCACTTATACAGAAGAATTTGAAGGCATGGCTGAAAACAGAGCCCCTTGTGCCTCTTTTCCGGGTCAGATGATAATTGTTTTCCGCGCCGACGCATCCCTCTCCATAGGAACTGGCCATGTAGTACGATGTCTCGCGCTTGCCGACGGGTTGAGTAAAAAAGGCGGGAAGGTCCGTTTTGTATGCCGTGGAGATGAGGGTAGCCTCCAAGATATAATAAGGCGGCATGGGCACGCCGTATCCGCTCTCCCGTCCGGCATTGATATGAAAGCAGACAGTTATCTTACATTTGATATATTGGAGAAGGAAAATATTCGTCCTGACTGGCTCATAGTAGACCATTATGGCATCGACATCTCATGGGAATTCCTCTTCAGAGAAACTGCAAAGAAAATAATGGTTATAGATGACCTGGCTGATAAGAAACATGATTGCGATATTTTACTTGATCAAAACTGTATTGCTCATAATAATCGGTACGATAGACTTGTCCCCGAATCTTGCATCCGGTTATTAGGCCCCGGATACGCATTGCTGCGATCACAGTTTCGTGAGGTGAGAGAACATGTAAAGGTACGTAACGGTGCCATGCGAAAGATTCTCGTATGTATGGGCGGCGTCGATCATGCCAATGTGACCTGTAAAATACTGCGGGCATTGGCAGCGCTGAACTGCCCGGATATTACCATTGACGTTGTGATCGGGGCGTCCAATCCGCATCGCGAGGACATACAAGCGATAGTCTCCCACATGCCCAATACGGTGAGTCATTTGGGAGTTGATAATATGGCTGCATTGTTTGCAGAAGCAGACTTGGCGATCGGGGCAAGTGGGACGACTACCTGGGAACGGTGTTGTCTCGGCGTACCCAGTATCGTGATCATTCTCGCAGACAATCAAAAAAATGTTGCAGAAGATCTTGCACGGGAAGGTATTCTGATCAACCTTGGTTGGCATGAACACATCACGGAAGAGTGTATAAAAAATGAAATAGAGAAATTAATAGGGAATCATGATGAAAGAAAACGCATGGGTCAAAGGGCGAAGGAAATCGTCGACGGAAAGGGCGTGGAGAAAGTCGTGGGAACGATGATATCGGAATCTGCACGTATCTGAAAATACTAGTTCTAGGCGGCAGCAAAGAACATAGGAAATAATTCAATGAATGAAAGACCTGATAGGAGCGTACTTGATTTTTGGAATGAACAGGCCAAGCTGAAACAATTTGCCGGTACAAAAGATCTGACTGCAAAATTCCTGGAGATCGAAGCGATTGCCGGATATATCCATGACGGTATGACTATCATGGAGATTGGATGCGGCAATGGCATCACGGCGATAGAGCTTGCTTCCCGTTTTAAAGTGAATATAATAGGTGTAGATTTTGCGGAGCAAATGATTGTCGAGGCGGAAAGTATTGCGGCTGAACGAAAGCTGAAGGGAACGGTAAAATTTTTTGTGACTGACGTCAGAGATCTGCCTTCTTTTGATACCAAGTTTGACCTGATTTATACGGAGCGCGTTCTGATCAATCTTCCGGATTGGACGAGGCAGAAGAAAGCTATTGAAGATATCTCGTACCTGCTTGACGAAGGAGGGGTATACGTTATGTGCGAGAACAGTCAAGATGGGTTGGATAAGATTAATGCGCTTCGCCAAAGGATTGACCTTCCTTCGATCACGCCCCCGTGGCATAACAGGTATTTCAGGGATATGGAATTGGAGCAGGCAAATATTCCGGGTCTGAAATTGGAAGACATTGTTCACTATAGCTCCACATATTACTTTTTAAGCCGAGTAATTAATGCGTGGCTTGCCGAGCAGGATGGTAAGCAACCGGAGTATGATGCTCCCATTAATCGTCTGGCGCTCCAGTTGCCATCAATAGGGGATTGGGGCCAGGGTAAAATCTGGTTATGGCGAAGAATCCGAGAAGCATAGCATCCTGAGGACTATAATAATGGCAACATCGAGGCAATTATCAATAGGGAATCGAAATGTTGGTCCTGGTAATCCTCCACTCATTATTGCTGAAATGTCCGGCAACCATAATCAGTCGCTTGACAGGGCGCTGGCTATCGTCGAGGCTGCAGCAAAAGCAGGCGCCCACGCGATAAAGCTGCAGACGTACACGGCTGACACCCTTACCATTGATGTAGAAACAGGAGAATTCCTTATAGAAGACCCCAAGAGTCTCTGGCAAGGTAATTCCTTATACAGGCTCTACCAACAGGCATATACACCCTGGGAATGGCATAAGCCCATCTTTGATCGCTGTCGCGAGCTCGGATTACTAGCATTCAGTACGCCTTTCGACGAAACTGCAGTGGATTTTCTGGAAGACCTTAATGTCCCGGCATACAAGATTGCATCGTTTGAAAATAATCATCTGCCTCTGATTCGCAAGGCTGCCGCAACAGGGAAACCGTTGATTATGTCAACCGGTATGGCGACTATTTCTGAACTTGATGAAGCGGTAAGAACTGCCAGAGGGGCTGGTTGCAAGGATTTAATCTTGATGAAATGCACAAGCACATATCCGGCTGAGCCGACAGATACAAATCTAATGACAATTCCAAATATGCGTGAGCTTTTCCAGTGCGAGGTCGGTCTGTCGGATCATACTATGGGAATTGGCGTTGCTGTTGCAGGTGTGGCCCTCGGAGCAACAGTTATTGAAAAACATTCTATCCTTTCTCGCTCAGAAGGCGGAGTTGACGCAGCATTTTCTATGGAACCCGATGAGATGAAGTTACTGATTAACGAAACTTTTAGGGCTTGGCAGTCTCTCGGGGGTATAGTTTATGGTTCTACAGACAGGGAGAAGGCATCCTTATTGTTCAGACGTTCGATTTATGTTGTTGAGGATATGAAAAAGGGAGATGAGTTTAATTCAAAGAATCTCAGGATTATCCGGCCTGGGAATGGGCTTCATCCAAGATACTACGATGTACTTTTGGGCAAGAGGGCATTGTGCGATATTAAAAGAGGAACCCCAATGAGCTGGAAACTTGCAGGGTAGCCAGCTAGGTACTACATTGATAACATTTAAGGGATCTCAGTTGAAGGGAGTTTGACAAGATGAAAAAAGATAAACTTTTTTCAAAAAAAGAAAAAAAGGTTAATGATTTCACTTTCGGCAAGGAAACCGCAGAGGTATTTGATGATATGCTGGACAGGAGCATCCCGCTATATAGAGAGCTCCAGAGAATGATGGGCGAGATCGCATCTGAATTTGCAGTTGAAGGAACCAATGTATACGACCTCGGCTGCTCGACAGGGATAACTATCAATACCCTCCATAATGCTATTGATAAGAATATTAAATTCATTGGAGTAGATTACTCGCAAGCTATGCTTGATAAGTGTAAGGAAAGACTTGACAGTAGCAACTTCCCCAGGGAATACGAGCTTAGGTGTGCAGATTTAAACAAAGGGGTTGCAATAAGCAATGCATCGGTAGTAGTCTTGAACCTTACCCTTCAGTTTGTACGCCCTCTGTACCGGGATATACTCATGCGCAGCATTTACACAGGGCTCAATGAGAAGGGCTGCCTTATTCTTGTGGAGAAGGTTTTGGGCAATGACTCTACTTTTAATAGATTGTTTATAAAATTCTACTACGATATGAAGAAGCGTAATGGCTATTCAGAGATGGAAATATCCCAGAAGAGGGAGGCCCTCGAGAATGTTCTTATACCTTATAGGCTTGATGAAAATAAAGACCTCTTAGTCAGGAATGGATTCTCATATCTGGATGTTTTTTACAAATGGTATAACTTCTGTGGATTGGTAGCGATAAAATAAAGTTGATGATTGCTCCCCGAATTCTTTTAGTGCCTGAAATCCATTTTATAAATTTCCCGTTATTTTTTTTTCTATCTTTTATATATAAAATTAAAACCCTTAAGGTTCGATCACCTCGCTTTTATCTATTTAAAAAAAGGATTGAAATTATTCGATTGGATGATTATTTTACATGGGAAGAATGCATGGTAATGCGGGCCGATGCGGTTAAGGCATGGGAGAATATTCTTTTAAAATTTCCGGAATCGAAATGGAATGTCCGTATTAAGAATTCCGATATTAACATGGACAAGAAGGCCAAACAAGAACTTCAACAGGAATTTGAGAGCATGTTCTTTCTGAGATATATTGCAGGGCATCCCCAAAATAACAAAAATGCTTTCATAATAGATTCTTTATATTTCCGCTTTATTAAATCTATCGACAAGAACAATGATATATTTTCGTATCCTGTATCCCATTTCATATCAATGATTAATATTGTGCTCAATATTTTGATTTTGAATAGCATTACTCATCTTATGGCAATAAAACTTATTGCTCAATTAATCTCTGGAATATGGGGAAGCCAGCACATAAAACAGGATATGTCGGCAATTAAGTATATTTGGGATGGGATATCCCCTCGTGAATTGTCTGTTGGCGAGGAAAGAAATACCTTTTCATGGGTCATCGATGACAACCTTGTTAGAAAAGAGAATGTTTTGTTCCTTTTGCCCACTCCCGACTTTCAGATGAAAAAATTTTCTGAGAATGAAGTGAAAAACAATGGGTTGCTTATTGCCAATTATGCGAATATGGTTTGTCTCTCTTCCACTCTGATTTTATTATTGTCATTATGGAGAACTTTAAAGCTTTTCATTAAAAATATAATACTGCCTAAACTTAACCTTATAGAAATAATGAATACCAAGTATACGCTTCGGATATTGAGATGGCTGCCCATTATGGATCATCTTAAGCCGAAGGCTTATATAAATAGTTTTAGCAATATTGGATCCGAAGACCCTGCCGTCATTTATTTCCAGAAGACAGGGGTAAGGACTATTATGTGGACATATGGAACAAACAGTTATCTTTTTACTATAAATGTTCAAGGGTGTGATTTCAGAAATGTTGTTTATTGCAACATATTAAGCTCAACAATTATTGTTTGGAATAATCACTTCAAAAGATTTATTGAGAGTCATAGGCAGGATAATCTGGAGATAGTTGTTATAGGGCCTCTTATGTGCGGCGATGAGGACGTTTGCGGCAGAAATCCTGGGCGGTTAAGAAAGGATATTGGATTTCATGATTCTCAGAGCCGGAAAGGTTGCAAGTATGTAGCCATATTTGATGTGCCCCCTGTCTCTATGACATTTATAGGCTCAGAATCTGTATATCCCGACCCCAACTCGGAAGAATATAATGGTGCATTTATTAAAGATGTTTTCAGATTGTTAACGGATTTTGAAAATATATGCCTGATCTATAAACCCAAAAGAAGTCTCACAAGTGGTAAGTTTTCATACTCAAATGAAACAATGGAGATATTCGAAGATATGAGTAAAAGTTCAAGAGTAAAAATATTGGACTACAATATAAATCCATGGCTGCCAATTGCATCTGCCGATATGACAATAAGTATGCCTTTCGAGTCTCCTTTTATCGCCTCTCTGCACTACGGCAAGCCGGCTCTTTTCCATGACCCGGCAAACATTGTCTTCAATCACCGGTACCATGCCGTGGCAGACCTTATAACGCACGGGTATGAGGAACTCAAGTCAAAAGTAAATTATTGGTTATTTGAAAATAAGACGTTACGCAAAGATAGTTTAAACAATCCTGTGCTCAAAGAATTTGTCGGAACACATCCGGGAACGAACTCAAGCAAGAGATTCAGAGAATACTTGGTTTCCTTGTAAAGGCAAATATCCATGTGGAGGAAAATTCTCAAGTGATACGTTATGACAAATATTCTAAAAATATCCTACTGGTGAGTCCTCCAGATTTATTTACCGCAGTATTCCCTGCAGGAATAGGACACATTGCAGCTATGCTGAATAAAAAGGGGTTTCGGGTTAAGATTATTGATTTTGTGAACAAGAAATCCTCTTTGGATCTTATTAATGCTGTAATAAAGGAAATAAAAATATATAAGCCTTTTGCGATAGGACTTACAGGGCTATCACATAATTATCTGTGGCTTAAAAGTTTTACAGAAGCAATAAAGTCGCAATGCGAGCTTTGCATAATTGCCGGAGGACATTGGGCATCACACATACCAGATTTTATCTTGAATAACACCGGAGTTGATTTTGTTGTCAGAGGTGAAGGAGATTACACTGTTATTGAACTATGTGATGCGCTATTGGAGGATGGTTGTTGGGATGAAATTGCCGGAATTTCATTTAAGAGAGAAAACGAGATCATTCATACCAAAGATCGGCCGCTGATTAAGAATTTAGATGAGCTCCCCAATCCCTCCTATGAACTGTTTGATATGTCATCATATGTCGTTCCTTTTGATCTTAAAAGAGCCTATATTGATAAGCAGACGATCCCGGGTGCTATAAGAGAGAAGTTAAAAAGAAATGAGCCCTTGTTATCAATGGCAACACAAACAGGCCGAGGCTGCACTGGCAGGTGTATGTTTTGTACCGGGGAGAATCAGGTTTACAGAAAAAAGAGTCCGGAATTGCTTATCGAGCATATAAACCTTTTGAAGGAAAAGTATAAGGTAGATGTAATACTTTTTAAGGAAGCGTTGACTTTTATCAATAATAAGTGGGCCCATGAGTTCTGTAATTTGCTGATTAAAGAGAGCCCAGGCATTTTATATGAATGTATTTGCAGAATTGATTCTATAGATCAGGAATTGCTTGAGTTGTTGAAGGAAAGCGGGTGCTTTTCTATCCAATTTGGCATCGAATCCGGAGATGAAGGGATGCTTACAGATATAATGAATAAGAAGATAACGGTGAGCCAGATTAAGGAATCCATTAAATTATGCAATAAATACAAGATATATCCCTCCGGGGGATTCCTAATCGGCCTTCCTGGTGAGACGATATCATCATTAAACAATACTCTAAGATTAATTAAGAATATCAAGGTGGTCGAAACTGGAGTTGCGTTTGCAACACCATATCCTGGTACGACATTGTTTAAGTTGGCTATTGAGAAATATGGTTTGAGGCGGGAAGAAATAGTACCAGATCCGCACCTTAAAGGGTATGGTGTCTACGGAGCAACTATAGAGGAACAATATGAATTCCTCAGAAAATATAACTTTTCCAATGTGCATCCAGTAGTTTTGCGCCTATATCACTACTTGATATCTGCGTTAATAGGAGTAAACCGGCATTATCTAAATGAGAGAATGCTGAAGTATTATTTTTCCATTATGGTATTTCTGCTTTTTAAATTACCCAGAGCGATAGTTCGGTGCATCAAAGAATACTTTCAATTTAAACCAGCAGCAAAACGTGAAACATAGGGGAGAAAGAATGGCATTAAATGATCTTATAAAACGGATAGAAGAAGATTTAAAGCTCCAGAAAAAAGACGGACATATTGCTCCTCCTGAAAATTTGGACGGCAAATGGGACGTGCTGGTGAGAAAGGAGCCGACGCGTTTTATTAACGATGATATGACAATTCGTGCGGATATCCTTAGAAATTTCAGAAAATATTCCATTTTCATTTCCGATGCCCCCTCTTTTAATCCCTCTACTATGGATATAAGAAATCTGCTTTACGGCGGGAGGCGGGGAGCAATTCGACTCCTTAAGGAGAGTCTTTCTATAATTAAGGAACAGGGACATGACGCATTGCTTAAAAAGTACCCCTCTAATCTATGCGGGAATCCACATGTTTTCAGATATTATGGGCATGAGTATACATATAGATGGTTAAAGCATATTCATTCCTTAGGGTTATTCAAAAAATATTTGGAAAATAGATTAGGAAATAGATTTACCGCGCTTGATATAGGAAGCAGCTATGGAATTTTTTCCTACTTATTAAAAAAGGAATTTGGCCACAGCACGCATATCTTGCTCGATTTTCCTGAGCAACTCGTGCTTGCATATTACTTTCTCGGCATGTCATTTCCCAATGCCAGAATTGCAGGATACAAGGAACTGTCAGATATGGGTAAAATAGACAGAAATTTGATTGAACAATACGATTTCATATTGTTGCCCTGGTTCTTTTATGAAAAACTTGCGCCCCAAAGCGTGGATTTGACAGCTAATTTTGCATCGCTTGGCGAGATGAAAAGAAAATGGTTTGATTACTATTTGAAGTCCGAACCTTTTTTAAGCACAAAATACTTTTTTACTGCCAACAGATTCCAATCTGCGCCGACCTATGATACGGATTTGACTATTTTAGATTACCCCCTTCATGATTTTAGCAAATTGCATTTTGCCATAAGTCCGGTATTTTCACATACCTATGCAAGGAAAAATTTGTTTTTTTATGAAAAACTTATTTTCTCCTCGCAGTATTTTGAGTTTATAGGCGAAAGGAAATAAATCGCGCATGGGTCGCACGGTTTCGGCAAAGATATTCGCATGGTGTGTGAGCAACGTATTGCTGCATGCCGATGCGACCATTAAGAGCAGAGTGCTTGGAATTCGGGAGAACAATCCTGAAACCCTATGGATAAAGAATGATGTCATAGACCTCATTGAGCAGGCGTTCGGGAAAGCGTTGTTCTCTCCCGAGTACTCCTCCGACAAGGTCATTCTTGACGATGATCTGGATTATTTTGGCCTGATTTCAAAAGTCACCTTCATGGACGAGCTGATCAACCTGTATGTACGGCAGGCATACAGGAAGGATATGCGCGGGGAGATCGGCAAGGCCGCTGAAGCGTATGTGCAGCGTCATGCTGCGTACTGCACGAAACTTTTATGCTCCGTGTATGCAAAGAGAATGCTTGAGCTTGTGAAGGATGTGGCCAAACTGGCGCTAAGCCTGAGCGGGATGGATAAAATCGTCCATCGCGCCCACAGAGAAAATCGCCGCTCGGTGTTCGATTACTACAAGAACAGAAGGTTCGGATTAGTATTTGGCGTTAATTTAAAGAGTCAGTATAATTACCTTTTGCCCATATTCAGGGCATTCAACGACAGTCGCACGGAAATGCTCTACATCAGAGGCGCCGGTCGCGATGTGTTGGAGAAAAAGGATTGGGGCTATGTATGGAACATTAAATTTCCGGGGATCGTAAAGACGCTTGGCAGGATGAAAAACAGATCATGTCCTACCTACCGCGCCGACAGAGAGCGTCTGGTAAAGAGGATAATGAGCGCCGATATCGAACCAGTATACAAGCAATGGATCATCAGGAGATTAGACGGGGCATTGCAGGAATATTACACATATAAGCATTTTCTCACCGATGTGCTGGATGGAATGAGCCCCTGCTTCGTACAGGTTCAGCCGGAGAGATCTCCTCTCCAGAGGACGTTGCTGATGCTGGTCCGAAAGAGAAATATTCCGACGATCACCTACAATCCGCTCTTTAACATGGGTAATGGAATAATACAATGGTCTTATCTGGCAAATTGGATGTTGGTAGCAAATAAAAATTTCGCTGGCCTGCTACGAGGAAAGGGCTTTCCCGAAAGCAGAATTAAAATTGTGGGGTCTACACTTGTGGATTATTCATTCGAAAAGGAGAGTACGAAAAGAGCGCCGAAGGAACACATTGATATATTACTGCTGACCAAGCCAGCATATAAGACAATCAGTAATGATTCTGTCATTGAGAGTGTCTTTGCGGTAACAGAAAAAAGTGGAATAAATTACAGGCTGTTTATAAAACCCCATCCTTTCGATCGAGACGCATATAAGAGATTCACGAAAAAATATGACGGCAGGGTAGTTGTCATGGAGCGCGGCGCATCATTATATAAGTGCATCGATGATAAGGATATCATTATTATTTGCGGCATAAGCGGTACCGTCATGGAATGCCTTCCGAGCAGGAAGCCGATCGTTATGGTGGATGTCTCAACGAACGTGGATAAAAGCTATATGTATCGGAAGGATATCAGGGATATCGTGCCTCTCTTTGAAAACCTGGAGGATTTTCGCGCATATCTGGGAAGGACGTTCAGCAATATGATGATGAAGCAGAACAATTCCTATGAAATACCTCAATCGATCATCGACGATTTTTACTATCGGCTGGATGGGAACACGGCAAACAGGATATGTGACTTTGTGTATTCAAAAATTGGTAACCGGCATCTCCCCGCTGGTGCTGATAATGATCCAAGGGTGAGTGTGTGCAATTGAAAAGGTGAGCGAGGAAGATAGGAAAATGGACGATTACCTGAGAGACTTCTACAAAGATAAGAAAATACTTATCACCGGCGCAGCGGGTACTGTCGGTGCGGAACTTGGCCGGCAGCTCCACCATGCCGGAGCCGGGGAACTCCGCCTGATGGACAACAACGAAACAGGGATGTTCTTTCTTATGGAGCAATACAGAAACAACGGTGCATTTTGCTTCCTTGGTGATGTGCGGGACAGGGACAAAGTGGAAAAGCTCACCAACGGCGTGGACATTATATTCCACTGTGCTGCGTTTAAACATGTCATCCTCTCAGAGTACAATCCCTTCGATGTGGTGCAGACGAATATTATGGGGGTCGAAAACATCATCAGGGCCGCCACTTTGCATAAGGTCAAATATGTGCTCTTCACCAGTAGTGATAAGGCCGTCAATCCGACGAATGTGATGGGAACCTCGAAGTTGATGGGGGAGAAGCTGATGACCGCCGCCAACGCGGTGATGAGCAACGGGAAGACAGTATTTGCGAGCACGAGATTCGGCAATGTGATCGGATCGAGGGGCTCCGTTGTCCCTCTGTTCATGAGACAGATACGGAGCGGAGGACCGGTCACCATCACCGATCGGCAGATGACCCGCTTCATCATGACCGTAAGGGAGGCCGCGCATATGGTGCTGCAGTCTCTCACGCTTGCGAGGGGAGGAGAGGTTTTTGTCACAAAAATGCCGGTCGTCAGTATTCAGGACCTCGCAGAAGTCATGATTGATATCCTTGCCCCCAAATATGGATACAGACCGGGAAATATTGAGATTACGGATATAGGCGCCAAGCCGGGCGAGAAGCTCTATGAGGAGCTCATGAGTGACGAAGAATCGCACCGTTCGGTTGAGTTGAGAGAGATGTATGTGATTACACCCGCCTTCAAGAACATATACAACTCCATACACTACGAATACGAGGGGTTTGTCTCCGGGATTATTCAGAAACCGTACATATCGTCGGGAGAGGAGCCTCTGGGGAAAGACAGGTTGAAAACATACCTTCTCGAAAACAGAGTGTTTGAAGAGATTGACGAGTCTTTGCGGGAGAACAGAGTATGAAATTTCTTGTACTCGGGGCAGATGGATACCTCGGCTGGGCGACCTGCATGCACCTTTCCGAGCGGGGGCACGAGGTGACAGGCATCGATAATTATTTCCGGCGGAACGCTGCGACTCAGTTTGACTGCGAGCCTCTGGTTCCGACTCCGAATCTTGCACAGCGAGTGAGACTATGGGAGGCTCTGACGGAGCGGAAGATTTCGATACACATAGGAGACATCACCGACTACCACTTTCTGCAGTCAGTGTTTGCCCGCTCTGCTCCTGATGTCGTCATTCATTATGCGGAACAGCCTTCTGCTCCCTATTCGATGCTGAATTATGAAACGGCTTCATTTACCTTGAAGAATAATCTCATAGGAACGCTCAACACCATCTATGCCATAAAGGAGAGTAACCCTGACTGCCACCTGATCAAGCTCGGAACCATGGGAGAATACGGAACCCCAGATATAGATATCGAGGAGGGGTGGCTGGAGATAGAGCATAAGGGAAGAAAAGATAAGTTTCTTTTTCCGAGACAAGCCGGCTCTCTCTATCATACGACAAAGATCCAGGATACAGACATGCTCTGGTTTTATGTGAGGACGTGGGGCTTGAGAGTGACTGACCTGATGCAGGGACCGGTGTACGGCATTTCCACCGAGGAGGCGGACCTTGATCCGAAGCTCATGCCCAATTTCCATTACGATGAGATATTCGGCACGGTGTTGAACAGGTTTATCGTCCAGGCAGTGGCTGGTCATCCGTTGACTATATACGGACAAGGAGGTCAGACGCGGGGGTATCTTAATATCAAAGATACAATGCAGTGCGTCTATCTTTCGGCAACGAACCCGCCGGAAAAGGGTGAGCTCAAAGTATTCAACCAGGTGACCGAAACCTTCAGCGTGAACCAATTGGCTGAAAAGGTCAGCAGCACAGGCAACCGTCTCGGTTATAATGTCGAGGTTCGACGCTACGAGAATCCGAGGGTGGAGAAAGAGGACCATTACTATAACCCCACCTATACAGGGCTGCGCGAACTCGGGCTGCAGCCGCACCATCTAAACGAAGAAACCCTTGATGGAATGTTCGAGGTCGTCGAACAATATAAGCACCGGATAAATCACGATGCTATTTTCAGCGGTATAAGGTGGAAATGAGATATAAAAACTGGCTTATTACCGGCGGGGCCGGCTTTATAGGCGTCAATCTTATTGAGCGTATTTTAAGAATTGCCCCGCAGGCAAACATCAGGGTGCTCGATAATCTCTCCGTAGGAACGGAAGAGGATCTGAGAGGAGTATGCAAATTCCGAAAAGTTAAAAGCGATGAAATAAAAGGCGGGTCTGTCGGCGTCGAACTTATGGTGGGGGATATAAAAGATTATGGAACGGCCTTTGCCGTTTCGAAGGGCATTGATATAGTTATTCATCTGGCTGCGAACACCGGCGTTGCTCCTTCGGTTGACGATCCGAGAGCGGATATGGAGACGAATATTATCGGGACATTCAATATGCTTGAGTCCGCAAAGCAGAACGGCATCACGAAATTTATTTTTGCATCCTCGGGTGCTCCGCTCGGCGAGGTTGACCCTCCGATACATGAAGGGAAAGTCCCCAAACCGGTTTCTCCCTATGGCGCGAGTAAACTTGCCGGCGAGGGATACTGTTGCGCTTATTTCAGGACGTTCGGGCTGAAGACCGTCTCACTTAGATTTGGGAATGTGTACGGCCCGCGCTCGAAACATAAAAGCAGTGTCGTAGCGAAGTTCTTTAAGTCTGCTCTTAAGGGTGAGCCTCTCGAGATATACGGTGACGGCAACCAGACAAGGGATTTTATCTTCATAGATGACCTTGTTCGGGCGGTTTTGCTGGCTGCTGCATCTGAAGTCGGCGGCGAAGTATTTCAGATTGCCACATATAAAGAGACGACCGTTAATGAGATAGCGGAAAAAATAAAGGATATCGTCGAACGGAGGACCGGAATAATAGCCCGGATCGTTTATGGACAGTGTCGTGCGGGTGATGTGAGAAGAAATTACTCCGATATTTCGAAGGCAGAGAAAATGCTTGGGTTTAAGCCGCTTTATGATCTTGAAGCGGGTATCGAGAAGACATTCGACTATTTTTTGAATGGAACGGGAAAAGAATGAGTGCCGTTGAGCCGAAAGTAAGCGTTATCGTTACTGCGCACAATTACGGCAAATATCTTCCTCAGTGTCTGGACAGCGTTTTGAAACAGAGGTTCTCCGACTGGGAAATGATTGTCGTAAATGACGGCAGCACGGATGATACTCCGGCAATACTCGAGCGCTATTGCGAGAGTTTTCCCGATAGGATGAAAGTGATTACGATTGAAGGCCTCGGACTTGCAAAGGCATGCAATGCCGGTATCAGGGCATCACAGGGTAAATATATAATCAGGCTTGATGCGGATGACTACTTCGATGAAAACATTTTGCTGATAGAGTCTCATATCCTCGACAACGACCCGAATATACATATGGTTTACTGCGATTATTACCGCATTTCCAAATACGGTGAAATTCTCGATTCTTATCGTCTGCCTAAGGTTAACGATGAGATTAAGTTGCTTGATCGCAGTCCACTTGCTGCCGGAGCCATGTATCGAAGAGAGTGCTATGACGCGATAGGCGGCTATAATGAAGAACTCCGGTATCAGGAGGACTACGATTTCTGGATAAGATTTATCGATAAGTTCAACGTATATAATGTTAATTTGCCGCTCATGTATTACCGGAAACATGAGGCAGGCATGTCGAACAATTTTTCTGCCCGCATGAAGGCGCGTCAGTATGTGAAAAAGCGTTTTGTGGAGGGAAAAGGCTATCGTCAGAATAAGAAAATTATCGCTATAATCCCGGCAATGGGGCTTTTTAGAAATAAGGAAAAGCTCGCCCTCAAAGAACTCAATGGAAAGCCATTGATATCTTACATTATTGAAGAGGCATTGAAAACAGATCTTATCGACCGCGTATTTGTGTCAACCGAAGACAGGGAAATAGCAGAGCTGTCTGTGAAGTTAGGGGCAGAAGTCCCATTCTTAAGGCCTATAGAGCTGGCACGGACAAACGTCTCCTTTGATAAGGTTTTGAAACATTTGGCGGACTATCTGGTCTCAAATGAAAGTTACAATCCTGACTATATAGCAACTTTACATTATATAACGCCGTTTACTAAAGAGAGCCATATAACTGAGGCGATAGATACTATGCTGTTGTATGGAACCGATGCTGTTATAAGCGTTGTTACCGACCTGACGTTTCACTGGAAGCCGGGGGAATATGGCCTCGAGATGGTAGGATACAAACGCCGCCTAATGAGGGAAGATAAAGAGACTATTTACAAAGAAACAGGATCCATTTATATTGTAAAAACGAATAATCTCAACTCAGAGTATCTCGGGAGCTCGGTCGGGCATATAGAGATGTCAATGCAGGACGCATGGAAGATCGAGGATGAATTTTCATTCTGGGTGGCCGAGTACGTAATGATGCTTAGGCGCGACAATCAGGAAATGAAATAAATGAAAGACAGGATAATTTTAATACAGCCTAAGAACACGCTATCATTGAATATCTATCCTCCGCTTAATCTTATACAGATAGGCACAGCGCTGAAGGCAGCCGGGCATGAAGTGAGAATTTTTACCTGTCCTACCGAAAATAACTATCTCCCCGGCATATTGCAGGAATGCACGGATGCCCTTTTTGTCGGCATGAGTGTTTTGACACCGGAGATTCCGAATGCCGTAAAAATAGCGAGTACTATTAAAGAAAACTTCGATATCCCTATAGTGTGGGGAGGCTGGCATGCAACCCTTTTCCCCGAACAAATGGCTCAGAGCCATCTGGTAGATAAGGTTGTTGTTGATGAAGGAGACGAGGCCATAGTCCGGCTCGCTAAATATTATCGGACGCACGGGCATCGAACCGGCGATAAAGATAAAATAATCACCGGGCATAACAAACTCGATATGGAAAACCTCCCCTGTCCGGACTATTCGCTTGTTTCCAATATTGAACTCTATATTAATTCCTTTCTTCCTGATAAATTTCTTGAATATGATCCCCGAAATGTCCGTTGGCTCCCTTATCAGGCAAGTCGGGGCTGTCCCGGCCGATGTTCATTTTGCATCAATGTGGTAACGGGGAATCGCCGCTACCGACATAAGAGCTCCGACAAAGTCGTAGACGAAATCAAAATAATTGTAAGCAGGCATGGCATTAATCACTTGAAAATAATCGACGATAATCTGTTTGTAAACATAGACTGGATCAAGGCGATTGCAAGAAGGCTCATAGATGAAAGGCTCGGCATTACATGGGACGCCGAGTGCCGTGTAGATTACTTTACAGAAAACAAGGTAAATAGCGAGTGTCTTGAACTATTGGTGAAGAGCGGCCTTAATGAGCTTAATTTCGGCATTGAATCCGGATCGCAGAAAACCCTGGATATGATTAAAAAGGGCATTACTCCACAGCAGTCTCTCAATGCTGTCAGAAAAAGCGCAGATCACGGGATTGTCTCAAGGTGCTCATTTATTATTGACATGCCGGGGGAGAGACCTGAAGATATTTTTGAGACGGTAAAACTCATTAACGAGATACGCAAGATGCCACGGACAACATGCGGCGTTCACACATATAGGCCGTATCCGAGAAGTGAACTCTGCGAGGATTTGTTGAAAAGAGGAGAAATCAGCCAGCCTTCGAGCCTCGAGGAATGGAGCGATGGGGATTATATTAAACAATTTACATATGCCGACGCCAAGAGAAAATGGCAGAAGAACTACAGGCTTTCTTCGAAGATCAGTTTTTATCAGAACCTTGAATCGGGCTTTTGGCTAAGACCCCATCAGATCAATAACTCATTGGCGAGGAGAATTAATGCCTTTTTTATGGATATCGCAAGGATCAGGAACCACGAGCTTTATTTTGGTTTGCCCATAGACAGGTATTTATTCGCTCTTTTTAAATACTGTTATTACAGATATCGTGAAATGCGGAAGAAGACATGAGGGAGCTGCGTGACGCCTAAGATAATTGCAGTGATTCACGGGAGAATGGCGTCATCGCGTCTGCCGGGAAAGGTGCTGATGCCGCTTGCAGGCAAAACGGTCTTTTTTCATCATGTAGAACGGATGCGGCAGTGTCCCAAAGTGCAGGCGATTGTTTTGGGCACTTCGAAGAATTCAAATAATCATCCTCTTATAGAGGAGGCCGAGCAGCTGTATGTTCCGTTCTACGCCGGTTCGGAAGAGGATGTGGTGGAGCGGTATATAGCAATTGCCGAAAGAGAGGGGGCTGATATTATTGTTCGATGCGGGTGCGACAAGCCGCTTTTTAGTTTTGAGATCGTGAATGTGTTGCTGAACAACTATAAGGGAGAAGACCTGCTCTACGCTACGACTCCGCTTGGCAAAGGCATAGGCAGCGAAATCATCTCCTTAAACGCCTTGCGGACGGTTCATGAACGCTATCGGGGTCCTGCTATTTCAAAAGTTATGTATGAATATCCACATTTATTTAAAATGCGGGGGATAGAGGTGGATGACGAATTCTCAAGGCCTGAATTCCGGTTGACTCTCGATACCGAAGACGATTACAAACTTATCAGTACGTTATACGACATTTTTTATACTCCGCATGTGCCGGTAGATTTGAGGAAGGTTTTCCGTTACCTGGACGACAATCCGGAAGTGGCGAATATCAATCGCTTTTCAGAAGAAAAGCAGGTTAATACTTATGTGGCTGGGCTTGAAGACATGCCGGTCATGACTGTTTATAGGAGAAGAGACGGCAAGGTCATCGTGAAGAATCGTATGGGAGAGGTTATATCACGAAACGAATTCGAAAAAGTGCTTAGGAATTTGGAATGGTGATAAAATTATGCCTTATCATGAAATAGGATTCTTCAGGTCAACGGTCAACAAACTCAAAGCGGTTGGGGTAAATCCGAAGTATGCCGCTTACCGTTTGAAATGGAATCTGCTCGGGAAGACCTCGTTCTTGACGCGCGTTCCTACTCATGTCGATATTGAGACTGCAAGTGCCTGTAATCTCAGATGCACAATGTGTCCTCATGGCGATGCTGATTACAAAATGGAAAAGGGGATAATCGAGTTTGGGCTGGCAAAAAAAATCATAGAGGAATGCTCTGATATCGGGGTTTCATCCTTAAAGCTGAGCGGACGCGGAGAAGCGCTCATGCATCCGAAATTGATCGATATGGTAGAGACCGCGAAGACGAGGGGAATAATGGATGTAATGTTCAATACCAACGGCTTGCTGCTGACCGAGGAGAAGGCAAAGGGTCTTGTCGAGGCCGGTATAGACCTTATTATTATCTCGGTTGATGGAGCAACCAAAGAGACCTATGAGGCAATAAGGATCGGGAGCGATTACGAGACGGTCAGGAGAAATATAGAATTTCTCGTGCGTTACCGGGGAGAATTGAGACGGAAAAAACCCATGATACGGCTTCAGTTCGTCAAGATGAAAGAAAATATTCATGAATTCGAGACATTTAAGAATCAATGGAGAGATAAAGTCGATGTACTTGTCTCTATAGATTATTCCAATCGGGTGAAACAGGAGAGCAAGGGTGTTGACGACAAAAAATCTTTAGGAAGATCTTACTGTCCTCATCCATGGAGAAGATTGACGGTTACCGCAGCAGGCAAGGCGCTTATGTGTTGTGTTGACTGGGACGGCAAGTATATTGTCGGCGACTGTTCGATGGCGTCCATAAAAGATATATGGCATGGTCCCCGGATAACATTCGGTAGAAAGTGCATCAAAGGACTGGAACACGAAAAAATATCTTCCTGCCGGGAGTGTTTTTCACCGATCAGCTACCGGTGGAAATAACGCGTGGAAAGGCCAGCACCACAGCTCAGTAGTATACAACCCCATGGGGACCGGGTGGTCATCATTGCCGAAATCGGCGGCAACCACAACGGGAACCATGCGCTCGCGAAGGAGATGATAGAGCGAGCCGCAGAGGCAGGCGTTGATGCCGTAAAGTTCCAGACCTTTGTGACAGAACGGTTCTTTACCCGGGATATCCCCGCCTTTCCGCGGGCACGGCAGCTCGGATACACCACGCAGTTCGACAGGTTTAATGACCTTGAATTCAGCGAGGCGCAGATCATCGAACTGGCCGAGCATGCGCGAAAAAACAATGTGGTTTTTCTTTCTACCCCCTTTGATAATAGTACGGTCGATTTCCTTGACCCTTTGGTTCCGGCCTTCAAGATTGCCTCTGCGGACATGATCAATCTGCAGCTTCTCCGGCATGTAGCATCAAAGGGCAAGCCGGTTTTGCTTTCGACGGGGCAGGCGACGGTTGAGGAGATCGATGAGGCGGTGGGGATCTTCGCACCCGGCCAGGTATCGTTGCTCCACTGTGTATCATCCTATCCGACTCCCGATGAGCAGGCTAACCTGCTCTCGATCCCATTTTTGAGAGCCCGCTATCAGCTTTCGGTGGGCTACTCCGATCATACGATAGGCATTCTTGCCTGCATTGCGGCAGTGGCTTTGGGTGCCGGTATCATCGAGAAACATTTTACCCTTGATAAGACCCAGAATTTTGGAGATCATCCCCTCTCTGCCGACCCGGAGGACTTGCGCCTCCTTGTTGATGCGGTCAGACGCCTTGAGAAAATGCGGGGATCCGAAGAAAAGAGTTGCCGGAACTGCGAGGAATTTTCGAAGAAGCACCTCAGACGGTCGTTGCACGCTAAAGAGGATATCCCCGCAGGCACGATTATCAGCGACGACATGCTTATTCCGCTCGTGTCGGGAAAGGGCCTTCCTGCGAACCGGATTGATCATGTGGTCGGCAAGAGACTCTTGAGGGACTTGAAAAGAAATGAGCCCATATCAGACACTTATTTTGCCTGAAGGAGCAGTAATGGGAGATATTAACTGGGGAGGGAGGAAAATTTCATGAACTATGTAAAATGTAATTTATGTGGTGCTGATGACTACGTAATATTGAACTCGCATTATAACGATAAATATTGCAAGCCGGGTGTGGAAGTAAGAAATGTCATCTGCAAGAGATGTGGCTTGGTGTATATTAACCCCCAGGCAGATCGGGATGACTTGGATGCAATGTATTCCGGCACGTACGCCGGAGTTCGAGACGGAGCCCCAGATGAAGGGTATCTAATAGGAAAGGACGCCTGCGCTGAATACAGAGCGGGATGGATCATTAAGCATTTAGGCGGAAGGCCCAGCGGGAAAGTGTTGGAGGTTGGTTGTGCGGGAGTTGGTCAAGAGTCTGGATGTTGATTGCATGATGGTTTCCAATAAATTCACCACCATATTTTCATTATACCATTCAGAAATTTACCGGCACCCTTGCGACCATGGGCTTAAGCCACTGTGAGGTAGGATAGAAAAAGTGGACACCAAGAGTTGAGGTAAAATAACTTAACGGAGGTGTCAGAATGGAAAGGTTACCGTATGGAAGGTACACGAAGGAATTTCGGCAAGAGGCAGTAAAGCAGGTAGTAGAGGAAGGGTTATCGGCGCATGAGGCGGCCAAGCGTTTAACTTTGGCTTCGACAACCTTAAGCAACTGGGTCAAAGCATATAGGCAGGGAAGATGGGAGAGGTAGGGAAAAACCAGAGACCGCTGACAGAGGTAGAGATGGAAAACTACAGGCTCAAAAAAGAACTGGCAGAAACAAGGATGGAGCGTGACATATTAAAAAAAGCGGCAGCGTACTTTGCGAAGGAGTCGCAGCGAGGTGCGCGATGATAAAGGAACTGCGGCTCAAGTATTCAGTGCCTGAATTATGCAGGTATTTAAAAATATCAGAGAGCGGATATTACACATGGCTTAACAGGAAGCCTTCAAAGCGGGAACAAGAAGAAGCCCGGCTGACAGTAGAGGTAAAAGCTATACATAAGCGAACCAGAGGGGTATATGGAGCAGAGAAGCTTCAGAAGGAGTTGGCAGAGGGCGGCACATATGTTGGCATATGCCGTATAAAGCGGATAAAGAGAGAGCAAGGGCTTTATTGCAAACAGACAAAGAAATAACCGACTCTGATCATAAGCTGCCTGTAGCAGAAAATATATTGAACCAAGAATTCAAGGCAGAAGCTCCGAATAAGGTATGGGTAACGGACATAACATATATACCTACGGAAGAAGGATGGCTATATCTTGCCGGGCATAAGGACATTTTCAACGGTGAGATAGTCGGTTATGCGATGGGAGAGAGGATAACAAAAAACCTTGTCAGCGAATCATTGTTCAGGGCGATGGCGGCAAAGAGACCTGCAAAGGGGCTGATACACCACTCAGATCGCGGGAGTCAGTATTGTGCGCTTCAATACAGAAAACTGCTTGAGCAATTCGGAATGACGGCATCAATGAGTAGAAAAGGCAATTGTTATGACAATGCCCCTATGGAAAGTTTCTGGGGGACTCTTAAGCAGGAACTTGTCCACCATAGGAAATACGGAAGCAGAAAGGAGGCAATGCGGGATATTAGCGAATACATAGAAGTCTTTTACAATCGGCAGAGGAGACAGGCACGGCTTGAGTATTTATCCCCGGTTGCTTATGAGAAAAAGTTTTATCAAACGAGGATTGCGGCATGAGTCAATTGGTGTCCACTATTGACATCCGAGGTCAGTTCTTTTGCGAATAAGAATATGGAAAATAATTAGATGATTGATAAAAAACAGGAATGCAGTAAAGTAAATTCGTTTGAGCGTTACCTATGAGCAACAATAAGTACAAATTACTGCTCTATTTAATAAAACCGTATCTGCACTTGTATATACCAGTAACGATATTAAGTTTAATGGTTGGGATTTTGTCCGGTATAAGTATAGCTGCATTGTTTCCTCTCCTCAATACATTACTTAATATAAACCAATTACAAGAACAGGGGCGTATATTATCATTAATGCAAAATATTGTTAATCTGATTCCTTTTGATGATAAAGTTATAGCAGCAAGTTTTTTTATGATCCTGGCGATTATGCTCAAAAATGCTGCTTCTGTGTTCCTGGAATTTCTGACGGGATATAGCGGAGCAAAAGTCGTCTATGATATGAAGAACCGCATCTTCGAGAGATATGCCAGTGCGCCGTACCAATTCTTTTTGGACAACAAACAAGGTGAACTGATCTATAATGTTCATACCGCTCCGGAAAAGGTTAGAGATCTATTAATACTTTTACCAAAACTGACAACGAAATCCTTTAATATTATCTGCTTTACTATAATATTGCTGTCTATCAGTGTTAAGATGACTCTCCTTATCTTTGTTTTTGTTTTAATCTTTTATGGAATTACAAATCTTCTATCAAAGCGTGTATCTTATCCGATCGGCAAGGAGAAGAGGGAAAACCTCGTTTTAAAACAAGTTATAACTAATGAGTTCCTTAATGGGGTAAAACAGATTGCAGTTTTCTGTGCTAAGAAGAAATGGCTGGCTCATTTCAACGCGTTGAATGAAAGGTATCGAAAGCTTTACGTTAAATCATCAACGCTGCTTGTTGTTCCAGAAAATGCTTTAGAATTGTTCATGTTCAGCACTGCGGCAGCCATGGCTTTAATTTTGAAAGAGAACTATCCCCATGGCTTCGTAAGCCAGATTCCCACCTTTGGGATCTATGTAGTCGCTCTTCAAAGGTTATTGCCCAATGTTTCCCAATTTAGCAAATTGCATATGATTATAATGGATGCATTGCCGAATGCACAGATATGCTTTAATACTTTGAATGATACGACAGAAGCCTCAAATGTTCAAAAAGATAATCTTAAAGAGTTTAAGTCATTATATAGATCGATTGATTTTAAAGATGTTTCTTTTTTTTATATGGGCAGAGATAATTTATTGAGAAACATTAATGTGACTATTGAAAAAGGAAAGCTGACTGCCATCGTCGGCCCATCAGGTGTGGGTAAAACGACCATTATTAACTTGGTCCTTGGATTGTTTTCCCCATCGACAGGCTCTGTAGAACTTGATGGAGTCGATTTGAGAGATTATAAAATAGAGACATGGCTAGAAAAGATTGGTTTTGTCAGTCAGGATACTTTCATTTTTCATTCTACCATTGCCGATAACATATCCTTTGGTTCTGAAAAATATTCAATGAAAAACATAATAAATGCTGCTACAATAGCGCATGTCCATGATTTTGTTCAGAGTTTTCCGGAAGGGTATAATACAATTGTCGGTGAACGAGGGATGAAGCTGTCGGGTGGGCAGCAGCAAAGGATCGCGCTTGCGAGGGCCATTCTGAGAAAGCCCGAAATATTGATACTTGATGAGGCCACAAGCTCTCTGGACAATATCTCCGAAAGCCAGGTGCAGGAAGCTATAGGGAATATTTCTGAAAACCTTACTGTTATAGTAGTGGCGCACCGTCTATCCACTGTGAAAAATGCAGACAAGATCGTTATGCTCGATAACGGCAAGATAGCGGAAGAAGGGACGCATTCAGAGTTGTTAAATAGAAAAGGATATTACTGGAATTTATATAAAAGGCAAGGACTATCCCATGAAAGAGAAGCATAAGTTTTCGGTTGTGATTCCCGTCTATAACGAAGAGGGTATTCTGAGAGAGTCGATAGAAGCTCTCGTGAAGAACGTAAGCGCCATAACTGAATTTGATTTGGAGTATGAGATCATAATATGCGAAAATGGAAGCTACGATAATACCCATCAGATTGCAAAGCAATTGACGGAAGAGCTTCCCGCGATTCGTGTTGAGCATCTGAAATACCCAAGTTATGGGGAGGCCATGAAACTAGGAATCAGTGCTGCCGTTCACGAGAAGATAATTATTTTTAATATCGATTTTTGGGATATGGAGTTTCTTAAAAAGACCATGGTTCTCCTTGACGAATACGATTGTATCGTGGGTTCTAAGGTAATCGAAGGTGCTGTCGATGGCAGGCCGTTATTGCGCCGGCTCATTACAAAGGGATTTAATTTGTTTTTAAGATTAATATATGGATTTAAAGGAACGGATACGCACGGCATAAAGGGATTTAGAAGATCTTCCATATATCCGGTATCAATGCAATGTCTTACTGATCGTGAAATATTTGATACCGAACTTCTGCTTAGGGCTGATAGAGCAAAGCTATTAATATATGAACTTCCAGTTACTATTCAGGAAATTCGAATGCCAAGACTTAAGCTTTTGCGGAGAATACCGTCAACAGCGCGTGATCTGTTCAGGCTCTACATTGCACTCCAGTTTAAGCCGGTGATAACCTTAAATGCTCCACGATATGAACAGCAGTCACTTAAAGATATAAGCCTGCTTAAGACATATCAAAAAATAAAAATTCTTGGAGACAGACTAACGCCTAATGAGATTAGCTTTGTAACTGAAATACCGCTTGCCACGGTCAGAGAACTGCAGGAGATTATGAGAATGGAGAGCGATAGAAATGAATAACAAAAAATATTTTTATGATAAATTTGCTGAAGAATTTGATGGAGAAATGAATAAATATGATCTTAATAAAAGACTTTCCATTGTTTTTGAAAAACTACTCAGCCCCAAAGAAATAGCAGGGAAAAAGTTTTTGGACATAGGATGCGGGACTGGCTGGTTTTCCAGAAAGGCGGCACAAGAAGGAGCATATGTATTCTCCATGGATATTGGAACTAATTTATTAAGGAAAGTATCTGAGAAATGCGAAACCCAAAAGGCTGTATCCGATGCCGTCTCGCTTGGCGTTAAAGATCGATCTTTTGATTACATTCTGGCAACAGAGGTAATTGAACATACTCCGAATCCAAAGGGCGCCCTTGCTGAAATGCATAGAGTATTAAACGATAATGGCATATTGATAATGACAGTGCCTAATCGAGTATGGCATTTTACTATTCACATCGCAAGGATATTGAATATAAGAAGATATGACGGATATGAGAATTGGGTAGGCTACTACCAACTCCAAAAATGGTTTGAGGATTTGGGCTTCGAGGTTGAGGAAGTGTTTGGCTTCCATTTTTTTCCTTTCGTGTTTCAGTCTCTCAACCCCCTTCTGGATAAGCTGGATTCATTTGCACATTTCTATTCTCCTTTGATGCTTAATATTGCTGCTCGATGCAGAAAAATAAATTGAGGTGATATTTTGAAAAGGAAGATACTTTTTATAAACCCTGGCTACTCTCTCAAGGACCTTTATGGAGATCTGGCTGAAAGCGGAAATGAACTTCCACCGCAAACCCTTGCCGGCCTCGCTGCGACTACAAGACAATACGGGTATGATACCGCAATAACGGATTGTGCCGCAATGAAAATGGATATGCCTGCTCTTTTAAGAAGCGTTTCAAGCTTTTCTCCTGATTATATTGGTATTACGGCTACCACTATTACGATGGAAAATGCAGGTTTCGTAGCCACAGAGATTAAAAAAAGTTTTCCCGACGTGAAGGTTATAGCGGGAGGCGCCCATATCACTGCTCTTCCCGAAGAAACACTTGAGAGATTTCCTGCAATAGATGTAGGCGTGATAGGAGAGGGGGAGGAAACCATTATTCAGCTTTTGAGTTGTATGGATTCAAATGGATTGATTGCTGATGTTACCGGAATAGCTTTCCGGGGCATTAACGGTAAAATTGTAATTACTTCAAGAAGAGAGGTAATGAGCGATATAGATGTCCTGCCTTTGCCCGCATGGGATCTTCTTCCCCCCATCGACAAGTTTTACAGGCCGCCGGGTGATTCCATTAACAGAATGCCAGCCATAGGCATGGTTACCTCCCGTGGATGCCCTGGCCGATGTATTTTTTGCGACAAAATCACCTTTGGTAGAAAATTCAGACCTCACAGCGCTTCTTATGTGCTTGCGCTGGTAAAGGATCTTGTGGATAGATATGGAGTGAAGGAGATATATTTCCAGGACGACTATTTCATGGCCTCAAAAAAGAGATTAATAGAAATCTGCAACGGCCTTATAGAGGCGGATTACGACCTTACATGGACTTGCACTGGGAGAATCTCCTCAAGCATCGATGCTGATCTTTTGCATCTTATGAAGAGGGCAGGTTGTTGGCAGATATGCTATGGCGTTGAAAGCGGCTCCCAGAAGATTCTTGATATAATACAGAAAGATACTCGTTTGGATGATATCAGAGAGTGTATAGCTAAGACGAGACGAGCAGGGCTTTCAGTAAAGGGCTTCTTTATGCTTGGAAACTTTCTGGAAACAGAGGGTACAGTGAAGGAAACCATGAACTTTATACGTGAACTCCCGCTTACCGATTTCCATATGTGCTATTTTGTTCCTTTCCCAGGGTCTCCTGCGTATCATATTGCGGAACAATATGGAAAATTTGATAAAACATGGAAAAAAATGAATCTTTATTCACCAAAAAGTTTTATTCCGCACGGGCTTACAGAAGAAAGAATGAAAGAATTCTTCAGGAAATGTTACAGGGCGCATTACCTAAAGCCTGAAGTAATCCTCTACTTTGCAAAAAAAATAAAAAATATGCGTGTATTTAGAAAGCTTATAGCCTCTCTTATTGCATTCATACGATTTTCATTCGTAAGTAAATAATGTGCCGTAACAATCCATCTTGCCGAAGTCATTAAGACAGGCATTTAACTTAATTATGTTTATAATATCTAAAATGTCATTCGCAAAAATTGCGATTCCCTTAATTCTCATTTCAATAACTGTCATGTTTACACATGGAGTATTTTCTCCCCTTGGGGATCTTGGAATCTCGAAAAACACTAAACTCTTACAAAACTCTCTTTCTGGTATTTCAGAAAAACTCCAACTATCGGAGATTATATTTTTGATAATTTTTATTTGTGCGCTTATTAGGTTTATAATTGAAAAAAGGCGTATCTACTGGTCTCCGTTCATAAAACCCATGATTGTGTATTTATCAATAGTAGCATTCAGCATAACCATCTCGGTGAGCCCCAGAAATAGTTTGATTGAATTTATAGGTCTTTTATATCTTGTAGTCTTCTTTCTGCTTTGGATCAATATTGTGGATACTAAAGAGTTGCTCAATTATGCTGTCCGATGGTGGATAATTGTAAGCGTTGCAGTGAGTATCATAGGCCTTTCAGGCGTTATTCTCGCATACGGCTTTGGTATAAACAATATTTTTGTTAAATATTTCGGCAAACATCCGTATGTTGAGGATATTTATCGGGTTTGTTCAACCTTTTTTCAAAACGAGAAGTTTTTTTCCAGCTATCTGCTTATATCTATTGCATTAACTCTTTCTCTTGCCTTGCATGAGAAGAATCGAAGCAAAAGAATATTTTTATTGGGTATTGTATTATTGTTTTCTATTAATGTTTTCTTTACCTATTCAAGAAGTATCGTAGGGATACTTCTTGCTGCATATATGGTTATTTTCGGAAGCCGAGTAGTATCTGAACAATCAAAAAAGAGATTCGTAAAAGTTTCTAAGAGGTTGGGGGCCGCCTTTATTATAGCTGTATGGGTACTTGTATTGTTCTTCTCATATGTTCAACTCATCGACATGTCCTCAAATACGATGGCATTGTTCGACCTGCCGGAAAATATGAAAGAGCCATTTTACTATAGGCCTGACATCGGAATTAAACAGACGGAAATAACTCTCCATTACAATTATACTTACTACCTGTTGCTGAAACAGTACGCATTGAAGATGCTCGCTGAACGCCCTCTTATGGGTGTCGGAGGCGGAGCCTTTATAGAACAAATGAAAAACTACAGTCGTGACGGGAAGGCACCAAGGGACTATCTCCTATTCGATCCGCATTCAACGTTTTTTGGAGCTTTGGCCGAGATTGGAATTATTGGATTTATAGCCCTGATGTACTTATGGTTTTCAATAATGGTTCCCTTGAAAAATAGGCTTAAAAGTTCCGTCATGCAGCCTGACTTTCATTTAATTCTTGCTTTCTACGCAGCAACCGTGGGCTTTTTTGTTCAAGGGTCGGATATTGATATTATGAATTTCCGCTTTCTCTGGCTGCTTTTTGGTTTTGGTGCAATTGCCTTGAGATTTAATGAAAGAATAGGAGAATACAATGATTCCAGAGAGTAATGAGATTAGAATTGAAGTGACTACAAAATGCAATTATAATTGTGTTATTTGCCCGCGGGAGAAACTGACGCGAAACAAAGAGACAATGGACTTCGAACTATTTAACTTCCTATTTAATAAAATTACCGCTGAAACTGATCAGTATAACACTTTGACTTTCCCGGGTATGGGTGAGCCGTTGCTGGATGGTGGCTTGAGCGAAAAGGTTGCATATGCGAAAAAGAAGGGTTTTACTGTTTTGGTTCTGACAAATGGTTCATTGCTCAGTGTGGATAAGTTTAAACAACTTCAGGACAGCGGGGTTGATTCGATACGCATAAGTATGTATGGCAATACTCCTGAATCATATGCCTCCGTGCATGGCATTAAGGAAAGCGGTCTGTTCAATAAGGTTAAAGATAGTCTGACAGAAATATCGAAAATCAGGACAACTACAAAATTGCTGTTTACCTATAATATCGTCGATGGCGTCAATGATTCAACTCTTCAGGAGTGGATAGATTACTGGAGAGATAGATCTGATTTGCTTGAGGTATGGCGTCCGCATAACTGGGTGGACAGTAAGTCTTACAGGGATGTGCAGCATAATAAATTAAAGACATGCGGCAGACCGTTTAAAACGCCGCTTCAGATGCAGGTGGATGGTACAGTAAATATGTGTTGTTTTGATTTTGATGGAAAGTTGTTATTAGGAGATTTAAAGATGCAGTCACTTGAAGAAATATTTGAGTCTCCAATGTTTAAGAAAATCGAACAGTGTCATCTTACAGGAGATTTCGAGAATAGCGGTCTTATTTGCGAAAATTGCGACCAGAGGAACGTTGATAAATCTGATGTAATGGTATATAACTCCAAGTTTGATATCGAGGAACGGGTAAAAAAAGTATCGACAACTTACATGGACGTTGTCTAATATATGCGGACTTTTCAATAAAATGCTATCTCGTATAAAGAGAAAAATAAAAACAGCGTTGTACGATATCTATAGAGTAATTTTGACTCTTAAAGACTACAAGGAGATCAAAGAAATAAGTCAGCTATCAGTGCTTTCCAAAGAGACTATGAAGAATTATTTAGCAAAGCGCTGTCCCATATGCCAGAGCGAGGATATACATTCATTTGTAAAACTGCCTCTTGGTGCTCCTGGAGACCAGAATCATTCCTTGCTTTATTTTGATTACAAAAAAGTAGATATGGACGCATTGCTGAAAAGAAAAGACATTCTGGATGGTACATTAGGCTTCTTTTTGTCGGTTCCATGGAACTTTTGCAATAAATGTAAGAATGCTAGCATAGGTGTCTCTTTCAGTGAGGAGCATCTCCTCGAATATTATTTTAAATATTACTATAGAAAATATGGAAATCAGCCTAATAGACGTAGTACAAAAGAGCTTCATGGAAAGTACCTTTCGTCATTTTTAAGAGAAACGAGTAAAGTCCTCGAAATAGGTGCTGCTGAAGGATTCACCGCCGAATATCTTGCACGTGAAGGGCATGAGGTTTTTGTTTTCGAGCCCAGTGGCGAGTTTAAAGGAAAACTGGGAAGGAGCTATAATCTTAAATGTATTGATAATATCAATACCGGAGAAAATGTGTTTGATGCAATTTATCTCCATCACGTTTTGGAACATATCCCTGACCCCATTGGTTATATAAGAACGCTCTCTGTGCTTCTCAAAAGCGATGGCATTCTTTTTATACAAGTGCCTGATTTGACCTCACAGCTCGAAATTTTAAGGAAAAGCATGAAAGGGAATATCTTTGCCATTTTCAATCCTCCTTATTATTTTTTTGATAACATAAAATATGAACTTTCAAAAGAAAAATCATTTGCTTGGTTTGATGCACTTGCTAATGATCATATTTCGGCATTTACACCCAAAGGAATTCAGTATATTCTTAATGAATCGAATATAGACGCTATAGAGATAATTAGATCTACTCCGGATAGAGTAATCTTTAACCCGGCAAAATATGCTTGGCCTGTTGATGAAATAACAGGGAACACCCCTAACGGAATGACTGTGCTTGCGAGAAAAAAATTATAGATGTCGTTGCGATTTATTGCTTAATTGTTAAGATATGGATATTATTGCTGCAAATAAATTATCAGAGCATGAAATCAAGAAGTATGCAAAAGGACGAAGGGGTTTTATATCTTTCAGTAAAGATGTTGAGAACACAGAAACTCTCTCTAAAACCCTTGAACTGCACGGATTCGAACGTGTTGACCTTAGGGAGATTATTGTTGCGTTGCGCTCTGAGCTGCGGAAAACAGTAGTAGAATTTAGTGGCAACTTGAATCATCAAGCTCCTCATCGTAACTGGTGGGCCTTGGGACTTTCAAGAAGAATTGCAATGTATCCGTTTTTTGACGGTATGGCAAAACTTTTCGTTATGCGAAGGATTATAGATATGGGCAAGTGGGATACCCTTATAGTGCTTGATAATTCTATATCTCCATGGGATTATATTAAGGATATAACGCATCAGATACGTGTTAATATCCAAACCAGGTTTTCAATAGCTGATGATTGGAAATACCGGATAAAGAGGATTTTGCCGGCAAGCATGCTTTTGTGGCTGATTAGGAAGATTGTCATAAAAATTATGATAGGTTCCAGGACGATAAAAATGAACGATATAAATCCCTCATTTGTTCTGTTTACATTGATAGACAAGAATAATTTTGTAAAAAAGGGTACTTTTAGAGACGTCTATTTAGGAGATCTCTCAAGTTATTTTAAAGCAGAAAAATATGATACTTTTACCATGGGCCAATTGCATGACAATCCATCAAGGTCTTTATCTTTTAATATTAGAAATATGAGCGAACAATCCTTTGCCCTCCTTGACCATTTCTGGTCATTAAGGGATTTATACATCGTTACTAAAGATGCGTTAAGGGCTTATTTCAGCAAGCCTCCCTATTGGCCTCAATCCTATTTTGCAGGCTTTGATGTGAGAGGAGTGCTTAATGCAAATCTCAAGTGGGAATTGCAATCCTGTTATGCAGACAATTTGTTGAATTATAGGGCGGCAAAGATGTGTTTAGAACAAATACAACCTCGCCTATTTATTTATCCTTATGAAAATAAATGTATTGAACATATGCTTTTAATGGCCATACAAGAGGTTTCTCCAGTTACAAAAACTATAGGGTATCAGCATGCTGTGCTGACTGCAAAACATATTCATATGTTTCTTGCCGAAGGTGAATCAGATACATTACCCCTTCCAACTAAGATCGTGACGAATGGCCGGTATACGGCTAACCTATTGCATGAATACGGCAACTATCCGGAAGGAATAATAGTTGCCGGCACGGCTTTACGGCAAACTTCATTAATACCAGGAAAGTTCATAAAAGCAAAACCACCGAAAAAGGTAATAAAAGTTTTAATGGCTCTTGCAGAAGGCAAGGAGGAATACGATAAGGCAATAGAATTTATGCGAAATATTCAAACTAATGATAGGACGCAGGATTATAATTTTCGTGTCCGGTTGCATCCGGGTGTCCCCTATGATCCACTCGAAAATGAAAAAATAATGAAGGGGCTAAGATGCACAAAGGACACGAATCCATCTCTGTTGGAGGCTCTTTACTGGGCCGATGTAGTTTTATATGCTTCCACATCAGTTGCGGTTCAAGCGATGATGATGGGAATTCCGGTGATATGGATGGATCTTCTAGATTTCTGGGGAGCCGATCCCATTAATAAAGACGATGTCCTGCAATGGAAGCTTGATTCCGCGGAGGGATGGAATCATGTCATAACAACAATTGAACAATTATCATGTGATGAATTTGGGCAAAGAATGGAGAATACAAAAAGGTTCGTTTCAGATTATTTCTGTTATGAGCCGTTCGACATTAAAAGGTGGCTGAAATATGCATAATCTCTGTTTGATAATTCCGACTAAAGATCGTCCCTTTGAATTAGAGCGTTTATTTAATAGTATCAAGACCCAGAGCATACGTCCTGTACAGATAATCGTTGTTGATGGCGGGGAGCCGGGTGTCAGGTGCCTTGTAAACAATTTCCCCGAGCTATCAATTGATTATTTGCAGGTTTTGCCGCCAGGATTAACACGGCAAAGGAATGCAGGGTTGCGTGTCGTTAGAGACGAGATTGACCTTGTTGGTTTTTTAGATGATGATATTGTGCTTGAGCCCGATTGTCTGAAAAATATGCTGATTTTTTGGAAATCTGCCGAGAATAAAATTGGCGGAGCAGGTTTTAATATTATTGATGCAATACCAGCACAAAAGCCACGATGGGCAGAATATCTGATGCGTAGATATTTTCGGAATAAAAAGCCCGGTTCACTACTTAGAAACGGGCGTAATATTCCCTACTGCCCTGCCTCCACGACAAGTGAGACGGAATGGTTATGTGGCGGAGCAACTATCTGGAGGAAGAAAGTATTTAAAGAATTTGAATATGACGAATGGTTTGCGACTTACGGTATTGTGGAGGATATAGATTTTAGTTATCGCGTAAGCAGACAATACAGTTTAGCAATAGTAGCAGATGCACAGGTGAAGCATATAGAACTTCCTAAGAAAAATCAATTTCTATGGGCATATGTGATTACAATGAACAATATGTATTTTTCATCCAAGCACAGAGCATTCTCACAATTGTCATGTGCCAAGAGTTTTTTTATTGAAGGTCTTAAATGCATAGCATATGGAATTTTGCTTCGAGATAAAAATTATATACAGCGTGGAATAGGCCATCTATGGGCTGTTTGCAGACGATTTTCTTGCGGACTACATCGTGTAGAAAGACAGGTAAAGTCGAATTTGTATTCGATAAGCCCGAGTTCTATAACGTAGAGGATATCAGATGTCATTTAAGAAAATAGACCCAAATCTGAAAGTGCTTATCCTCTGCGGCGGCAAAGGTGAGCGCCTCAAACCTCTTACGCACAAGGTGCCTAAGCCTTTGATTCAAATCAAAGGCAAACCTATGCTTAATTACTTGATCTCATATTTTGAAACCTATGGCCTCAAGAAATTTGTTGTAGCCGTGGGATATAAGTCGGAAGAGATTGCCGGTTATTTCAAAAAAAATCATAGCAATCTGGATATCAGGATCGTCGATTCAGGAGATGCCGATATCCAGAAAAGGATACAGGACGCCATTCAGCATATTCCCGGAGACTTCATAATGTGTTATGGCGATACCCTTGCTAATGTCGATCTTCACGGGTTGATAGCGTTTCATAAACGGCATAAGCGGAAGGTTTCTATCACATTATATCCGCTGCAGAGCCAGTTTGGAATTTTGGATCTGGACGGATCAGGGAAGGTGGTTTCCTTCGAGGAAAAACCTACATTGGACAAATGGATCAATATCGGCTATTTTTACTTCAGCGGAAAAAGCAGAGATGATATTGCGCAGAGTCGCTCTTTTGTGAACTTTCTGCAGCGCACTGTTAAAAAAAACGAAATGTTCGGGTTTAAGCACACAGGACTTCACATTACTGTCAATACCATTACGGAACTGCAAGAGGCGGAAAAAAGCATAACGAAATTCGACGAAATATTGAGGAGGTAGATAGGCGTGTCTCAAACAAACTACTGGACCGGTAAGAATGTGCTGATAACCGGCATAAACGGCTTCATAGGCGGCAATCTTGCTATGGCTTGTCTTCGCAAGGGCGCCAATATTACAGGTATAATCAGGAATATCAAAAAGAACACCATTCTCTTTTACGGGGGGATGGCTGATAAAGTCAATATAATTCAAGGCGATATTACCGACAAGGATTTGATGCGCAGGATTATAGTTGAGGAGCAGATTAATTGCTGTTTTCACCTGGCTGCTCAGGTGGAAGTAGGCGTTGCCCGGGACTATCCCTATCTTACTTGGGAAACCAATGTCAGAGGTACATATGCCCTTCTTGAAGCGGTGCGCGAGAACCGGGAAAAGGTTCAGGCGGTTATTACGGCATCGTCTGATAAGGCATATGGAAGCTATGACAGGGACAAACTGCCTTATGTCGAGGATTATCCGTTAATTCCGATATATCCATACGATGTCTCGAAAGCTTGCGCAGATATGATCTCAAGGTCATATGCGTCGGACCTTTATGATCTGCCCATAATTATTACTCGTTTCTGCAATATTTACGGGCCGGGACAATTAAATTTTTCAGCTTTGATACCAGATGCCATCAGGTCGGCCCTCGGCTATTCTACATTCATTCCGAGAGGTAACGGACTCCATATTCGAGATTACATTTATATCGATGATGTGGTTGACCTTTATATGTTGTTTGCTGAAAGACTATCAGCCGATAGTAAGCTTAAAGGAGAAATCTTCAATGTCGGCACCAATCAGCCTATGACAGTAAAAGATATAGTTAAAAAAATATACGGGATGCTTGGGAAAGACATTTTATATGCGGAGGTCGAAAAGTTGTGGGCTGACAGACAGACTGTCGGAGAGATAAGTTCCCAGTATATGAGTTATGACAAATTGAATAGATATTTCGGCTGGAAGCCGCAGATCGACTTCGATACCGGACTATATAAGACTATAGAATGGTTTAAGAAGTATTTTTTGATGAGATACGGCAACTGATGACAGAAAAAATTTCGGTTATTATTCCTTACTTCAACGAGGCTGAGACCATTTCCACAACCATAGAACTTGTGGCTCAGCAAACACTTCCGCCATGTGAAGTTTTGTTTGTAGATTCAAATTCTACAGACAATAGCTTTGACATAATACAGGAGTGGATAAGCAAAAACGGCAACAGATATGATACGGCGTTCCGCAACATTCGGGAAGGCACAAATGTCCCCAGTTCTTCAAAAAATGTTGGCATCAGGAATGCTCGTTACGATATCCTGGCATTTATGGACTGCGGACTGTCCTTCGGTCGCGACTGGCTCCAGAAACAGATGGAGTTTTTGAAAGCCTCACGTCTCGATATTGTATCGGGCGTTTGTTATTTTGAAGGAGTTACGCTTATAGACAAATCCGCCATTGCCCAGACTTACGGATATAAGCGTTTTTGTCCGACAGTGCCATCGTCGCTTGTCAAAAAATTGGTTTTTGAAAAAACTGGACACTTTTTGGAAGGAAGGCGCGCAGGATATGATGTTGATTGGGCTAATAAGTTGAAGGCGCTCGATATAATACGAGGCATCAATTTTGATGCGGTTATCCGTTATAATGGAATAAACTACGGGAAGTCCTTAAAAGAGATATTTCTAAAAAATATGGCATATTCCCAACCTACTATAGGATTGTATAAATACTATTATCCGTATTATTACCTGTTTTTAGCGTTGCTCGCCGTACTTGGCATTTTGTTTTACGGAACTGCCGCGCTTCCTTTTGTTGCCCTATATTTTTTTTCAAGAGGATATCTTATTCCTGTTTTCAAGTCCGGAGGTGGGAGGCTCTTTTACGAATATCCGCTGTCGCTGCTCGTTTTGCCGGTTGTCGGGTTGACAATAGACGCCGGGAAATTGACAGGATATTTGAAGGGCGCTGTCAAATACATATTTAACATGATATCGAAACGTGGATAGATAATGCCCGCCTGCAGCAAAAAAATTTTTTGCAAATATCCAGGAAAACTTATAATATTAAGGAGAATTTATGATGCAATGCAATGATATAACATTTATTTCTATCGTCGCTCCGGTGTATAACGAAGAAGCAGTTATAGGCCAGTTTATCGAGAGAATCTCACAAACAATGTCGCTGCTTAAATCCTACGATTATGAGTTGATTTTAGTGGATGACGGCAGCAATGATTTCTCGCTTAAAGTCATGAAAAAATATGTTAGTCAAGATACACATGTTAGGATTATAGAACTCATGAGGAATTATGGACAGACATCCGCCTTGTTGTCCGGGATCGAAAGCGCGAAGGGCGAAGTGATAATAACTATGGATTCCGATCTTCAGCATTTTCCTGAGGAGATTCCTCTTTTTCTGGAAAAAATAGCTGAGGGTTATGATTTAGTCTGCGGATGGAGAAAGGACAGAAAAGAAGGGATAATAAGACGATGGCCGTCTCGGATAGCAAATTATTTTATCCGCAATATTAGCGGCACTGATATACATGATTTTGGAACGACTTTTCGTGCTTATAGAAAAGGACTTCTTGCAAAAATAGAGTTATTCGGAGAAATGCACCGCTTTATTCCTGCGCTGGCTTCCCGTTTGGGCGGCAAAATTATAGAGATTCCCATTCAAAATATTGAAAGGCCTTCGGGCAAATCAAGCTATGGCCTTTCAAGAACTTATGGTGTTATCCTCGATCTGCTTTTTTTGTATTTTTACTTGAATTATGTTACAAAACCGCTTCGCATTTTCGGTATGCTTGCTTTTTTTCTGTTTGTTCCTAGTTGTATGATTGCTTTCATATTGACTGCGCTTATTCTGGAGAAGGTTGGAGTATCTGTCGAAGTATTTCCTCTCTCGAGTTACCGGCGACTAAGCTTCTACACCATGCGGACTGATGCGTTGGACCGATTCGGAACGAGGATAGAAAAAAGGTTCACCAAAAGAGAGATTGTACAGATGATGGAAGATGCCAGGCTAAAAAATATATCATTCTGCAGTTCTGTTTTTTGGTGTGCCGTAGGTTATAAGAAAGCCTCTTTGGGAGAATATCATAAAGAAGGAATATAATGGATACGAGTTCAGGGAATAACATGCTTTTAATTGATGAAAAAATATTGCAATGCCCTAATTGTAGACAAAATACAATTAGCAGGAATATTGCAAATGCTAATGTAACATGGGTTTGTAAAAATAATGACTGCAATGCTCTCTATTATAGCGTAGAAAATGTGCCGACTTTTTTCGACAGCCAAACAATTTCAATATTAAAAAACGATCGGCATAGAGAGACGGGTTTGTCATCTGAAAGCATCTTAAATAACGCCGTTTATAATTGGTCAAATATTTTCCTCGATTGTGATAAGGCGCACTTTGACAAGGATGTCGACTTCATATATCACTTCGATGCAGTGCAAAAATAGTGCCTCATAATATATCAACAGGGAGGGCAATTTTAGAAATCGGGACGGGCGGTGGAATAGACGGCAGAAAATTGGCAATGAAAAATCCGGAAGCGCAATATTACGGGATTGATATTGGATATTCTGTTTATTTTTGTAATAAATCGAAATATAGAAAGCAAAATCAGCGTTTTATAAGAGCGAGCGCTCTGAACCTTCCTTTTTGCGATAATAGCTTTGACATTGCTTATTCTTACGGTGTCTTTCATCATACGCCTAATCCTGATTTGGCTTTTGCAGAAGCCGTGAGGGTTTTAAAACCAGGTGGAGCATTATACACGTATTTTTATATGAAAAGCATGAAGATAACATGATAAAACGCATTCCGCTTCAAATATTTGAAGGGTTGCATTCTATAACAAGAAAATTATCCTATAGAAAATTAAAATTATTCTGTTATCTCCTCAGTCCGTTTGTGTTATTGTTTTCTTCTTATCCCGGGCAGATTCTAAAAAGATTTGGATATACCAGAAAAATCGGGTTAAAATTCCCTTTGCATCATGGAACTACACCTAAAAGTATAATAGGCGATCTTTTAGACAGATTTGGAGCCTCTATAAACTACCGATATACGGTTGAAGAATTTAAAGCATTTTTCTTAAAAAATCGGATGGAAAATATAGTTGTCACAAAAATTCCAGACAGGGCAGGACATTTAGGGTGGGGATTTAAAGCAAAACTATAGGTGAAAGTCGATAAACCTAAGGCTGAATTAACGAATGTAATTTATATGAGCGATGGTTATTATTAACATAGTTTTTTAAGGGTTTTTGTATTTAATGGACGAGGCTAAAATAACAATAATCGGCGGAGGCGTCATCGGGCTTGCTATTGCGTATGAGTTGTCAAAAGAATATGATGATATTGTTTTACTGGAAAGGCATGACAGATTTGGAATGGAGACAAGCAGTCGCAACAGCGAGGTTATTCATACAGGTATTTATTATCCTCCGGGATCGTTAAAGGCACGATTATGCGTTGAGGGCGCCGGCCTCTTATATGAGTACTGCAGATCATATGCCATCCCTCACAGGGAAATCGGCAAATTAATTGTTGCTGTTGAGCAATCAGAAATCAATAGGATAGCCTCCCTAAAAGACACTGCCGAGCAGAATGGTGTTTCAGATCTTAAAATAATCGATAAAAGTCAAATTTTATCTATGGAACCCAAGGTGAATGCTTTAGCCGCAATTTATTCTTCAAAAACCGGAATTATTGATGTGCACAAATATTTAAATAGTCTTTATCGTCTGGCCTCCACATCAGGGGTGATTTTTTCCTTGAACAGCGAGGTTGTTTCGATAGAGAGACAAAATACCGTTTATGTTATTGGAATCAGAGGCGATAAATATAAGCTCAAGTCTAAGATTGTAATTAATTCCGCAGGATTAATGAGCGATAAAATAGCATCTATGGCAGGAATCGATACTGATAAGGCAGGATATAGACTTGCTTATGTGAAAGGCTCATATTTCTCCTATACAAAGAAATCTCCTGTCAGTAGACTTATATATCCCATGCCGCATAAGAATTTAAGCGGACTTGGTGTGCACGCAACACTTGATATGAGCAATAGGCTTCGTTTCGGACCGGACGTAGAACATTTTGATAGCGTGGATTATAGAGTCGACTTTAATAAAAGGGATATATTTTATCAGAACGCTTGCAGGATTATTAGGGGGCTGGAGCGTGAGTCCTTTTCGCCCGACATGGCCAGCATCCGTCCTAAAATTAAAGGAGATGGCATCAGAGATTTTATAATAACTCATGAATCAGATATCGGGCTGGAAGGTTTTTATAATTTGATAGGAATAGAGTCTCCCGGTCTTACGGCCTCTCTTGCAATAGCAAGACACCTGAAAAATATGATAAGAGAAAATATGAATTAAAACAGGAAAGGAGCGTTAAATGTCTTTAGGAAGCAAGAAATATTACGAGGATATTATAAATCTCATGCGGAATGTCAGGGTGACCGACGGAAGCAATAAAGCGATAAGTTTTAATCAGGCTGTGGATGATCTTGCAGTAGATATCATAAGGCTGAAGCAGTCGGGCAATAAGGTTATGTTTATAGGCAACGGCGCCAGTTCGTCTATATCAAGTCATATGTCCGTAGATTATTGGAAAACCGGCGGAATAAAGGCGATATCATTCAATGACGGGGCGCTTCTAACATGCATTAGCAATGATTACGGGTATAAGCATGTCTTTGAGAAGCCCATTCAAATGTTTGCGGATGAGGGTGATGCCCTTGTTGCAATTAGCAGTTCCGGAAGATCAGAAAATATCTTATGCGGGGTTGCTGCTGCGCGTCAAAAAAAATGTAGGGTTATAACTCTATCAGGTTTTGATGCGGCTAATCCATTGTCAGAGATGGGAGATATAAACTTTTATGTTTCTGCACAGGCATACGGTCCTGTTGAAATTATTCATCATTCGATATGCCACTGTGTTCTCGATTTGGTTGTAAGTGCGCAAGGCATATATCTATCATAATTATCAAGGAGCAGATGTTGGGCACCATTATCAAAAAGCCTGAACAGGCGGTGATTTTAGCCGGCGGGATGGGGACGCGCTTGAGGCCACTTACCAATACTCGCCCTAAGCCTATGATTGAGTTTAATAATAAACCATTTCTGCAGTATTTGATCGAACTTTTAAGGGAGCAGGGCTTTGCGAGGATACTGCTCCTGCTCGGCTATTTGCCGGAGGTAATAATTGACTATTTTGAAGATGGAAAGGCATTCGGGATTGATATTGACTATTCTGTGACGGAAGTTTCTAATGAAACCGGCCGCAGGTTAAAGCTTGCGTCGGAGAAAATAGATGATTATTTCTTTTTGATGTACTGCGATAATTATTGGCCTATGGATTTCGATAGGATGTGGATGCATTTTGTAAAACAGAGAGTGATAGCTCAAACAACTGTTTATAGAAACAGCGATAATTATACAAAAAGCAATGTGCAATTTGATAACTCAAAAGTTGTATGTTATGACAAAAGCAGGAGGGGAGTAGGTCTTAATGGCGTTGATATCGGATATTGCATCTTTAAAAAAGAAGTTATTGATTTGATACCAGACGAAAATATCAATTTTGAAGGGGCGGTATATCCACTGCTTACCCAGAGGAACCAACTTGCTGCTTATGTTACAGATCATCGTTATTACAGCGTAGGCTCGCATGAGAGATTGGGAATCACCGAGGCTTTCCTAAAGGACAAAAAGGCGATTATTCTCGATCGTGACGGAGTGATTAACAGGAAGCCCGCTAAGGCTGACTATGTTAAAACGTGGGATGAATTCGAATGGCTCGAAGGAAGCAGGGAAGCGATCAGGCTTTTGAAAGAAAGCGGGTATCAAGTTATTGTTATTACAAATCAAGCGGGGATTGCCAGAGGAATAATGAGCGAAGATGATTTGGAAGATATTCATGCAAAAATGAATACTGATCTGCTTCGATATAACGCCCAAATTGATAGGTTCTATTATTGCCCTCATGGATGGGATGACGGTTGTGATTGCCGCAAGCCGAAGCCTGGAATGCTCTATAAGGCGCAGCAAGATTATAATTTAAATTTAACAAAAACAGTATTTATCGGCGATGACTATAGAGATAAGGAGGCTGGAGATGCGGCCGGCTGTAGGACAATACTGGTATCTCAGGGAGAATCGCTGTTTGAAACTGTAAAGGATCTTTTGATATAAATCTTGATTATTACTGAACTTGATAAAATGGAGAAAATAAATGAACGTTTTAGTAACAGGTAACAGGGGATACATAGGTCCAATATTAGAAGCGATGCTCATGGAACGAGCTTATAACGTAATCGGATATGACGCTGATTACTATGATGGCTCTGAATTATGGGAGTTCGATAAAGGAAGGCAACAGATCAAGAAAGATATTCGTGACGTTACTATGGAGGATTTGGAGGGAATTGATTATGTAATCCATCTGGCTGGGCTTTCAAACGATCCTTTAGGTGAGTTTGATCCAAAGCTGACGGAAGCAATTAATTACCATGGAACGATGAAACTTGCTCATTGTGCAAAGAGAGCCGGCGTAAAGAGATTCGTCTATGCATCATCACAGAGCATGTACGGCATAGCAGATGTAGACAGTGAACTGGATGAAGATAATAGTGAGAAAAATTCCATAACTGCCTATGCAAAGACAAAATGGAACGCGGAATGTGAATTGCGAAAAATGAGCTCTAATACATTTTCGGTTGTCAGTTTCCGCCCATCAACGGTATTCGGTGTTAGTCCAAGATTGAGATGCGATATTGTGTTTAATAATCTCGTAGCATGCGCCTACACAACAGGAAATATCGAGATTAAAAGCGATGGAACTCCATGGAGGCCGGTAGTCCATATACAGGATGTTTGTTCCGCATTTATTGCGGGGTTGGAGGCTCCGATATCGCTGATACAGGGACAAGCATTCAATGTCGGATTTAAAAACGGAAATTTTACCGTTCGCGATATTGCCTTGGCGGCACAGAAGGCTGTGAAGGGAAGCACTCTTGTTTTTACCGGAGAACATGGAAGCGATTCCAGAACCTATAGAGTAGGTTTTAATAAGATATTGACCGTCCTGAAAGATTACTATAAGCCTCAGTGGGATTTGGAACGCGGAGGTGAAGAACTGGTGAAAATGTTTAAAGATATAAACTTTTCCGAGGAGGACTTCAGGGGACGAAGGTGTGTAAGGTTGGCTCAGCTAAAGTACCTGGTGGAACATAGGCAGTTGAATTCAGAACTGAGATGGATATAAGGAGAAAATTCGATATGCAGCCTATAGAAAAATGTAGAGCATGCGAGGGCAAAAAATTAAAACTATTTTTTGATTTTGGGATTCAACCTCTTGCTAATTCTCTTTTAAAAAATCCGAACGAATTTGAAAAAAGTTATCCGTTATCTTTAAGCTGGTGCGAGGATTGTAATCTTGTCCAGCTCAATCATACTGCCGACCCGAAAGAGCTTTTTTCGGAATATGTTTGGGTTACAGGAACGTCATCTACAGCGAAGATGTATTCACAGGTTTTTTGCTCGGAGGTTCTCAAAAGATCGGAAGCTAACGAAAATAGATATATACTCGAGGTAGCGAGTAATGACGGGACATTTCTTCAGCCTTTTTTAAACAAAGGATTCAATGTGTTGGGCATCGATCCTGCTCAAAATATTGTCAGGATTGCTAATGCTTCAGGTATGCCGACCATATGCGGTTTCTTTGGTCGGGGACTTGCCCGGGAAATTATTGATAAACACGGCTATCCGCAAATTGTTATTGCCCGCAACGTTCTTCCGCATGTTGCTAACTTGCATGACTTTATAGAGGGACTTAGTTTATGTATGGATGACGATAGCGTTTTGGCGTTGGAGATACATTACGCTAAAGTTATTCTTGAAGAATTGCATTATGATTCCATATATCATGAGCATTTATGTTATTTCTCTCTGAAAAGCGTAGAGAAATTGCTTAATGCATTTTCGCTCTTTGTATATGATATTGCCGAGAGTCCCATAAGCGGAGGGTCTATCGTTTTATACGCGAAAAAAGTGAAAGTGCGCGAAGAAGAAACTGTGCAGAGATATAGAGACATAGAAAATGTCGGGATGACCAACGAGTTGTCAAGCTGGCAATCATTTGCAAACAGAGCCTTCCAGCATAGGCAACAGTTGCTGAATATCATCGATGAGGAAGTAAAGAGCCATAGGCATATTGTAGGTTATGGGGCATCTGCAAGGAGTTCAACGCTGCTTAATTTTTGCGGCATAGATACAGGACAGATTTCTGTTATAGCCGATCAGAGCCATCTGAAACATAAGCGCTTTACACCAGGAACATGCATTCCCATAGAGGCTCCAGATGATGTAATGAATAGCAAGCCTGATACTGTTTTCATCATGGCATGGAATTTCCTTGAAGAGATAGCTTTGATACTTAAAAATGATTATAGATTTAAAGGACGGCTGATTATACCGTTTCCCCATCCGCCTAAAATCATGACGATAGAGGAGGTTCTTGATGGATATTATAAAAGGTGAAATAGATGGAGTCGTTATAAAACCGTTAAAAAGAATACCCGACGAACGCGGCACGATAATGCATGGTGTCAGAAGAGATAATATTTTAAACGATTTTGGCGAAGTCTATTTCAAAAAGCTATATTTTGGGGTCATTAACGGCTGGCATGTGCATGAAAGACTGATCTTAAATTATATATGCATCTCCGGGATGATTAAGCTTGTTCTTTACGATATGAGAGAGGATTCTCCTACTAAAGGAAATCTTCAAGAAATTTTCTTCGGCGATGACAATTACTGTCTTGCGCACATACCTTCTGGGGTGGCAAACGCCTCTAAAGGAATCTGGTCTCCATATTCGATTTTGGCAAATGTTGCCTCAGAACCGCACGATCCATGCATTAAATATTTGAGAATTGGCCCGCATTCAAATACAATTCCATACAATTGGGAAAGAAAAGACTTTTAGCAATACATTTCTATGAAGATATTCATAACAGGAGCCACCGGATTCATCGGAAGACATGCAGTAAGCTTGCTTACACAAAATAATCATGATTTGATGCTTCTCATAAGGCGGCACGGACAAAATCCATTTATTACCGCAGCCGACAACAAACAGATCAGTGTTGTTTACGGCGACCTTTCCGACATTGAAGGTTGGAGAAAGTTCTTTATTGAATTCAAGCCTGACGCATTGCTTCATATTGCATGGGAAGGGCTGCCAAATTACGGTATTGAGATGTGCAGATTGAATTTTAATCATGGATTGAATTTATTTCTTATGGCTGCAAAAGCAGGATGCGGCACTATTATGTCTATAGGCAGTTGTTGGGAGTATCGAGAGAAAAAAGGCGCTTTGCACGAAAATTCAACAATCGACTCTACAAAGGCATTTCCCGCTTTTAAAAATGCATTGAGAATTACAGGAGAAGCGATTGCAAGGGAATATAAGATAAGGTTCTACTGGCCGCGCCTTTTTTTTGTTTACGGTCCGGGGCAGAGGGAAGCATCATTGATTCCTTCAATTATCAGAGCTGTTTCTCTGGGAGAAACGCCTAACATAAAAAATTATGCCAACAAAAACGATTTTATTTATGTGGAAGATGTTGCTGCTGCGCTTGTGAAAATAATTCAAAAAAAACCTGATGGAATCATTTATAATATCGGCTCCGGTTTCTCAACGGCTGTTTTGGATGTATTGTCTTTAGTTTATGAAACGATGGGATACAAGAAAAACTATATTCGCGAGATTAAGGCAGTCGACAACAGTATGAAAGATGATTTTTGGGCTGATACTGCAAATATCAGGAAAGATGTCGGGTGGACACCTAATTTTAGCTTGACGGACGGTATAAAAAATACAGTGCATTATTTTGCTGATTTAGAAAAAAGTGGAGTTGTAAAATGATTATTTCTCGCACCCCTATGAGAATAAGTTTTGCGGGAGGCGGTTCCGACCTTTCTGCATATTATAACAAAGGATATGGAGCGGTAATAAGTACGGCAATAGACAAATACATATACATAACAGTTAATAAAAAGTTTGACGATCTCATACGGGTCAGTTATTCTCAAACCGAACTTGTCGAGTCTGTCGATAAGATTCAACATAATATAATCAGAGAGGCATTGAAAATAGTCGGCATCGAGAAAGGGATAGAGGTAATCTACATGGGTGATATACCTCTCGGATCTGCGGGAATCGGTTTGGGTTCCTCCAGCAGTCTCGCAGTCGGTGTTTTAAATGCCTTATATGCTTATAAAGGACAGCATGTTTCGGCCCATAGGCTTGCCGAAGAAGCATGTAAAATAGAAATTGATATTCTTGGGCATCCTATTGGAAAGCAGGATCAATTTATAGCCGCATACGGCGGTTTGAATTTCATCCAGTTTAATCAGGATGAGAGCGTATATGTTGATCCTATTATCTGCAAAAACGGAACAAAAACTGCTTTGAATGAAAATTTGCTTCTTTTTTATACCGGCATAGAGCGGTATTCATCTGAAATTCTTGAAGAACAAAAGCAAAATACAAAATACAATTTAGCGTTTCTCGATAAGATGGTAAAGCTTGCAGAGGAGGCTAAAAAGTGTTTAATAAAAAATGAGCTGCATACATTTGGAGAAATTCTGCATGAGGGATGGCTTTATAAAAAGAAACTTGCCGGCGGAATCAGCAGCAGCAGAATCGATGAATATTATGAGAAAGCACTTAAGGCAGGGGCTGTCGGCGGCAAGATATTAGGCGCCGGGGGAGGAGGATTTTTGCTTTTTTATTGTCCTGAAGACAGGCAGGATAACGTTAGAGAAGAACTTACTTCTCTGAAAGAGACGCCATTTGTTTTTGAGCCGCAAGGCAGTAAAATTATCTACATACATTAATAAGTGACCGGTGGTTATATGAAAATCAAATTAATTCAAGGCGACATGGAAAAAGAAATTGATATTTACAGCGCCGAAGGCCTTTCATTAATGTCTGATCTCTGGACTAAGGTCTCGTGTCACAATAGACTGATGTACGAGCCGACATGGCTTGGAATACCGATAATTCAGTTTCCTGAAGATATCGTAATGATGCAAGAGCTGATCTGGAAGGTCAGGCCTGATGTTATTGTGGAAACCGGAGTTGCACACGGCGGTTCTGCTGTTTTGTATGCATCAATCTTGGAGCTTATCGGGAGAGGAAGGGTAATCGGAGTTGATGTTGAGATCAGGAAATATAATAGGATCGCCATTAATAGCCATCCTTTGTCAAAAAGAATTGCACTTATCGAGGGCAGTTCTGTTGCTGAGAATATCGTTGCTGAAACAAGAGAGAGAATAGGCAAAGATGACAAAGTGCTTGTTGTACTTGACTCCAACCATTCATATGATCATGTATTAAAAGAAATGGAACTTTACTCAAAAATGGTGTCTCAGGATAGTTATATGGTTGTTATGGATGGAGCGCAGGGACTGGTTTGGGATATCCCTAATGGGAAGCCGGAGTGGAAAGAGGATAATCCGCTGAAGGCGATAAATAATTTTCTGTCGAAACATCCGGAGTGGGAGGCGGATTCGTATTATACGCGCATGCATATTACCTCTAACCCGACCGGTTTTTTGCGCAGGCGTGCTGTTTAATGAGGGAGGAAAAACGCAAGTCGATGTTTAATTCTCTTAAGGGGAAGAGGGCGCTTGTAACAGGAGCAAGTACCGGCATAGGTGCAGCCATAGCCGAACAGTTGGCGATGCATGGAGCGCAAGTTGGTGTTCATTACAGGAGCAATCTTAAAGACGCTCAAGCGGTAGTGGATCGTGTGCGCAGCCTATCAGGATGGGGAGAACTTTTTCAGGGTGACCTTTTGGATATAACGGTTCAGCAAAATCTTATCAGAAATTTCGTCGATGCGTGTGGAGGCATTGAGATATTGGTCAATAATGCAGGTGGTATTTACGATTACGTTCACTTTTCAGAGCTTAATGAAAAATCATGGGATAACACATTTAATCTCAATGTAAAGGCGCCCTTTTTTCTAATCAAAGAGGCATTTCCGCATATGAAGAAGAACGGAGGAGGAAAGATAGTTAATATAACTACTGTCTCTGCAAAATACGGTGGAAGCTCTCACAATCTTCATTATGCCGCTTCCAAGTCGGCTCTGGACACTCTTACAATCGGATTCGCCCGTGAAGGGGCAAAGCATAAAATCTTAGCGAACTCGATTCGTTGCGGCCTTATTGAAACCGGCATGCAAAAAAAAATTCCAGGATACACTGAAAAACTGTTTAAACAAAGGCTTAATCTTATCCCGCTGCAGCGAGCCGGAACACCTGATGACATAGCGCGAATGGCAATTTTTCTGCTATCAGAGTGCGGTGATTTTATTACGGGGCAGATATTCTCTGTTTCCGGAGGCGACTGACCGTCTGTTATCTCGACGTATAAAAATTAAAGAGGATTTTGATGAGGATATTTATTACGGGAGTTTCAAGTTTTATAGGAAGGGAATTGATTAGGCAATGCGACGAGCAAGGCGTTACAGTTGCCGGTAACGATCTGTTCATAACCGATTTCTCGCGTTTTTTGATCGGCGATATCAGGGATGCATCCGTGGCTGATCAGATTCCTGAAGGAACAGACGCAATTGTGCATTTGGCAGCGCTTTCGAGAGATTCGGATTGTAAGAATAATGCGTATTCCTGTTTCGATGCAAATGTAATGGGCACATTGAATTTAATGGAGGCTGCCAAGAACAGAGGGGTTAAGCAGTTTATTTTTGCCTCGACAGAATGGGTTTATGACAGTTTTAATGAAGGCGAACCGCCTAAGACCGAAGAAAGCGTCATAAATATCGCCAATTTAACTTCGGAATATGCGCTTTCCAAGATAGTGAGCGAAGTTAATCTGCGTCAAAAGTATTTGCAAGGGTTTTGCTCCGTAACGATACTCCGTTTTGGAATTATTTATGGACCGCGTAAGGACAACTGGTCGGCAGCCGAATCTCTATTTAATTCCGTGGCTACCAGCGAGAAATTAACTGTCGGCTCGTTGAGGACTGCAAGGCATTTTATACATGTATCGGATATTGCTTCCGCAATTATTAAGTCCGTAGGGGTGAAAGGATTCGAGATTTTGAATATACAAGGAGACCGACTGATCACGTTGGGCGATATTATCGAATCAAGCAAGAAAATTACAGGAAAAAATCCACTTGTGCATGAAAGTTCTCCGGACAAACCGAGCGTAAGAAGGATTTCGAACAAGAAAGCTAAAGAAATGCTGGATTGGGCGCCGGTTTTTGATTTAGAAAAGGGACTTCAAACGTTTAGGAAATTTTTGGCATGATATCCGGGAATAATCAATTGTGTATGTTATGCGGGGCGAAAGAGTATGAAACTATATGCTCTTATTCGGAACCGGACAAGTATGAGAGAGCAGTCGGAATAGCTTTGGAGGGTTACAAGAGAAAATGGGTGCAATGTGCCGGGTGCGGATTGTATTATTCCAAATACTCCAGGCAGCCGGATGCGCTGGATCGTATATATATTGCCGACTATAGGTCAGGGACCTCTTGCTGGCGCAATAGTACAACGGAAGAAATATTTAATAATGTAGTTGCCTTGCCCCCCCACCAATCTGAAACGAAACAACGGGTTAATTGGATAAAATCGCAGATAGATAATGTTTGGAGAGGAGGAATAATAAAAAAAGGCACCCCTCCATATCGTATTCTTGATATAGGCGGTGCAACCGGAGTTTTCGCTTTTGAGTTTCGCGATGCTGAATGGTTGCCGTATATAATTGATCCCAGCATAGATGGGAGCTTTATACAATCAAAATACGGCATCCCTTATAAACAGCAATATTACAAGCCGGGAGGGTTTGAAGAAAGATTCGATCTGATTGCGCTTATTTTTGTTCTCGAACATTATTGTGATCCCGTTTCTCTATTGCAGCAGGTTAGGATGGATATGAAGAAAGACTCGCTCCTTTATATTGAATTACCGGATGCCCTATGCTTTAAGCATAAGCCTTCGGATGATGATATTTTTAACTCGTGTCATCTGTGGATGTTCTCTCCTGTAACGCTATCCAGACTTCTTGATATCTGCGGGTTCGAGATATTCAACTTGCAGAGAACTAAAACAATTCGAGGCCATTACTCTCTTATGTCGCTTTCCGGAATTAAATGAATATCTCCAAAGGGCATATGCATGGCGTTTATACAATTAGCGCTCCCCCAGCCTACACCGATAAAAGAGGCTCTTTAGTTCGCATTTTCGACGCAAGGGTTTTTCATGAATATGTTGAGGACATACGCTGGGTGCAGCAAAGTTTCTCGCAAACCGTCCCGAAAAATGTTTTAAGAGGCATGCATGTGCAGTGTTCTCCATTCACCGAGGCAAAGCTTATTACGATTATCAGCGGCGAGATATACTGGGTTGTAGTGGATCTTCGCAGGGCAAGCCCGACATTCGGACAATGGGACGGCTTTGTATTATCTCCTAATAATACGAACGGGTTATTGGTCTTACGGGGCTTTGCGCACGGATGTCTTTCTTTGACGGATAATTGTTGCCTTGTAATCAATTCCGATAATTATTATTCAAAAGAGCATGGAACCGGTATCGTATGGAATGACCCTGAACTGGCTATCAATTGGCCTTTTAACGATATGAAGCAACTTATAATCTCAGATGAGCACAGGGCATATCCAAGCTTTAAGTCATTTAAGGCCAAATATGGCGGGGTAGATGTTTAAGGAAGGGACGGTTAATATGAAAGCAGATATTAAGGTTTCCGAAGAGATCATTCGAAACCGTCTCAGCCAGATGATTATTAACGAAATGTGCAAAAAGAAAGAATTTAAAATTCCGATACATCTGGCTCTCGGGCATGAATCTATAGCAGTTGCTGTAAGCGCTGTTATGGAAGAAGATGACAGGTTGGTTCTTACCCACCGGAATATTCATTACAATTTAGCACGCAATCCTTGTTTTAAAGCAGAGATAGACGAATATCTGCTTAAAAGCGAAGGATTGGCCGGTGGGCGTCTGGGCGCAATGAATTTAGCAAATGAAAGGAGGGGAATTGTTTACACCTCCAGTATTCTTGGAAATAATCTCAGCGTAGCGGCAGGCATGGCTCTCGGTAAAAAGGTAAAAGAAGAAGATGGGATTGTTATCGTGGTGACAGGTGATGGGGCGATGGAAGAGGGGGCATTTTATGAGGGAGTAACATTTTTAAAGACCTGTAATCTTAATGCCATTGTTATAGTGGAGAATAATGAATGGTCATTAGCGACCCGGATACAGGAACGCCGTTGTCCTATTCATTTGGACCGCTTTGCGTCTTCCTTGGATGTGGACTATGTTTTACTAACAGGTAATGACGTCTACGCGTATATCACCGCTCTTAAGCAGGCACGCAGAGAAGCGATTGAAAGAAATGCGCCGGTTATTATAGAAGTGAAGTTGAGAACGTTGGGCGACTGGCGACTGAAAACAGAAGAATACCCGGACGGTAAGTTTATAAATTATCACGCAGGCGCATCTCCAAGTATAGAAGTTTCCGAATGGCCTTTGATTCGTGAAGACGACAGCGATCCTGTATTTGTTTTGTCGAGATACTTCGAGATAGGACAGTTAAGAAACATATCCTGCGATATGTTAAACAGGTTAACAGGTGAAATCCAATGAAATACGTCCAGCATATAAATGAACTTATCAGAACGACTATAGATAATTCAAACCCAATTGTCCTTTACGGGCAAAATATTTCTGCAGGATCTTGTATTTCCGGACTGACGAGAGGACTTAAAAATGGCGAAAAGCGACTCGTTATAAATACGCCTAATATAGAAAGTACACAAGTCGGGATTGGTTTCGGGCTTATGCTTAGCGGCGTTTCATCCGTTTTTTTTATGAAGCAGCAGGATTTTCTGCTCCTTGGGATCGACCATCTGGTCAATACCTATAATTTCGTAAGAATAAACGAACCTTCCGCTTCATTTACTATTGTGCCTGTAGTAGTTGATTCCGGTTATGAAGGGATACAATCCAGCCTTAACAATTTCAGCGATTTTTGTTCGATTGCACGGATTGCCGGTTATGCGATCACAAACCGTCATGACGCCGACCATATTGTCAGGACGCACCTCGTATCACCAGGATTTCGTATTATAGGCGTCAGCCAGCGTCTATTTCAAACAGAAATACTATCATGCGAAAACGACCCAACGGTTTATAACAATGGCGAGATATTTCAATATTATGAGGGCGCTGATATTACCATCGTATGTTTTAATTTCTCATTTCCGCAGGGTATGAAGCTTCGAGAAGAACTTGCAACTCTGGGACTGAGTTCATCGCTCTTCTCTGTAAATGTAATGACCCCTATTGATTGGCTTCATATATTAAGAGACGTAAGCCGCACAAAAAAACTTATTGTTATAGATGACAGTAAAAGCGTAAATCGTTCATGCTACCACTTGACCACTGAGGTTTACCGGGAATGCAGCATAGACCGCGTTTTGACGCTGACCCGTGATGTTACCGATGAATGCTTGCGCCCCTGCTCTGAAGAATTTTCCATTGACACGAATTCGATAATGAAAACCTTGAGGCAATAAGATATGGCATATGATGTGTTTTTAGTGAATGTCTCGCGAAAAAGCACGCAAGTGCAGTTGCCTATATGGCTGTCTGTCCTGTCTAATGCTCTTAAACTGCATAGTATAGAATTCAATGTCGTCGATCTCGTTCCGGTAACTGTCGAGAACCGTGAGAAATTCTTTAGAGAGAATATTCAGTCAAGACCGGCTATCATCGGTTTTAATATTATGGCTGGAAACGATCATATAAACCATGTGGAAAAATATGCCCAAATGGCCTTGGATATAAATCCAGAGCACATAATCATTTATGGCGGCTCGCTTCCTTCTTCCATGCCGGAACTGTTGCTTAACAATTGTAAGTGCTCTTATGTTTTGGCCGGCGAAGGGGAAAAAAGCTTTCCCGCGTTTATACATTCAATACGAAATGGGAATTTCTATCCGGATAATATTCCAGGCCTTTTTTTCAAGAAAGGGAATGCAATTGTCGGCAGCAAGCCGGGAAGAATGATTGTTGGAGCGCGGGTTAACAATATGTATCAGCTCACCGAGTTTTCGATGCCCGATTATGATTCGATTGATTTGGAGTTTTATATAAATTACCTAAAAGAGACCAATCAGTCGTTCGAAATAATGGGATCTCGCGGCTGTAAGGGAAACTGTTCTTTTTGTCATAAGCTGGTGCAAGGGATCGGCGTAAAAAGCCCTGACATTGTTTTGGATGAAATGTCCGAGATTATTCATAAGTATGATCTCAACAGGTTTTATTTCGTGGATGAGAATTTTCTCGAATTGAAATCGGTTTACAGAGAGTTTGTTCGAAAAAAGCGGGAGCGGGGGATTGATTTGACGTATAGAGGGCAATGCCGGATAGATGCAATAGATGAGGACATTTGCATATTAGGCAAGGATAACGGTCTCGCAGTTGCATCTATGGGAATCGAATCTGTAAATCAGCAGACACTTAATCGTATCAATAAAGGTATTAAAATAAGCGAGGTCGAAGAAAAGCTCGATATGCTGCGCAAATACGGCATTGGATTTTCGGTTAATTTTATTGTCGGATTTCCATGGGATACCGAGCAGGATTATATCGATATGATTAACTTTATCAAGAAAAACAGTCTTGAAAAACAAGGGAAGGTATCTTATTTGACGCCGTCACCCGGCACAAGATTATGGAAGGAATGCGTCAGTAATGGCCAGATAGAGGACGAATGGGAGTTCATTAAAAAATTGGGCAATTTATTTTTCGAGCGAATGATTAATTTTACGACCCTTCCCGACGAAGTATTGGATTACTACTACAATGAGATTGCATCTTTAATACAACGTCCTGTTACTTATCCGAAGTCGGAAATATATATTGAGAAGTTAAGCGCATTATATTAGAAAATCGTTTTCATATAATTTAATAATGTCGGGCTTTTTGATTCCTAAACGTCTACAGATAGAGACCATTTTCGGCTGCAACGCAAAGTGCATTATGTGTGCAGTCAGTCTTCCTGCCACAAGATTAAAGGGAATTATGTCTATCGAATTGTTCAAGCACATTATTGATTTCATGAAGCCATATAACGAACAAATAGAAAAGGTCGATCTCTTTGGATTGGGCGAGCCTCTTCTCGATCCGCATATAATAGAAAGAATACGCTATGCAAAAGAAAAGGGCTTTCAAAATCTTGCTATCTCCACCAATGCAGACCTGCTTGATGTACATAAACAGAATGCCCTTTTAGAAACCGGCATAGAAACTGTAATATTCAGCATCGATGGGGTAAATAAAGAAACCCATGAGAATATTCGGAGGGGAGTAGTTTTTGAGCGGGTTATAGAAAATTGTGAAAGCATTATCCGTATGCGGAATGAACATAATTATAAGACCAGATTTGTGATTCGTTTCATCCGTCAAAATTCCAACAAGACCGAATGGGAACAGTTTTTAGCTTACTGGAACCCCAAAATCTCACCAGGAAGAAATGACCTATTGATAGCATATGATGTAAACACAATGGGAGGGGAAGTAATAAGCAAGCAAGAGCTATTGGGCGACGGTCCTCTTGACGAATCTATCGAAGCGCTGCCGTGTCATCAAGTATTTGATAGATTAATTATTTTAAATAACGGGATAGTGCCGCTTTGCTGCGAAGACACTCCTCACGCTAAATATATGATGGGTGATGTTAAAGAAACACTTCCTATAGATATTTTTAATGGGACAAATTTTCAACGTATGCGGCGCCTTCACACCGATCATAAAAAAACCACTCTGACTATTTGCAGAGAATGCACGCTCCTCTACAGTGAGAACAAGATGCAGAGATATACTGCGTGAGGATGATGGACAAAAAATGAATTCAAAAGAAAAAAGCTCAAGCGATATTTTACAGTGGCAGGGCGAGCGGCTCATACCCAAGAGGGTTACCATAGAAACGATTTTCGGATGCAATGCAAAATGCGTAATGTGCGTTATCGACCATCCTACGGATAGGAAAAAAAGAATAATGCAGCCTGCTCTATTCTATAGGATCGTAGACAATCTTACAGAATATAAAGACCATATTGAAATGTTCGATTTATTCGGATTAGGCGAGCCGCTTCTCGATCCGTATATCTTTGAACGGATAGGATATGTTAAGGGTAAAGGTTTCCGTAGACTGGCAATTTCAACCAATGCGGACCTCCTCGATGCTGACAAGCAAATGGCTCTTTTAGATACGGGAATCGAGACGGTTCTATTCAGTATTGATGGTATCTCGAAAGCTACTCACGAAAGCATACGGCATGGGGTCTCTTACGAGCGTGTTGTAGACAACATACAGAGCATTATCAGGATGCGAGATGATGGCGGGTTCCCAACGCGTTTTATTGTGCGATTTATCAAGCAGCCGATAAATATGCATGAACTGGAGTCATGGAAGATGTTTTGGGCCTCCAAGATCAGTAAATCTAAGGGTGATCTCATTGCTGTTTATAATATGCATTCATGGGGAGGGGAGGTTGCGAGCAAGGATCAAATATTGGGAGAACTAAGCCTAAATATTGAAACCGAAAAGAGACCCTGTCACCATATTTTCTATAATATGATTATACTTTCAGACGGCTCTATGCCGCTCTGCAGCGAAGATTTCCTGAAGGCACAGTATGGTTTTGGAAATATAAGCAATAACGATATCATGGAAATCTATAATTCTGAGAAGTTTAACAGAATTAGAGAGGTGCATATCAGCGGCAATAAGGTCAGTATTAATCCCTGCAAAGAATGTACGGTTTTGTATAGCGAGGCCTCCCGTGTTTATGTATAGACCTGTTATTACCGTGAAGCCGCATGGTTAAAAAAAATATTATATCGAATATCGTAGGCAATGTTTTAGTCCTTATTATATCTCTTGTTTTTATTCCATTATATATTCGTTATCTGGGAATAGAAGCGTATGGACTTATCGGTTTTTTTACAGTATTGCAAAATATTTCGGCTTTGCTTGACATGGGCATAGGAACTTCTATAAATCGTGAAATTGCCAGATTGTCCATACTGCCGAATGCAAGAAGAGAAATGACCGCTATTCTTTACTCGATGGAAATAATTGGTTGGATTACAGCTTTATCGATTGGAACTGTTATCATAATCCTATCATCAATTATTTCAAATAACTGGTTGCAGTCAGTAAATTTACCGATAGAGAGCATTAATAGATCGATTATATTGATGGGCATTGCCATAAGTTTTCAGTGGCCGTTAACCCTATATACCGGGGGACTTACCGGATTGCAGCATCAGTTGTTATTTAATTTAATCAATGTAACTATGGCGCTGTTAAGGGCAGGAGGGACCATAGCCATTTTCATATTCGTTTATCCGAGCATAGAAAATTTTCTGATCTGGCAAATTGCAGCAAACATAATGCAAACTTTAATGCTCAGGAATTTTTTGTGGATAAAAATTTCACCGACAGATAAAAAAATATTTCAGTGGTCGGTAGTAAAACCTCTGTATAAATTTGGAGGCGGCGTTGCCATGATAACCATAGTCGGTTTCATTGCATCGCAAATAGATAAATTAATATTAAGCAAAACCCTTACTTTGGAGATGTTCGGTTATTACGCATTAGCCGGAGTTGTTGCTACCAGTTTTAGTCGTTTAATCGGCCCTGTAGTTTCGGCAGTATCTCCTCGTTTTACACAGCTCATAACCATAGGCGATATGACCGGCCTAAAACATCTATATCATGCAGGATGCCAAATAATGTCGGTATTAATAATACCGGCCGCATTATTTCTTGCCTTTTTTGCGGAAGAACTGCTTTTTATCTGGACGCGCAATCATAATATCTCGCAAAATGCGTCCATGTTTGTTTTTTTCTTAAGCATAAGCACGCTTTTTTATGGATTATCACATCTACCATTGAGCATGCATTATTCTCTTGGAAAAACTTCTGCCATATTGCATATAAATATTATAGTCGGATTAATTATGGTGCCGATAATTGTGCTGACAGCTATGCATATCGGAGCTCTTGCCGTAACTGTTGCTCTGATGGCATCAAATATAATTTATGCCGCATTAATAGTTCGAACTATGCATAGGTCTATACTGCAAAATGAAAAAACAAAATGGTATATTAAGGACGTCGGCATACCCTTTATGGTCTCCCTTGTTTTTTTAGGAATAGCAAGAGCTACTATCAGAGTTGATTACAATTTATTTACAAATTCGGCAATATTGTCGATAATTGCATTATTCTCGCTTGCAGCAACAGCTTTATCCGTGCCCGTAACAAGAAATTACCTTTTAAAAAATAAATCGAATTTACAATTAAAATCTCCACAGGCATAATACGACTTTGCTTAGCAAGTAATTGGGATGGACGCTATAAAAATGAATGAAAATAAAAAGCCGCTTGTAAGCGTGGGAATGCCGTTGTATAATGCCGCAAAGATGCTAAGAATGTCTAAAGCTATCGAGTCTTTGCTTAACCAGAATTATGAAAATATTGAAATAATTATATCCGATAACGGCTCTACCGATGAAACCGAGGCAATATGTAAAGAATTTGCAGCGCAGGACAAGCGGATAAAATATTTCAGAAACGATGTAAATTTAGGAATAGTATATAATTTTAATCGCGTTTTTGAGTTGTCACAAGGAAAATATTTCATGTGGGCGGCTCACGATGATACGCGCTCGCCTCAGTTTATTTCCAAATGTGTAGAAAAACTTGAAGCAAATCCCGATGCCGTTTTATGTCAGGCCTATACACAAGTTACAATAGAAGGCAATAATAGCATTATGTATATAGCGACGTTTAATGACCTCGAAAATAAGCAGGATATTCTCGACCGGTATAGCCTTGCGATTAGAATACTTCCTGCCACTGCCCTTTACGGTATAATGAGATCCGAAGCTATGAAGAAAACGTTATTATGGCAGAAACATGCAGCAGCGGATGTCGCTTTTCTTTTTGAACTTTTATTATACGGCAAGTTTATCCAGGTGTCTGAAGTGCTGTTCACATATTACGGCAGAGAGAAATGGAGCACTATGGAGCAAGAATATCACGCATTCCATCCCGAGAGAAAAATGCCGAAAATTTACTGGCCTTTTATTATATTGATGATCGAGCAAATCAAGAGAATTATACGATCTCCTCTATCGTTGAAAATAAAAACAAGCCTGACAGCTTTAACAGTGGCTATTAATGTTAAAACTGTCACGCTTAAAATCATATGCAGATTAACGACTTTTTTGAATAACGAAAAATGTCCGGAAGTAATATTGAAATATATTGTTAAAGAATATTTGGATAATAAAAACATAAGAATTCTTGATGAATATCTCTATGATTCAAGGGTAAGGCAGATCCAGCTCAAGAATTGGACGGGATAGGAAAGGTATTTAAAAATGGCTGCAAAACATTGTTTTGAACAGTTTTATCAGGATAGAATGTGGAGATTTTATCAGATCGAAAATACGTCATGTTTTAATAAGAGCTATCCTCGTCTATTATATTTGGCAAAGCAGTGCGATCACGGCAAAAGAATACTGAATATTGGAGTAGGAACGGGATTTTTAGAGGAACAACTTATGAATCGCCGGTTTGAAGTATATTCACTTGACCCCTCCGAAGAAGTTATAAATATGGTTCAAGATAGACTGTTTATGGGGGACCGTGCACGTGTTGGGCACTGTAGTAGCATTCCTTTCGATGACAATTTTTTTGATATTGTTATAATGACAGAAGTTCTCGAGCATTTTAATGATGATGTTTTATCTTTGTCGCTGTCCGAGGCATATCGTGTTCTTGCAAAAGGGGGCGTATTTATTGGCACTGTTCCATATAGACAGGACCTTAAGGTGGATATGATTTTCTGCCCTTACTGTGAGTCTAAATTCCACAGGTGGGGGCATGTCCAATCTTTCGAAAAAGGAGATATTAAGAAATTGATATGGAGTGCGGGTTTTAAAAAAATATCTGCTATTACCTGTGCCTTTCCAGACTGGGATCAGAAAGGCATCAAATCTTTTGTCAAATCACTGATGCGATATGCTCTCGGACGTTTAGGAGAATCCATCGTTAACCCGTATATTTATTTTAAGGCGTATAAGAAATAAAAATAAGAGAGTTACAAAGGTTATGAATAAAGGTACTGATATATGTCTCGTGTCGCCACCAAACAGAAGCGCTTCTGCAACTGTTCCGGCTGCATTGCTCTATCTCCACGCATGGCTTACGAAAAGTGATATTAAAACTAAAATTGTCGATATAAAATTCGGACAGCCGGGCATAAATTTAACAAGCGAACAGATTGAGTTCGGTAAAAGCAGGATTATCGAACGAATTAAAGAGCTGGCTCCCAAGTTTGTGGGAATTCCTTGCTACACCTCTGAGTTTTGGGATGTAATCGATCTTTGCAGTAGGATTAAACAGGCTCATAGCTGCACAATAATAGTTGGAGGGCTGCATGTCAGCATTAAAGCGGAGGACTTCTTTTTTAAGGGAACTCCTATCGATATAGCTGTCGAAGGGGACGGTCAGTATCCTCTTGTTGAGATCATAACGCGTGTGAATTCCGGTAGGAGCTTAGAAGAAATCGAAGGTGTTATAGTAACTCCAAGAGAGGGCGACAGCATTGTGCGGTATGGCGCCTCAAGCTTTAAAGAGTGGGATGCGATGCCTCAACCTGACTATTCACAACTGAACATGGATTTTTATACAAAGCCTCATACAGGAATAATAAGGAACATCATTATATCAGGTCTGCATGTTTTTACCACTATCGGATGTCCTTTCTCGTGCACCTTTTGTGCTAACAGTAACAGAAAGGTTAACTTCCGGCCTATTGAAAAGGTTCTTGATGAAATAGAATGCCTGAAAAACAATTATAATATCGATTCTTTTTATATCCTTGATGATACCTTTCTGCTTAAAAAGGAAAGAGTGCGTGAGTTTGTGGATGGATTAAAGATGAGAAATCTTAATATGGTCTGGGCAATGGAGACAAGGGTAAACCTGATTGATGAAGAAATGGCCAAACTAATCAGCGAGGGAGGATGTATACAGGTAGATTTTGGAGTAGAGTCAGGCTCAAACGAGGCATTGAGGAGGATGAAAAAGGGCATTACCGAGGATCAGATCGTGAAGGCATTCGAAGTCTGCAGGAAATATAAGCTGAGAACTTACGCTAATTTTATGTTCAATACTCCCGGAGAAACAACAGAGGATGTTCAGAAGACTACAGATATGATGCGGCGGACTCGCCCAACCAGAGTTGCAATATGTCTGACGGTACCCTTTCCTGGAACGGCTGTTTACAAGGATTATGTGCGACCGATTCTGTCAAAGGAGGAGTATAAGATATACAATACTCCAAATCTTTATTTTAAGGTTGCAGATCCACGCTTTTACATGGCAGAGCACCATTTGGATTTAACCAAACTCAGGATAAATGCAACGGCAAGAGCCAATAAACTGCGTAGTATTATCGATTATACACTTAACCCGTTATATTGGAAAATAATAGTGAAGAGCATGAGAAAGACGCAGTATTTAAAAGTATTATTAAGTGATTTTGTTGCCCTACTGATCTCACGGATCAAAAATATTTTGAAAACCTATCGATTTTAAAAAAACATTAAGGTCACACTATCCGAAATGAATTCCTGACTTGAGATGAACAATGAGCAATGGAAAAAAACTCTTAGTACTTGATACATCCTATACTTTGGAAATAATTAAAGAAAGGCAATTGTATGAACCGGTCTTATCTAGAGACCTTAATGGCTATTTTGACCATGTATGGTCTGTGCATCCATATGCCACGGTAATACCGCCAAAGAATGAATCAGAGACATATGGTGAGATCGTTACAACACAGTTTTCGGAGAGGCATACGATTATGGAGGGGAAGATTGGCCGGTTTCGTTTGCTGAAAAAAGCTGCATTCATTAACTTTATTCTCTCGCAAATTGATGTGTTAATAACCTTATATAGACTGATTAAGAAGGAGAAAATTCTGGTAATCAGGGCGACAGATTCTAATTATGTTGGCTTCCTTGGTCTTTTGCTATCAAGACTACATAGGATACCCTTGGTTGTACGTGTTACTGCTAATCACGATAAATTTTATGAGGCTACCGGCAGGCCTACAATGCCTCGCTTATTCAGAAAAAGGTGGATAGAAAAGTGCGTTGAGAATTTTGTCCTTAAGAGAACTGATCTTACTGCAGGTGCAAATGAAGACAGTCGTGATTTTGCGATAAAAAGCGGTGCACGGAAAGAATATACAACCGTATTTCGTTATGGAAATCTCATACATCCGGCACATAGAGTATCTCCAGATGAGCGTCCCTTTGCGGATTTATTCTTAAGAGAATTGGGACTGACCGATACTCCTTTTGTAATCTCGATTGCACGATTAGAGGCTATTAAACGTCAGGATCATGTTTTGAAAGCCATTGCCGAAATTAATAAGAGAGGCAAGAAGCTAAAAGCTGTTCTTGTCGGCGATGGAAGCATGAAAAGTTTTCTTATCGAACTTGCCAAAGATATGCATATCGGTAACGAAATTATTTTTGTCGGCAATAAGGATCAAAAGTGGATTGCAACAATTCTTCCACATGCCGTTGCAGTGCTATCACCACATTCCGGCAGGGCACTAAGCGAGGCTGCATTGGCAGGTGTTCCTATAGTTGCTTATGATTTCGAATGGCAATCAGAATTAATAAAGACGGATGAGACAGGAGAATTAGTCGAAAATAATGATGTGCATGGAATGGTTGATGCAGTGATAAAATATTTAGATAATCCTGATTACGCCAAACGTATGGGTGAAAACGTGAGGGCAAGGGCATTAGAAATGATGAATCCGGAAAAGCTTTATGAACATGAAAGAAATGAATACGAAAAAGTATTTGTACGATATTATAAGCAAAAAGGAGATGGAGAAACTATATGAAACCGGTTAACGTGGCTGTTGTAGGGCTTGGATATTGGGGGCCTAACTTGGCAAGAAATATCGTTTCGTGCAGTTCGACGGAGTTATGCTGTTTGTGCGATTATAATATCAATAGACTTAAAAAAGTTGGTTCGTCATACCAATCTGTTAAGAAAACAACAGATATTTTTGAAGTAATCAGCGATGAATCCATAGAAGCGGTAGTTATCGCTACACCTGTTGATACACATTTTGAGCTTGCAAAAGCAAGCCTTGCTGCAGGGAAGCATGTTTTGCTTGAAAAACCAATGACCCGTACTGTGAAGCAGGCAGAGATATTAATCGAACTCGCAGAAAAAAAGAATGTTACCTTAACTGTGGGGCACACCTTTAATTATACGAGCGCTGTGAGAAAAATAAAAGAAATTATATTATCCGGAGAGTTGGGAGAAATACTTTATTGGGATTCTGTTAGAATAAATCTCGGTCTTTTTCAACATGACGTGAATGTTGTGTGGGATCTTGCTCCGCATGATCTTGCAATGCTGGATTATATTCTCGCGCATAAGCCGATAAGCGTTCAGACCTTTGGAGTAGCTCATTTTTCTGATAACATCGAGAATATTGCATATATGATTCTTCGGTTTGATAATAACATGATCGCTCATTTTACATTCAACTGGTTGGCTCCGGTAAAAATAAGAATGACAATTGTCGGTGGATCACAAAAAATGCTTGTGTTTAACGATATGGAACCTTCCGAAAAACTAAAAATATATGACAAAGGAGTTGATGTCGCGGCAACTAAGGATAATATTTACAAACGATTAGTGCAGTACAGAGTCGGTAATATGTATGCGCCCCAGATTGATAATATAGAAGCGTTAAACACAGAGATTGAACATTTTGCTCAGGTTGTTCGTCATAAAGCAAAGCCTATCTCCGGAGCTGAGGAAGGATTGCGGGTTGTAAAATTATTAGAAGCTGCTGAAAAGAGCATTAAGAGGAAAGGAAAGGAGATAATTTTGTGAAATGCGATTATTGCAGAATTGTCAACGTAAAATTTGGCTCAAACGTTAAACTTTTTGCCTTTGTCAATCTTTATGAGTGCTCTATTGGAGACAATACTAAAATAGGTGCATTTGTCGAGATTCAAAAGGGAGCTGTAATTGGGAATAATGTAAAGGTGTCCAGCCATACCTTTATTTGCGAGGGCGTTATTATAGAAGATAATGTTTTTATCGGACACGGTGTAACCTTCATTAATGACAGGTACCCTGCTTCTTTTACAGATGGTAAAATGATCGAGGATGGAGAATGGCAGGTAGTCCAGACCATTGTGCGGAAGGGAGCCTCGATTGGAAGCAATGCAACTATCCTATGCGGTGTTGAGATAGGAGAGGGGGCGCTTATTGGGGCGGGATCGACGGTTACTAAGAATGTTGCTCCAGGCACAATTGTAGCGGGCAATCCGGCAAAATTGCTAAAAAAGGCGAAAAATGTATATATCTGATATTGTTCCATTTGTTGATTTGAAATCGCAGTGGGCTGAGATCGAAGAAGAAGCGCTTCCAATGGTAAGGAAACTTCTGCAACGAGGCGAACTTATCGGAGGATATGAAGTTTATAGTTTTGAAGAAGAATTTGCAAATTATATAGGAGCAAAACATTGCATTGCCTTGAGTAGCGGAACTGCCGCTTTGCATTATGCCTTAAGAGCAATGGGCGTAGGAAATGGAGACGAAGTTATTACGGCTGCAAATACTTTTATTGCGACCGCTGAGGCAATAGTACTTGCAGGAGCTACGCCCGTATTGGTTGATATAACCGATGACGGAATACACCCATCGGTAGAAAATTTTATACATGCAATAACCGAAAAAACAAAAGCTTTAATCCCTGTTCACCTGTATGGATTTCCTATGGATTTAACAGGACTGTATGAATTTATAAAAAATAAAAACATACGAATTCTTGAAGACGCTTGTCAGGCGCATGGAGCAAAAATAAATGGCAGGATTATCGGCAAAGATTGTGATGCCGCGGCGTTTAGTTTTTATCCGAGCAAAAATTTAGGCGCTTGCGGAGATGCCGGTGCAATTGTTACTAATGATGATATTTTAGCATCCGATCTTCGTATGCTGAGGAATCACGGCTCGATTAAAAAATATGAGCATCATTTAATCGGTTCTACCGAAAGGATGGATGTTATTCAAGCATGCATTTTGCGGAAGAAGCTGACAAAATTAGACGATTGGAATAAAAGGAGGCGGGAAATAGCGCAATATTATACAGATAATCTCGCTGATATTAAAGGCATTTGGTTTCCTAAAGAAAGTCTTAATGCCGAAGCGTGTTATCACTTATTCGTGGTGCATTATGAGAAAAGAGACGAATTGGCTCAAGAACTCAATAAAAACGGCATAGAAACCGGATTTCATTATCCTTTGCCAATCCACTTAATGAAACCATTTTCATTCTTAGGCAAAAATCACAATTCATTTCCAAATGCTGAGAAAAAATGCAAGTCAACCCTTAGCTTGCCAATCGGTCCGCATCTTACCATATCGCAGGCGAAGAAGGTGTCAGAGGCTGTAAGATTTTTTGTTGAGGGCAAATGAAAATCTTACTGCTTACAAATAGCTTAATGCTTGGAGGAATAGAAACGAACATCAGCCTTTTGACCAAAGAGTTTATTAATAAAGGCCATGACGTTCTCGTTGTCTCTTCTGGGGGGATTATCGAACGAGAAGTGTGCAGGAATGGCGGCAAAATTTCTAATATTAAAATTCCTCATTCCAACCCTATTGGTTCTATTTTAGAATTGGCAGACACTATACAATCATGGAAGCCTGATGTAATTCATGTTTTTGCAGCATACGCATCTCTATATTTGTGGTTTGCTTTGAAAATATATGCTTTAAAAAATCGACTCGAAAAAAAACCTATAGTAATTAGCAGTGTAATGGGGCTTCAAAACTCACCTGATGAATTGTTGATTAAAACACAATTAAGAAATTTTCTTCTAACATTGGGGATGAAAAAAATAATTATTATTGCACCGGCAATTTATGAGCTAATGAAAAAGCTACCTGTTAGTAAAGCAAGGTTTATTGAGAGAAAAGTAGTTGGTGTTCGCATACCATCCCCGTTGGAGAGTCGGGAGAAGGTTGGAATCCGAAAAGAATTGGGAGTTGATGATCGTGAAAGAATTGTTATTACAATAGGGGCATTAGCTCCTCGTAAGAGCCATGAATTTTTTATTGAGACTGCTTATAAGATTATTAAACAAAGAAGTGATGTGCATTTTTTTATTGTAGGAGAAGGCAAACTGCGAAACTATTATGAGGGTCGAATTCATCAATACAATATCGCAAATAATGTGCACCTTCTGGGCATAAGACAAGATATTTTGCGCCTCTTAGCAGTATCGGATATTTATGTTAAGCCGGGAATTGTAGAAGGGTTTGCTGGCATTACGGTAATGGAAGCTCAAAGCATGGGAGTTCCTGTCGTCGCTTTTGATACTAAAGATGTACGGCTTGTTATCGAGCATGGAGTTACGGGCATTATTGTGCCTAAATGTGATACCGATGAACTTGCAAGCGCAATACTGCTCCTCTTGGAAAATAAAGAATTATCAAAGGAAATAAGAGAGGCAGGGCAGGCATTTATAGAGAGAGAATACTCAATTTCCGTCGTAGTCAAAGAACTGATCGAGTTGTACAATGCATTACTAAGTGAAAACAGATGATAATTTTTTGTGTGGATTAACAGCATGTGCGGCATTAGCGGTTTCATTCAATATAATACTAACTTAAATAGAATATCTTTGGAGAATATCATCGGAAAAATGATACAGACGCTTATACACCGTGGCCCTGATGACGAAGGGGTGTGGGCAGATGAAAAATTAGGCATTGCATTAGGACATAGACGTCTCTCAATTATTGATTTGTCGGAGCAAGGGCGCCAGCCGATGATTTCCGCAACCGGCAGATATGTTATTGTTTTCAACGGGGAGATTTACAATTTTCGTTCTTTGAAGAAAGAGTTGGAATTTTCTGCCGGGGCTGTTGATTGGCAAGGCCATTCAGATACCGAAGTGATGCTTGCAGCCTTTGAAACATGGGGGTTTGAAAAATCATTAGAGAGATTTAACGGCATGTTTGCTTTTGCGCTTTGGGACAGGCAGGATAAAATTCTTTATCTTGCGCGGGATAGATTTGGTAAAAAGCCATTGTACTATGGATGGATGGGTAAAAGCTTTTTATTCGGTTCCGAGCTGAAAGCATTGATCTGTCATCCGGATTTTGAAAATAAGATAAACCGGGGCGCGCTGACATTATATGCCAGATTCGGCTATATTCCTTCGCCTTATTCGATTTTTGAGGGAATAGAAAAGCTTCCACAGGCATCCTTTCTTGCAATTAAGCCTAATGGCGATAGGAATAAAGTTGCGCCGGTTTGCTACTGGCCATTGCCGGATATTGCCGGGGAATATGCGACTGAAAAATTTAAATTGTCAGACGATGTATTGACTGAAAATCTGGAAACCTTATTGCTTGATGCAGTTAAAATAAGAATGGAATCGGATGTTCCATTAGGAGCTTTTTTATCAGGCGGTATTGATTCCTCAACAGTTGCAGCCTTAATGCAGGCTCAGAGCGCAAAAAAAATTAAAACTTTTTCTATAGGTTTCCATGAAGATGCCTACAATGAAGCTGATTTTGCAAAAAAAGTTGCAATGCATCTTGGCACTGAACATACGGAACTCTATGTTACATCTTCCCATGCACTTTCAGTAATACCCAAGATTCCGGAATATTATGATGAGCCGTTTAGCGATCCTTCTCAGATTCCTACTTATCTTATTTCTGAAATGACAAAAAAATATGTCACGGTAGCTTTATCTGGTGACGGAGGGGACGAACTTTTTGCAGGCTATAATCGCTATTTTTGGGGAGAGAAACTATGCAACCAATTAAAGATTTTGCCTATTTCTTTAAGAACGAAATTATCTAAGGTGTTGTTATTCATAAGACCATCATATTGGGATAAATTATTTGCTTTATTGCCTGTCAAAAACAACATTGCACTGATAGGACAAAAAATACATAAACTAGGCAACATTCTGCTTTTAAATGACCGTGTTGAAATATATAGACGTTTGATAAGCATGTGGGATAAGCCTGAAGATATAGTATTAAATTCTTCGGAACCTGAAACTCTTATATGGAGCAAAGGTATATCGGAAAGATTCCCTGAACCTATCGAATATATGCAAATTATGGACATGCTTATTTATTTGCCTGATGATATACTGGTGAAAGTCGATAGGGCAAGCATGGCCGTGAGCCTTGAAATAAGGGCGCCTTTACTTGATTATCGTGTGGCAGAGTTTTCATTGAAATTGCCTTTAAATGTTAAGATAAGAGGCGATAAGTGCAAGTGGTTGTTAAGGAAAGTTCTTTGCAAGTACATCCCCGAACAATTTATTGAGCGGCCCAAGATGGGGTTTGGAGTTCCTATAGATATATGGCTTTGCGGCCCTCTTAGAGATTGGGCTGAGTCACTAATCAATGAAAAGAGACTGAAACAAGAAGGGCATTTTAATGCGGATGCAATAAGACAAAGATGGCAGATGCATCTAAACGGAATGCACAGTCATAATCAAATATGGAATATTTTAATGTTTCAGGCATGGCTGGATAAATATAAGGTAGCATGAAAATAAATATTTTAGAACAAGACCTGTCTCTTTTTAAAATATGGATTTTTTCTTTTCTTTATACAGGCATGGTATCTGCCTCCATTCAATTAGTTATTCTTCCCTACATTTTCCCATCATTGCATTATGGTGACGGGCTGCTAAACGGTGCATTGGATTCAATCGGGCTTCACATGGCAGGCATTGAGTTAGCCGAAAAAATCAGGAAAGAAGGCTGGCATGCTTGGGAACTCCTGTACCATAACAATCCAACGTCTGGAATAGTGGGAGCGGTATATGCACTATCTTTTCCCAAGCCATGGACATTGATTCCTATTAATTCTGCCCTTCATGCGACATCAACATTGCTTCTATTCCTCGTTGTAAATAACCTGATAGATAGCAAAAAAAAAGCGTTATTATGTGTCTTGCCTTTTTTGTTTTATCCAACTGCAATGACATGGTACACACAAATTCTTAAAGATGGTTTTGCAATAGCCGGAACATTTTTTCTGATTTATGGGATTCTATTGTTGACTAAAAATGACTTTAAAGGCAAGATATGTATTGCATTTTTTATATTTGTCACTCTGGGAATAGTAGTAGTCTTCATCATGAGACCTTATCTTGTTACTGTGACAAAATTTATTTATTTAAGTAATGCTGTTTTTTTAGTTTTATTTTCATTGAAAAAGATTCAAAAAAAACAAGCTCCCTATAAACAAGAACTGTTAAGATTGTTTGCGATAGGGATTATTTTTTTTGTTATTTATCCCTATACCACTGTTGCTATAAAAGAGATTTTGAATGATTCCAATTCCAGAAACATAATACGCGAAGTCAATCTTGGCGAGAACCTATCTTTACTATCCAAGAACACAGATAAGCCTTCATCCGGAACACCTGATGAGACTCTATCCAAGAACACAGATAAGCCTTCATCCGGAACACCTGATGAGACTCTATCCAAGAACACAGATAAGCCTTCATCCGGAACACCTGATGAGACTCTATCCAAGAACACAGATAAGCCTTCATCCG
>JAJYVD010000001.1:0-97088 GCA_021792185.1 Nitrospirota bacterium | reverse complement strand
GAACACCTGAGAGCACTGATAAAACTTTACCTATGATATTCTCGACTAATCCATATAAAAATAAATATATCGCTTCGTTATTACGGTCCCGACAAGGTTTTAGCAGCTCTGGCGGCAAAACTCTTGTTGATAAGGATGTAATATTTAATGACATCTTTGATTTTATTAAATATTTGCCGAGATTGTTCGAAATTTCGTTTTTTTCACCATTTCCAAGCCAATGGTTCGGAGAAGGAAGCTTTCCGGCAAATACCTTGCAAAGACGAATTGTAGGGATAGAAATGATCGGAGTTTATTTTTCTTATATCTTTCTTCCCTATGCGTTTTACAAGTGGAGAAAACGCATTGAATTTTGGAGTATTCTAAGTTTTTGCTCGTCGATAACTTTACTTATGGGATTTATTGTTCTCAATGTAGGAACTCTTCATCGTTTAAGATATGGATTTCTTATGCCGATTGTTACGCTCGGTATTGCAGGTTTCATAATGGCCAGAGATGATTTTTTGAATAAAAAAACGTTAAAACGGTTGATAAGAACCGATTAAAAAATTTATCTACTGGTTTAAAAAAGAATAACCTCAGCGATTTTATTGATGACCGGCCGAAAGATTAAGATCCTTCGTTTGATAACCCGCCTTAATAACGGCGGGCCTGCAAAACACGTTATATGGCTTGCATCCGGCCTTAATAAAGACAGGTTTGAATCGCTTTTGGCATCAGGAGTTGTCGAGGATAAGGAAGACGCATTGGTCGATTATGCCAAGTCTTATAATATCACGCCTTTTCTGATCCCGGAACTGTCACGCTCCATATCGCCGTTTAAAGATTTAGCGGCACTAACAAAAATCATTAAGCTGCTATTTCGATTTAAGCCTGACATCATCCATACGCATACTTCAAAGGCAGGATTTTTAGGCAGAACAGCAGGATTGATATACAGGCTGTTCAATAATGCGTATATTATTCATACCTTTCACGGCCATACCTTTCACAGCTATTTTCATCCTTTAAAGGAAAAACTTTTTCTATCTATTGAAAGATTCCTTGCGAGGTATGCTACGGATAAGATCATTGTTATCAGCAAACAGCAATTGGAAGAAATACATGAGAGGTTCGGGATAGGCAGAAGGGAACAATTTGAAATTATTCCCTTGGGGATTGACTTTAATAAAGTTGTAAATACAGATAATGAAAATAAATTCAGAAAAGAGTTCAAACTGGGAGATTGCATTGTTGTAGGGATTATCGGAAGGGTTGCTCCTGTAAAAAACCATAAGATGTTTATAGATGTTGCTTCTGAAGTTATAAAAAAAGGCTTTAAAGATAAAGTAATGTTTATAATTATCGGCGGCGGTTCGGAAAAAGATATTGCAGAGTTGAAAGATTATGCCCGGCAGAAAGAGGCCGTAGATCGTATCATTTTCGCCGGCAATAGATATGATGCATCAAATTTCTATGGGGGAATAGATATTTTGGCCATTACGTCGTTAAATGAAGGTACGCCGCTGTCTTTAATAGAGGGTATGGCGGCCGGAAGGCCGTTTGTGGCTACAAACGTCGGCGGTATCAAAGATTTGATGGACGGAGGAATGGAAATAGATAGTAACGGTAAAATCAAAATATATAAAAATGGTATACTTGTTGATGCCAATGATACCGCTTCCTTTTCCTTTGCGCAAGCGATAATGATTTTGCTGAAAGACGACGATATGAGAAAGCAGATGGGAGAGGCAGGATATAATTTTGTTAGAATTAGACATTCAAAAGAGCGATTGTTTGGAGATGTAGAAAACTTGTATATGTCGCTTATAGAAGGGAATAGAAATTAAAGGGAGGAATTGCAGAACCATGAAAGTATTGATCACAGGAGGGGCAGGCTTTATAGGCTCGTATCTCGCCGAAAAATATTTAGAGCTTGGGAACGAGGTTTATATAATAGATGATTTGAGCACTGGGACTCTCGAGAACATAAAACATCTTCAGGAAATTCAGCGCTATAAGGAAAGGCTTTTTGTCACCGTAGACACGATTTTAAATCACGAAACCATGATAGAACTTATCGGTACTTGCGATATTGTTATACATATGGCTGCGGCGGTCGGCGTCCAGTATATTTTGGATAATCCGCTATCATCTATTATTACCAATATACAAGGCACCGAAAAGGTTCTGGAACTCTGCAATAAATTCAAGAAAAAAGTTTTAATAGCGTCAACTTCAGAGGTCTACGGCAAGCATACTCATGCGCCCCTTATAGAGACGGATAACATAATCTACGGGCCGCCTACAAAATTCCGCTGGTCCTACGCAGCAGCAAAATTGATGGATGAGTTTACGGCTTTGGCGTATTGCAGGACAAAAAAACTTCCGACCATAATTGTAAGATTATTTAATACCGTCGGCCCGAGACAAACAGGAAGATACGGGATGGTTATCCCCAGATTCGTACAGCAGGCGATGAGAAATGAACCCATAACCGTCTATGGGGACGGGGATCAGACAAGAACCTTCACTTATGTCGGGGATGTTGTTGAAGCTATCGTTAAACTGATGGAATGCAAACAGGCGGTAGGTGAAGTTTTGAACATAGGCGGCACGGAAGAGGTAAGCATAAAACATCTTGCCGAAAAGATCAAGGAACTTGCCTTTTCAAAATCAAAAATAAAATTTATCTCGTACGATGAGGTTTATACCAAAGACTTTGAAGATATGCAAAGAAGGGTTCCTTCCATCGAAAAAATCAAACACCTGACAGGCTGGAAGCCTACCTCAAGCTTGGAGCATATAATTAAGAGCGTTATAGAGTATTCCCGAGCAAATAAATAAACGAATAGATGAAACTTTTTGTCTTCGGAGCATTTACCTTTGCATTAACTCTATTTTGTGTTTGGGCAATCAGAAGCCTGGCATATCGTTATAATTGGATAGCATCTCCCAAAAGCGATAGATGGCATAAAAAGCCTGTAGCCCTACATGGAGGGATAGGAATTTTTATTCCTTTCATTATGATAGCCGGCTTAATTCTTGCCTTAAATGTTCGGAACCATGGATTTAATTTATTTCTTTCAATTCTTATAGGGTCTGCCGGCGTTTTTTTGCTGGGCCTTTTTGACGATATAAAAAATTTAAAACCTGCAACCAAGCTGATCGGACAAATTATTGCCGCAAGTTTGCCCATATCTTTAGGACTCGTATTGCAGGTTTCTCCATGGTATCTCGTTAATGTCCTGTTGACATATTTTTGGTTCGTCGGAATTATAAATGCCGTAAATATGCTCGATAACATGGACGGATTATCTTCCGGCATAGTCATGATATCGACATTTTTTACCGCATTGATCTATTCAAGCTCTTACGGCGTAAATTCAGACAGCATGTATTTGCAGATTGCTTTCGTTTTATTGTTTTCCGTAGCGGGATTCTGGGTATTCAATAAACCTCCCGCATCGATTTTCATGGGAGACTCCGGAAGTCTTTTCCTCGGGTATATTTTAGCTGCTATTACAATTCCAAGCAGGCTTAACGGTTTTATGGGGACTTCTTCATCAATGCTTGTTCTGATTATTCCGGTTGCCGTTTTAGCGGTTCCAATATTTGACACGACCTTTGTAACCGTATTGAGAAAAATGCATGGACGTCCTGCATCTTTAGGGGGGAAAGATCATAGTTCACATAGGCTTGTGGGATTGGGCTTCTCAGAAAAAAAGGCGGTATTGATGCTCTATATTTTGGCTTTTTTGGGCGGAATCGTAGGGGTTTCATTAAGCCTATCGTCGGCCTTTTCGATTCCGTTTCTTATGCTTTATATAATACTGCTTTGTTTTATAGGAATCTACCTCGGAAAAGTGAAGGTATACCCTGAGCCGTCCAATCCTGAGCAAAGGAACGGCTGGACGCCCTTAGTATCTCATTGGTTTTACAAACGGCATGCCGGAGAAGTAATATTAGATATTATCTTAATAGCAGTAAGTTACTATATCGCGTATTTACTGCGCTTCGAAGGTTCTTTAAAAGGACAGGCAACCAATTATATGCAATCGCTTCCTATTATTGTCGCATCATGTATGGGAAGCTTTTTTGTTCAGGGTATTTACCGCGGAATATGGCATTTTATTTCGATAAACGATATCGGAAGGTATGTAAAGGGTGTTATATTAGGAAATGGTATTGGAATACTTATTATTGTTGCTCTGTACAGATTTGAGGGATATTCAAGAACGGTATTTATAATTTTTAGCGTTCTGCTGTTTTTACTTATGATCGGAAGCCGGCTTTTTTTCCGTATCCTTGATAATATTACTACCGGGCAGCGTACATATTTCAATAAAACAAAAGTGCTGATTTATGGGGCAGGGCAAGCCGGAAAACTCTTATTGGAAGAATCTGCAAGGAACCACTTATATAAGGATTATAGCATTATAGGATTTATAGATGACGATCCGAACAAGCGCAATCATTCGCTCCTCGGTGTTAAAATTTTTGGTTGTGATGACCTGCCTCGGAATAAAAAATCGTTTAAAGCCGATGAATTGTGGGTTTCTTCCGCACAGATCGACGATGAGAAGATCAGTGCGCTCATAAAACTCATGGGCGATGAGATAAAAGTAAAAAGATTTAAATTGATAGTGGAATAACATTTTGTGTTGATGAGGAAGATTTTTGTTACAGGCGGCGCCGGATATATCGGCAGCCATATTGTAAAGGCGCTGGGAGAGAAGGGCTATGATGTTCTGACGTATGATAACCTTTCTTCCGGCAATGAATGGGCTGTCTTATATGGGAAACTATTTATCGGCGATCTGGCTGATAAAGATGCTGTAAGAAAAGCGATTCAAGATTTTAAACCCGATGCAGTAATGCATTTTGCTGCCTCTATAGTAGTGCCTGAAAGTGTTAAAAAACCGCTTAAATATTACAGGAACAACACAGTAAATACCCTCAATCTTCTTGATATTATGGAAGAGGAGGGCTTGAGTAAATTTATCTTTTCTTCCACAGCCGCTGTTTATGGAATTCCTGAGAGTATTCCTGTTAACGAAGATATGCTGATGAATCCTATCAATCCATACGGCACGTCAAAAATGATGGCGGAATGCATACTGGAAGATTTATCTTCCGCATATGACGATTTCAGGTATGTATCTCTAAGATATTTTAATGTGGCAGGTGCGGATTATCAAGGCAGGATAGGTCAGGCATATAGAGAATCGACCCATCTTATAACAAGGGCGCTGAAAACAGCCAAAGGAGAATTTGAGAAATTGCAGATATTCGGGACTGATTACACAACGCCGGACGGCACATGCATAAGGGATTACATCCATGTTGATGATCTTGCGGATGCCCATTTATCTGCGGTAGAATATTTAATTCAGGGCGGAAAAAGCGATATCTTCAATTGCGGATATGGTCACGGTTATTCGGTCAGGGAGGTAGTTGAAACCGCAAGAAAGGTGACAGGAATCGATTTTCAGACCGAGGAAACAGGAAGAAGGGAAGGAGATCCCGTTGTATTAATTGCGGACAGTTCAAAAATTAAGCGAGTATTGAAGTGGCAGCCGCGATATGATGACCTTGAATATATTATTAAGACAGCTTGGGAATGGGAAAAGAAGAGATGAAAAGATACTATATCGAAACCTTCGGTTGTCAAATGAATGTGCATGATTCTGAAAAAATGGCGGGAATTTTAAAATCCGAGGGCTATATGAAGACAGACAGCGTTCAAAATGCGGATGTTGTAATATTTAACACCTGCAGCATACGGCAGAAGGCGGAACAGAAGTTCTTCAGCGAACTCGGAAGGATAAAATCTCTTAAAAAAAGAAGGCCTGACTTGAAAATAGCGGTTGCCGGATGCATTGCGCAGCAGGAGGGAAGGGGAATACTCGAAAGAGCGCCATACGTGGATTATGTGGTCGGTCCTCAGAATATTAATGTCTTAAAGGATATAATAACCTCTCAATCCGATTTTGTCTTTACCGATGATAACCCACTCATAAGCGAAACAGAGCTTCCTATTGAACGAAAGGATAATGTCAGGGCATGGATAAATATAATGTACGGCTGTAATAACTTCTGCAGCTATTGCATAGTCCCTTACACAAGAGGGAGGGAGGAGAGCAGGGCGAGCGGCAGTATAATAAATGAAATAAAAGAGCTTACGGATAGAGGTTATAAGGAAATTACACTTCTCGGGCAAAATGTAAACTCATACATGAGTGATACAAATTTTCCGGGTCTTTTGAAAAAAATCAATGAGATAGACGGCATAAATAGAATCAGATTTGTAACATCACATCCCAAGGATCTTTCAGACGAACTAATCCATGCTCTTAAAGATATGGAGAAGGTCTGCGAACATATGCATCTGCCGTTACAGTCCGGTTCTACAAAAGTCCTCAAGCTTATGAACAGGAAATATACTTATGAAGACTATACGAAAAAGGTCGAGAAGTTAAGGAAAATAATACCTGAAATATCAATTACATCAGATATTATTGCAGGATTCCCTCAAGAGACAGATGAAGACCATAAAGAAACTGTTAAAGCTTTAACTGAAATAGAGTTTGATGGCATCTTTGCGTTTAAATTCTCTCCAAGACAAGGAACCACGGCATACAATATGGATGGTCGGCTCCCTGATAAGGTAAAATCCGAAAGGCTTTATGAAATATTTGAAGTCCAGAACATTATAACTGAAAGAAAAAACAAAGAGTTAAAAGGAACAATCCAAGAAATACTTATAGAAGGTAAAGGCGAAAAAGATACAGGTAGATTCACAGGAAGGACAAGGACAAACAAAATTGTAAACATCCCTTCAGAAGACAATGCCGAACCCGGTGATACTATTACTGTAAAAATTACAAGAGCCGGCAGGCATTCCCTCGAAGGAGATATTCTCTAACTGTTTGCATGAAAATTGCTGTTTTAACCCTCGGATGTAAAACAAATCAGGCGGAGAGCATGAGTATGGAACATGCTTTAAACAACTCCGGACATCAGATTGTGAAAATGCCCGAAAATCCTGACCTGTGTGTTATTAACACTTGCACCGTAACTGCTAAGTCCGATTATCAATCAAGGCAGATGATCCGCAGGGCGTTAAATAGCAAAGCAAAGGTTATAGTTACCGGATGTTACGCGCAACTAAATAAAGACTTTCTGAAAAATACATATAGCGACATTACAGTGATAGAAAATAAAGATAAGTCCAATATTATCAATAGAATTATACAAAATATTTCAAGTAACACCGGAAAATTTATCAATACGCATTCAATTGCTCCGTTATCCTCAAATTTGTCGAGACATAGGCCAATTGTGAAAGTTCAGGACGGCTGTAATTATTCCTGCAGTTACTGTGCGATTCACATAGCGAGAGGAAAATCTAAAAGCGTTCCGGTTGAGGAGGTAATAAATCAAATAAAGCGCTATGAATCAATGGGATATAATGAGGTGGTTCTTACAGGTATCCATCTTGGGACGTATGGCCTTGATTTGAAACTCGAAAAATCACTTTCAATATTACTAAAAAACATACTGAAAAATACTGTAATTCCTCGAATAAGACTTAGCTCGTTGGAGATAAGAGAATTTGATGAAGAGTTGCTTGAAGTTATCGCTGAAGATCGAATATGCAATCACCTTCATATTCCGCTTCAAAGCGGAGATGACAGTATCCTGAAGCTAATGAATAGAATGTATTCCTCGCACGATTTCATTTCAGGCATAGAAAAGATATTAAAGAGATTGCCGGATGTTTCTATCGGAACAGATGTTATAGTAGGATTCCCCAGCGAAGGGAAATCTGAATTTAAAAATACCGGACAAATGATCGAATCCATTCCATTTTCTTATCTGCATGTATTCCCTTATTCTAAAAGACCCGGAACTAAAGCTATGGAATTGCCCGGAGAGGTCACTGAGGCGTTGAAAAAGGAGCGGGCAACAATGCTGCGGGAGATTGGAGCGGCTAAAAAAGCCGGTTACATTAGGAGAAATATCGGCAAAACCCTTGATGCTGTTATAGAGAATAGGGTTAAAGAAGGATTATTAGGCACAACAAGGAATTATATCAAGATACTTATCGAAGGTAAAAATAATCTAACCGAAGGAATGCTTGCCAATGTTCATGTCTCAGGGCTTAAAAATAATTTTGCCGTTGGAGTGCCTATTACGAACACGCAACTTTCTGACAAACAATCCCTTTTGGTATGCCCACAAGTTATACAGTCCCGATAAGACCTAATTTTAATGCCGATTGCTTGAAAGCTGTATAGGTAGTTTGTAACAAGTTATTAACAGGCTGTGTTTATTTTATAGGTCTGATAAGATATATTATGTAAAGTTATCTTAAAATCCAAATGAAATTCATGGAGGATGTTTATGTTATTTTCTAAGATGTTCATTCCGACTATGCGTGAGACGCCATCGGATGCCGAAGCTGCAAGCCATAAGCTGATGTTAAGGGCTGGATATGTCCGTCAACTCGCTTCAGGCCTCTATATATTCCTACCCCTCGGCTGGAGGGTCTTAAACAGGATAAACAAAATACTTAAAGAAGAAATGGAGGCTATAGGCGCTCAGGAAATATCGATGCCCATACTTCACCCTGCTGAGATATGGCAAAAAACGGGCCGTTGGTATGAGATAAAGGATGAAATGTTCCGTCTAAAGGACCGGACAGACCGTGATATGTGTTTGGGAATGACCCACGAAGAGATAATGACATGGCTTGCATCGAGAGAGATCAGGTCTTATAGGCACCTACCCCAGATATGGTATCAAATACAGACCAAATTGAGGGATGAAGCAAGACCTAAAAGTGGCGTCTTAAGGACGAGGGAATTCATCATGAAAGATAGTTATAGCTTTGACATGGATGATCGAGGACTCGAAAAAAACTATAACCTCCATGCAAAGGCATATCATAAGATATTCGAGCGATGCGGACTTGTATTTTATCAGGTCGAATCGGATCCCGGCATGATGGGGGGAGCAACCGCCCACGAATTTATGGCGCCCAGCCCTGCCGGAGAAGATGATATTATATTATGTAATCAATGTGGTTATACTGCAAATATTGAAGTGGCACATTCGATTCCTCCTCCAATAAAACATCCCGATTGGCAATATGAGGAGGTGCATACTCCGCAAAAAAAGACAGTAAAAGAGGTATCCGATTTTTTGAATATAAGACCTTATTATTTTATAAAAAGCTTGCTTTTCATTGCTGATAAAGAACCTGTATTAGCTCTCGTGAGAGGAGATCAAGAGTTTCATGAGAAAAAGCTGCTGAAAATTATAGGTAATTTCAGACAGGCAACAAAAGATGAGGTTAACTCAACTTTAGGAGTTGATCCCGGATTCATAGGCCCTATGGGTCATAAAATTCGCATATTAGGCGATCTATCCCTTACGGAAGGCTCTTATGTAACAGGCGCAAACAAGCCTGATTACCATATTAAAGGAATAATGCCTAATGTCCATTTTAGTGCGGAGTGGCATGACCTTCACGTGGCCAAGGAAGGGGAACAATGTCCTAAATGTAATACTTTAATTAAAGCAGAAAAAGCCATTGAAATAGGTAATATTTTTAAACTTGGAACTAAATATTCAATGCCTTTAAATGCGGTATTTCTTGATAAAGGGGGACAAGAAAGGCATATTATAATGGGCAGTTATGGTATAGGCCCGGCAAGAATTGCGGCTGCGGCTATAGAACAAAATTATGATAAAGATGGAATAATATGGCCAAAAAATATAGCGCCCTTTGATGTGGAAATTATTCCTTTAAGCGTTAATGATGAAAAGACCATAGAAGTACTTGAAATGCTTTATGAAAATCTTGCAGAAAGAGGATTTGAAGTAATCATTGACGACAGGGATGAGAGGCCAGGCGTTAAATTTAAGGATGCGGATCTTATCGGAGTCCCTGTCCAGGTCATTTTGGGTGAGAAGTCATTAAAAGACGATCAGATAGAGATCAAGAGCCGCCGGACTAAAGAGACAAAAAAGGTTCCGGTAAAAAATGCCGTTGAAGAAACCATTGCTTTCTTTAAAGAATTACAATAGGACGTCAAAAACATTCTGCCCTACCCCGGCAGCCGTAATGGATATTGGAACAAATACGATCAGGCTTCTCATAGGATGCGTAAAAGAAGGAAAAGTAATGAGACTTGCTACAAACAGGACAGTCACAAGACTCGGCAAGGACATTCTCAAGACAGGTAAACTGAGCAGACAAAATATAATAAAATCAATCAAATGCATGGTTGATTTTAAAGAAATATGCAATGAATATGGTGCAAAGGAAATACGGGCAGTCGGTACAAGCGCCTTAAGAGAAGCAAAAAACAGCAATGAGTTTTTAGCTCATGCAAAAAAAATTGCCGGTATAGATATTGACATTATATCCGGCGCAAAAGAGGCGGAGCTGACATTGAAAGGGGTATTAGGGGCAGGGGTCGGAAGTCAGGGGTCGAGAAAAAAAGAATTAGAAAGATTTTTTATCGTCGATATCGGCGGCGGCAGTACTGAATGGATATTTTATAAAGGTTCAAATACGATTATGAACAGCATCCCTATCGGTGCCGTAAAACTGTTTGACGCATTTATAAAGCATGATCCGCCTACTCCTGACGAGTTAAGGAGGATGAAAGGATATATTAAAAAAGCATTCTCAAAGTCGTTATCGTTAAATAATATTTTCACCAACCATTCACCCCTAAATTTTATTGCGACCGGCGGAACCGCCGCAACATTGGCAGCCATCGATATAGGCATGGATAAATACGATGGAGACAAAGTCCATCTGCATAAAACAACCCTTCCTGCCCTTAAATCGATGTATGAAAAAATAATTATGCTCTCTGCGCACGAAAGAACTAAAATAAAAGGATTGGAGGCCGAGAGAACGGATATAATAATACCTGGAATTCTTATTTTATTAACGTTTATGGAAAAACTGGGGGCAAAAAACTTTATAATGAGCGATTACGGGTTACTCGAAGGGTCTCTCATAAGCTATCATATGTTATAATTGCAACTATGGAAAAGGTATTCGAAAGACCTAAAAGCCTTAAAAACACACCGTTTCGTTATTGTCCGGGGTGCGGCCACAGTTTAATTCATAGGCTGATAGGAGAAACTATAGATAAGCTGGACATTAAGAGAAAAACCATAGGCATCGCTCCTGTAGGATGCGCGGTTTTTGCCTATGACTATTTTGATTTTAATATGCTTGAAGTTGCTCACGGCAGGCCGCCGGCCGCTGCAACCGGCATGAAAAGGGTATTGCCGGATAAGATTATTTTTTCTTATCAGGGAGACGGGGATCTTGCCGCAATAGGAACTGCAGAGATTGTCCACGCGGCGAACAGGGGCGAAAATATTACGGTCTTTTTTGTCAATAATGCAACGTACGGAATGACGGGGGGACAGATGGCTCCAACCACGTTGCCTGAGCAAAAAACTACCACTACTCCGAAAGGCAGAGACATCAAAATAGCCGGATACCCTCTCCATGTCTCAGAAATGCTTGCCACTATTGAGGGGGCATCATTCATCGCAAGAACTGCCGTCGACTCATTTAAAAACATTACAATAACGAAAAACATGATTGAGAAGGCATTCCGGTATCAGATGGAGGGTAAAGGATTCAGTCTTGTGGAAATTTTATCGCCCTGCCCCACGGATTGGTGGATGCCTCCCGATGATGCAGTTGAATGGATGAGGGATAAATTGATGCGCGTTTATAAACTCGGGGTTCTAAAAGACGTATGGAAACCAGAATAATCATTGCCGGCTCCGGGGGCCAGGGAGTTCTGTTTCTTGGGAAATTGATATGCTATTCAGGTATGTTCGAGGGTAAGGAAGTCACATGGTTCCCTTCATATGGCGCGGAAATGAGGGGAGGAACCGCGAATTGTACGGTTATCGTTTCGGATGAAATGATAGGCTCGCCGGTAATAAGGAATCCGGATATACTGATTGCAATGAATAAGGCATCATACGAACGTTTTTCGGAACGACTTTTAGGAGGGGGGACTTTAATTTACGATTCTTCTCTGTTTACCGTTGAGGATAAGCATGAAAACGGCATAAATGTTAAACGTGTGCCGGCGGCCGAGATGTCGGCATCCTTTAAAAACACCAAATCCGCAAACATGGTTATGTTGGGGGCATTTGTCTTCGTTTCCCGCATTTTTAACATAAATTCGGCGCTGCAAGCCATTGATGAAATAACTCCCGATCACAGAAAAAAGGCCGCAGCCGTTAACAAAGATTTAATAATGAAGGGGTACAAATTACTTGAAGATAAGAAAGGCTAAAATATCGGATATCAAGCATATCCATAAGTTCGTAAACGAATTTGCAAAGAAAGAAGAAATGCTTCCGAGGGCCCTTAACGAACTATACGAAGAAATCAGGGACTTTTTCATTTGCGAAGAAGACGGGATAATCAAAGGGGTATGCGCACTGCACATTTTATGGGAAGACCTCGCTGAAATAAGATCTCTGGCTGTAAAAGAGGAATATCAGCGTCTCGGCATAGGGAAAAGCCTTGTGAAAAAATGTTTAAAAGAAGCCCGCGATCTGGGCATAAAAAAGGTTTTTGCCCTTACCTACCAGCCTGATTTTTTCAAAAAAGCGGGTTTTTATGAGACAGACAAGGCCAAACTTCCTCATAAAATATGGGGCGACTGTTTGAAATGTCCTAAATTCCCTGAATGCGATGAGCATGCCGTAATTACTTATCTGTAAGCTGGATCTTTATCTCTGCCTTGCTTCTCAACTCTTCAAGATGCTTTTTTAGTTGTTTGTTAATTTCCAATTCAAACAGGTATTTTTCTATAGTATCCCTCACGGTCAAATATTCCTGCCCTTTAAACTCTTTAAGATGCTCGTTATAAAATGAGATAACGGCATCTTCTTTTATGAGAATTATTGAGCCTATTTTAATATCGATATAATCCTTCAGCAGTTCATCATCCGTATGAGCTTCGAGCTTCATCGCCCTGGCCTCTTTAAGAAGCAATATGCGGTTGATCATCGAATTCAGCGCTTCTTCTTCGGTTATGTTAGCTGTCTTTTTCGTTTCGCTGTAATAATCATGCAGTTCCGAAAGGGTAACGGCTGTTTCATCCACGTATGCGACCACCCGGTCGATTATTTCAGTAGCGTGAAGCGTTATAGCGTGAAGCGTTATAGCGAAAAAAAATATTCCTTTTATGACATAACGCCATAACGCTCTAACGATAGAACGCGCTCTAAAACGCATGCCCGATGCTGAAATGTATCTCACTCTTGCTTTCCCCTATTTCTCTGTCTAATTTCCGTCCGTAATCCAACCTGAAAGGTCCTACAGGGGTATTGTACCTAAAACCCAATCCTGTTGTGTATTTCAGATCGGATATATCGGCGTTCTCGATCTTTTTCCAGACATTCCCGCCGTCTAAAAAAACAACGAGACCTATCCCCTTCCCTACATCGGTCCTGAATTCAAGATTGCCCATAGCGAAGACGTTCCCGCCGGTAGGCGTTCCATCGGCTCCCTTAGGTCCGAGCGTATCCTGTTCATAGCCCCTCACCGTTGTTCTGCCGCCCAAAAAGAACCTCTCTACAATGGGCAGTTCCATCGTGCCTCCCGAACCTTTTGCAGCGCCGCCCCTTAATGATACGGCTAATACTATCCTCTTGCTCAAGCTCTGATATTTATTTACGTTCAAAAGCACTTTAATAAAGTCCGTTTCCGAAAAAAACGCCGAAGAAGCCGCCTTAAAAGACAAGCCGGCTAACAGTCCGCTTCTTGGGTCAAACGGGTTGTCCCTCGTATCGTAAATCAAGCCGGGACGCAGGCCGCTTATTATGAGCGTCCCGGTATCTTCTTTACTGAGAACTATATCCGGCTTTACATCTGTAGTTTTCACGACGGAGAAATCATAATAAAGCTCGGCCTTGACCGTTTCGCTGAGTTTCTTTTCGATTCCGGCGCTTGCGGTATCTCTCCTTAATTTATAACGCGTTTCGTTTTTATCTATGCTTTTTTCCTTTCTGTCCTCATGGAGAAGCAGCGCCTTAAACGCGAGGTCTTTTTCCATAAACCACGGCTCGTAATAGGAAAGCATATATCGCTGCTCCATGGTGCTCAATTCGGTCCTGAATGACGCCTGTTTGTGCATACCGAAGAGGTTTTTGTAACTGATGTAGAAAAAACCTCTAAATCGTTCGTACTCCCCATAACCTAACCCGAATTCCACTGCTCCGGCGTCGTCCTCTTTCACCTTATAGAGGATATCCCTTTTATCATCCTGCTTGTCGGAGAGTTTCACGTCTACATCGGTAAATAGTCCGAGCCTGTATAACCGGCGCCTTTCCTGAAGCGTGAGGCTGTAATTCAAGGGCTGGTCATCTTTATGCAGAAACTCCCTTGCTATAATATGGCGCTTGGTTTGTTCGTTGCCTACGACGATAGCCTTGCCGAATAAGGTCACGTTTCCCTCATGAATATTAAAAGTCACCCGTGCGGATGTGCCGGATATCTCTCTTTCTACATTAACCGCAGCGTCCAAAAAGCCGCGCTTATTATATGCATCCAACAACCTCCTGCGCGCATCTGATATGTCCACTTCGTTATACGGCTTGCCGTATGTAAGCGAAATGATCTTTAATATTTCATCTTCAGGGATACTGATGTTATTTTTTATGGAAATATCGGACAATATAACCTGAGGCCCCTCCTTTATTGAAAATTTTATATCGACCAGATTGTCAGTCATTTTTATCTCCGGCTCCTGAACTTCAACGTACAGATAACCGAGGGCATTGTAAAACTCCGTTATCGTCTCAACATCCGATCCCAGAATATCGGGATTATAGTAACCTCCTTTTTTCAGCGTTAAAATTTCCTTTAGTAGTTCCTGAGGTATATCCGATATGCCTTCAAACATAATCGTATGCACCGAATACCTGCTGCCTTCGAATATAAAAAATTCCGCTTTGATCTCATCCGTTGAAACGGATATTACCGGGGCTGCCTGGGCAAACGGGTAACCATATTGATGATATAGCGTTATTATTCTGGCGGTTGTCTCTTCCAAAAGGTCGTCGCTAAACCCATCAACCTCAAAAAACGGCGTTTCCTTAATCAATGTCTTTGAAGGCACGGCAGTATTGCCGTCGAATGAAATATCGAGCTTTTTCCCTTTATCGAATGTTATATCAAGCATTCCGTCGGCGTATGAATACCTAAGCTCCGTTCCTATATATCCCTGCTTCTTAAAGTCATATTTCGCTTTTTTTACGGTCTTTTCCATCTCCGAACGGTCAAAGATATCTCCTTCTGAAAGCCTCATGTAGCTTTTTGCGATATCCTCCGGTCCCGTAATGTTTATTTTCTTTATAACTTCCGGGTTCCCTTCTCTAATATGCACCTCTATCTCCGCTTTATTCTTTTTTTTATGAATTATCTTATGCGTAACATCGGCATCGGCAAAACCCCTTTTTCTCATCTCTTTTTTCAGGGATTCGACGGCATTTCTTATTTTCAGAAGGCTCAATCTTTCCCCCTCTTCTATGCCGAATTGTTTCTTTATGAATTTCGACGAGAAACGGTCGTTACCGGTAATTTTGACGGCATCCACGATATGTTTTTCTTTGACGGTTATTTTAATCTTTGCATATGTATTGTCCGGGCTTTCAACAACGATGTCGTCGAATATGCCTTTTAGAAATGCCCTTTTCAGGCCGTTCCTTATCTTACTCTTATCCGGCATTTCTCCCTTCCGGATATCCAGCAAATAAAGGAGTTCTTCTCCGGAGATGGAATAAAGACCTGAAACCTCAATGTCGGTAATAGATAATGGAATATAGGAATAGGTTAAGGTTGAGGTTGAGGTCAAGAAAAAAGATACCAAAATTAAAGATAACAAAATAAATCTGTTATTCCTTAGCCTTAGCCTTAACCTGTTATTTAAATCCGAACCTGAACTTGATGTCCCCACCAACGCCGCCTCTCTCGTCCCTTACCCCGATAAGAGATGTATTTTTCCCTAAAGCGTATTCCAATTTCAATACCTGCTCCTCGCCTGTGGCTACGGAAGTGCTGTACGTCACATAAAGCTTGTCTCCCATCAGCCTCTTTGCTACGGTTACACGCGGAGTGACGGTCCCTGTGGTCTTAGAAACATACGGATCCACCTGAACGCGATCTATACCGGTAATAGTCTTCAACCTCTCTTCAAATACATCCTGAATTCTCCCTGTAATAAATGATGTTGCCTCCCCTGCTCCGATGCCCCCTTCCAGTCCTTTTAAGTGTTTCCCGATTTGTCCTACGGTAAGGAGACTGAAAATATCCGTTTCGTTCAATACCGGATCGGACGAGAGCGCGAGATTAAATTGCTCTACGTATCCGTTAAGGCTGAGCCGTATATTGTAGTTTTTCACTCTCGTCTCAGCCACCATATCGAAATAGGGGTTTATCCGGTTCGGATTCGAAAAATCCACGCTCGCCTTCAACGCCTTGAACTCGTTATTCCTGAAGTATACGACCCCCTCATGCGCATCCACCTTGCCTAAAATCACAGGCTGTCCTATTGTGCCTTTCAGCAGGATATCCATTTTAAGCGCCGCCCTCGCAACATTATTATCGACCGTGAGATTGCTCCCGGAAACTTTTATATTGAGATTAGTCTTGTCGAGCTTCGTGCTGTCTATCTTCGGCTTTTCCTTCGGCCGCGCCTTGAGCAGCCAGCTTTTCCATTCTATCCTTTCCGTATATTTTGCCCTTTTCACAGAGACATCCCCGAGCAATGTCTGAGATTCCATAGTGCCGCGATAGTATAAATTCCCGTCAAAACTTACCCAGAAATCCCTTGAAACCGAGGCCGTTATTCCGTTAAGTCGCGATTCGAGGAAAAACCTTTTTACCGAAAACCTTTGAAGATATGCGGTTCCTAAAATAGACACGTCTCCGCCCGATAATTTCCCCGTCGCCCGTTCAATAACAACCCTGTCTTCATCCACATAGACATAAGCGGATAGAGAAGTAAGGCGGTAATTAATATCCTTAAAACCGAGGGCGCCTCCCGAGACATCCATACCGCCGTTTATTCTCGGCTTGTCCCAATCCCCGGTTACCGAAAAAACAAAGGATGCGTCTCCACGCACAATATCCATTGTTTTGGAGATCGCCTTAAGCGGAGCAAGAGATGATGACCCTTCAAGGAGGAGATCGTAACTTTTGCCTATATGCAAGCCCCCGCTTAATTGAACCTCCGCTGCTTCGCTTTTCATGGATAACGAACCTATGGAAAGCCTGCCGTCATCGATCCTGGCCGTAACATCCGCGCTGTTTGTAAAACCGATGCCGTAAAGATACAGGTGAGCCCTGCTTATTGTCACGGTTGCGTTGACATGATCCCTGTCCCCGTATGCCTTGATCTTGCCGGTCAAATTAAGCAGTAAATCATCAGGGGTATCCTTAAGAATGCCTGCGATGATAAAATCATACCGTGCCGGTTGAAGTTCGATAGAAGCGGACCACGGCATAGTTCCGGTAAGATCGGCCCCGCCTTTTATGCTCATTTTACCGTCTAAAAGGCCGGCGGTTAAATTCAGATGCTTATTGCTGAGCTTTCCGTCGATAGAACCTTTACCTATGGAATAGCCTTTATAGCTTATTCCGGTTATGCCGCTCTTTATCTCTATGTCCGGATTTTCGAGCGTGCCTCCTCCTTTGATCCTGGCGTCCGTTAAAAAAAAGCTTTCTACAATCTTTGTCCGGGTATTCTCTGCTTTAAACTTTTCAGGCAAGATATCGCCGATCTTTATGCGGTGTCCGGTTGCCGCAAAAGAAAACCTTTTGTCCAGTCCGAGCGCTCCGCTTACATTAACCAGCGACGCTCCTTTTTTAATCTTTAGATTATCGGACGAAAAGGATTTTTTGGCGTATGACAGCTTCCCGTCCACATCGTCGGCCGAATACCTTCCATTCAAGGAGATATTTTTTGCGCGGATTTCTCCTGATGCCCTTATATCTTCAGGCTTTCCGTACAGCCTGAAATCCGAATTCAAAATACCGGCAAATTGCGGGCTCCCGTCAAAGGTGCCGGAAAGGGCATTTGCGTCTATGTTCTGAGCCGCTATGGTCAGATCGTAATCAGGCTCCTTTAAATCGAACAGATAACGCGCCTTTTTGAAATGCACATTGCCTGACGCCTTGTATGTTTCCTTTAAAGCGCGGGCTGCAAAGTTTTTGATCGAAAGAAGATTTTTTTTATATGTTAAAATCCCTTCAACAAAACTAAAATTCAACACCCTGTGCTTCAAGACATCCGGAATTCCCAATTTCCCGGTCGAAAACGACATTGCGGAGGATGCAAGGCTCAACCCCAATGCAGGGTCTTCTAAGGTGCCCGATACCGAAAGATTGAAATTTCCGGACCCGGACAATGCGGTAAAATATGGGGAAGAAAATTCATTTATATCGGAGGTTGTCCCGGCGCCTGTGAAATTCAACGTATTGTCAGCCAGATTCACGCTCCCCTTTGCAGAGGCATTGGATCTATAGGTGAAAATTTGCATGCCCTGAAAATATACAATATCATTCCGCATGTTAAATTCACCTTTAATCTCCTTCACTCTGTCAAGGATATCTCTGCCTTTCGGAGAGCTTTTATAATGGAATGTTCCGTAAGGATTGAATTCGCTTCCAGAAGATGCTATCTCGCCGTTAACCCTTCCTTCCGGGATGCCGGGATCCCAGTCTATTAATTTAAATACCCCCCTGCTGCTTACATCCCTTGCCTTAACCTTAAAACTGTAATAATTTACGTCAGGAAGCTTTATCATCGCTTCGACATCGGCCGTTCCTTTATAAAGGCGCGCATTACCGCCGGTAAACATCATAGTCCTGTCATGATACGACACGTTGCATGTAAGCCTGTCCACATCCACATCAAAGAGGTTGCCTTTGTCGAGATCGGCCTTTGCCGCACCCCGCAGGTTATTAAGATTTCCTTTCAGTTCTCCGGCAAAACTCAGCCGCCCTTCTAATTTTTCTTCCACCTCCAGCAATTCCATCAACGTCTCGAGATACATATCCCCTTTAAGCTTCATGTCGATAAATATTTTGTCGTATGATTTCAAACTGTCGAACTTTACCGAACCTTGGGCGGAAACCCTTCCCTCACCCTTGTTTTTAAGGCCGAAGAGCTTTTTTGCGGATTCGGCAAGCAGGTTTATATCCGTTTTGAATTCACCGCTCGATTTATCTGTGTCGAACACTCCGGATGCCTTTATTTCAGAATCATGATAACTAAGTTTTAATGCCTTCATGTCTATTAGATTATCTTTTAAAAAGAAATAGCTCTCCAGTTTCCCCGAGAATTCCGGGATCCCCTCTTTAATAAATTCAATCCCCTTCGAAGATATGCGAAACCTCGGCGTATCCGATAAAATTATCTCGGCATCGATGTCTTTAATTGAAATAAGAGCCGGCTTGGCTCCGCTGTATTGAACGGATATGCCCGAATGGGCGATATCTATGGATTTTATGATCACCTTGAACGGGATTTTTGATTCTTCAGCCAGATACTTTTTGATACTTTGCACAATCTCATCTATCTTTTCACTGCTCGAATGCAATTCAAGCCCTTTGATCGCAAGGCGTTTAATAACGATCTCTTTTCTGAGCAGCCCGGAGAGCCCTATGTAGCCTTTTACCCGTTCGGCGGTGAGTACCCTGTCCCCGTTTTCGTCGAATGCCTTAACATTTTTCATCTCTACGAAAAGGGGAATTAAATTAATGTATATTTTCTGCGCGATGAATTTTTTGCCTGTTGCCAGTTCCAGTTCAGGCAATATCAGTTTTTTGAGGGTATTTGAGATATCCGGCCCCCGTAATGCATAAAAAAATATGCCTAAGAAAAGGGCTGAAAGTATTATATAGATAACTCTCTTTTTCATGTTACTGTTCTGAAATAACGGCCTGCATCGAGTTCAGGATATTCATTATAGTCTCTGCGTTAAGTTTACCGTTGTTGTATTGAAGATAAAACACGTCTTGCGCAATGTTATCCTCTGTATTGATAACCGCCGATATTATATCGACATCATACCCGCAAAACTGCGTCGATATATCATACAATAATCCGAGCCTGTCGGGGGAAACCAATTCCAGAATTGTGTATTTGTCCGAAGTTTCATTGTCTATTTCGATAAACCCTTCGAATCTCTTAGAGGCAGGCAATAGGCTGCTGGCAATAGGCGATAGGTTATAGATTTTTTCCCTTATTGCCTCTTGCCTATCGCCTATCGCCTTCTTTATATCATCCTTTATCTGTTCTTCCATTCCCTGCCACCACATGGTTCTCCAGTTGGACACAAGGATCTTATCGATCACAAGACCGCTTTCCCCCGTATAGAGCCTTGCGCGCAGCACATTCAATCCTCTGAACCCGATTGCTCCTACTATCCTTGAAAAAAGACCGGGCATATCATCGGCTATTATCGTTAATTCCGCCGTGCCGTCCTGCCTTTCCGATACGGAGATTATAGGCTTTGGTTCCGCTGCCAATCTATAATCGGCCGTTATCGTATCGCTCGTATTCGAGATCAGGTATCTTTCCGGCATATCCTCTACGAATTTCTTTATCCTGCTGTCGGTTATTTCGGAATATTCCCTCCTGACGCCGTTCAGATGAGCCTTTGTCTTTGTGTATATATCGTAAAACATATATGCCTTCCACTCCGTCCAGAAACCCGGGTTTACCGCAGTCATATCCGCATAGGTCATAAGATACAGCGCATTAAGGTTGTCTTCATTTTCTACTATCTCCGCAAGCTGAATTACGGTTTCATAGGCATCGGAGTCCCTTGTCAATGCGAGTTTGGACAGTGCAATGTGATTTTTAACGAGGAATTCTATCTTCCGTCTTTCTTCATGCTCTAAGTTAAATCTCTCCATAATGCGCTTGAGCATCCTGTAACCCGAATCTTCGTGCCGTTTATGGGGCGCGCCCTTTCCGATGTCATGGAAGAGTAACGACAGAAACAACACTTCCTGTTTTGTATCCTTAAGCATATCGGCAAGATTCTGCATTTTTTTGTGTTTTGTATTTTTAAGCATCTCGATGTTCCTTACGGCTATAAGCGTATGCTCATCCACAGTGTATCGGTGGTAAGGCTCTTGTATTACGAGATGTCTCAACCTTCCGAACTCAGGGATGAACCTGTCGAGGATACCGGTATCGTGCATCTCATTGAGGGTCTCGTATACCCTGCTGCCTTTCAATATCTCCATGAAATGCTTTATTGCCGTTCTGGAGGAACGCGTCTTTTTATTTATAAATATAAATCTGCTTCTTATGGCCTCCCTTACGCGGGAACTGAATTTTTTCCCGGTAATGGAATAAATATGGAACGCCTCCAATATCCTGTCGGTATTTTTGAATATGTTTTTATCCTTTACTATGATCTCGTTTTTGGATATGTAAAAATCGCCGGTTATTTTCTTTATTCCGGCAGGAATGCGGAAAACGACATAGGGACGGCTGCACATATTCATAAGCCTTGCCAGCACATCCATGACGCCTTTTGCCTTCCGGTAATACAGCCTCATCAGTATTTCCGAACCGAGGAATCTTTTGGTATCCTTCAATCCCATGACCTTTGCGGTTTCGTCCTGAAACTCGAATGACAGGACATCGTTTCTACGCATTGAGACGAGGTGCAGGCAAAGCCTTGTCTTCAAAAGGAAATCATACGCCTTTATAAAGTGGTCGTAATCGCCTCTCGACAATATTTTCTTCAAATCTTCGACAGCGTTCATCCTAAGCCCGGTCTTAAGAAGCCATGATACGGCGTGGATATCCCGGAGTCCGCCCCTTCCCTCTTTAATGTTCGGCTCAAGGAGATATACCGAATCACAGTATTCCTTATGCCTCCCGGCTATTTCCCTCAGCAGTTCCCCGATAAATTCCCTTTTCCTTTTGAATAAAAGTTTTTGGTAGACATCCTGCCTGAACTCGTTAAAAAGCATGTTGTTTCCGGCGAGAAACCTTGATTCCATAAGGGAAGTCCGGGTCTGGAAGTCGTTCATAGCGTCTTCTACGCATTCATCGAGGGTTCTGAAACAATGGCTTATATTCAGTCCCATGTCCCACAAACGGTAAAGTATTGCCTGGGCTGCTTCCATGCCGACCCTGTCTCTCCTTTTTGCGAGGAGCATTATGTCTATATCCGAGTAAGGTGCGAGTTCCCTGCGTCCATATCCTCCAACGGCTACGAGAGCCGGCATTGACTCCGCCTCTATTTCTTTAGTGCAAACGAATGATTTGTAAGCGGGAACAAGCATATCATCAACGTGTTGCGTCAGCCGTTGCGCTGTTTCGGGTCCGCCAATACCCGACATTATGAGCCTTCCGACCATATCGCGCAGACCGTTTTCTATGTTAGGTTTTACAGTATTCATAAGCAATACTTTTAAATATACCATACACCCTTAAAGGATTAAAAATTCTTATGGATTCATAGCTATATGGAAACAATGTATATTATATAGGTTAGAATAAAAACCTTAGGGAAAAGAGAGCGGGGTCTTATGGAAAAGAGATTACAAGGGCTTATCGAAGATTTCAAAAAAAACGAGGGAAATATCATATCCCTCTTGCAGGAAACTCAGGAGGCATTCGGGTATATTCCCGAAGAAGCAATATACCGGTTTTCCCATGAACTTGACATACCAGCGAGCAATTTCTTCGGTGTCGCCACATTTTATTCCCAGTTTTACCTTAACCCGAGGGGTAAAAACATAATCACGGCCTGCTGCGGCACGGCCTGCCATGTAAAGGGTTCCGACAGGATTATCAGCAGTTTAAAGAGGGAGTTTAGCCTTACGGGCGAACAAAATACTACGGAGGACAAAAAATTCACTCTCGAACAGGTGGCGTGCGTGGGCGCGTGCAGCATAGCGCCTGTAGTCATCATAAACAAAAAGGTGTACGGAAAGATGAACTCCGATAAAATGGCAAAAGAACTGAAGGCGCTTAAAGAAGGCGAAGATGAATAAAAACATAACTATACAGGTATGCATGGGCACTGGAGGCATAGCGGCCGGGGGATCCGAGGTGCTTGCCGCTTTTGAGTCTTTAATGCGGGAGAAGAACATCCCGGCTGAATTCAAGAAAGAATGCTCCATGCATAAGGTAGGATGCCGCGGCCTCTGCGCAAAGGACGTGCTTGTAGATATTATAACGGACGACCGGAGGACTATCTACCAGTACATAAAACCGGAAATGGTCGAGCGTATTATCGACGAGCATGTCGTGGGAGGCAATCCTGTTTCGGAATGGGAGGTCGCCGAGGATTATCACAAATTCCATGAAAAACAGGTGAAGGTGGTTCTTTCGGACTGCGGGAATATAGACCCTGAAGACATTAACGCCTATATAGCCGTTGATGGGTATAAGGCTGTGGAAAAAGTATTTGCCTCTATGACTCCGGAAGAAGTGATAGACATAATGAAAAAGTCCGGACTGAGAGGACGCGGCGGCGCGGGATTCCCGACAGGAGTAAAGTGGGAGGCATGCCGCAAGGCAGAAGCCGGGCAGAAATACATCATATGCAATGCCGACGAAGGGGATCCGGGCGCATTTATGGACAGGGCTGTCATAGAAGGCAATCCGCACGCTGTTATAGAAGGAATGGTCGTAGGCGCATATGCCATAGGCGCAAGCAAGGGATATGTTTATATAAGGGCAGAATATCCGCTCGCCGTGGAAAGACTGAAAAAAGCCATTAAAGACGCAAGGGAACGCGGATTCATCGGCAAGAACATTTTAGGCAAGGGTTTTGATTTTGACATTAAGATAAAACTGGGCGCCGGCGCCTTTGTATGCGGAGAAGAGACGGCTCTAATAGCATCCATCGAGGGACAGCGCGGGATGCCGAGGGCCAAACCGCCCTTCCCTGTTCACCGCGGGCTGTGGGGAAAGCCTACCGTAATCAATAATGTGGAAACGCTGGCGAATATTCCTTATATAATCAAAAAAGGACATGAATGGTTTTCTTCCTACGGCACTGAAAAGTCCAAAGGCACAAAGGTCTTTGCCCTGACAGGCAAGATAAAAAATTCAGGCCTCATTGAAGTGCCGATGGGAATTACCTTAAAAGAAATAATCTACGATATCGGCGGCGGAATAGAAAACGGCAAAGCCCTTAAGGCTGTACAGACAGGCGGGCCCTCAGGCGGCTGCATAACAACAGATATGCTCGATATAACCATGGATTACGAATCCCTTGCCAGGGTCGGCTCTATCGTAGGTTCTGGCGGCATGATAGTCCTCGATGAGGACGACTGCATGGTTAACGTAGCGAAATATTTCCTTCAGTTCACACAGTCCGAATCTTGCGGCAAATGCGTTCCATGCCGTATCGGCACGAAAAGGCTGCTTGAAATAATGGACAGGATAACAAAAGGGGCAGGCAGGCAGGGAGATATAGAATTGCTTGAAAAACTGAGCAGTGACATTAAAGCCGCTTCTCTCTGCGGTCTCGGACAGACCGCGCCGAATCCCGTGCTGAGCACCATTAAATATTTCAGGGAAGAATATGACGCCCATCTGCAGGGGAAATGTCCCGCAAAGGCATGCAGAGAAATGCTGACTTATCATATAATCGAAGAATTCTGCAAAGGCTGCGGTGCGTGCCTGAGGGCATGTCCCGCAGGGGCGATTACAGGCGAGAAGAAGAAGCCTCACAAGATAGCTCCTGAAATATGCATAAAGTGCGGCGCGTGTTTCGACGTATGCAAATTCAAAGCGGTAGGGAAAGAATAAAATGAAAAAATTAAAGATAACTATAGACGGTAAGACCATAGAAGTTCCGGAAAACACTACGGTTCTTGACGCGGCAAAGATGGCGGACATTGCCATTCCGACATTATGCCATCATCCAAAACTCACCCCATTCGGAGGATGCAGGCTGTGCATTGTGGAAATTAAAGGCATACCGAGACCTGTAACTTCATGCACAACGCCTGTTAGCGAGGGCATGGAGGTCACAACCTCAAACCCGCAAATAGAAGATTTGAGGAAAACCGTTCTGGAACTCATCCTCTCCGACCATCCCAATGACTGCATGGTATGCGAAAAGGCAGGCGACTGCACGCTTCAGGAACTCGCGTATTTTTACGGCATAAGGGAAAACAGGTTCGCAGGCGAGAGAAGGATTTATGAGAAGAAAGACGGAAATCCATTTATCGAACGGGACATGGAAAAATGCATCCTCTGCGGCAGGTGCGTAAAGGTTTGCGACGAGGTGCAAGGAGTCGGAGCGATTGACTTCACATATAGGGGTTTTAAATCAAAAATATGCCCTCCTTACGAAAAAGACCTTGACTGCGAGTTCTGCGGTCAGTGCGTTGCAGTCTGCCCGACAGGCGCGCTTACAGGCAAACAGTGGACGATGAAGGGCAGGCAGATGGGAGTGAAAGAGGTAGATACCGTATGCTCATACTGTGGAACGGGCTGCAATATAACGCTTCATGTCAAAGACAACACGGTAGTAAGGGTAACGTCGAAAGAGGACACATGGCATGAAGGATGGCTGTGCATAAAGGGCCGGTTCGGATATACATTTATTAACAGCCCTGACAGGCTTAAAAGGCCGTTGATAAGGACGGCGCCCGAGGGACAGTCCTCGCCAGACCCTCTTTCGCTCTTCAAGGAGGCATCATGGAATGAGGCATTTGATCTTATAGCGTCCAAATTAAGCGGTATAAAATCCAAACACGGCGCTGACGCGATCGGAGGGCTATCATCCGCAAGATGCACTAACGAAGAAAACTATATCTTCCAGAAATTCATTCGCGCGGCAGTCGGCACTAACAATGTCGACCACTGCGCCCGGCTCTGACACGCCCCGACGGTAGCCAGTCTGGCTGCCATATTCGGCTCAGGGGCGATGACCAATTCCATAAAAGAAATCGAAGGGATGGAGGTTATCTTCATCATCGGCTCAAACACAAAAGAGACTCATCCTGTCATAGCAAACAGGATGATAAAGGCTTACAGAAAAGGCGCAAAAATAATAGTCGCGGATCCGAGGAAAGTGCCGATGGTTCGCTTCTCCGAAGTGTTCATGAAACTTAAGCCCGGCACTGATATCGCTCTCCTGAACGGAATGGCGCATGTCATCCTGAAAGAAGGACTTCACAACAAAGAATTTATCGAGGCAAAAACAGAAAACTTCGATGAATGGAAAGAGTCTGTTGAAGAATATACTCCTGATTATGTCGAGAGGATAACAGGAGTAAACAAAGACGAAATAATAAAGGCTGCAAGGCTTTACGGCGGTTCACGCAAGGCCGGCCTTTTCTATACTATGGGAATAACGCAGCATACATGCGGCACAGAGAATGTCAGGGCAATCGCAAATCTTGTGATGCTCACAGGGAATATCGGCAGGGAATCCACAGGCGTAAATCCGCTCAGGGGTCAAAATAATGTTCAGGGCGCTTCAGACGCGGGATGCCTTCCTAATGTTTACCCGGGCTACCAAAATACAGAAGACGCCGAGGTCAGGTCGAAATTCGAGAAGGCATGGGGAACAGCACTTTCTCAAAAGAAAGGACTCAAGGCGACCGAAATGATACCGGCAGCCCTCGAAGGCAAATTAAAGGCTCTCTACATAATGGGAGAAAATCCGGCAGTGACAGACCCCAATACTCATCACACTGTAAAGGCGTTAAAGAGCCTCGATTTTCTTGTTGTGCAGGATATATTCATGACAGAGACTGCAGAATTGGCGGATGTCGTTCTTCCCTCCGCATGCTTTGCCGAAAAAGACGGCACTTTTTCAAATACTGAAAGGAGAGTCCAGAGAGTAAAAAAAGCGGTTAATTCTCCGGGCGAGGCAAAAGACGATCTCTCCATCATAATGGAAATTTCAAAGAGACTTGGATATCCTATGACCTACGGCTCACCTGAAGATGTGCTGACAGAATTCGGGCAATTATGGCCGACTATCGGAGGAATAACATATCAGCGCCTTAATAAAGAAGGCATTCAATGGCCGTGCCTTACAAAAGACCATCCCGGCACGCCTTATCTTTATAAGGACGGATTCAAAAAACCCAAAATTCATTTTCACGCTATATCATATGCTCCGCCTGCTGAGATTACGGACAGCGAGTATCCGTTTATATTGACGACCGGAAGGAATCTCTTCCAGTACCACGCAGGTTCAATGACGAGAAGGGTTAAACCCATCGAGACGCATGCGGGCGAACCCTATGTCGAGATTAATCCGGAAGACGGCAAAATACTGAATATCAAAGACGGTCAAATGGTGACTGTAACATCCAGGCGCGGAAAGATAAATATAAAGGCAAGGATAACAAACAGCGTTTCTAAAGGCACAATTTTCATACCCATGCATTACAGCGAAGCAGCAGCTAATATAATAACAAATGATGCGCTGGATGCGCATGTAAAGATACCCGAATACAAGGTCTGTGCCGTAAATATAAAAAAGGCGGGTTGAGGTTCAGAAGCCTTAGCCTTAGCCTAAAAATTTTTTCAAGGAGGTCTTTTATGCCGTATGATGCAACGAAGTTAGCTGACTGGCAGATTTCCGAAGAGGCTGAAAAGAATATGCCTACACCGGAAGAGTGGCGTGAAAAGCTTGGACTGCAAAAGGACGAGATGCTGCCGATGGGACGTCTCGCCAAGGTTGATTTTCTAAAGGTCATAGAGCGCCTTAAAAACAAACCGGACGGTAAATATATAGAGGTGACGGCTATCACCCCTACTCCGTTGGGCGAAGGCAAAAGCACAACATCGTGCGGTCTGATGGAAGGCCTCGGCAAAAGAGGCGTTAATGTGGGAGGCGCTCTGCGCCAGCCTTCAGGCGGCCCTACCATGAACGTGAAGGGCACTGCAGCAGGCGGCGGCAACTCCCTGCTGATTCCTATGACCGAATTTTCATTAGGGCTTACCGGAGACATCAACGACATCATGAACGCCCATAACCTGGCTATGGTGGCATTGACCGCGAGGATGCAGCATGAACGCAACTACAACGACGAACAACTTGAAAGACTCACCAAGATGAGACGGCTTGATATAGACCCCACCCGCGTGGAGATGGGATGGATAATGGACTTCTGCGCGCAAAGCCTCCGCAATATCATCATCGGCATAGGCGGCAAACAGGACGGCTACATGATGCAGTCGAAATTCGGCATCGCAGTCGGATCTGAGTGCATGGCCATCCTTTCCGTAGCCAAAGACCTTGCTGACCTGAAAAAACGCTTGAACAACATCACAGTTGCCTTTGACAAAAACCATAAACCAGTCACAACAGGAGATCTGGAAGTAGGCAATGCAATGACCGCGTTTATGAGAAATACCATTAACCCCACATTGATGTGCACAGCAGAATATAACCCCTGCTTTGTTCATGCCGGGCCGTTTGCGAATATAGCTATAGGGCAATCATCTATTATTGCCGACAGGATCGGACTGAAGCTCTTTGATTACCATGTCACCGAATCAGGCTTTGCAGCGGATATCGGGTTTGAAAAATTCTGGAACGTCAAATCCCGTTTCAGCGGATTAAAACCACATGTATCGGTGCTCACCACTACCGTCCGCGCCCTGAAAATGCACGGCGGGGGCCCCAAGGTCGTGCCCGGAAAGGCTCTTCCCGAGGAATACACAAAAGAGAATATTGCCCTTGTAGAAAAAGGCTGCGCCAATATGGTGCACATGATCAATATCATCCGCAAGTCCGGCATCAATCCTGTTGTCTGCGTCAACCGTTTTTATACCGATACGGACGCGGAAGTGGCTGTTATCAAAAAGGCAGCCGAAGCGGCAGGCGCACGCTGCGCCGAATCACAGCACTGGCTCAAAGGCGGCGAGGGAGCGCTGGAATTGGCAGACGCGGTCATCGATGCCTGCAACGATAAAAACGACTTTAAATTCCTTTATCCTTTGGAGATGAAGCTGCGCGACCGTGTAGCTATTATCGCAAAGGAGGTATACGGCGCAGACGGAGTCTCATGGCTGCCCGAGGCTGAAGCCAAGGCGAAAATGCTCGAAGACGATCCCAAGTATGCCGACTACGCGACCATGATGGTCAAGACCCACCTGAGCCTCTCGCATGACCCGGCACTCAAGGGAGTGCCCAAAGGCTGGACACTGCCCATCAGGGACGTGCTGATTTACTCAGGAGCAAAGTTCCTCTGCCCATGCGCCGGAACAATAAGCCTCATGCCCGGAACGAGTTCTAACCCTGCCTTCAGAAGAATTAATGTAGATACCGCTACCGGAAAAGTGAGCGGACTATTCTAAACTTTCATAACCCCACCTAACCTCCCCTTAGCTTAAGGGGAGGCATGGAGGAGTTGACAACATTTTTATAAGCCTCCGGATTTTTCCACGGAGGCGTCTTATTTTCGGGTATAATATACATTATGAAGGCTGTCGGAAAAAATCTATCCCTCCTGGCCGCTGCGATAATTCTGTCCTTTTTACTGCACGTTATTGTAATCGCCGGACTTTCAGGCATAAACATTTTCGACTTTGGAGAACTCTTTTCGCCGAAGCCTTTCCATGCAAAGATTGTATCCGAACCGTCCAAACACCGCCCAGCCCCTCCTGCCGTTCCGGATAATATCCCTGAAGAAAAAACTCCAAGCACGCCTGTAACTGAGGAGAGCAAAACCGAACATGCTTCTGAAAAACCCCCTCTTGATGTATCTCAAACAGAGAAACCTAAAAGCGAAGCACAGCAAACAGCCGCCCTACCAGTTCCGGAGAAGCCTTTAGAACCCGAAAAGAAACAGGAAGAGATCATCAGCATATTGAATCTTTCAAAGGAAAAGCTCCACTTCGATATTTACTGGCTCGGCGTTTATGTCGGCAAAGCGGTGCTTGAGGCTGTTAACGACAAGGGAAATGTAAAAATAACCTCTCAGGTTCATTCCTCACCGTTCATCTCGACATTCTATAAAGTAGAGGATTACGCGGAGAGCCGGGTGACAAACGGAATCCCGTCTTCCTTCAAAATAAGACAGCGTGAGGGAAGGAAACGAAGCGACAAGGAGACATTTTTTGACGCGATCAACCGGAGGGTTACCCATATAAACCATATCAAGGGAACAAAAGACGAACACAACATCGCCGCATCGAATCTATGGGATGTAATGTCCGGCTTTTATTTCCTGAGGACGCGGAATTTCAACATAGGAGAGACAATTTATATCAATATCTTCGACAGCAATAAATTCTATCAGGCTGAGGTAGAGGTCTTGAGAAAAGAAAAAATAGTGAACGACGAAAAAGAGTTAAACACTGTGGTGGTAAAACCTCTCCTGAAATCCGATGGCCTTTTTGAGAATAAAGGCAGCATAATCATATGGCTTTCGGACGATGAGGCAAGGACGCCTCTGAAAATAGAAACCGAAGTGCCTATAGGGAAGGTTGTTGCTGAACTGAAGTCAATCGAAATAGAAAAATAATATGTTGTGTTACGATACATTATCGTTTTGAAAGGGAAAAATGGGAATTAAAAGGCAGGAAATCGCGGATATGGTGGAAAAGATGCCGGCCTTTCCGCACAGCGTGCATCGGGTTCTGGATCTGGCATCCGATATAAACTCGGACCCGAAAGAGCTGGTGGAGATTATCGAACACGACCCTGTAATGATTCTGAAAATCCTCAAACTGGTGAATTCCGCCTACTTCGGCCTTTCTCAAAAGATCACTTCCGTGAATCACGCAGTTGTATACATAGGGCTCAATACGGTCAAAAACCTGGCATTAAGCACAGCGGCGATCGGTGCTCTGCCCAAAAGAACCGAAGCCGGTTTTGATATGGACGCCTTCCTGCTGCATTCCCTTTCCACGGCTTCCATAGCGAAATTGTTCACCAAAAAAATGAATATTCAAAGCAAGGAATCGTTCGATTATTTTTTGTCCGGCCTCTTGCACGATTTCGGCAAGGTCGTCTTCGCGCATTTCATGCCCGTAGAATTTCAAAAAGCCCTTCTCATAGCGAAAGAGAAAGAAATATCTCTTTTCGAGGCTGAAAGCGAAATATTCAGTATCAATCATACCGAGGTCGGTTCGCTCCTGGCGGAGAGATGGCAGCTTCCGTCCAATCTTATCGAAGCTTTAAGAAGCCACCATTGCCTTGAAGGCGACCGCCTTCTCGTAACGGATGTAGTATCAGCGGCCAACAGAATAAGTAAAGAACTGAGGATCGGACACAGCGGCAACAACCTTGTGGAAAAGCTTCCCGAAGAAATCACCGGCCGCTTCGGTACGGATATAGACGGGATTGTCGGCGCATTAGGCAATGTAAAAGCCGAAATAGATAAGGCGATGATTTTCATTAACCTGTGAGGTGCGGCTCTTGAAAATAAAGTTCTGGGGTGTGCGCGGTTCTATCCCTTCTCCCGGCCCCAAAACAATAAGGTACGGCGGCAACACTACGTGCATCACCGTGGAAACGGACGACGGCCGGCTCATCATTTTAGACGGGGGCACAGGTATTTACAGTTTGGCGCAAACGCTCCTGAAACGCCTGCCGGTAAACTGCTCTGTTTTTATTTCTCATACCCATTGGGATCACATTCAGGGACTGCCCTTTTTTATCCCCTTTTTTATACCTAAGAACAAGATACATATTTACGGCGCGTTCGATCCTGTTTATGAGCGCTCCATTAAAGATGTCCTCGGCAGGCAGATGGAGTATTGCTATTTCCCTGTGCGCGAGTCCGAGCTTAAGGCGGACATCGAGTATACAACGCTGCGCGAAAGACAGACTGTCGAAATAGGTTCGGCAAAGGTAACCAATATTCTGATGAACCATCCGGTCCTGAATTTCGGCTATAAAATTGAATGTAACGGCAAAAGCTTATTTTTCACAGGCGACAATGAGCCGCTGTATAATATCTATGACCCCCATCACGATTACTACGAGGAGTATGAATCTCTTATCGCCGACAAAAACACTATACTTCTTAATTTTATACGCGGAGTTGATGTCCTTATTGCGGATTCCGCTTATACCACTCATGAATATCCAGCTAAAAAAGGCTGGGGACACGGCACGTTCGACTCATGCATCGAGATGGCAAAAAAGGCAGAGGCAAAATCTCTCTATTTTACGCATCATGAGCCGCTGCGCAGCGACGATGACCTCGATGCCGTTTACCGGCAGCTTCAGGAGCAATATTCTGCTGTTTCAGGTATGCCGCAATACGCCGTTGCCTATGAAGGGCTTGAGATAGAATTGTAGGATTTCCTTTAAGCTTCTCGATAGTGAAAGAAACCCCTCATTTCAGTTATATTAAAAGTTACCGGATAATCAAAGGATTCAACATGCAGGAATACATAGTCATAAAAGGCGCACGCGAGCATAACCTCAAAAACATCGATGTAACCATACCGAGGGACAAAATTACCGTTATCACAGGCCCCTCCGGCTCGGGGAAATCGTCCCTCGCAATGGACACCATTTATGCCGAAGGGCAGCGCAGATACGTGCAGAGCCTCTCGGCCTATGCCCGGCAGTTCCTCGAACAGATGCAGAAGCCTGAAGTGGATTACATCGAAGGTCTCTCCCCATCCATAGCCATAGATCAGAAGACTGTATCGAGAAGCCCGCGCTCTACCGTAGGCACAATTACCGAAATCTACGACTATATGCGGGTGCTTTATACGAGAATAGGCATCCCTTACTGCTATCAGTGCGGCTCGGTCATTACCACGCAGGATTTACATAATATAATACGCGCCATCCTCTCATTACCTGAAGGTACAAGGGTTCAGGTCCTTGCCCCTATTGTCAGGGAAAGAAAAGGAGAATACAAAAAAGAACTGCAGCAAATGAGGATGGATGGATTTGTAAGGGCGCGGATAGACGGCAAGATGATGGATCTGACGCAAGACGTTTCCTTAAAAAAACAACAGCGCCATACCATAGAGATAGTGATAGACAGGTTTATTATCAAGCACTCGGTAGAACGCCAGATAAAGCAGGCGATAGACACGTCCCTCAGGCATGCGGATACGGTCGTTATCAACCTTATAGACGAAGACAGGGATATTCCGTTCAGCAGGACATTGGCCTGCCCTCAGTGCGGCATCAGCTATCCTGAGATAGAGCCGATGTTGTTTTCTTTTAACAGCAAATACGGCGCATGCCCCAGGTGTAAAGGCATAGGATTTGAAGGCATAAGCGATGCGTTTGAGTTTCAGAGTCCTGGGTTTGGAATCGCGGAAGAAGAGTTGACCCATATGGTTCCATGCAAGGCATGCGGCGGCATGAGATTGAGGAAAGAGTCGTTGAACATAAAGCTCCATGACATAAGCATAGGAGAATTCTCAAAAATGTCCGTTAAAGATGCCGGGGACTTTGTGCGAGGATTGAGGCTTTCGGAGCGAGAGACTGTAATCTCCAGGCGGGTGCTTAAAGAGGTAAAGGACAGGCTCTCTTTTCTCGACAAGGTGGGGCTCGGATATTTAACCCTCAACAGGCCTTCCCTTACCCTTTCGGGCGGAGAGGCGCAGAGGATAAGGCTCGCCACGCAGATAGGCTCTTCCCTTACCGGCGTGCTTTACGTGCTTGATGAGCCGAGCATCGGCCTGCATCCGAGGGATTGCGCGAAACTTCTTAAAAGCCTCTCTCTGATAAGAGACGCAGGCAATAGTATAATTATTGTCGAACATGACGAAGAGACTATAAGAACAGCGGATCATGTCATAGATATGGGGCCCGGCGCGGGTAAAAACGGTGGATGGATAATATCGACAGGCGCGCCTCCTGATATTATGAATGATACCGCGTCTATTACCGGAAAATATCTCACCGGACAGCTTGCCATACCGGCATCCGTAAAAAAAAGGAACTCGAAGGAGTTTTTAAAGATTACAGGCGCATCCGAGTTCAATCTGAAAAACGTCGCCGTTTCAATCCCCCTTGGAGTATTTGTATGCGTGACCGGGGTTTCAGGCTCCGGCAAGAGCACGTTGATATTCGAAATTCTTTATAAGGCGCTGTCGAGGTATTTATATAAAAGCAGCCTGCTTCCAGGGCAATATAAAAAGATAGAAGGTATGGAAAAGGTCGATAAGGTAATATGCATTGACCAGTCTCCGCTCGGAAGAACTCCACGGTCGAACCCTTCTACATATACCGGCATTTTCACTTTTATCAGGGACCTTTTCTCTCAACTCCCCGAATCGAGGGTGAGGGGATATAAAGCATCCCGGTTCAGTTTCAATATATCCGGAGGCAGGTGCGAGGCATGTCAGGGCGACGGCCTGAAAAAAATAGAGATGCATTTTCTTCCCGATGTGTATGTTACCTGCGATGTTTGTAAAGGCAAAAGATACAATAAAGAAACTCTTGATATACGTTACAAAGACAAAAATATTTCCGATGTCCTTGAAATGACCATATCCGAGGCCCTCGAATTCTTCAGCGTTATCCCTCCCCTAAAACAGCGTCTCGATATTCTCGAAGACATGGGAATGGGCTATTTAAAATTAGGACAGCCCGCGACCACCCTTTCAGGCGGAGAGGCTCAGAGATTAAGGCTCTCAAAAGAACTCGGGAAAAAAGCTACAGGCAATACTCTATACATACTCGATGAACCGACAACAGGCCTCCACTTCGTGGACATACAGAGGCTTCTGAACGTGATAAACGGGCTTGTCGATATGGGGAACAGCGTTATAGTTATCGAGCACGACCTTGATATAATAAAATCAGCCGACTATATCATAGACCTCGGGCCTGAAGGCGGAGACGAAGGCGGCAAAATAGTTGCAACCGGGACACCGGAAGAAGTAGCAAAGAATAAAGAATCGTATACGGGAAGATATTTGGCGAAGAAGATATATGACCATGCTCCGTAATGACATGAAGGTCAGGTTCGCTTCAACGCCTTTATAAGTGTTGTTTTTTATGCAAAGCAAAGATAATATATGTTTCATTAAGAGGATACCACCGATGCGGATGACGGGTATAAGACTATGTGGTTAAAAGGTGCTGTTGATAAAGTCATTGAAGCAAATCTGACCTTCATGCAGCAAGGTTTTGTTTATGGATTGCTGTTCTTCTGCTCTACTGCTATGCTGCTTTCATGCTCCCCTTCTCAAGAAAAACTTTACAAAGAGACGCGATCTTCAATGTATACAATAGTCTCCATTACGGTTTCTTCAGACTCGGAGGAAAAGGCAGCTATAGATAAGGCATTCGCTGAACTGGAACGGCTTGCGAAACTGTTGAATTTTTACAGCGAGGACAGCGAAATATCAGCGATTAACAGATACGCCGGCAATAAACCGGTCAGGGTGTCTCCCGAAACCACGGAAATAATAGAAAAGGCATTGTACGTATCCGAAAACACGGAGGGCGCGTTTGACGTTACAGTCGGCCCCCTGGTGCGCCTGTGGAATTTTCAGAAAAAAATAATTCCGGATAGAGCAATCGTCAAAGAAAAATTAAAATTAGTCGGGTATAAAAATATCGTTATCGACAAAGAAGCGTCAACGGTCTTTCTTAAAACAAAAGGTATGCAGATAGACCTCGGAGGCATTATAAAAGGATATGCGGCTGATAAGGCGGTCGAAATTCTTAAACAACAGGGCATAATGGCCGGCATTGTCGCAGTTGCCGGAGACATTAAAACATTCGGCATAAAACCCGATGGCAGTTTGTGGAATGTGGGAATTCAAAATCCGAGACAGCAAACAGATAAAGATGAAATTCTGGCAACCGTCGGTCTCTCCGATATGGCTATATCGACATCCGGCGATTACCAAAAATTCTTTATAAAAGACGGCAGGAGATACCATCACCTTCTGAACCCCAAGACAGGTTATCCGGATAGCGAATGCCGCAGCGTAACCGTAATAGCAAAGGACGCCGCATTTACCGACGCCTTTGCGACCGGCATATTTGTTTTAGGGGCTCAGAAAGGAATGGACGTCCTTAACCGGTTGAATCTTGATGGAGTTATAATCGATAAAGATGGTAAAATTCATGTTACCGAAGGGCTGAAAGATAAGATAAAATGGAGTAATGGGGTATTGGAGTAATGCAGATTACATGTCCGGCGTGTAAGAAAAAGACGACATGGGAGGAAAATCCATGGAGGCCGTTTTGCTCCGAGCGGTGCAAACTGATAGACCTCGGCAAATGGGCATCGGAGGAGTATAAGATTCCCGATGAAAAAACCGAAGAAGAGGAAGATAAGAGGGAGGAATAATTATATGACAAAGATTATAGTCACAGGCGCAACCGGAAGGATGGGAAACAGGATTACCGCCCTTTCAAAGGATTATCACGAATTAAGGCTCGTCGGCGCTACCGAAAGAAAAGGACATGAGGCCGTAGGTAAAGATATAGGACATATTGCGGGAATAGGAGATACAGGGATAAAAGTTACGGATACGATCGAAGGTATTATCGATACGTGCGATGTCATCATAGATTTTACATCCATAAATTCAACACTACAGCATGTAAAGCTCGCTTCTGAAAGCAAAAAAGCAATTGTAATCGGCACAACAGGATTCTCTAAAGAAGAATTAGAGCCAATTAGAGAGGTCTCAAGAGATATCCCGATAGTGCTTGCGCCGAATATGAGCGTCGGCGTAAATCTTCTACTTAAAGTTTTGCATGACATAGCAAGGGTGCTCGGCGACGACTACGACATCGAAATAGTCGAGGCGCATCACAGGCTGAAAAAAGACGCTCCGAGCGGCACGGCCATGAAAATGGCGCAGGTGATCGCTGACGCCGTCAACAGAAACCTTGACGATGCGGCTGTCTACGCAAGAAAGGGAGTGATAGGCGAAAGAACTAAAAAGGAAATAGGCATACAGACGCTGAGAGGCGGAGATGTCGTAGGAGAACATACCGTATTTTTTTACGGCCTCGGAGAGCGCGTAGAGATCACCCACAAGGCGTCGAGCAGAGATACATTCGCGAGGGGAGCATTAAAGGCAGCCCTCTGGATTTCGGGCCGCAAGCCGGGATTATACGACATGCAGGACGTCTTAGGGCTGAAATAGGCTATATTGAATCATCCACTTTTATCATCTTTTTTGGCATGTCTATTTAAAAATGTGAATGTGCCAATTCACCGCTCACCCTTATAGCCCTAATTGTCTTTAATTCTTTTGCCTCGTTAAGTTTCGCTTTATATATATCCCATCTGAGCTGTAGATTCATCCAGAAATCTTCCGAAACCCCAAAGAACTTTGCGAGGCGCAAAGCTGTGCTGGGTGTCACACCACGACGCTTGTTGATAATTTCGTTTATCCTCTGGTAAGGGACATGGATTTCTTTTGCCAATTCCCGCTGGGTGATGCCCATAGGAATTAAAAATTCCTCAAGAAGCATCTCTCCAGGATGGGTCGGCTCCCTATGCGTTGGTATGCGAATCATATTTACCTCCATAAAACATTTTAATTTCTATCAATGATAATCCGTAATTTCTACCTTTTCCGGTCCGGATTCATGCCATATAAAACATATCCGATATTGATCATTTATCCTTATGCTGTATTGTCCTTTCCTGTCTCCCGTCAAGGCTTCCAGCTTATTGTTCGGAGGAACTCGTAGTTCATTGATATGAACTACGGAGTCAAGTTGATCCAATTTCCTTGCTGCAATCTTCCATAATGACTGAGGGCACGTTTTTCGTGAATCCTTAGAATTTCTGCCGTTGAAAATATCTTCAGTTCCCTTGTCTTTAAATGACTGGATCACAAATTCATGTTAGCATGGAACCCATGCTATTTTCAATTATTATTTAACGCCTGAACTCATGGGGAGGCGGGGCTGTTCCGCGCGATCCATTGAAGCGCTTCGTTAGCGTTTCTCATTAGTTTTAAGAAGTGCCCTACGCCCAGTAGTTCATTCCAGTAAATGTATTTCTGTCCGGCGCTGGTTCTTTTATATTTACGAGCAGTACGCTATCAATCCAAGGAAGTGGAATCTCGCCGTCTATCCAAGCTTCGGAATTAGGTATGGCTTGTAGGTATTGTCCCGTTTCTTTGTAATGATCATGCACCCGCGAACTCGGAATGAGTCGATTGTAATATTGTGAATCCAGAAATAGATATGCCAAATCCCATGTAGTATATTTCCTTCCGTGCTTAGAGAACCATGAGGGACCAAGAAAGTAATAACAATCTAGAGTGTTCTGAATTATTTCGGAATTATTATTTCGAAGGTCAAAAAGACATATACATCCGTTCAGTCTGCCATAGCTCTTTTGTGAACCAGTATTTATCGGATAGCACCCTGATTGGTTGTTAGAGATTTTTCCACTTCTTCGTATTTTCTCGTATGACGCCTGTGTAGTCAGGTGAAATACTTGCCCTATAAGGTGACTCAAAAGAGAATCTCTTTTATCGATCTTTAATCTTTCAATTTTCATTTATATCTACGCTAACGCACTGATCACTGACGAATGCCACTGCAGCACGTCAACACGCCTAAACCGATTCGCTCTCCCAAAACCAAACACTTGCCGAAAAAGTGTCCTGCGGCACTCGTTGAGGTGCAGGAACTTCTCGGGCATAAAAATATTGAGACAACCATGATATATACGCATATTCTTCGTAATATGTCAAACGCTCCGCAAAGCCCGCCCGATGCGCTTTATGGAGATAATATTTAAGTAAGCTATGAGCTAATCACGCCCAGGGCGTTCCGCCGTCTACTATGCTGTGTTCCTCCCACATGAACCAGCTTCCGCTGTCATGCATGAAAAAATAGGTATTCGCGAAAACCGCATAATGCTGTTCTTCTTCGTGCGTAAGCCTTTCAAAGAGATTCCTCTCCTTCTCCGCAGGGGCGTCCGACGCGGCCTTTTTATAAAATTCGATCCCTTCCTTTTCCATCTGCATGGCGATTTTAAATGCCTCAAGCTCATCGGTCTTGGCCTCGACACGCTCCATCATCTCGTCCTTCATCTGCTCGAAGATAGTCTTAATGTTTTTCATAGGACTGACATCTTTGATCTTTATGTCGAGCCCTTTTAATATTTGAGAAAGCATTTCAAGATGCCTTTTTTCGTCTTCGCGTATAGATAAAAACATCTTTTTGCCGACCGCATGATCGCATTTTTCAGCGGCCTCTTTATAAAACCGTATCGCATCGGTTTCCATCTTGATCGCTATCTCTACGGCATTCATGGCTTCCTCCCCGCTCTTTTGATTTGTCATTCCTTCTCGAACATATCCTTGCCCGCCCCACATACGGGGCATACCCAACTGTCGGGTAATTGCTCGAAAGAAGTTCCGGCCGGCACTCCGGAATCAGGGTCTCCGTTTTCAGGGTCGTACACATAACCGCATACGCTGCACTTCCATTTCTCCATAAATCCTCCTCTTGTAAGCTGTAAATTCAAAGATATAAGAAATTTTAATCGGTGTCAAGTGCCTTCCATCTTCACCTTCGCTATCCTCTGCCCGACCATCTCAAGAACCCTTAATCTGCTGCTGTCCATCTCTACAACATCCCCGGACTTCGGTATGCGCTGTAAATAAGTAACTATAAATCCGCCGAGGGTCTCGTATTCTGGAGATTCCGGTATCTCTATGCCGTAATCCTCATGCAGATCGCTCACACTGATGGAGGCGTCTATGATCATAGAGCCGTCGCTTAACCGGATCACAGGGCTTTCCGTATCGTATTCGTCCCTTATTTCTCCTACGATCTCTTCGAGAAGGTCTTCGAGCGTTACCAGCCCGGAAACCGCTCCGTATTCGTCTATTACGATAGCCATATGGATTCTCTTCTTTTGCATTTCCTTCAAAAGGATGCTTATCTTCATTGTCTCGGGAATGAACATCGGAGGTTTTATGATCTTGTGCGTATCCACGCTGCCTGTCTTGGATAAGATGTTATAAAAATCCTTAGCGTATAAAACTCCCCTGATATCGTTTATATCCTTTCCGACAACCGGATAACGCGAGAATTTCTCTTCCGAGATAATCGATTTTACTTCATCGGCGGACATGGTAATACCTATAACAACCATCTGCGGAACAGACTTCATGACCTCTTTGACAAAGGTGTCGGTAAACTCGAAAACGCTGTGTATGAGTTCCTTTTCTTCCGGCTCAAAGACGCCGGTTTCCCCGCCCTCCTCGATAAGCATTTTCACCTCTTCCTCGGTAATATAACCCCTTTCGGTAAAGGCTTTTTTGCCGAATGGTTTTAACAACATGTTGGTGCTTGCGGTAAGAATGCTGACGAACGCGGTAGCCAGCTTTGAAAACCTCCTTACCGCCGGAGCGGTAAAAAGGCCTATGCCTTCAGGATTCGAGAGCGCTATGGATTTAGGGATAAGCTCGCCGAAGATAAGGGAAAAATACGTGATGATGACGACGACAAAACCTATCGCTATCGCCTCGCCGGACGCTGAGACAAACGGTATAGGAACGGCTTTCAATACGGGCTTTATAACCTCGACGGCAGCGGCGCCTCCGATGGCGGATGCAAGCGCCCCGGAAAGGGTAACGCCGATCTGTATCGTCGCGAGAAACCTGTCCGGAGACTCCCTGAGTTTATTTAAGGTATCCGCATTCCTCTTGCCTTCTTCTACCAATTGCTTTATGCGGCTCCGCCTTATGGTGACTACGGCTATTTCGGATGCGGCGAAAAAACCGTTTATGAGGATGAATATAGCTATAAGAACTATTTCAAGCCACATATTATGAGTTAATCAAATGAGAGGCTGACGGCAATGGACGGGAGGCACTGCCCATTGCCTGCTTTTTATCGGATAAATTTGGGTCCATATGATGTAATTATATCACGTTTTAGGATTTGTCAATAACCGCGCTATGGATTAGCGGTAAGTATCTGTCTTACCGGCTCCGGGTAATGAGCTATAATCCTAAGCTCGTCGTCGGTAAGCGGCTTCTGTGTATGCAGATTGGCATACTGTGCTAATTCAAGAATCCTCCGCGCCTCGTTGTCGTCGTGGAATTCTATTCCCAGCTTGCTGTAAACATGCCTGAATCCCTTTATGCCGCCGTACTCTCCGGTTGTTATGACGCGGCCCGTCTCTACAAGCTCATGCTCGCCCCTGCCGACATCTTCCGGATCGTACAACTCGTAGTTTCTCCTGTCCTTCAAAGCGCCGTCCGCATGAATGCCCGACTCGTGGGCAAAGGCATTGGCCCCGACGCCCGGCTGGTTTATAGGTATGGGAAGATTAAAGGCGTATGATGCGTATTTCGCTATCTTCCACGATTTTTTCAGATCAATATGCTCATCCATCGGGACTTTATCTTTAATGCCGTGCGAAAATTTCAGCGCAAGAATTGTGGATACCAAATCGCAGTTGCCCGCCCTCTCGCCGTAGCCGTTCAGCGTGGTATTTATATAAGCGTCAACGCCCGCCTCTATCGCTCCCTGCGCCCCGGCAACGGATACGGCTTCAGCCATTCCAAGGTCGTTATGGCAGTGCATTTCAATAGGAAATTTAGTTGCGAATGACAGCGCCTTTATCCTCTCATAAATCGTAATCGGATCGTCGGCTCCGAGGGTATCGCAATACCTGAACCTGTCGGCCCCTGCCTCTTTGCCTGCAATGGCAAACTCTATCAGCCTATCAAGACCTGTCCTCGAAGCATCCTCGGCATTAACACCGACCGTTTCGGCGCCCAATTCCTTTGCAAGCTTTATAGCCTCTTTAACTCCGTTTAATATGTCCTTCCATGTTTTTTTGCCCTGAAACTTCCCGCTCAGCATGATATCGGAAGTGGACATCGAGACATTGAGATGCTTGAGATCAGGACAATTCTTGAACGAGAGCTTTATATCGTCAGGTATTGCCCTGCACCATCCCTCGAGGTGTATTCTATTTATAGCGCCTGCCTTTGCAATCTCGATATTGGCATTAATATAGTTGACCTCATGCTTAAGCGTGGGGAATCCTATCTCGCTCTGATAAATACCCATTTCGTCGAGATAGATATTGAGCATGGTCTTTGAAAGCTTCGGTAATAAAATCCTCGACGTCTGGACGCCGTCCCTATTTGTAACGTCGATCATGTATACTTTGTTGTTACTCATGTTCCTCCTCTATAATTTCAGGCTTGAGGCTATAGGCGATAGGCTATAGGAAATTCTCCATCTACCTATGGCCTCTTGCCCATAGCCTATTGCCTATTTTTTCTTCGTTATTTCTCTTGCTATGGCTACTTTCCCTGTCCTTACGAACTCTTTTATGCCCATAGGCCGCATCAGCTCTATGAAGGCCTCTATCTTTTTATTATCACCTGTAATCTCTATGGTGTAAGTATTCGGGCTTGAGTCCACAATCCTGCCCCTGAATATTTCAGCGGTTCTCAAAGCCTCAGCCTTGTTCTCCTGTTTCGGCGAGACCTTTAAAAGCACCATCTCCCTTTCCACATGATCGAGTTCCGTAAGGTCTACAACCTTAATCACGTCTATCAGCTTATTGAGCTGTTTTGTTATCTGCTCTATAACCCAATCGTCGCCGGTTGTAACAATGGTCATAACCGAGATGTTCGGATCTATGGTCTCTCCGACCGAAAGGCTCTCTATATTATATCCCCTGCCGCTGAAAAGGCCGGAAACCCTCGATAGAACCCCGAATTTATTTTCCACAAGCACGGAAATAGTATGTCTCATAGATGACCTCCGTTATTTTACCGCCTTCAGTTTCTTTTCAGCTTTCTTCTCTTTTTCCTCAAAAAGCATCGTATCGAGGGTTGCGCCTGCCGGAACCATAGGATATACCTTTTCCTTCCAGTCGCATAGGAAATCCATAAAGACCGTTTTTTTAGTTTTAAATGCCTCTTTAATCACGGGCTCGACTTCGCTCGGTTTCGTCGCCCTCAAACCTACCGCCCCGTACGCGTGTGCAAGCCCTACAAAATCAGGAGTGGTCTCGGTCTGCAAATGGACATGGGAATATCTCTCCTGAAAAAAGAGTTCCTGCCACTGGCGGACCATGCCCAGGTAATGATTGTTTAAAATCGCGACCTTGACCGGCAGTTTATATATAACCGCAGTCGCAAGTTCCTGTATGTTCATCTGGATACTGCCGTCGCCGGCTATATCTATAACAAGTTTGTCCGGATACGCAAGCTGCGCGCCTATGGCCGCTGGAAATCCGTAACCCATTGTGCCTAGTCCTCCGGAAGTAAGTAGCCTTCTCGGCTTATCGAATTTATAAAACTGTGCCGCCCACATCTGGTTTTGTCCGACCTCTGTGGTTATAATGGCGTCTCCCTTTGTGAGTTCATATATCTTTTCAACAACAAACTGCGGCTTAATTTTCTCGGAGTCGAATGTGTACGACATGGGCCTTTCTTTTTTCCATTCGGCTATCTGTTTCAGCCACGCCTTTCTCACCTCGCCCCACTGCTCCTTCATATCTTCTCTCAACGCCTTATTCATGATCTTTAGAACCCGCTTCACATCTCCGACTATAGGGATGTCTACACGCACGTTCTTTCTTATGGATGTAGGATCGATATCTATATGGACTATCTTCGCGTGAGGGGCAAAGCCCTCGATCTTTCCTGTAACCCGGTCGTCAAACCTCATTCCTATCGCGATCAACAGATCCGATTCCTGAATACTTTTATTCGCGTAATAAGTGCCGTGCATTCCCATCATCCCGAGCGAAAGCTCATGGGTGCCGGGGAATGCCCCCAGGCCCATTAAGGTCATGGTGACAGGGAGATTCGCGTATTCGGCAAGTTCTTTGAGTTCCTTCGCCGCTTCGGATATTATGCAGCCGCCTCCGGCGATTATTACCGGCTTCTTCGCCCGCGCGATTTCATGCGCCGCCCGTTCTATCATCCACTTATTGCCCTCATAAGTCGGATTGTAGCTCCTGATATCTATATCCTTCGGCCATACGAAATCGGTCTTCCCTGAAGTAACGTCCTTGGGCAGGTCTATCAATACCGGACCCGGCCTTCCGGTAGAGGCGATATGGAACGCCTCTTTTATTTCCCTTGCGAGATTGTCGACGTTTTTTGAGAGTATATTATATTTCGTGCATGGCCTGGTAATGCCTACGATATCCGCCTCCTGAAACGCATCGTTCCCTATAAGCACCGTTGGAACCTGTCCGGTCATCACAACCAATGGAACGGAATCCATCGAAGCCGTAGCTATGCCTGTAACGGTATTCGTAGCGCCGGGGCCGGAGGTTACAAGCACAACGCCCGGTTTGCCGGTAGCCCGCGCGTAACCGTCCGCAGCGTGCACAGCCCCCTGCTCATGGCGCGTAAGGATAAGCTTTAAATCCTTATCGTCATAAAGCAGATCAAAGATGTTCAAGATAACGCCGCCGGGGTATCCGAATATATGTTTTACCCCTTCCCTTTTCAGAGACTCGATGAGTATTTCAGCGCCCGACATTTTCATATTTTTACTCCTTAGCTAAAAGGTACACTACGGTTATGAATTATTAGAATATCATAGTTTTCATGAACTTTTCCATAAAAACAGATGTAAGGGCATTACCCCTCTTTTCTTTGGCAGCACTTTACCACATTGGTATCGCTTATCTCTACAAGTCCCCTTTCTATTATGCCGAGGACGTCGGGCAGGACATTATTAATCATTTCCTCGGAATCCACGGCTTCTATTTTTAACGGCAGACTCGTTGACAATTCCAGTATCTTTGATTTGTGGAACACGCCGTCGCTGCCGTAACCCGCAACGCCTCTGAACACGCTTACGCCCGCAATCTTCTTCTTATAAAAAATATCCATCAAAACTTCGTAAACCGGCTTTCCATGAAACTTGTCGGTCTCATCCGTATAAATCGTAAGCTTTTTTGCAGGCCCGCTTTTTACCATAATTTTCTCCTAAATGAAAAATTAATAGAGGCAGGATATAGTATTTGAGCGGACTTCGACAGCCCAAGCGTAACATGGATGTTTAAGCGGGCTGGCGTAGCCTCGGAGACCGGCTTGGATGCCGGTCGAGAATGAGCAAAAATATTATATCCTGCCTGATAATGACGATAAAATAATATCATATTACCTTGGTAATTACTTCTCCAATTTTCAATGCCACAAATCCGGCAATCACGCTAAATACCACATTCATTAACGCAATCAGCCATTCGCCGTCTTTTATCAACCCGCCTGTTTCGTATTCGAAAGTCGAAAAGGTAGTATACGCGCCGAGGAAGCCGACTACCAATAGCAGCCTCCATTGAGGATTGACCATAAACCTCTCTGTAAATAACGACATTAGAAGCCCTATAAAAAAGCTCCCGCTCACATTAATGAAAAATGTGCCGAGGGGAAAGCTCCTCCCCCACTTCTGGCCGATCCATGAGGCGACAACAAACCGCGCTATCGCACCGAGGAATCCGCCCGCTCCTACAATAAGAAAATTCAACATTGTTAATTATATCAGAATTTAAATATTGCCTTCAGTTTTTCGGATTGCGATGATAAATACGATAAACAACGCAGCCGACAGGCTCGCAGTAATCGAGCCGAAATAAAATGTCGCTGATGGAGAAATATTATCCCAGAGCCAGCCGCCGATGAGGCTTGCTGGAAACATTGCTATTCCGATAACAGTATTATAAACCCCGAAGGCGGTCGCTTTGAAATCCTGCGGGATAATAGTTGCAAGGAATGCCTTTTGCACCCCTTCGGTAAGTCCCATGAAAAGACCATAAAATCCAAATAAAATCCATATAGCCTTTGTATCGGATGCAATTGCAAATCCGTAATACAGGATTGCGAACAATATGAACCCAAGAAGGATAACCCTCTTTCTGCCGAATCTATCAGCCGCCATGCCGGCAGGAATTGACGAAAGCGAATAGACGAGGTTGAACAGCAGATAGACTACAGGGATCATAACCGTTGAAACGCCGACCTGTTCCGCTCTCAGTATCAGGAACACATCGCTCGAATTTCCGACGGCGAACAGTCCGGCAATAGCTACAAAGAACTTGAACCGCCAGTCAAAATGTTTAATGGTCAATTTCGGTCTTTCAGTATGAGCGGCAGCGACCTTCTTCTTTTCAGTGATTAAAAATATGATGAGTAACACGGCAACGACGCCGGGTATCATGGAAAGCCAAAAGACTGTGCGATAATCGTTGGAAAACAATCCTAAAAAGAAAAATGCCAAAGCAGGGCCGACTACCGCGCCCATTGTATCCATTGCCCTGTGAAGGCCGAAAGCCCTCCCAAGATGTGTCCTATCCGCTGATTCGGCTATGAGCGCATCCCTCGGCGCTGTGCGGATACCTTTTCCGAACCTGTCTATGAAGCGGGAACCCATGACATGCTGCCACCCCGTTGCGAGAGCAACAAACGGCCTGCTAAGGGTTGAAATACCGTATCCGGCTGCCATAAGCCATTTGCGGTTTCCTATCCTGTCCGAAAACCAGCCCGAAAAAACTTTCAGTAAACTGGCAGTTGATTCCGCGATGCCTTCTATCAAACCGATAACAGATTTGTTTACGCCGAGGACATTCGCAAGAAAAAGCGGGACGAGTGGATATATCATCTCGGAGCTTATGTCCATGAAAAAGCTCACAAGCCCGGCAACTGTCACATTCTTATTAAAGCCGAAGAGTTTTTTATCTTTTCCCATCTACTTCACAATCGTCACGGTGCAAGGCGCATAGGTTGCAACTCTCTTTGATACTGAACCGAGGAGCCAGTTTTCTATCTTCGACTTGCCCTTCTGTCCGAGTATCACCATATCGCAATTATTATCTTTTGCATATCTTACAATCTGGTCAGCGGGATGTCCCACCACAACTTCGGTCTTTATCTCTATGTTCTTTTCCTTTGCCTTTTCTTTTAACTCCTTGAACAATTCCTCGTAATGCTGAGTTGCGCTGTCTATGACCGCGTCAACTTCTACAATATCCGCAGGCTCCGGCGGCTGCGCGACAGAGAGAGCTATTATCTCAGCCGCCGCTTCCGGACACATCATGGACATCTCAAGGGCAAATTCAAAGGCTTTATACGACTGAGGTGAACCGTCAAAGGCTGCAAGTATTCTTTTAAGCATTTTCTTTCTCCTCCTTTTTAGGCAATAAATATTTCGGTATGAAAAAGGCATTAGCTATCAGGGTCGGCACAACAGCGCTGGCGATTACAACTAAGACGAGAACAGAATACTGCTGCTGATCTATTATCCCGTGGGTGAGGCCGAAAAGAGCGGATATCGAACCGAAGGTCAATCCGGTTGACATTAACAGTGTCGTGTATATCCCTTCCTTCTGAGCGTATTTATAAGCCTTTGTCGCCGGGTATACGCCTATTATTTTGGTTATCATCTTGCCCATAAATAAAATCAGGAGCGGAATAGGCGCTGCAATAATAGCAGGCACGGACACATAAGAACCAGCCCTTATGAAATAAAACGGGGTAAGAAGGCCAAAGGTCAATGTCCTGAGCCTCCTTATCAATACATGGTCTTTGCCGACTGTTCCTGCGAGAACCATGCCTATTATGTATGCAGGCAAAACAGCCTCGCTGTCGGACCACGCGGCAAGCGAGCCGAGTCCGAAAAGAAACAGGAGCAGATATTTTGCCTCAAGTTCCGACGGCCTGTTGCCGTATTTTTTAAAAAATTTGGGCGTCAGATAAGGAAGCAAGGCAAATACCGCTATGCTGACAACCACGAAGATAACGGTCTTTACCGTAAACGGCGCGAATATCAGGCCGAGAGATATGATTGTCCCCAAGTCTGTTATAAAACATGCGGCAAGAATGCTTTTTCCAAACTCCGTTTTGTTCAATCCGAGCTCAAGCATTACGGCATATACAACCGCAACGGATGTGGTTGAAAGCGCAACCCCTGCAAGCCAACTCGATTTCACCGTCCATCCGAGGAGATAATACGCAATAGCAGTGCAGCCTAAAAAAGGGGCAAGGAATGAGATGAAACCTATTGCAGAAGCCTCTTTCCATTTGACCTTAAACACATCCGGATCAAGCTCTGCTCCTGCAAGAAAGGTAAGGACAATAGCCCCTGTGCCTGATAAAAACTTGATCCACGGCGTATCGGAGCCCATAGTCGTTCCTATAAGGGCGCCGATAAACAATTGCGCTACAGTGCCTATAACTATCTCGGAAAGGGCTGTCGCAATGCGGAGCCATATGGAAATCAATGTGGCAATTAAAGCGAGACCGAGCCAGAGCGCTGCCAACCCCCAGACTTCATGCATATTCAGCCTCCTTTTGAGCAGGCATAAAAAACTCCTACCCTCTTAATTTTTTAACCGAGAGTAGGAGTCATCAGCTTCGGAATCAGAAGCGGTTATGGCGAACCCCATCGCCTTTTGCATCCACCTGGAAATAAAATAACAGAATATGAGGAGCAAGTCAATCTCAGCGAAAAACCGTGTCAGAACAGGAATAACGAAATGACTGCGGTTATCACCACCACATAAAGAATATCAATCTTCTTAAACAGCGCAACAAAACCTCCGGCAAACAGCAGAACCCTGATAATGTCCCATGGCACAGCCGATGAAAACTTTATCGCCACAAAGAAAAGCAGGCCTACAAAAGAAACGCATATCCCTTTTGTAGCGCCTGAGAAATACGCAGACGCCTTAAACTTGTCAAAGACGGGCGTTACAATAATAAGTATCAGAAAAGACGGGGTAAACATGCCCAGAGTCGCCGCCAGCGCTCCTGATAATCCGTGCAGCATGTATCCTACAAAAGTTGCGGTAATAACAATAGGCCCCGGCGTAACCTGCCCGAGGGCTATCCCGTCCATAAATGTCTTGTGATCTATCCAGCCTCTTACAGTTACTATTTCATGAAGCATGAGGGGCAAAGACGCAAAACCACCCCCAAAGGCGAATAAGTCAATCTTCATCATAAGTGCCGCGAGATTGAAAAGTCTCTTATCTGCGATGTAGAACGCAAGAAGTCCTAAAAGCAGAATCAAGAAAAGCATAGAAAGCCGTTTCACATTCCGTCCGTCCGGTTCCCTTTCGGCGGTTGGTGCGATAGAGATTCCCTTGCCTCCATGAAATGCAATGCCGGCGAAAGCAGCGCCCAAAATTACTATAAAAGGACTTATTCCGGCCCAAAATAGAACAGCAGATGCTACGGCAAGAATAATGTGCCTGTAATTCTCGAACGTGCTTTTTCCGAAGGAGTAAGTCGCATGTGCAACAATAGCGACGACCGACACTTGCAGGCCATTAAACAGCGATATAATTCCTGGCACTTCATGATACCTTGCATATAGCGACGAAAGGATTAACATCAAGATAAAGGCCGGCAATCCGAATCCTGCATAAGACAACAATGCCCCTCTTATTCCCCTTGATCTTAGCCCCACATAAGCTGCTATCTGTATGGCGGTTGCGCCGGGTATGGACTGGCAGAGCGCAACACCGTCATTAAAGGTCTTGTCATCAAGCCATTTTTTGCGCTTAACCGACATTTCCCTTATATATGCAATCATGGCAGGACCGCCGAAGGCTGTCAGCCCGAGCCTCAAAAAGGATAGGAATAATTCATGACCGGAAGGATTCATATATATTTAAAATACAGGTGTCGGCACAATAAATAATGTTCTCATGGTATCTCCTTTATCGCTGAATCTGGGTGTTCGTTAATGATCATTATACTCTTTAACATCAAGCCTTATCTTCTTCAATTCCTCAGTGTCATAGCCCGAATAGAGATAGGGAAAGACCGTGTTATTCGTAAGGAGCGGATCGAGGTCGTCATTTATCATTCCTTTCCGCACAAGCTCTTCCCATGCCTCAGTGCCCTTGACGGGCGAAAATTCGGTGAGATTTATACGGACGCCGAGGTTTTTCAAAAATTCTATTCCCTTTTTCACCTCTTCTAATTCCTGCCCCGGCAGTCCGTACATAAGATAAACGCCTATTTCTTCTTTCGCGAAATCTTTCTGCTTTAAATATTTGACAGCCCTTATCAAATCTTCATTATTCACCTTGCCGCCGGTAGTGTTTTGCCTTTCCGTATTAACGGTTTCGAGGCTCAAGCGGATTGTTTTAAATCCGGACTTTCTCATCAAACCTACAAGCTCATTATCGATGAGCCGCGCATGAAGGCCGTTGGGCGTGTGAAACCTTATATCGAACTTCTTATTAACCGTATCTCTCAGAATTTGTTTGATATGACTTTCCGAATCGACCAAAAGCGCATCGTCGTAAAAGGCAAAATCCTTGACTCCGGTATTGTAAAGCCCTTTAATTTCATTCAAAACATTCTCCGGCGTTCGTCTTTGATAATTGTCCGTCAAAAGCCTTGAAGCGCAATACGAACATTTAAATGGACATCCATATGCGGTCAAAAGCGGTGCAAAAGAGTATTTATCATATAACCCGAGTTTATAGTACGCAAGCGGTTCCCTTTTTTTCTTAATCTTAAAACCGAATGTATAGAGCGCAAAATTAAGGCTTTCTCCTACTTGACCTTTATAAATAAAGTCCGCTCCTGAAAATTTTGAGGCGTGTTCGTGATAAAGGCTCACATAAATGCCGCCGAGAATTACCGGCACATCCCCTGCCATGTCTCTCACAATCTCTATTGCCTTTTGTACTCCCGGATACCAGTAGCTCATGATAGATGTCATGAGAACCATATCAAACGGCATGGCCTGCCTAACCCTGTTTATAAAATCATCCGTGCTTATTCCATAGCGTTTATACAATCTCGGGATGTCCAGCAATAAATCCGGCTTTTCAACTGCCTCATTCCTGAATTTGCCAGAGCCGTATCTTTCACTGTCAAAGGAATCCGTGCAGTCAATTAATTTAAGTTCGACATCATACGCGCTCAAATATTCCGCAATTTTGAACAGCCCAAGCGGTCTTGACCATAAATTATACGCCGCAAAGTCGTATATCCACGGGTTGATGAGAAGTATCCTTAATTTCATTTCTTGCGACCTTTCGCCATCAGTTCATATTACCGGAAAATGTGAGTTTATGAAAATACCACGCAATTGATTTATACCCTTTTAAAAAACTTTTTGTTGATATAGGTATATTTAAGGTATAATATCTATACATGGAATTTGAATTTGACCCAAAGAAGAGCGCTCTTAACAAGTCAAAGCATGGTATTGATTTCTATGAGGCGCAAGCTCTTTGGGATGACCCTGATTTGATTGAGATTCCTTTAAAAACAAGCGATGAACCAAGATTTTTGGCGATAGGAAAGATTTCAGAAAAATATTGGTCTGGAATTATAACTTATAGGAGCAGTAAGACAAGAATTATTTCTGTGCGTCGGTCAAGAAAAGAGGAGGTTGATATATATGAAAGCTATCAAGGCTAAAGAAATCGAAAAGAAATTCGATGAAGGCGAGGATATTTCCAAATATCTCGATTTATCAAAAGCAAGAAGACCCGAACAGGAACAGAAAAGAGTAAATGTAGATTTCCCCTTGTGGATGATTCAATTATTAGATAAAGAAGCAAGACGTTTGGGCGTGCCCCGGCAATCCATAATCAAGGTCTGGGTAGCGGAACGACTTGAAAAGGCAATATGAGCACTCTTAGTCTAAGATTGCCGGAGTCTTACAAGGTAAGGCATGGCTGATAATCTGATATCGGAAATATATAAAAAATTCTTTTGGGTCGGCATCGCGCTGCTCGATATCCTATTGATAGGCACTGTCGGATATTGGTTTGTCGGCGAAGGCAAATATTCGATGCTCGACTGCCTCTATATGACCGTTATAACCATAGCAACGATAGGCTACGGCGAGATAGTAGATATGTCCAACAAACCCGCAGGCAGGATATTTACCATGATCCTGTCATTTTCAGGCATCGGCATACTTACCTATATACTGTCGAGTCTTACAGCCTTTGTTGTGGAAGGAGAGCTTAACGAAACCTTTCGGAGGAGAAAAATGGAGAAGATGATAAAAAAATTCAGGGAGCATTATATCATATGCGGCATCGAAGGCGTAGGTTTTCATATCGTAAAAGAACTTCATGAAACCCAAAGACCCCATGTAATCGTGGATATAGACAGGAAGAAGATAGAAAAAATTCTGGAGACATTCAAAGAGCGGGTTTATATCGAAGGGGACGCTACCGACAGCGATACCCTGCTGAAAGCCGGAATAATGGAGGCTAAGGGTTTATTTGCGGTATCCGGCGACGATAACCAGAATCTTGTGATCAGCCTTACGGCAAAACAGATCAATCCGAACGTAAGGGTTGTAGCCCGATGCCATGACCTTAAGAACATCGAAAAAATGAAAAAGGCCGGCGCCGACGCTGTGGTGTCGCCGACTTTTATCGGCGGCCTTAGAATGGCGTCCGAGATGGTGAGGCCTGCGGTAGTTTCGTTTCTGGATACGATGCTGCGCGACAAACAGAAAAACCTGCGAATAGAAGAAGTGCTCATTCCGGATTCATTCGCCGGCAAATCCATTGCCGATCTGAATCTAAAAAAATATCATGGCGTGCTTTTAATGGCCGTCAAGACAAAGGATGATTGGGCTTACAACCCGCCCGACGACTATATGTTAAAACCTGAAGATGCGCTAATCTTCATGACTACTCCTGAAGAACGATTTATATTAGAGAAGATTTTCTGCTCCTGAACGGCAAGACAGCGGGTTACTACGAATTCAAAATTACAACGGCAGATGGGTATCCGTCATGCTTACACGTTAAACCTGAAATTAATTATGTCCCCGTCCTTCACCTCATAGGTCTTTCCTTCGAGTCTTAATAACCCCTTGTCCTTTGCCGCGGACATGCTTCCGTATGAGATAAATGCCTCGTAGCCTACTATCTCCGCCCTGATAAAGCCCCTCTCTATATCGGAATGTACCTTGCCGGCCGCCTGCTGGGCATTAACGCCCTTTTTAATCGTCCATGCCCTGACCTCATCTTCACCAGCAGTAAGAAAAGATATTAACCCTAAAAGGTCATAGCTTACATTAATGAGCTTATTTAGCGCCGGCTCCTGTATCCCAAGGTCGTCGAGAAACGCCTTTGCGTCTTCCGCCGACATCTGGGCGATCTCCATCTCTATTTTGCCGCATAGTGTTACTACCTTTGTTGTCTCCGCCGTTCCTTTGGAGTCGAAATATTTTTCAGCGTCTTTCTGCAAATTGACCGCCTTTTCGGTATTCAAATCCTTTTCGCCCAGATTCAGCACAACCACTTCAGGCTTTGTGGAGACAAACTGAAGATGTTTCATTACCTTTTGCTCCTCATCGTCGAAACTTACATTCCTGAGCGGCACCTCTTTCTCAAGGGCGTCCTTGCATCTAATCAGAAGTTTTTTTTCGGCTTCATTGGGTTTCTTGCCTTTTTTGGCGCCCTCTTCCATCCGTTCAAGCCGCTTCTCCACGAGTTCGATGTCGCCGAATATCAGTTCGAGTTCCAGCGTCTCTATATCCTTCAGGGGAGAAATCTCGTTCATAGGATGCACGATGGAATCGTCTTCAAATGCCCTCACGACATGAACGATCGCGTCAACGTCTTTTATGAGATCGAAAACCTTTCTGTTCTGAACGGCATCGCCCTTTGTAAGCCCTATATAATCGACATATTCAACCGAGGCATAAGTAATCTTTTTGGGGTTATATATTCCGGCAAGCCTGTCTATGCGCTGGTCAGGCACTTTCACCACTCCGTAATTGGGCTCTCCGCTTACAGTGGCGTAAACCGTCGTTTCGATGTTCTGCCCCGTAAGGGCGTTAAAGACTGTCGTCTTTCCAGAATTGGAAAGTCCTATTATGGCTAATTTCACGTTTCCTCCATTATTTGTTATAGCGTTGAGCGCAGAGCGTTATAGCGAATTTTTTATTTTCTCATAACTCTATAACGCTACAACTCAATAAACTCTATAACGCTTTTCGCGGGCTATGTTCTTTATTACCATCAATGCGGTATAGAGCCTCTGAAGTTTTATGTTTCTCCTTCTTATCAAAACAATATCGTCATATGGAAATGGTTCCGTCCGTATCTCTATTTGCCTGCGCTCTATTGCCTTGCAAAGCGATTTAACGGCATTTTCATCAAATAACCTCAGAAATAGCGGATTCACAAAGATAAACCCTTCCGATATATCGGATACTATGGCCTTAAAATTTCTTTTCGCCTGTTCCGCCATTTGCCCGTATCCGAATCAGTCGCCTTCTGTCTTCGCCTCTTTTTTCACAAACAACGGCGATATCCAGATGCCTATCTCATAAAGCACTATTATAGGCACAGCCATCAATGTCTGGTTGAACGCATCGGGCGTAGGCGTCAGAAAAGCGGCAAGGATAAAGGCTATCAATGCGGCATATTTCCTGTTCTTCGCAAGGGTTTTCGGCGTAACTATGCCCATTTTTGTCAGAAAGATAATTATTATCGGCAGTTCGAAAACAGCGCCGAACGCGAGAATAAACTTCAGGCAAAAATCCACATACTGCCCGACGGAAAGCATTGGCATTAAAAAATCTCCAACCTTGTAAGTAAGTAAAAAACCCATCGCGAACGGAAGGACTATAAAAAAACAGAACGCGGCGCCTGTCAGGAAAAGGCCGGTCGCCGAAAAAATAAAAGGCAGCACGTATTTCCTTTCCTTGGGCAGGAGACCGGGAGATATGAACTTCCACAACTGATGGAATATCACCGGCAGGGAAGCCATTATCCCAACGACAAACGCTACCTTTATATTCATCCACAACGCTTCGGTAGGCGCTAAGAATACGAGTTTTGTGCCCTGCAGTTTTTCCTGAGGAATGAAATGAACATACATGTTTTTAACCGAGAAATCCAGACTATAGTTAAGCGGGAACATTACGGCCTTAAAAATGTATTCGGAATAATTAAAGGCTATTACAAAGGCTATAAAAAGAGCGACTAAAGATATTGTTATCCTGTTTCTCAGATCGGAAAGGTGTTCCGTAAGAGGCGCTTTTTCATCCTGCATGTACCTATACCTGACCTTTTTCCCCGGTATTTACGGAATCATTCTTTTCTGTCTCTGCGTGCTGCTCCGGCTTAGAACTGTCCTGCTCCAGCGATACGGGCTGCTTTATTTCCTGCATCTCGGCGTCCATCTGCTCTTTAACGCCGTGCATCGCCCTTTTAAGTTCAGCCAATCCCTTGCCGATGGTCCTTCCGAGTTCCGGCAGCCTCTTGGGGCCGAAGACAAGAAGCGCTACGATGAATATTACGATAAGTTCCTGTATTCCAAGGTCGAACATAACGTTACATTATAAACCATGAAGAGGCATTTTGTCATTGCGGCGGGCTATTCTTCGTATATCTTCCGGATATTCTTCTTCTCTATCGGCAGAATAACGCCGACAGAAAATATAAGGCGGAAATCCGGAGTCCTGTTTTTTATATCGAATCCGGCTCCCATAGTGGTATATATATTGTCGGTAGTCGCAATCCTGTATCCAAGCCTCCATTCGAGCAGGTCTATTTTATTTTTAAAGTAATTTTTCCTTCCGACAATTTCCACGAGTATTTTCGAATCATGAGTAACGGCAAGCTCCGAGCCGATGTTGACTTTATATTCGGACTTCAGACCTGCCTTTTGCGGACTCGAATAAAAGGCATTGAAATGCCCTTTAAACGGGCCTATCTTTTTTGTCAGTATCACGCCTCCCCCGGCGCTGCCCTCGGTTGTGAACTCCTCTTTGCCGGAAGACGGAGATGCTGTCAACATGTAAGCTACCGCAGGTATATAATCGGTCTCTTCTATAATTCTATGCTTAATTCCAAGGTGATAATCTTCAAACCCGTCAACCCTGTTCTCCCATTCGGTTACATATGGAAGCGTGAAATTAAACTCAAACTTATCATGTATGCCGTATGCGAAATTAAAAACAGCGCGATAAAAATCAGGGTCGTTTGATCTTTCCAAGCCCAGTCCCAGTCCGACTTTATTTTGTTTGAGGCTTTCAGCGCTGAATGTAGAAAATACGCCGTAAGGGGACAAAGGCTGCAAGCCCTTCACATCAAAGGCATAAGCAGCAGAGCAGTAGAGCAGTAGAACAGTAGAACAAATAAACAATAAAATAACAGTTTTTAGAATGAAAAATTTTTTATTTACTTCTGCACTTCTGCGCTTCTGTTCTGTTGTTCTATCGATCTTTTTCATTGTGTATGAGAATATCAAAAAAGCGGTGTCCTGTCAAATAGAACAGGCGATAGTTATAGGTTTTTATTGCCTGAATCGTGTCTATAGCCTATTAGCCTATTTCCCGAAAGGACATACGGGATACCTGCATTCCTTGCAGTTAAGGCATAATCCGCCGTGCCCTAATTCGGCAAGCTCTTTTCTTGTAATCTTTTCCCCGGCAAGCACCCTCGGTAATATCAAATCAAATATGGTTGTTTTATGATACATGCCGCAGGCGGGAATGCCAAGTATGGGTATTGGCTCGGAAGTTCGGAAGTTCGGAAGTTCGGAAGTTACTCCCGCTCTTCCGCTCTTCTGCTCTTCCGCACTAATATATGCGACTAAAAACATCGCGCCCGGAAGCACAGCAGAGCCGTATGATATATCTTCCGCGCCAAAGTTCCTTATGGCAAACCGAGTTACGTCATCCGGGTCTACGGACATGCCGCCGGTAGTAATCAGCAAATCCGCTCCGGCTTCGACAAGCTCTTTTAAGCGGGCTTCTATAAAACCTTCATCGTCCGGAGCATAGTATATGCCGACGATCTCCCCATCGAATGACTTTATCTTTTTTGTAATGACCGGAGCGAACGCGTCCTTTATCCTTCCGTAATAAACCTCGTTGCCTGTAATGACCACCCCGACCTTAGGCTTTCTGAATTTCTTGACTTCAATTACATTTTTGCCGCCTGCTGTCGCGACCGCATCTTCCACGATGTTCTTTTTTACTACCAGAGGTATCGCCCTTGTCCCCCCGACAAGCTGGCCTTTTCTTACAGGAGTGTTGTTATGAAGCGTCGCGCACATTACATCTCCGAGCATGTTGAACCTGAAAAGCTCGTCTTTGTTTATTTTCAGAAGCCCGTCCCTGTCCGCGATAATGTTTATCTTGCCCTCTTTCGGCTCGCCCTCCATTTTCACTCCCTTTCCCATTAAGGCGTTCGCCATCGCGTAGGCGGCGTCATCCTCGTGAACCTCATCTTCGGCTATATTCAGGACAAACAGGTTTTCCTTACCGAGCCTCTGGAGGCGGCTTATATCCTCTTCTTTGACTATATGGCCTTTTTTGAATGCCCTGCCCTTAAAATCCTCCTGTTTTATCTCCGTGATGTCGTGGGCCAATACCATGCCCACGGCTTCTTCTACCGGGATTGTTTTAACGCCGAGCCTGTTCCTCGTGTCCGAGCCTTGAATATCGCACATAAAGCCTCCTATTCCCTCTCAAAATATTTTAAAATTGTTCTCAGCCCTATTAAGCTGTAATGCATTCCTAATCCCAAAAGAAAACCTACGGTAAGGTTATTAGCTATAAATCCCGACAGCGCAACTGTCAGCGCCACAAACATTGCCTTTCTATCTCCAATAATGTCCTTAATGAACAATGAATGCTGTATCCCCACATAGCAGAGTAAAACGCCCAAGACAGCGGATGGAAATGCAGAAACCATAGATAAAGCTGAGCGCCCGAATAAAAGTGCAATTACTATAAGTGTAAATCCAATGATATATCCTGACCTTTCACCGGTTGCCCCAAACTTGTTGTGAGCTGTAAGGCCTCCGCATCCATGACACATGGGAGCGCCGCCGGTTATGCCGGAAGCAATATTTGCGATACCCATGCTTATGGGGATGGTTTTGAGATTGAGTCTTTCTGCTTTTTTGCCATAAAGCAATTTGCCGGTGGCTTCTGTTGCAACTATGGCATTGCCGAGTGTTAACGCTATCTGGGGCAGGACCAGAATTGTAAATCCCTTCCATAAAGCGTCTATGTCCGGCATGCCGGGTTTTAACGCTATGGGCCCGATTGCAGACAACTTTATTCCCCCTAAAGAAAAAACTATCCCGATTATTAAGAGCGGGATGAGCGGCGGTATCTTTTTAATTAGAAAGATGCTTGCAACAAGCAATGCGCCTGCAAAAACAGCAAGATAAACCTCACTGTTTATAAGATTAAATGCCGCCTTAACAAGCATAATGCCAAGCCCGAATTGTATTCCCCTGATGACGGATACGGGGAAAAGACTGCCGAGCCTTGAGCTTATACCGCTGAAGGCCAGCAGGAACAAAATAATTCCCATTACAATGCCGGCGGCATTTATTACCTCATAACTCAAGCCGCTTGCAATCGCTATAGCAGCCATTGCCTTAAGCGGCTGGACAGGCATTGTTATCTTAAAGTAAAAGGCGGAAGCAATATAAAAAAGGCCCGCCATAAGAAATAATGCCGTAGGGTTAAACCCGTTCTTTACAATCAAGGCAATGGCTATCGGGAATAAAACGCCTATATCACCGAATGCGCCTGATACGTCCCATAAAAATCGCTGCGTCTTATTTTTTAAATATTTTTCCAAATTTTTCATCAACAATATCTCTTATGCCTTCTTCCATCAACGCATACTGTTTTAAAAATTTCCTGGCATCTTTTGTAATGGCCGCTCCGCCGCCGTTTTTGCCTCCGGCCTGCCTTTCGACCAGCTTTATGCCGAGCCTCTCTTCCATCGCCTTTATATGGCCCCATGCCTTCCTGTATGAAATATTTATCTCTTTTGCCGCCTGATTTATGGAGCCGTATTTATCAATCGCATTAAGCAGAAATCTCCTGCCCCTGCCGAAGACGGGCTCTCCGTCCACCTCTATCCAGAGCTTCGATTTGATCTCTATACCGCTATGACTTTTTTGCATAACGCATTATAATAAAAAAGACTACTTATCCGCAACCCCTAATTGTAAGCAAAGTATCTCAACATAAAGTGGAAGTCTGCTTCAATGACTTTATCGATAGAATTTCTTAAACACACTCTCTTATGCTCGTACTCCGCATCGGCGGAATCTATTTCGATGAAACACATACCATCTTTGTTCTGCATAAAAAAACAACACTTATAAAGGCGTTGAAGCGGGCTTCCACTTTATGTTATTGCGGATTATGACCCATCACGTCTATTTTGCTCGTAATCGTAATATCCTGCATCCAGAATACCCCTTTCAGGGGCGACAGCATACCCTTGACCGTGCTCTCTATAAGTTGTTTTGCGAACTCTTTTTTTGATATATCTATTTCTCCACTGACGGTATGAACATGGAACCCCTCGGCATCGACCCGCACGGTTACGGCATCCGAATCGATTCCGAATGAGCGTGCTATGCCGCACAATATATTGGCAATGTAGTTTTGAGTAAATTCGTTCAACGGGATGATGTTGTCATTCACCGAGAGGCTTGTCTTCACTTTCTGTAATATCCTCCCTCAGCGCACGCCACGCATAATACTTTTCCTTCCTTGCTGACGTCCCTCATATCCTGCACATATTCCCCGCAGCCTTCGCATTTAACCCTTTTCATCGGCCTTCCGGGCATGTCCTGGGGCTTTATCTCTACCTTTACGTCCATTAAGTCAAAGAGGTCTTCGTCGGACATTATTTTGTATGCCTCAAGCTGGGCTTTGTATTTGTCCTGTATATCAGGAAAATATTCCTTCGCCTTATCTCTCGCTTCTTCTTTGGCTATTACCCTTACGGCTTTGCCTGTTTTTAAATTTACAAAGGTAGCCGCCATCTTGCCGTAATCCATAAATTTCATTGTTCTATGGCCAAGGCTGCATCCTGTTACGGATTGAACGGCGTCTGTGGCGCATCTATCCATCTCGACAAAAACAATGATATTCTTCCTGTCTTTGCCTTTAGGCTCCTCTATGCCCGCTTTTTTCAGCCCGAGCATGGACATCTTTACTCCAAGCACCTGCCCGGGGCAGAGATGGCCGTGTATTTTTACGGATTCGTTAAGAAGCGATTCAAAGTCCATTGTGTTTTAAACCTCGCATAATAATATGTTTTTAGCGCTGTAAAATTCAAACGGGTTGTCACCCGAAAATCCTTTTTCTATATTCACGGAACAGGCCATGCAGAAATCCCTGCAGAGGCCGCATCCGTTGCAAAGAGAACTGCTGAAGAAGAGTTCCCTGTCGTCATCCTTATTTTCTATCTTCAGTGCGCCTGTGGGACACATGCCTATGCACGCGAAACAGTTGTTGCAGGTTTCCTTAACATTGACAGTGTAGTAATAATGCTTCAATACCGCATTGCATGTTTCTTCGGAGAGTATCTTGATCGCCCTGTTCATCAGTTCCCGCTTAAACGGCAGTTTTTTGGCCGAATATGACTGCGTATGTTCGATGTTGTCTTCATCGTCAAAGAGTCCTGCCGCTTGAATAAATGTTAAGTTCTTTATGGCTTTAAAAAAACTGCGCCTGTCGTATGAAATATCCTGAAAGTCGAGTTCGGCTATGTTTCTTACCGGTTTTATCCTGTCGGAGATTTTCAGCGAGGTTTTTGTTTCGATAGCGGCTATCCTTTTTTTAAGTGTATCGGCTATAAAGCCGTTTTTGCAGTCCGCGCACCCGGTCATGTCTATTTGCAGCGGATTCTGCATGTATAAATAAAGGGATATTATATGCTCCTCCGATAAATAGCCGAAACAGTATGTCTTTGCGTGATTAGGTTTTTTTGTATTGTTCCTGCACCCTAATACCGGAGAGCCTATAGAGTTTCCGATTTTTCTGAGTTTGCCGATTAAAGAATAAAAATCATGCCCTTTTATTTCAAAGCAGTCCGATGGGCATGCGGATACGCAAAGCATGCAGGCGGAGCAGTTTGAATCGTCGATTGTTACATCTTCATATATTGTTATCGCCTCGGACCGGCACTGTTCTACGCACCGGTTGCATTCATTGCGGTTGAAACGCATCCTCATGCAACGGGAACGGTCGCTGCTTATGGATTCGGCAGAACCGGCAAGCTTATCTATTACCTTCTCTTTAATCATTTAGTTAAGCGTGTTTTGCATTTTCTCAGAAACAAGAGCCTTCAACTCATCAGGCACAGCGGATTTAACGACAAAGGTTGACAGACATCCTGCCAATGCCTTGTAAAATTCGTTTTCCGTCCCTTCGGTTATTGCATCGCAGAACGGCTTGACCCATCTCCCTAAAAACCTGTGCAGAAACATCTCCTGAACCTCTATAAAATGGGCAGCTTTTTTATCGTCAGAGCTTTCCAGCGCTTCTATCTCCTTGAAAATGAGATAATACATAAACTCAAGCTCAACGGCTATATGGTCAGGCAGTTCCTTGAAATTTTCGTCTATCGCAAGGCCTTCGTCTTTATATGTTTTTACGACCTCTATCGTCGAGTTGCCCATGACGCGCCTTTCGCCGTCAAGATACACTGAGCCATACGGCGGCGCCAAAAGCTCATTTGGACCGACAAATAGTTTAGCATAATCGATAAGAAGGTCTTCATTGCTGTAATTTAAAATTGTTCCGCCCATTTCTTCAGAAAACACTACGGCATCAGGGCAGGCCTGTTTTAAGAGCAGTGAAAGATTCTCAAATAACCTTTCCCTCACAAAAATATCTTTTTGAGGCTGGTAAAAACATGCGGCAAAAAGCTTATAGCAATTACTTCTTGCCTGCTCATAATCTACAAGTTGCTGTGAGATATTCACATCCACCTCTATTGTTTGGAGTATTGGAGCATTGGAGTGTTGAGAAAAAAAATCGGAGCAATGGGGCAAGCGGTTCATGCCGCTGCTCCGTCACTCCATTGCTCCATATTAAGTGTTACAATTTACTTCCTTACAGAGAAGCTCCTGATGTAGTAAACATTAGGCATTGTGCCCTTCTCGCCCGGCTTCAAAGTCTCGCCTTTGTTGTTCTTGAGTTGAACAGGCTTATGCTTCTTGAGAAGCCGGCTTATTTCGCTGCTCGGATCGTTCTGGTCACCGAAAACCCTGGCGCTTGCAGGACATGCCGCAACACAGTTAGGAAGCTCGCCTTTAAGCACCCTGTGCTCGCAGAACATGCATTTTTCGACCTTTCCTGCCACTCTTACGTCCGCGTAATCGGAGTGTTTATAAAGTGTTCTGTGAGGGGGCATATCGCCTGCCTTCTGAGAAATCTCCGCTCCTGATGCGGTACAGCCAGCTACGACCTCTTTTTTATCCTTATAGAAAGGATGCACCTCATCACTAAAGTCGTTAAAACTGATTACGCTGTACTGCACGCCTTTTTTATCCACATCTTCCGCGCTGTAAGGACATGCCTGCTGACAACGGCGGCAGCCGATGCACCTTTCCTGATTCCACATCGTCATGCCGTTTTCGTGCTTGTGCATTGCCTTAGGGGTTACCGGGCATGCTTTAACGCAGGGGGCGTCGGTGCAGTGGTTGCAGAGAACAGGCTTTACTTCAAACTTAGTGTTCGGGAACTTTCCTTCCGCTTTCATCAGATAATCGGCCCAGTTGAAGGTCTGGCCTTTTGCCCTGTCCTGAGTGTTGTTCTCTGTTTTGCAAGCAAGGGCGCACGCGCCGCAGCCTACACACTTCTGTAAATCTATGACCATTCCATATTTAGGCATCTATTTTTACCTCCTTTCCTTAAGCCTTTTCGATTTTAACGCCGGTAAATCCGCCGTTTCTTACATTAGCGCCGCTCAAACGTTCGGTCTCAAAGGGCATTATCTCGTTATTGTTTACGCCCCTCGGAGTTTTGCCGAATTCCTTTGTCCCCACTTTGCCGTATGCCCAGTGTCCCTGACCGTAGCACTTTGCAACTGTGCCCGGACGGATGCCTTCCCACAGCTTCACTTTCAGATTATAGCTGCCGGTTACAGTGGTTATTTTAACCATGTCACCGGTTTTGACGCCGAGTTTTGAAGCGTCCGCAGGATTGATCTGGAGCATATCTTCGTGGCTTTCATCGCCGAAGTCAACCTTGTGGAATTCATAGTACCACGGAGTGTTCTGGCTTCTTCCTTCCCTGTTGAGCCGCGACTTGTAATCGATGAAGGTAAACGGATACTCCTTTTCGTCTCCGAATCTGTAAGGAGGCTCATAATGCGGCACAAAAGCGAGTTCACCCTTTGCGGTATAGTTACATACCTTAAGGATGTCGTCAACATCGGTTTTGTGTTTTTCAGCATGGTCCGTCAGCGTCTTTTTCAAGGTCTCGCTGTAGAACTCGAACTTCTTTGAAGCAGTGCCGAATTTGCCGCCCCAGCGCTTCTTGTACTCATACGCGTTTGAGTTCCATACGCCTCTGTTGCGGTAGTCTTCCCATCCGTTGATTTTATCTCCAAGCTTGGCGCCTTCGGCGGTCCATGCCGGCGAGGTGTAATACTTCACGGAATAGAGCGCAAACTCCTTACCTGTCTTCGGGGACATGCCTGTCTCCGGGTCTTTGAACTCATTTGACAGATAGTCATAAAGATTTGGGAAGCCCTTCTCTTTAAGCTTCTCAGCGATAAGGAAAGGCATTTCCGTCTCGTCATGCTTTACATCCCACATCGGCTCGACAACAGGCTGTATAAGCGCCACATGGGCATACCTGTTTTGTTTCTGCTTTACAAACGCCCATTTCTCAAACATGGTAATCCTTGCCGGAAGGACTATATCTGCATACTGCGTTATCTCTGCCACATTCGTAGTAAGATGGGCAAAGAACGGTATCTTCGCCATTGCCTTTTCCCATCTCTGCGCTCCTGTGCAGGAAAACGCAAAATTATTCATATACCCGATGGCGACCTTAATCTCGTTGGGCTTGCCTTCAAGAATGCCGGTAGCTACATTGTTGGCAATTGAGCCGCCACCTGACTTCTTGTTGAGAGCCGGATATGCCTTTTCACCCCTCCAGTCTATCTTTTTCATTTTCGTGTGTTTCTTGGCAAGCTCGTCCTGATATTTGTCCACCTTCGGCATATGATTGGCAGCCTGCTTTGATCCCCCGAGGGTGCCGCCTATGTTGTCAACTGAGCCTAAAAGCCCGTTAAGGGCATGTACAGACATCGCGCTGTATCCGCCTCTCACATGCATTGCGGCGCCGGGACCCATCCATACGATAACATTAGGCGCAGCCTTGCCCATTCCTTTTGCCACCCTGATTATCTGCTCTTTAGAAATCCCTGTAACTTTAGCAGCCCATTCAGGGGTCCTGTCTTTAACCTCGATATTCCACCACTTCACGAGGCCGTGCGTTTCCTTCTCTGCAAAAGAGGCTTCGTCTACTGTCTTGCCTGCCTTGAACTGATTCTTGCCGTCTTTGAAGTCGCCGACGAACTCCTTGTTCCAGAGCCCTTCGGTAAGGATTACATGGGCAAGCGCAGTTGCGAGCGCGCCGTCCTGTCCGGGTATTATCGGAAGCCATTCCTGAGCCTTTGTAGCCGTTGTCTGCATTCTCGGGTCGACAACCGCAACTGTAGCTTTATCGAGGGCATCGCCGAATCTCTTGATTATCGCGGGGACCAACCTGTTTGAGTTCGTAGGGTCGCATCCCCAAATCACAATGTATTTGGAATTGGACACGTCATAATCCCTGTATCCCCACATTCCTTCGGTGTAATATGCGCCGAAGTTCTCCGCCTCCGCGCAGAGCGAACTGTGAGAGATATTGTTCGGAGAGCCGATGATCTTTGTCATGGCATCATAAATAACATCTCTCATATAAGAATATCTGCCGCGCAGAAGCAGATATTTTTCAGGCTCGTTGTTCTTCCTTAATTCAAGTATCTTATCCGCTATGGTATTCAACGCTTCATCCCAACTAATTGGAACGAATTTGGGGTCAATACCCCTGCCCTTCATGGGGTTTGTCCTCTTCATTGGGACCTTTACCCTGTCAGGGTCGTAAAGCTCCTGAAGTCCGAGATGTCCCCTCGGACATACATAGCCTTCATTCTGTTTTGAATATCTGTTACCCCTAACCTTTACTGCCCTGCCGTTCTGGATAAAAATTTCAACAGGACACCATGTGGTGCAGCCCTGACATGTGGAAGCAATCCAGTGTCCCGGATCAGGGGCTCCGCTAACTTTTTCGCCCGCAAGCGGCTTGACCTGAGCAAACGCGTTGAGCGACGGTCCGGCTATTGCTACTGCCGCTCCGGCTGCCACGCCTGCCTTCAGAAAATCTCTTCTTTTAATCTGCATACTCTTTTTACCTCCTGTGTTTGGTTTGACAGATAAGCCTTGCTCTAATAATCAAAACCTCAAAACGTTACCCCGAAAAAACTAAATCGTTTTTTCACCCCCCTCCTTTCCTGTTCCCGCGTTTCTGAAATTCTTCTAATAAAACCTTATAATACAATCAAGTTTCATACCATTTTTAACTTATTGAATTGCAAGCTTTTTCATTTAACCTTGTGTTACCGGAAAGAAACACAAGGTTACAAAAAATTTACTTTTATCAGAATTATCAACGACTAAAAGTTTTGCGCCGTAAAAATGGATTTGTTACGATTAAGTAACACTTACTTCTGTTTCAGATCCGGAGAAGGCAGTCCTATGTGATACCCCTGAGCATAGTCTATGCCTAATGATTTCACCGAGTTCAGCACATCGATATTCTCGACATGCTCCGCTATGGATTTTATGTTGAATTCTTTGGCTAGTACCGTCATTATATGAACAATGGCCATGTCTTTTTTATTCCTCGTCATGCTCCTTATAAACTCGCCCGCTATCTTGACGAAGTCTATCGGGAAACGCTTCACATAGTAGAAACACGAAAACCCGGAACCGAAATCGTCTATCGCGAACTTAAAACCCGAGAACTTGAGATTGTCCACGAACTTTTCGAGCAGCGTTATGTTCTTCAACGTATCCTTCTCGCTTATCTCAAAAACAATCCTCGCCGGGTCGATATCGTATTTCCTTGTAAGCCTGATAATATTAGGGATAAATTCGTTCAAGACGAGGGACTTTGATGAGAGGTTGATGAACAAAAACCCGTTGTATCCGTTATTCTTTATCTTCTCAAAGGCGTTTTCCAAAACAATGAGGTCGAGCCTGCTGATTACCCCCAGTTTTTCCGCGACCTCTATGAATTCCGCCGCGTTCATTACTCCCTTGTCGGTCTCTATCCTGCTGAAAATTTCATAACATTCGATATCGCCCGTCTCCGCGTTCATTATCGGCTGGAAGTAGGGGATTATCTTCCTCTGCTCGACAGCATTCGTAACTGCAAATGTTTTTTCGCTTATCGCCTTGAACGTGTCGAGGATGTCCCTTTCGGTCGGGACGGCTATCTTGTTTTTGCCCTCAGACTTTGCCTTATACATCATATTGTCCGCAAATATAAACAGGTCTTTGGCATTGTCAGCGTGGTCCGGAAATACGGCCATGCCTATGGATACCGTAGCCCTTACCGGCGTCCCGTCAGGCGCCATGAGCGATATTTTTTCCATGTTTTCCATTATCCTGCTTGAAACAAGAAATGCCTGTTCTTCATCGGCCTCCGGAAGCACGATAACAAACTCATCTCCGCCGTATCTTGAAAGTATATCGCCCAGCCTTAACGCGTCCCTTATATTTAAGGCAAATTCGGACAAAAATTTATCTCCGAACGCGTGGCCGTAGGAGTCGTTAATGTTTTTAAAATTATCGAGGTCTACCACGAGAAGCGAAAATTTATATCTATACCTGTCCGCCCTGCCTATCTCATAACCCAAAAGCTCCCAGAATATCCTCTGATTATAAAGGTTTGTCAGAGGGTCTCTCGTTGCATAGTATTCGAGGTCTTTTGTGAATTTGGATATAGCCTTCACAGAGCCGACTACGTTTATGAGAGTCGATAAAATACTGTCCACTACAAGGGAGCGTATCGAGTCGACCGCCGACTTGGACTGCACTCCGATGCCTACGACGCCTCCTATCTTCGGAGTATCGAGGATCAACGATTTTGTCTGGAGTTCTATGTCTTCTTCTTTAAGTTCGCACAGGGTTTTCGAAGGGTCGGCTACATTATGAATGACCTTTATGTTGTCCTTAAATCTTACATTCTCCTTCAATATCCGCTGCTTGACTACCTTTTCAAACCTTGCCCTTGTGATTTCCGGCGGCTCGTTTCTCCAGAATACCTCAAGGTCGTACAGGTCTTCCTCGATCTTGAATATAGAAAACAGGGTATGCGCCTCCATGACTTTGTTCACTTCGAGCAAAAGGGCGCTTACATATTCCTTCCAGTCCCTGACCACCTCGGATGTGATTACGAATTTTTCCAATATCTTTATCTCGAATTCGAGAATGTCCTTATCGACCGCCAGTCCCCTGATCTTTCTGGCGAGTTCCCTGACTTCCGATAGGGTCTCGTTGAATTCGGCAAATCCGGTCTCGACGGTGTCGAGATTGTTAAGTCTCGTGAGATCCTTGACGCTGTTTATTTCAGTTACTTTGTTGTGAAAAAACATCGTAGACCGCTTTATCCTTGCATTAAGGAATGTGGCAACAGCCCCTGCCATAATAAAGGAAATGGGCAAGAGGATAAAAAAGAATACGTTAAATTTTCTCTTTGCCTCGTTAATCGCCGGGCTTATATCCTGTTGGATTTTCATAACGCCGAGGACTTCTCCGGTGCGCGCGCCGGCATGGCATTTCAGGCACCTGTCCTCGGCCTTAATCGGATAAATGTTTATAACAATGGAATCGGCCTTATACGTGATGGCTTCGCCGGAACTGAAGGCATCACTGATATTCCTGCCGATTTCGAGCTGCCGTATCATGCCGTAATCCCTTTCAACCGCCTCGCCCCTGAATATTTCCACTTTGTAAGGGAATTGGGCGCGGGTATTCTTTATGGATTCGATAAATTTATTCATCTCGTCTCTCGTCCAGCCGCGCTCCATGAGTTGAACCATCGAATTGAACACCTGGTGAGATACGGCATCTGAAACCTCATCGGCATTTTTAATAAACGACTGCCGGTAAATGGATGACAGGACCAGATACGTCGCGTTAAAGCTTACGTATGACGCTATCAAAACCGCGACGCAGACGAACGATTTCAAGCGGAACTGCGCGCTGACCAGTTTCCTGAGGACAGGCATCCCTTCAAGAATATTAAGGATCTTTTCGCCTACTTTTTCGGACATCCTAATAATCGCCTCTCTCATCCTGTTTTTATATCAACGCCTCCGGCATATTTGCCGCTATAACCCTGTTCCTTCCCGTGTTTTTCGCTACATAAAGGGCGTCGTCAGCCGAGCGTATTATATTCTCCCACTTGTCTCCGTCGTCGGGATATGAAGATACCCCTATGCTCACCGTCAGCTTCCCCTCAGGCTGTGTCTCGGCCCTCGGAAATTTATAGTTATCTACTGACCTTCTTATCCTTTCCGCTATCGAGATCGCTTCTTCTTTGTCGCTTTCGGGAAGCAGTATTATGAACTCCTCTCCGCCATACCTGCCTACCGAATCGGTGTCCCTAAGATTGTCGCTTATCATGTCGGCTATCATTTTCAATAGGATGTCCCCTTGAAAGTGACCGTTGGTGTCGTTGTAATGCTTGAAATAGTCGATGTCCAGCATCAGCAGGCCGAATGTCTTTTTGTATCTGTGCGCCCTCTGTATTTCGGCCCCGAGTTGTTTCAGCAGTATCCGCCTGTTTTTTACTTGGGTAAGGCCGTCGATTTCGGATAGTTCAAGGGTCTTTTCGTAGAGTTTGGCGTTTGATACCGCAAGGCTTGCAGCGTCCAAAAGCCTCATGCAGGCTTCTATGTCTGTTTTGGGTTCGAGCTTGGATTTCCTTGTCGTGTCCATTACGAATATGCCCACAGGTGCGAACATGTCGCAGTCTATGCATTCCTTGAGTTTCTCTGTTACGTTCCTCATTATCCTGCCGTGGCAGTGTGTGCCGGAGATATACCAGCATCTCCTGTCTTCCGAACCGTAGGCCGCGCATCCGGTGTCGTCGGGACAATGAAACATTTCATAGCATTTGGTGGTAAAGGCCGCCCGTACAGGCAATACCGCTATCTCTTTAGGGCTGCCCATAAGTTGTTTTATGACCTTGTCTTCGTATTCGGAGGTTACGACTGTTGTTTCAAGCGCATGGGCTTCGCAGGACAGTAATGTGTCGGTAAACGCGTTTCTGTCGGCAAGGGGGATGGTTAGTTCATGGCTGTCGGCTATAAGCGCTAATTTGCTTTTGTTAAGGGGAATGTATTTGATGTTTTCGCTGCCGGACAGTGCCTGCAATTCTTCTTTCACTGTCTCTATGACGTCGCTTATTACTATGGAGGAGCGGAGTTTTTCAGAGAGGATGTAGAGTCTCCTTATTTCTTCCTGTTTTTTGTATAGTTTGTCCGATAAATATGTGATGAAATATGCTGTAAGGAGAAGTGTGCTGGCAAATACTCCGCCGTAAGCCGCCATGACGGATAGGTCGGAAAATAATAATGGTTCGTTGCGGAATACCGTGAAATGAGGCAGTATTCCGAAATGCTTGAGTCCGACTATGATTGTGGGTAGGACTATGGCCAATACGGCAAATCTGTATGTCCATATCCTCGGCAGAAGTATGCCGCTTATTACTATGTGAAATACGTAGTAGTATAAAAAGGGACTGTCGCAGCCGCCTGAAAAGTATATTGCCGCCGCAAGAACTAAAAAGTCTAAGCTTATCTGCTCCGCCGCGTTTTTTTGAAGGTCTTCCACGCGGGTCTTTAGTTTTATCTGAAAATAAAGGTTATATAAGGCTACAATCCCGAGTATGATGTATACGGGTATCAACGGGAAGTCGAGAGCGGCTATCTCCCGCACTATGTGAGTTACTACCAATACTCCAACGCATCCAGCCCATCTGAGCTTGATGAGCCATCGCAGTCTTTCCTTTATTTCGCTCTGTTCGTAGGTCATCGGTTGTTATTTATTATTCCCTTATTCGCTTTTAAAGACAGGTCTTTAATATTCACCCTCTCCCCCCTTAGAAGATAAAATATATTTATACAATCATAAATGTTTTATGCGAAATTGTCAAAAATCATTCTATGCCGTAAGAATTCATCTTCTCCCAGAGGTTTTTCCTGCTTATGCCGAGCATCTCGGCGGCCTTTGTCTTATTGCCGTTAGTCGCCTTAAGGATCCTGATTATATACTCCTTTTCGGCGTCTGCCGCCACGCTGGACAGGGATAGCAGTTTCACATTATCGGGCTTTTTGAAAATAAAGGACGGCAGGTCATCTTTCCCTATCGTATCCGATGAGGAAAGCGTAATGCACCTTTCGATGATGTTCTCCAATTCCCTTACGTTGCCGGGATAATCGTACTGCACCAGATAATCCAATGCCTCTTTCGAGAAACGGATGTCCCTCGACAGCTTGTTTCCGCACTTCGAAAGGAAAAAATCGATGAGATACGGGATGTCTTCCCTGCGGTCTCTTAAGGAAGGTAAAGTTATGGGTATTACGTTAAGCCGGTAATACAGGTCGTCCCTGAAACGTCCTTTTTTTACCTCGTCTTCGAGGTTCTTATTCGTTGCCGCTATTATACGCACGTCCGCGCCGAGGGTTTCAGTCCCTCCTACCCGTTCGAATGTCTTTTCCTGAATCACCCTTAATATTTTAGATTGGGTCGAATGCGGCAGATCTCCGATCTCATCGAGGAAAATAGTGCCGCTGTCGGCGAGCTCGAACCTGCCGGGCTTCCTGCGTATAGCTCCGGTAAAAGCCCCCTTCTCATGCCCGAACAGTTCGCTCTCTATGAGCCCCTCCGGCAGCGCGGCGCAGTTGACTTTAATCAAGGGCTTTTCTTTCCTTGCGCTCTGATAGTGGATGGTTGTCGCTATAAGTTCTTTTCCGGTGCCGCTCTCTCCCATTATAAGCACGGTAGAATCCGATGCCGAGACTTTTTCTACCAGCGAAAAGACCTTCTTCATCTCCGGACTCTCTCCGATTATATTAGGGAAACAGTAACACCTTTCCAGATCCTTTTTAAGCCTGATGTTTTCTTCCCTCAGTCTTTTTACGTCGAGCGCCCGTTCGATCAGAAGCAGGAATTCGTCCAGCGAAAAGGGCTTTGTTATATAATCGAACGCGCCGAGCCTCATGGCCTCGACCGCGTCTTTTATCGTGCCGAAGGCAGTCATTACGATTACCTGCGCGTCGTTCGCCCGCGTTATTTCATTAAGTATGCCTAAGCCGTCCATATCCGGCAGCCTGACGTCCGTAAGCACCAGGTCGAATGAATTTCTCTTCAGTTCCTGCAGCGCCTCCGTCCCGGTCTCGAATGACATGACATCATAGCCCGCGGATTTAAGGGAGTCCTCGAGGGTAACCCTCATCAGTTTTTCATCTTCGATTAAAAGTATCGTCTTCTTCATGCTAATTTAATTTCGCCGGAAAAGAAAGCGCAAATGTGCTGCCCTTCCCCGGCTCGCTTTCCACAAGTATTTCACCGTTATAGTTCCTGATTATTTCATAACTCAGCCAGAGGCCGAGGCCCGTTCCCTCGCCCGGAGGTTTCGTTGTAAAAAACGGATCGAATATTTTACCGACATGTTCCTGGGCAATACCAATGCCTGTGTCCATTATATCTATTTTGATCTTTGAATCCTTCCCGTAACCTCTAACCTTCAAAATTCCTCCATCCTTCATTGCATGAATAGCGTTTATGAAGAGATTAAGGATTATCTGATGAAAATCATGCGGGTCGATAAAAATACTTAGGCCGTCGCTTATTTCATTAATAAACCGGATATTATCCTTTTTGACCTTATACTCAACAAGGGAATAAGCCTCTCTTACAGAATCTTTAATGTTAATAACAATAGGCTTGTGATCGCCTTTTCTTGAAGTCCATAAAAGTTTGCTCACTATGTTCTCTATCCTCTCTAATCCCTCTCCGATAAGGCTCAGATATTTCTCCCTTAAAACAGGATCGTCGCCATTCTGTTTCAAAAAATAGTGGCAGTTAAAAAGCCCTCCGAGCGGGTTGTTTATCTCATGCGCCACCCCGGAGGCAAGAATGCCTATAGATGCAAGCTTCTCCGACTGTACCAGCTTTTCATGGGTTTTTTTAAGCTCTTCGTTTGCCTGTTTTATCCTCTCTATCATGCTGTTAAACTTCTCTCCGAGCACGGCAAGCTCGTCGCTGCCCTTCACGTCCACCTTTACATCGAGGTAATCGCTCCTCGCTTTCTCCATGGTGTTCGCAAGCTGAGTTATGGGGCCTATAAACCTCCTGCTCAAAAAAAGTATGATGACAAAGCCTCCGGCGAGGAAAAAGAGGGTTGTAATAATAATCTTCGAAATGGTCGCAAAACTTTCCTGCTCCACCTTCTTAAGGGATATGCCGAATTTAAGCGTTCCCCATCTCTTTTTGCCTATGGACAACGGAACGCCGAAGTCCATCGAAGAATCGCCTTCGTGAGAGAATTGCTGGACAACGGTATTATTTGCTTTCAGCGCCTTGACTGTGAGCGAATCCGAATAAACCTTCCCGTATTCGGTAATATTATTATGCGATATAACCTTCCCGTCTTCGTCGAGGATTGCGATATAAAGCAGATCCACGTCCTTCCTGTTGAATATCTCCATAATATAGTTATCTAAAAGACCGCCTTCCTCTACGAGCCCGAGCCGTTCATAAATAAGGTCGTTGATGATCGGTATGGCGAGCGTCTCTCCCAAAAGCCTTCCTTGATTCTCCACATCCGCATACAGAATATCTTTTTCCCTCTTGACGGCCATATAACCGATAATCCCCATCAAAACTATGATCGCTACTGTGGTGATCAATACGAATTTTGACTGGAGGCTTAATCCCGGCCTGTTCTTCATGGTTACAACCGTATCCTCGGATGGCACCCCATCCCGCAGGTTTCGGGCACTGCGTTGATCTTTGTGCGTATGCCCGCGTAGTCGCTGTCGGACGCGCCGGTAAAACCGTACTTAAGATCGTCATCGAGGCGTCTAAGCACTTTCTGGTGATTCGCGTCATTCGGATTAAGATCGAGCAGGGCCTTTTTTATATCTTCGATGACAGGCGCGGATAAACGCTTGCCTGCAACGAGAGGGCCCGTAGGGATAGGATCGGAAGTCGCTATAACCTCAAGCCCGAGCTGCATATATTTTTTCGCTACCGAATCCCTGACCGCTCCGGCGTCGTATTGCCCTTTCAATACGGCCTTCACGACCGAATCGTGATAATCGAAATTAGCGTAGCGGTTGAGTTCGCTCAGATGTATTCCGGTGTTCGCAAGGAGATAACGGGGCATCAGGTTGCCGGAGGTGGACTTAGAGGCGGAAAAAGCGACCGTCTTTCCTTTCAGTTCCGAAAGCTTGGAAATGTTGGACGCCTTCTTTGTGACCAGCACGCTCTTATAGCTCGCAGTGCCGTCAACTCCTTTCGGCTTCAAGAGGCAGGCGACCCCGTACCGGGCACGCGCCTCTAAATACGTCAACGGCCCGAACAGGGTAATGTCGACAGTCCCGTTTCCGATGGCATTGACGGTTTCCTCGTAATTCTTTTTAAGGACGAGTTCGTAATTATACGGCGTCTTTTCGGAAAGATAATCGAGCAGCGGCTGATATTTTTCGTACATAATGCGCGGGTTATCACGCGGTATGATGCCGAAGTGAATGACCGGCCTGCCCATTGCCTTTTTTACGTTATTCCGATCGCCGGAAACGGCCCTTTCCATAGCTCGTATAGAATCGTAAGCGTTATCGGTTATATGCACAAAACCGTCCACCATCATCGCTTCGAGAATCGCCCTGCCTTTCTCGGTTTTATGCATATTCAAAAACGCATCGCGTATTTTTTTCTTCAGCCCCGCGTCTATGTCCCGTGTCACGACTACGGGAGGAATGCCGAAAGGAGGCGATTGCTTTATGATCTTTGTCTGCGCCGCGTAGGGCGAATCCTTTTTCAGCATGTATTCGTACACGATACTCTCGACAGCCACTCCGTCTACAACCTTTTTGGCCACAAGTTCCACCGACTTATTATGGCTGTAACTATACATCACCCTCTTGAAAAATCCCTCGGGGACGTAGCCCATAGTCTTCAGCAGATAAGTAGGATATAATTTGCCCGTATTGGATTTCGGGTCCGTAAAGGCAAAGGATTTTCCCTTTAATTCGTTAAAGAATTTTATAGGGCTGTCTTTATGGACGATTATGTAAGAATTATACGTTGCCTTGCCGTTTACGCTGGGCGCGATAAGGAGTTCGACGCCGAATTTTTCACGGTTCTTGACGTAGGGAGCGGAACAGATAAAGGCTACTTTTACCTCTCCCCTTTCGAGCATCGAATCCATCTCGTCGTACGTCCTCCGGTGGACCATCTGCACCGGCCGTTTTATCTCTTCTCCGATGTAATCGATAATCTCCTGATAATACTTGACTGCATCTACAGGAGTTATCATCGAGGCGACGCCGATCTTTATCGCGTTATTATTTCGAGAAAAAGAATCTTTCGGAAAGCATAATACTAAAAACGGAAGCAATAAAAATAAGAAAATACGTGCTAAACGCTTCATTACGCTCCGGTTTTTATCTGCGAATAAGGCCGCTCTCCGGCGGCCTTATTTGTATTTTAACATTTCCATCGTCAAAACATCTCAACATATAGTGCAGGTCTGCTTCACAGATGCCGCACTACGCCGTCCTTTATTTCGGAAAACGCGTGTTCGAACTTCCGAGGTTTCCTGCCGAAACATATGCCAAGGCTTTCAAAAAGGGCGATTTCCCTGATATCGACTTCCCTTCGTTTTATGGCCTCCGGCGTCGGCATATAATGTACGGTATTGCCGTCCACATTGACCACCGTGTTGCCTGTCCTTCCTTCGATGAGCAGAAGCACCGCGGCAGCTCCGGCCTTATAGCCGAAATTAACGTCGTATGCCGACGACCCTCCGCAGCGAACAAGATGTCCCGGCGCCACTTCCCTCACTTCCGGTATTTCGTAAACTCCGGGCGCATACATGCCGGTCTTTTTCATGAACTCCTTAACCTGCGGGTCGTTTTTCAGCCTCTTTTCAAGCTGCTGGCGTATGTATTTCCCGGCTCCCGCAAGTTTCTTATGCCCGAAGGCATCGACGCCTGCGGATTCGTCATAAAGCATCTCGCCGTTCGCGTTTTTAAGCCCCTCGGCCACTACGATTATGTAAGCGCCCGCCTTGACGTCGCTGCGCTCCACCCTGCCGAAATAAGTAGCCTTCATGTGTTCGTAAACAATATCGAAGTCAACCGGTATCTCGGGTATTAATATACAATCGGCTTCGGCCCCGACGCCGCCTCTGAAAGCCGTGTGTCCCACATACCTGCCGAAGACCTCGATTACCAGAACGCGGTTGTGGCTCTGGGCCGTAGTCTTCAGGTCCTTTGCAAAAGACGCTATCCTGTTGATCGCGGAATCTCCGCCGACGCTGTACGGCTGAAGGTCCAAATCCATTGTCTTCGGCACATGAACACAGGGGATCCCCTGTGTTCCGAGATCCACCACAACGCTTCCGGTGTCGTCGCCGCCGCTTATGATGAGGGCGTCTATTCCGAATTTCTTGAGCCCTTCCTTTATCCGGTCGTAAGTCCGGGGGTCTTTTATCTTGCTCAGTTTTACGCGCGAGTGGCCTGCCTCCGAGCCGGCAAGGGATGCCTCTATTTTGCTCACACGCTCCGCATTCAGAGACACGACATTGTCGAGATCAACAAGATTGTAAAGGCCGGCATAGCCGTTAGGAATGACCACCGACTCGATCCCCAGCGAATACGCGTAACGCGCAACCCCTTTGATGACTGCATTAAGCCCCCCGCAGTCCCCCCCGCTGGTAATAACACCGATTCTTTTGATGGATGATGACATAAGACCCTCCTTATTTATGGTACTCCTGAATCGATTTAATGCTCAGTTCCTTTTTTAACAGCATTTCTATGGCTCCAACCACGGCGCTCGCCCCGGAGATGGTCGTTGTGTAAGGTATATTATACTGCAACGCGTTCCTTCTTATAGAAAGGGAATCCTTCTGCGCCTGCGCTCCGGTCACCGTGTTTATTATGAAGTTTACTTCCCTGTTTTTTATCATGTCAACAACGTGGGGCCGACCTTCCGCTACCTTGTTTATAACGTCCACGGCAATGCCGTTATCGGAAAGATATTTTGCCGTCCCTCTCGTCGCGATGATTTGAAAGTCCATGCTTAAAAGCTTCTTTGCCATTTCTGCGGTATATGGTTTGTCTTTATCCTTAACGCTGATAAATATCATGCCTGATGTCGGTATCCTGTTTTTACTTGCCGCCTGAGCCTTTGCGTAGGCGAGACCGAAATTATCGTCTATGCCCATCACTTCGCCTGTAGACTTCATCTCCGGGCCGAGAATCACATCCACTCCCGGAAACCTGTCAAATGGGAAAACAGCCTCTTTGACTGCAACATGCTTTATTTCCCTCTCTTTATCAAATCCTAAATCCTTGAGGGTTTTTCCGAGCATCGTCTTCGCGGCGAATTTTGCAAGGGGAACTCCGGTCGCCTTGCTCACATACGGGATTGTCCTTGACGCCCTCGGGTTGACCTCAAGTATATATATATCTTTATCCTTTACCGCAAACTGCACGTTCATAAGCCCTACGACATTCAAATCTTTTGCAAGCGCCTGCGCCTGCCTTTTTATTTCATCAACGATATCAGGATGTAAAGAGTAAGGCGGAATCGAACACGCCGAATCCCCGGAATGCACCCCGGCTTCTTCTATATGCTGCATGACGCCGCCTATGACGACCTCCGTGCCGTCCGATATTGCGTCCACATCCACTTCTATGGCGTCTTCAAGATATTTATCGACGAGGATTGGATGCTCCGGAGACGCCTTAACCGCCCTCTCCATGTAATTTATTAAAGACACCTCATCATACACTATCTCCATGGCCCTTCCGCCGAGGACATACGAAGGTCTCACCATCACCGGATAACCTATTTTATCAGCCGCGCCGACGGCATCCTCTATGGACATCGCGGTGCCGCTCTCCGGCTGTTTCAGATCGAGCTTATGCAGGAGTTCCTTGAAGCGTTTTCTGTCTTCCGCCCTGTCTATCGAATCCGGAGACGTGCCCAATATCTTCACGCCCGCCCTTTCAAGAGGCACTGCCAATTTTAAGGGCGTTTGCCCGCCGAACTGGACTATCACGCCTTCCGGCTTTTCGAGTTCTATTATACCAAGGACATCTTCTATTGTCAGAGGTTCGAAATAAAGCCTGTCCGCCGTATCATAGTCGGTGCTGACGGTTTCGGGATTACAGTTTATCATTATGGTTTCGTATCCCAATTCCTTTAAGGCAAAGACAGCGTGCACACAGCAGTAGTCGAACTCTATGCCCTGCCCTATCCTGTTAGGCCCGGAGCCGAGAATAATGACTTTCTTTCTGTCCGTCGGATTTGCCTCGCAGTCTGCTTTAGGGCTGAGGGCTGAAGGCTGAAGGCTGAAGTACGGCTTTTCATACGTCGAATACAGATAAGGCGTATAAGCCTCAAACTCTGCAGCGCATGTATCGACGAGTTTATATACGGGAATCAAGTCTGATTCTTTTCTCAAATCTCTAATTTCTTTCTCAGTCTTGCTTGTAAGTTCTGCAATACGCTTATCAGAAAACCCGTATCCCTTGGCGTCTCTCAAAATAGCAAGAAAGTTTTCCCCTTCCGCGCTTCCGATCTTCTGCGCTTCCGCTCTTATTCTTTCTTCCATTTCCACAATCTGTCTCATATTATTCAAAAACCACGGGTCTACCCATGTAGTTTCATATATTTCATCTACGTCCATTCCCTGCCTCAATGCCTGAGCGATATACCATATTCTCTCGGCATTCGGTGTCTTTAGTTTTGACTTGATCGCGTAAATATTCGCTTCGACAGGCTCAAGTCCGGCCGAGCCTATCTCAAGACTCCTCAACGCCTTTTGCAGGGACTCCTTGAAAGTCCTTCCTATGGACATCACCTCGCCCACGGACTTCATCTGCGTCGTAAGCGTGGCATCGGCCTCCGGGAATTTTTCAAAGGCAAACCTGGGGATCTTTGTAACTACATAATCTATTGTTGGTTCAAAAGATGCGGGCGTTTCCCTCGTTATATCGTTCTTTATCTCGTCAAGGGTATAACCGACGGCAAGTTTGGCCGCTATCTTGGCTATCGGGAAACCGGTTGCCTTGCTGGCAAGCGCGGAACTCCTCGAAACCCTCGGGTTCATCTCGATAACTACCATTTTTCCGTTTTCAGGATTTACTGCAAACTGTATGTTAGAACCTCCGGTATCGACGCCTATCTCCCTGATGACGGCAATAGCCGCGTCCCGCATTCTCTGATATTCCTTATCTGTCAATGTTTGGGCAGGGGCAACGGTAATTGAATCTCCCGTATGGACGCCCATCGCGTCGAAATTTTCTATCGAACATATAATTACGACATTATCCTTCATGTCGCGCATAACTTCGAGTTCGTATTCCTTCCACCCGAGGGCTGACTCTTCTACCAGCACCTGACCGACAGGGCTTAACTTCAGCCCCTTTTCGAGGAGTTCCCGGTATTCCTCAAAGTTATACGCGATGCCCCCTCCGGTTCCTCCGAGGGTAAATGCCGGCCTCAGGATTGCCGGGAATCCTATATGTTCTACTATTTCAAGCCCGTCCTTCATGTTGGTGATGGCCGCGCTCTTGGGCACTTCAAGGCCGATCTTTCTCATCGCCTCTTTAAAAAGTTCTCTGTCCTCAGCCTTTTTTATGGCCGGAAGCCTGGCTCCGATAAGTTCAACTCCGTGTTTATCGAGGATTCCGGCTTCCGATAATTCCACTACAAGGTTCAAGGCGGTCTGTCCACCCATGGTGGGAAGGATGGCATCAGGCATTTCCTTTTTAATAATAAGTTCGAGTATCTCCACGGATAAAGGCTCGATGTAAGTAGCGTCCGCGATTTCCGGGTCGGTCATAATGGTCGCAGGGTTTGAATTTACAAGCACTACCTTATAGCCTTCTTCGCGCAGCGCCTTGCATGCCTGCGTTCCAGAATAATCGAATTCACAGGCCTGGCCTATTACGATAGGCCCTGAGCCTATTAAGAGTATTTTTTTAATATCTTTCCTTTTCGGCATCCTTACCTCTCTATGAAATTTTTAATTTTTGACGCGATGTCATCGGCCGCTGACGGGTCTTCCGATGAAAAAATCATTATTCTCTGACGGTTCTCGAATTCCATCTCCACGGTATATAATTCAGCCGCCTTGCCGAAGCCCGGAATAACCGTGCCGTGCTGCAAAGCGATTTTCTCAACGAACCTTATCCCGTCAGGGTTTTCAGCGGCGATCGATTTATGCTCCTGCATTATATTCTCAAGGCTTTCAAGCGGGAAAGAAAAATTCTTTTTTCCGAATATCCTGTCGAGAGAGATATCGATATTCCCCTTTCCCTTGTCAATCACAATGTTGAGCAAAGGCTCGCCGAATATGTACTCTCTGAAAACAAGGAAGAGGATCACAAATAAAAAAAGCGCGGCGATAAAATGAACGGCGGTTATCCTATATTTTGCGGCAAAAAAAAATCCTGACAGCATTACAACCGCGCCTGCTGCGAGGCTTGCCGACATCTCCCTGTTATAAATGCCGCTGTGAAGGACGCTTCCCTTTTCAGCCTTGAAGGAGTTTGTTTTGAAAGTCAGCAAATCGTCTTCTATATTAAGCTGATGATTATTCATTACCACCACCAAACTCTCTCAGCCTCTCGAAATGCACGATATTGTTCGGCTCATTCTCAATCCATACGCTGCTTCCCCATGAGATTTCTTCTACAAATCTTCTGAATACCGCACGACTATAAAATGCCGTTACATAGCTCACTTTAATTCCTAACTTTCTCGGACCTTTTGTAAGCTTATGCAGTTGTTCAAAACGCATAGAATTCACCGGCCCGCTGCTCGTTACCGCTTCGACAATAACGAGATGAGATTCAGGCTCCGAGCATAGAATAACATCAGGCAAAGATGCAGCCGTATCTATAGGAAGGTTCATTTTTCGCATCAATGCCCTGTTTTGATAACCTTTTCTTGGGGCGGTGTCTCCAAGATAAACTACCTGCTGACTATCCATGAAAGCATTGGCAAATATTTCTACTACGGCCTTTTCAAGCGCATTATGATCTCCTGCGCTTAGAAAAAAGGTTTCTCTCTCATTAATTTTGACTGAAATCTCTTTGCCCTTGAATGCCTTTTTTGTTTTTTGTTTATGGTGTCCTGAAATTTGCTGCCTTAGTTGTTCTATCAATATTTTCCGTTCGGATTTTTTACGTCCTGAAAACAAACGTCCAAGCTCAGGATGAAGTCTGTAGTATGTGTTAGGGTCGTTGGTGCTAAGCTGATGCCTGGCCACGACCCCATAATTCATGAGAGGCGCAAGCGATGTTTTTCTATATGCCTCGCGGGTATTCTCAGCAACCTTTTTACCTATTGTATTTCTCGCAAAATTTAAAATATCATGGATCCGCGCTCCTTCGCTGAGGTTCTTATGACCCGGCAGAAGCCCTTTCCTTTCAGTCTTATCCATTAAGGCTAAAATGCAGATAGCTGTCTGGTCGCTTATATATTTTTTAGGGAAGCTTAAAGCTCCGAGTATCTCTTTGATTTCTTTAAGCGGCATTTCTTCTCCTGCCGATTAGAAACTTGTTTATAAATTCAAATTCTCTTTTGTTCAAGCCGTAAGCCTTCGCGACCAATTCGTTGATCCCGGATATTAATTTGCTTCTAATATTGTCCGAACAGTTTTTCTGAATTGCCCTTGCAGCTTTAGATATATCGCTTTCATATCTGCCTGAGGGCATAGGCAGAAGATTCAGTTCAGTTGCCGAAACCTGTGTATTGCCGTTCATCGCACGGAAAAAGAATTCAACAACCTCTGAGTTAAGTATGCCCAAAATAAAATAGAGGTCTGCTGAAGCATTTCCATGCATAGGCTGAATAATATTCAAATGGTTTTCTACAAAATAACCTTTTTCTTGTTTCGCATGAAATTCTTCAGCTATGCAAGCTACAATCCGCGACGGCTGCTCGTCTGCGGTAACCCTTTGGACAAATATGCACGACCCTTTAACAATGAGATTTTCTGTCTTTGAATCAACTTTCAGATAACATGGTCTCGCACTGCCCATTTTATTAAATGAAAAGGCAAATTTACCTATATCTGTAGCCCATACTAATGGCAATGTATTTTTTTCTGTCTTTGTAGTCAATAAAGATTTTACCCTGTTCCATACTATCTGTCCTGTCTTTGCCCTGCAGTTGATCTCATCGCTTGAGAGCAAAGGATGTTTTCTGATTATGCGGTCAATAATGTCATATATCTCCTGAGAGTCGGCGACAAACCATACCGTTGTGCCGTTAAGCCGCTGGATCAGCTTATTGCTCTCGATATTGACGGTTGAATCCGGAATGGCTTTGTCCCTCAACGATTGAGCGAAGGAGACATCAACCGTTTTCTTTCTGTGCTTGTTCCTCTCGATTGCTAAGATCATTGTGCCCTGCAGAACATTATCGAAAACATCCTTTCGCTCTGAAAGATACACGATCTCCCTTACTGTCGACCTGTTTTCTATTAAACTTCTCAGGTTTTTAAAATAAAGACCTGAAAGCATAGACCTCGGCACTATAAAACCCAATCTGCCTTTCTCTTTTAACATTCCAATGCCTGCATGAATGAACAGACCGTAGGCATTTGGATGTCCATAAATAGAATCCGAAAAGGCATTTTTTAACTCATCACTCAAATCCTTCATCTTAAAATAAGGGGGATTCCCGACAATAAAATCGAATTGTTCTTTTAGCGTTAAGTTCTGTTGACTATAAAAAAGACCTCTGCCTTTCACCTCTGATGCGACCAATTGCAGCGTGTCGGCACAATAAATAGGCAGCGGACTGAGCGTTTCAATCCCATGCCTTTCAACATATTCGAGAACGGCGGGGGCAAGCAGCATCGCGAGATTCAATCTGGCAAAAAAACATGACTTGAGATCAATATCTATGCCGCTAACCGCCGAAATAACCATAGGATACCATTTATAAATAGGTATGCCGGTCTTTTTCAGAGAATGCAGATACATACGAACCGCCTCTGCCAAAAAAGCGCCAGAACCACACGCAGGATCAATAAGCTTCTTGTATAAAATATCGCCTGAAAGGTTATATTTAATGGATTTGAGAATATACCTTACTATGTTTGCGGGTGTAGAGTATTGTCCAAGCTGCTTCCTCAGTTCTGTAGAAATGAGATGGAGATAATCAATTATTCCGACATCTTCTTTGACGTATTCATCCAGCATTGTCTTTTCGGATATTTGCCATAAGGAAGAATCAATGACTTCATTTCCATACAACAAAATTTTACATGTTGTCTCTATATGAATGTCAGATATGTCGAGTCCTAATTTGTCATTTTCATGCGTAAAATAAGACACGAGGGCATTCAGCAATTTCCCTTCTATCATGTCATCTTTAGATAAAAATCCCTGCATCATTGTTCTATCCAAACCCTATCCTTTGAGATACACCATTTTCGCGCCGCTGAGGTGAAACGGTATCTCCGCCGTTTTTGTCCATGAGCCCTTCAGCACTTCCCGGCCTCCATCATCTTTCTGAATCTTGTAAAGAGATGGGTCGAATCATTCGGACCCGGCCCTGCCTCGGGATGGTGCTGCACCGAGAATACCGGCAGTTCGACATGCTCCATTCCCTCCTCAGAGCCGTCGAACAAATTTCTATGAGTGAGCTTCACCTTGCCTTTGAGACTGTTTATGTCCACGCAATAATTATGATTCTGCGATGTTATCTCCACTTTTCCTGTCTTCAAATCTTTCACGGGATGGTTGCCTCCGTGATGGCCGAATTTCAACTTGTATGTCTTTCCGCCCATCGCCAGTCCGAGTATCTGGTGTCCGAGGCAGATACCGAAGATAGGCTTCTTGCCGACAATTTTTTTCGTATTCTCGATGCCGTATGTCACGGTCTCGGGATCGCCCGGCCCGTTGCTCAAAAGTATGCCGTCCGGATTCATTTCAAGCACCGTTTCAGCGGGGGTTTGAGCAGGAACGACCGTTATATTAAATCCTGCATCCGCAAGGTTTCTCAGGATATTGAACTTTACTCCGAAATCATAAACCACAACCCGTTTCAGCTCGGAAGTTCGGAAGTTCGGAAGTTCGGAAGTTTTTTCTTCTGCTCTTCTGCTCTTCTGCTCTTCCGCTCTAATTTTCCAGCATCCTTCATTCCATGAATATTTCTCTTTTGTCGTCACATCCTTTACGAGATCGAATGCCGATATTCCGGGATGCTTTCTGACCTTCTCCAAAAGGCTTTCGGGATTCAAATCCACTGTTGAGATGATTCCCATTTGCGCGCCGCTATTTCTCAAGTGCCTTGTCAGCGCCCTCGTATCAATGCCTTCTAATCCCGTTATCTTATTATCCTTCAGATATTGACCGAGCGGCATGTTTGACCGCCAGTTGCTCGGGAAGTCGAGGTACTCCTTTACAACAAAGCCCTCAACCTTCGGCCCTCCTGATGATTCGATGTCCTCGGCATTGACCCCATAATTTCCCATTTGTGTATACGTCATTGTAATTATCTGGCCTTTATAAGAAGAATCGGTCAGTATCTCCTGATACCCTGTCATTGACGTATTGAAAACGACTTCCCCTGTTGTTTCGCCTTCGGCTCCGAAACTCCGGCCTTCAAAAACAGTGCCGTCCGATAAAACAAGCAATGCCTTACCCATCTATCCTCCAATCGTAAACCTTTCCTTTGCATATTGTTATCACAGGCATACCTTTCAGTTTCCATCCCTCAAAAGGAGTATTCCTGCCCTTTGAGACGAATTTTTCCGATCTCACATGAAACTCTTTATTCATATCCACTATCGCAATTTCCGCATCGGAACCTGTTTTCAATGTCCCTTTGTCTATACCTAAAATTTTTGCGGGATGCAATGTCGTCTTCTCGATAAGCTTGGACATCGTAAGAACTCCGGCATTTACCAACCCTATTCCGAGGCTCAGTGCGGTTTCAAATCCGGATATGCCTGACGGGGCATTATCGAATTCAAGAAGCTTCTCGTCCCTATGGTGAGGCGCGTGATCCGTGGCTATGACATCTATAGTCCCGTCTTTCAGCCCTTCCGTTACTGCTTCCACATCTTTTTGCCTTCTCAAAGGCGGGTTTACCTTAGCATTGGTGTTATAACCTTTAACCGCGTCCTCTGTGATGGTGAAGTAATGAGGGCAGGTTTCTGCCGTAATGTTTACTCCCCTTTCCTTTGCCTGCCTTATAAGCCTTACGGAGCCTTCCGTGGACACATGGGCAATATGAAGCCTGCCGCCTGTAAGCTCCGCGAGGATAATATCCCGCGCTACCATTACGTCTTCGGAAGCGGATGGAATGCCCCTAAGGCCAAGCTGTGTTGAAAGGGCGCCTTCATTCATAGAGCCGCCTTCCGAGAGGCTTACATCTTCGCAATGGGAGATTATCGGCACATTGAATGTTTTTGAATATTCAAGCGCCCTCCTCATTAAAATGCCGTTCGCTACAGGCACTCCGTCATCGGAAAACGCGACGCATCCCTCCTCGCGCATCATGCCCATCTCAGCCAGTTCCTCACCCTTCTGCCCTTTCGTAATCGCTCCAATGGGATATACATTGCATGAACCTTCGTCGTATGCCTTCCTTAAAATAAATTCGGTAACGGTTCTGTTGTCGTTTACCGGATTCGTATTCGGCATGCAGCAGACAGACGTGATTCCGCCTTTTACAGCGGCAAGAGTGCCGGTCTTTATGGTCTCTTTATGCTCGAATCCCGGCTCCCTGAGATGGACATGCATATCCACAAGGCCGGGGATCACGTATAAGCCCGAAGCGTCAATAATTTGGAAGTTTGGAAGTTCGGAAGATCGAAAGTCATTATTTTTTTTCTTTTTAGCTTCCGGGCTTCCGCTCTTCTGCTCTATTCTGACTATCTTCCCATCCTCGATAAAAATATCCCCTATCCCGTCTATGCACTGCGACGGGTCTATAATATGTCCGTTTTTGATAACTATCGTGTCAGGCATCTTTCTTTGCTCCACCCAGAAGATACATCACAGCCATTCTCACGGCAATGCCGTTTGTCACCTGGTCGAGTATTATCGATTGGCCTGAATCGGCAACATCCGAGCTTATCTCTATGCCCCTGTTCATAGGTCCCGGATGCATCACTATGGCGTCTTTATCGGCAAGCTTGAGGCGCTGCGTGTCCAGCCCCCAGTTCCTGAAATACTCGAGAGTCGATGGGAAAAATCCTTTTCCCTGCCTTTCCATCTGTATCCTTAGCATCATGATCACATCCACGTTCTTCAAACCGTCTTCCATGCTGTAAAACACTTCAACGCCGTGATCGGCCATGTCCGGTATAAGGGTCGGAGGGCCTACGAGCCTTATATGAGCGCCAAATTTCGAAAGAAGATAGATGTTCGATTTCGCCACCCTGCTGTGTGTGATATCTCCTACTATTGCCACCTTCAAGCCGTTGAGGCCGCCTTTCTTTTCGACAATGCTGAAGGCATCTAAAAGCGCCTGTGTGGGATGCTCGTTTATGCCGTCTCCTGCATTGATGACCGATGCCTTTACATTCCTCGCAATGAAATGCGGCACACCGCTTGAGGAATGGCGTATTACTATAAAATCCACCCCGTAGGCCTCTATGGTCCTGACCGTATCCAGCAGGCTCTCTCCCTTAACAACGCTGCTTGTTGGAACGGAAAAATTCAGCACATCGGTGCTGAGCCTTTTCTCGGCAAGTTCAAAGGAGGTCTTAGTCCGGGTAGAAGGCTCGAAAAAGAGATTCACGACGGTCTTGCCTCTAAGGGCAGGCACTTTTTTGATATCCCTCTTTAAAACGTCCTTAAACGAAGCGGCCGTATCGAGAATACGTTCAATATCGTCTCTATCGAGTTCCTTTATCCCTACTAAATCCTTCATTCTTTAGCCTGCAAAATAATTCTGTCCTCAAGCCCATCTTCTTCGAGCTGCGCCTCTATACTCTCGGACATGGAGGTGGGTATGTTTTTACCGACGTAATCCGCCCTTATCGGCAGTTCCCTATGACCTCTGTCGATGAGGACGGCAAGTTGTATCTCCGCAGGCCTTCCGAAATCCATCAGCGCATCCATCGCGGCCCTTATCGAACGGCCCGTGAACAGAACGTCGTCTACAAGGATTATCTTTTTATCGGCTATATCGCAGGGTATGTCCGTCCTTCTTACAACGGGCTGTTCCTTTCTCATGCCTATATCATCCCTGTAGAGCGATATGTCGAGGGAGCCTACCGGCATCTCCACCTGTTCTATGGCTCCTATTTTTGCGGAAAGCCTCTTTGCAAGATGGACACCCCCGCGCTGGATTCCCACGAGACAGATGTTTTCCGTGCCCTTGTTCTTTTCTATGATCTCATGCGCTATCCTTGAAAGGACCCTGTCTATGTCTTTTTTATTGAGCAGTTCTTTTGTCATAGTTTAAGGCACAAAAAAGCCCTCCCCTGTCTTCAGAGGAAGGCCGCTTTTATTGCATGTCTGTTTCACGCTCGCTCCTTTTTAGCCTCACGGGGCTATCATTAAAGGCAGAATATATTAAACCATGTGATATGGGTTTGTCAAAATTATTCCGCCACGATATTGCTTGTCGGACAGGTTATAGCATCGAAGGCATGAAGAATCCTCTTTGCCTTCTCGGTCTTATCCTGAGAATAAGGGATAAAAACAATCTCTTTCGCCATACGCTGAACTTCTGCCTGCGACGGTATCGAGTCGAGCCCTTCAGCTATGGGCTTGCCGTTTATTACGTCGAGTATCATGGCATGTTCGCCGTCGGTCACTATTGCGTAAGGTATCTGATACGATTCAACTACCCGGCAGAATGCTATAGAATATCTTTCCCATGATTCGATGGAACTCATCACGCATTTTATGACGCATAATATTTTACCTTCGATATCGATTGCGATATCGGCACGCGCATTGAAAGACGCGTCCGGCAGATCGACCCTGAAGTCTTTGCTGGTCTCGATGTCATCGCTTGTATAGCCTTTTGCCGAAATAAGGAATTCAACAATCCGTTTCTGGATCTGGGCAAGCTCAATACCGGAAAGATGCTCCTCCATCCTCACCTTTTCGGCCAGCAACTCTTTTTTCTCCTTCGGGCTTGAAGGTATCTTGCCCAGAGAGATATATGTGGACATTAGCCCTTGATCCCTTCTTTCAGGACAAGTCCGTATTTCTCATGCTCAAAGGGATGTATTGCCGGAAATTTAGAGTAAAGCCATCCCTTGAATATGCTCTTGCCGTTTTCAAACACCTCGACCCTTACCGCGGGATTGTTAGGAGCGTCGCTTGCCGATGTAATGACGGATTCGTCCATCCTGAAGTCCGGAAGAAATTCTCCGACTGCTATTTTCAGATTTGTATTCGGGATATTGAGTTCGGAGCCTGTATTGACCGTAAACTCGCTGCTCTTTTTCGAAGCCTTGTCTTCGATGATGAATTTTACCTTGTTCCATTTTGCCTTAACGCCTTCCGGCACCACGATCTTCTTCTCTACCTTAGGCCCCGTATTTCCGTGGGGAGGCATGGGCGTCTGCATTGGTGTAGACATAGGAGCCTGCATTGGTGTTTTGGGAACAGGCTGTTCTTCCTTCTTCTTGCATCCGATAATAATCATTGACAAAACGAGGGCTGCGGCGATAATTTTTACGGTTGACTTCATTTACTCCTCCTCTGATTTTTTTTCTATTCACTATTTATGGTCTTTAATGGCGGAGAGGCAGGGATTCGAACCCTGGGTGAGGTGTTACCCCCACAACCGCTTAGCAGGCGGCTGCCTTCGACCGACTCGGCCACCTCTCCAAAACGATTTTTATATTATCAACTCGGATGTGAAATTGTAAAGCAAAGCAAGTGTGTTGGAAGACAAAGTATTGGAGCGACTTCGACAGACTGAGCGTAACATGGATGTTTAAGCAGGCTGTCGCAGCTTCGGAGAAAGGCTGGATGCCTTTCGAGAATGAAGCGGAAATGCTTTGTCTTCCAACATAATTTCATTGCACATAGCGCAATTCTTTTTCAATCCAAATAATGCATTTAGTATGGAGGCATGAACAGCTAAAAGTCTTTACAATTCGCAATTTTTTGAAACAATCCAGTATGTCTATTGTGGATTTTTTTATTGGATAAGTTGTAACAGTCGTCCTCAATAAGGTGGCGAGGTAAAGCCTTTTATCTGCCCATGCCTCCATATCTTCAAGGTTTAATTACATTTTTCGGGTTAACACAAAAACAATGTATAATAAATAATGGATATCATCGAAAGGGTCAAAAAAACCATCCGCAAATATTCCATGCTGTCTGCCGGAGACCATGTCCTCTTAGGGCTTTCCGGCGGGCCGGATTCCGTATGCCTGCTCACAATTCTGCATAGGCTGAATGAACCCGGTATAGATTTGTCCGCCGCCTATATCGATCACGGCCTCAGGCCGCATGAAACGCAGGATGAAATAGAATTCTGCGCGGACATATGCAACTCCATGAACATTCAATTTATCACGGGGCATATAGACGTAAAAGCCTACGCCAAAGAAAAGGGATTAAGCAAACAGGAGGCAGCGCGGGAACTGCGTTACGACGCTCTCTGCGGAATAGCCGCAGAAAAAGGGGCGAATAAAATAGCTCTCGGCCATAATGCCGATGATCAGGCGGAGACCGTCATTATGAGGCTTTTAAGGGGCGCCGGGCCGTCGGGTCTGTCAGGAATCCCTCCGGTTAGAGTGATCGGCGGCAAACAATTATGCATTATAAGACCGCTCCTTGAAACCGAAAGGGTTGAGATAGAAAAATTTCTCGGCAATGAGGGCATAGGCTTTATCGTAGATTCCTCCAATCTCAAACATGAATACCTGCGAAACAGGATACGGCATACCGTCATCCCCGGCATCAAAGGCATCAATAAAGACTTCATAAATACCATTTTAAGGACATCAGATATATTCAGGGACGAGGAAAGGTATTTCGATCTGCTCGTAACAAAGACCCTTATGAAATTGATAAGCAGAAAAACCGACAGCGCCATCGAGCTTTTTTCAGGCCCGCTGGAGGTAATGGATACGGTTTTGCTGCGGCGTGTCTTGCGGCGCGCCATAGATGAGACAAAAGGCCTGAGAGCCATAGGATTCGTTCATATCGAAGACATACTCCACCTTATAAAATCCGGCGATTCCGGCGACAGGATTTATCTCCCGAAGGGCATAAGGGTCATAAAAGGATACTCCACTCTCATTATCACATCCGAACAACCTGTAAGGCTCAGCGCATATACCGTAGAGGTTCCGGGAGAACTGGTATTGAAAGAATCTTTCATGGTAGTCCGTTCCGCAGTTATTGATATCGGTGAATCGAAAGACCGCGGAGACGGCAAAAATAATGCCCTTATAGACGCCGATAAAGTGAGTCTCCCGCTGACAATAAGGGGGAGGTCCGATGGAGATTTCTTTTATCCTGCCGGATTCGGCAAGAGGAAAAAACTTCAGGACTATTTCGTGGACGAGAAAGTACCGAGGGATGAAAGGGACGCGATACCGCTGCTTATATCCGGCAATGATATTGCATGGGTAATGGGGTACAGGATGGATGAGCGGTATAGAGTTGCTAAAGACACTAAAAGAGTTATAAAATTTGAGATAAAGCCCATGAAAATTTAGATGGAGGACAATCTACATGAACATTACACTTAAAGAAATCGTTGGAATGATGGAAAGCCGGAGTAATGGGGCTGTAAAAAAATTGATACTGCTTATTGTTTGCAGTTTGATTTTATTGCCGGTGCAGGCCCCGGCCGCTTCTGACAACGACGCCGCGGAAATACTCACCAAATTCGGCGATGCAATGGCAAAAGTCGCGGAACGGGTAAAACCGGCTGTTGTAAATATATCCACATCGCGGACGGTAAAGACGCAGCGCCATCCCTTCTTCGACGATCCGCTCTTCAAACGCTTTTTCGGAGATCCAGGACCGCAAAAAAGGAAGGTTACAAATTTAGGCTCTGGCGTGATCGCGACGGCAGACGGTTATATACTCACAAACAATCATGTGATAGAGGGCGCCGAAGACATTCTCGTGAAATTAGCCGACGGCAGGGAATATAAGGGAAGACCTGTAGGGATGGATTCCAGAACGGATATTGCCATCATCAAGATAAATGAAACGAATTTACCGACAATCCGGTGGGGAGAGTCCGACAAGTTAAAAGTAGGTGCGGTAGTGCTGGCGATAGGCAATCCTTACGGTTTGAGCCAGACAATCACAATGGGAATCGTCAGCGCCCTCGGAAGGTCCGGCATCGGGATTACCGACTATGAAGACTTCATCCAGACCGACGCGGCAATAAATCCGGGCAATTCGGGCGGGGCGCTCGTAAACGTCAACGGCGAACTTATCGGCATAAACACCGCAATATTCAGCGTAACAGGCGGTTATCAGGGCATCGGTTTTGCCATACCGTCGAATATGGTGAAAAACGTTATGGACAGCATCATTAATCAAGGCAAGGTCGTAAGGGGCTGGCTCGGCGTGCAGATACAGCCGCTCACCGCAGAACTTGCAAAGCAGTTCAAACTGAAAGACGACAAGGGCGTCCTGCTTGTGGATGTTGTGGAAGGAGGGCCTGCTGAAAAGGGCGGACTCAAGAGCGGCGACGTGATAATAGAATACGACGGCAAAAAAGTGGATAATCCCTTCCTGTTCAAGAACATGGTCGCTGCTACAAAGCCGGGCAAAATAGTGGAGATAAAGATCATACGGAACGGCAACCAGTTGACCGCAAAAGTCACTACAGGAGAATTGCCGATAGAGCCGCAAATCGTATCGAGCGCTGAATTCATAAATTCATTAAAGGGCGTATCCATTCAGGATTTAACGGATGAGATACTCAAGCAACTGGGCATAACAAAAAAGATTAAAGGCGTTGTTGTCAGCAATATAGAGGAAAGCAGTCCGGCCCTCGGAGTCCTCATGAAGGGCGATATAATCATGGAGGCGAATAAAAAAACTACAGGCAGCGTGCAGGAGTATAATGATGTTGTCTCCAAGATAGAGAAGAATCAGGATATCCTTTTGCGTATCATGAGAGGCGGCTCTCCTCAATATATAACAATACCTTCACGATAACCTCGTTGCTGAGGAGAAGTCCCTTTCGTGTGAGCCTAAAGATATTATTGTCCAATTCCACGAGGCCGTGGGATGCAAGCTCATCCGCGGCCTTTTTTATCGCCGGTCTCTTTCCATACGGCAACATACTTATGTCTATACCGTCGGTCTTTCTCAGACCGAGGAATATCGTTTCTTTCAGCGCTTCATCTCCGGTTATTCCGGTTTCCTCTGTTAGCGGTATTTCGCCTTTATTAGCGATTTCCACGTATCGCGACACATCCTTTATATTGCACGATCTTTTATCATTAAAAAATGAATGAGCCCCCGACCCTATGCCGAGATATTCTCCCCTATTCCAATAGTTGAGATTGTGGACACACTCATATTCCGGTTTTGCGAAATTCGATATTTCATAGTGATTATAGCCGTCCCGGGTCAAGGTATCTATAGCGCTGTAATACATCTCCGCAATGACGTCTTCATCCGGCATAATCAACCTACCGCTCTTTATATCCTCATACAGAGGCGTGTTCTTCTCCGGCGTAAGCTCGTAGGCGGATAAATGTTCGGGGTTTAACTCAAGGGTCTTTTGCAGTGAATATTCCCAGTTCCGAATCTGTGATTTGAAATCTGAAATTTGAAATTTGAAAGAGGGGATTCCATATATCAAATCGATGGAAATATTTTTGAATCCGGCATCACGAGTGTCTTTAACCGCCTTAACCGCATCATCAGCATTATGGCTTCTGCCGAGTATTGAAAGCTCCCTGTCAATGAAAGACTGCACGCCTATGCTTATCCTGTTTATGCCCGCTTTCAATAATGCCTCTGCCTTTTCCAATGTAATAGTCTCCGGGTTAGCCTCGATTGTTATCTCCGCCTCCGGTCTGACCGAATATTGATTTCTTACCGTGTCCAAAATTTTTGAAATATCTTTTTCATTAAGTATGGTCGGAGTTCCTCCGCCGATGTAAACGGTTCGGAGTTCGGCCAATGGCCACTTCGTGGAGCTAAGAGTTCGGAGTTTTATTTCATTACAGAGGGCGTCAGTGTAATCCTCCGCAATCCGAGGTTTAAGCGGGATTGAATAGAAATCGCAGTAGACGCATTTCTTAATGCAAAAAGGGATATGTATATAAAGATAATTAATCATTTGTAATCCTGCCCCGATTCTATTATAATCAGATTATTCATAACCTTTCATCAGGGGGGAGGTTCATTCCATGGAAAAAAGGGTCGTTTATTTTGAAAAACCCGGCAGGGAAAATACAGGAGCGTGTCTTCAGGTAGTAAAAGATATGCTTAAGGAAAGGAACTACAAACACCTCGTAATCGCATCTACCGAGGGAGACACCGGACTTTTATTTTCCGAGGCGCTAAAGGGTTTGGGAATAAATGTGGTAGTCATTACACATTCCGCAGGGTTCAAGGCCGCCAACACCCATGAGATGACCGTTGAAACGAGAAAGAAGATCGAATCTTACGGCGCTGCCGTATATACTGGCACTATGATCACGCACAATGTAGAAACCGCATTTGCTTCGAAATTCAGCGGACTTTATCCTACGCTCGTAGTGGCACAGTCGCTGAGGAGATTCGGAGAGGGGCCGAAGGTATGCTGCGAAATTGTAATGATGGCCGCCGATGCCGGTCTTATCCCGGAAGGAGAAGAGGTTATTGCGGTAGCAGGCACGGCACGGGGAGCGGATTCGGTGCTTGTGATAAGATCCGCGGCTTCAAAGAGATTTCTCGACTTAAGGGTTCTCGAGATACCGGCAAAACCGAGGGGTTAAGTTTTCGATGAGCGAAAATTTCAATCTCACTCAGCCCGATGCAAACAGGATACTCAGGGTAATACTCGATTACTCGTCAAAAATCGCATCCGAGACAAACCGTGAGAAAATCATGTATCTGCTCACAGGCATGGGCAGGGATATCGTCAATGCCGACAGGTGTTCGTTCTGGCTCGTTGATACCGACAAGAACGAAATCTTCACCAAAATCGCGGACAGCGTGGAAGAAATACGGATCCCGTTATCGTCGGGCATTGTAGGTTACGGCATAACTAACGACACGCCTGTTATCTCGAACAATGCCTATTCCGATGAAAGGTTCCTAAAAGATGTCGATGCCCGGACAGGCTACTCGACAAGAAACATCATCGCCATACCGATCAAAAACAGCGATAACGAGACAATCGGCGCCTTTGAGGCACTGAACAAAAAAGACGGCGCTGATTTCAACGAAAACGACCTCATGCTCCTTTTCATAACCATCTCCATTGCAGGGAAATTATTGGAGAGCTTCGATACTCACAATGTATTGGAGACAATATTTAAATCCGCAACCAAAATTGCCAATGAAACCAATATCGACAGGCTGCTGCTTCTCTTAGCCGACCTTGCGAGGGATATATTGAACGCAGACCGGTGCACGCTCTGGCTTGCAGACAGAGAAAGGAAGGAATTATGGACAAAGGTAGCGCACGGCCTGAGTTCCGTAAGAATGCCGCTGCAATCCGGCTTTGCCGGATATGCCGTTACAAACAATACTCCTGTAATTTGCAACGACCCCTATAATGACAGCAGGTTCAATCCGGACGTCGATAAAGAAACCGGCTATTCGACTAAAAGCATAATATCGATCCCTGTAAAGACAATTCAGAATGACGTCCTCGGCGCGATACAGTGCATCAATAAAAAATCACATATTCAGAAATTCAAAGAAAACGATCTCGAAAAACTTATGCTCGTGGGGGGATACGCCGCGCAAACGCTCGAGGTAACCGGCCTTTATAAGGAAATCGAAGATACTCAAAAAGAGATTATCTTCACGCTCGGCACGGCATGCGAATTCAGATCAAAGGAAACGAGCAACCACGTCAAGAGGGTTGCGGAATATTCGATAATTCTGGCTCTGGAGTACGGGCTGGACATGGAAGAAGCCGAACGGATAAAGCAGGCGTCGCCCATGCACGATATTGGCAAAATCGCCATTCCGGACGCTATTTTAAACAAGCCCGGCAAACTGACGCCGGAGGAATTCGACATTATGAAGACGCACGCTCAGATCGGCTGTGACATGCTGGCAGTATCAAAAAGGAAAACACTAAGTACAGCCGCCATCATAGCGGGCGAGCACCACGAAAAATGGGACGGGACAGGTTATCCGAAAGGCAAGTCAGGCGAAGATATTCACATCTACGGCAGGATATCGGCATTGGCCGATGTGTTCGACGCCCTCGGCAGCGACAGGTGCTATAAAAAGGCATGGGATACCGATAAGATTCTGGAACTCTTCAAAGAACAAAAGGGCAGGCATTTCGAGCCGAAGCTTATAGATATCTTTTTTGCGAACTTGGATATGTTTTTGTATATCAGGGAGCAGTATAGAGATTAATTATTCGATATAGCCTTCTATCATCAAGTCCTGCCCTACTCTTTTAACCTTCATGTCTTTTATCATCACGGCTTCTTCAAGTTTCCTGAAGGTCTTTCCTCCGACGGCTGGAATTGAATCCTTGCCTCCGATGATCTTCGGAGCGATAAAGAAAACAGCTTTATCCACTATGCCGTCCTGAAGCGCATACGCGTTGAGGGACGAACCGCCCTCTATCATTACCGATGTTATTTCCATCTCTCCGAGCTTTTTCATGAGCCATTTCAGATCGACCCTTTCTCCCTCGTATTCAATTATCTTTACACCCTTGCCTATTAGTTCCCGCGCCTTGTCTCTTGACCCTTGACCTTTTTTTGTTACAACGATTGTCTCAGGAGGCAGATCAAATATTTTAAAGTCCAACGGCGTCTCAAGATTAGGGTCTATAACTATCCTCTTCGGATTTCTGCCGCCTTTTATCCTCGCTGTAAGCTCAGGGTTATCGGCCTTAACAGTGCCTACAGCAGTAAGAACCGCATCTACGCTGCTTCGCATTTGGTGTACTATTTTCCGAGCGGCTTCTCCGGTTATCCATTTCGATTGTCCTTCGGGAGTGGCGATCTTACCGTCGAGGGTCATGGCTGTCTTTAAAATCACAAACGGCGTTCTTTTTGTAATGTACTTTATATACACCTCATTAAGTCTCTTTGCGCTATCTTCAAGAATGCCGAAAATAACCTCGATGCCGTGCTTTTTCAATTCCTCGACACCCTTCCCTGAGACCTTTGGATTAGGGTCTTTCATTGCTATAAAGACTTTTTTTATTCCTGAGTTAATAATAGCGTTCGTGCAAGGCGGCGTTCTCTTGTCCTTATGGCAGCAGGGTTCGAGGGTTACATAAAGAGTTGCGTCTTTTGCCCTTTCTGCGGCGCTTAATATCGCGAGGGCTTCCGCATGCGGCTCTCCGGCCTTTTTATGATAGTCTTCAGAGATGATTTTGCCGTTTTTGACAACAAGAGCGCCGACCATAGGATTGGGGCTGGTAGTCCCCCTGCCCTTCGCGGCAAGAGACAATGCCCTTTTCATGAATGATATGTCTTTATCCGTAACTTTCATGTTTTGGAAGTAACATTTTAACATAATTCTATGCATTTAAAATGGCGAAATTCCAAGGAGTTTATAGCTTCGCTTGCCAGCCATCTTGCTTGACTACAATGTTATTATTCCATATAATTCACCATAATCTTGAAGAAACTTAAAAGAGAATGTCAGGCGGTCAAGGCATGAAGAACAAATCATTCTGGGAATCGGTTTCGGTCTTTGAGACCGGGCTTTCTGCGGGGGAATGGGGATGGCGTATTGTTACCCTTGTTATAATTGGCGGTAGTGGCGCAGTTAGCGCTAACTTCAATGATTGTGGCGATATCGTTGCATTGCCGGAGAATGTATCTATGACGGGTATCGTGGTCTTAAAGAACTGCACTGTTGAGGATTGCGAATTCGTACGAATATCCATCTTTACTGATCAAGTGACAGCGAGAGGATTTAGGAATGCCAGTGCCCAAGTTAAGGGCTTGCCCTCCTAACAAGTCGCTACGCACCGCGGAGCCGCGGCTGAGCTTATTCGATATGACAGAAAAATAATAGAAAATGCTAAAATTAAATCATGTATTTTAAGATAAAAGGGGCAATACGGGAAATTGAAACTATTGCAACAGGGCATGGAATAAAAAATTTGAATAGATTAAACAAGATATACGGAAAAGCAAACTGGAGAAAATTGAAAGGCATTTGTAATGTAGAACTGGAAGACGGCGCTGTTCTTGCGGCTGAAGTGCATTGGTACGAGGGACACGGCATCGGGAAAAAAGAAATAAAAATCAAAAAACATTTATAAGGAGTAACCATGAAAAAACATTTTATGATTTGTGTAAATAACCGTGGCTATGAATCGTCGCTGGAACCAAGAAAGCTATATGAGGTATTGACTGACAGAGCAGCCGAAAAGCATCATCAGATAAGAGTTATAGACGAATCCGGCGAGGATTATTTATATCCTAAAAGTTTTTTTGCGCCTGTAAGGTTACCTAATATTACAAAAGAAAAATTAGATTTGGTAGCGGCATAACCTTTCATTTGTAATGAAACGATTATTCTTAAAAAGTCTGACCGCATTTATAATAAGCATCGCGCTTATTTATATGCTCATGCCTTTGCCGACGTGGGCGACAGAGGCACAAACTGCCGATTCGCTCGCAGGCGTGTGGGCATGCCAGTCAATCTATGGAGGCCATTATACCGGCCGCTCATGCAGGACTTTGCCGTGGCTGAAACTCAATGCGGACAGAAGCTATACATGGGGAAGCGAGCAAGGCACATGGGAGTTTAAGGACAATACGATAGTGTCAAGAATATTTCGCACTTTCATCAGATGACCTGAATCCAGTCTACCTTAAGCCGCGATCTTTTTGACCTCCTCCTCAAGCCGATCCATTTTCAAATATTGTTTTAGTCCCCATTTTGT